>CAJUOK010000062.1 GCA_910588015.1 uncultured Christensenellaceae bacterium | reverse complement strand
TAGAAGGAGCGTTGAGCGAGAGCGACTTTGATATAGAGTATTACGACAGAGGCGGTACTGCTTCGCTCGGAAGCGCGCCTACAAACGTAGGACAGTACTCGGTGAGAATAAAACTCAAGAGCGAAATCCAAGGCTTTTATTTGGAAGGCGCAGACGCGGACGGATTTGTAATATTGAATTTTGAAATAAAACCTATGAGCGTCAACAACGGAGTATGGGTCGACAGTCACAATCCGCCTTCTTTACAATTGAATAAAAAAGAAATATTGGGCGTGACCTACGAGTATATGGATATGGAAGGCAACGCATTGAGATTCGAAGACCTCAAAGCGGGTGGCAGTTATCAAGTAAGAGCGGTAATTAAGGATAAAAATAATTACGCATTTGCCGACGGAAGTTTTGAGACGGAGTGGAAAGAATTTACGGTATCGGCAAACGAGCAATTATTCGACCCAACCGACCCGAATAATCCGTATTATCCCACAGACGACAACACGCCGATAACGCCGCCCGACGATACCAAGCCGAGTGATGACGACAGCGCATTGGACGAAATAATTGCCAAGTTAAAAGACTTGCCTTTATGGCAGTTGGCAACGGGAAGTATAAGTATAATAGTCATTTTGATTTGTATGGGAAAGACTGCAAGCTACGAAAGCCGCAGAAAGAGAGCAAAAAAGACCGTCAACGAAAAATATTCTACTTATTATGCAGGTTTATTTATTGGAGTGGCATTCAGCGGTTGGACTGCAATAGCTTGCGCATTGATGGGCTTGGCGGCGGCAAGTGTTGTCATAACTTTGGTAGCAAAAAGCAAATGTCGCAAAGCCGAAGACGAATTGGCGACCAGTAAAGAAGAATATAACAAGATGATGTTTATGCGTATGATTGGCAACGGCGGCAATATGCAACAGCCGCAAGGCGTGTATATGAATTCTCAACCGTATTTCGGAGCTGACGAAATGCGAGGAATGATAACCGAGGCAGTGAGCGCAATGTTGCCCAACGTACAGCAGTATTTGCCGCAACAGGCGTCTTCCAGTGACGAGGTTATCAAAAAGTTGACGGATAATCAAGAAATCATAATGAAAAAACTTTTAGACCAGTCGTCGGAAAAAATTATCGAAAGACAAGTAAGTTCGAGCAATGCCAATGACGAATTGCTGCGGCAGCTTATAGATAAGTCTCAAAAAAATGACGAGACGATAGCTCAACTTATGGAAAAGATATTGGAATTGTCTTCCGAACAAAATCACGAACCGCAGGTAATCGAAAAGATTGTGGAAAAGGAAGTCAAGGTCGAAGTACCAATCGAGGTAGAAAAAATTGTCGAGAAAGTAATAGAAAAGCCTGTCGAAGTCGAGAAGGTAGTGGAGAAAGAAGTCAAAGTAAAAGTAGCTACTGCCGCAAAACCAAAGAAAGAAATAGCTCCCAGACTTACACTCGACGAAGCATACGAGAAACTGACAAAGCAACAGAAGAAGTTTTTTGACGGATTGAGAGAATACGCAATGAGCAAGGATAAATGCAAAGAGAAGAAGTCTACGTATTTCATAGTATTGGGACAGTCGTCGGTAAATCCGTTGATAAAGCTGACGG
>CAJUOK010000061.1 GCA_910588015.1 uncultured Christensenellaceae bacterium | reverse complement strand
TTGTAATATCTTCTTCATTATCTCCGCTTAACAAATTTTTGAACGTGATATTAGCAACTAAATAATTGCGCACGGGCGAGTTGTCCGGCTCGTAATTACTGCCTATCTTGCTTGTATCCCATATTTGCGAATAATTATTTCCAAAAAATGTCTCCGCTTCAGTAAGCATTGCGCCGGAAGTTGAATATTCTCTGTGACCGCTCAAACGTATACCGTAACTACCTTGGTAACTCGTCCAATAGTTGACATCAGGCGGCTTAACAACGTTGATATTATTTATTGAACTGCCGTTTACCGTAACTTGAACTGCTGCGCCTACGCCGGCGTATGCGTATTTAGGTCCCGCGGCGGCTCCGTAACTTCCTTCTACGTAACAATTTTTAAGACTTGCCACTATCGAATTAGCATAGGTACCTGTTAACGCCCCGCTACCTGCATTGACAGTCGTATTCACATTTATAGTGCCTATAACATTTTCAAGATATAGAGTATCGCTACCTATAACTCCTGCAGCAATCGATGCCGAAGTATGCGCACCAGTATTAGTATTAGAAATAATATTTGCCGCGCAATCATATATAACTATATTTCCAGCATCATATGCATCGCCTATTATACCTGAATGTATAGTAGTAAAAGCAGCAGCTGATTCTGTACTAATACTTACTTTTGAAGAACATCTATATACTAACAATGCCGCTGCACTGCTTTTAGTTGCGTGAGCCCCTATTATTCCTGCTGAAGGCGTATGATGTGAATAAACAATATTAGATTCTATCGCTCCTATTGTTTGGCAATTTAGAAAATAATCCTGTCCGTTTGACTGTCCCGCTACTCCTCCCGTACTAGTCATATTGCGTGAAGTATATATAGCTGTCGCAGGCATTTGCTTATACTCAAAGTTCTCTACAATCAAATCGGCAATAGTAGAATTTAAAGTTCTGCAAAATACTCCGTAACCATACGGACTAGATGCTCCCGAAGTAGGAATTTGCACATAATTACTTCCATTCCAATATACCCATCCTGCAGTGCCGTTTACTGAAATATTCTGAAGTTTATATCCCAATCCGTAAAAAGTACCGTTAAAAAAACGTATAGGATGAAATATCTTTCCATCAAAATCTAAATTGTTTGCCAAAATAAAGTATTTACCGCTACCGTAATTCGGTATTGTGCCTACATCCAAATTCTTTGCAAATCTATCCCAATCATCAATGCTTGCTATGACATAAGGATTCTTTTGCGAACCGTGAGGTTGCGTTGTGTCGACTTTTAATATAGTCATATCGTAATCTATATTACCTGCTCTAAAGTCGTCTACTTTGTCTTTGTCCGTAAATACATAAGAATAACCGTTGGCAAATTGCCCTAACTCTCCGCTTGTAGGATACGTAACGTTAAGAGCCATATTGCTAGTCAAGTTGCCAATACCGTTAATACCTATAGATTGTTCGTCTTTAACCTTAAAAACATCAGTAAATATAGATAATACGCAACTCATTGCGATTATCGATACTATTACTATCGCCGCTATTGCCGGTCTCTTATTTTTATCTTTTGTAAACATTCTCTATCCCTCTGCTTTTTTTGTTATTCATATTCTTGTTTCCTTTATTACGATGAGATTTCTCCATTATGCTTCGCTCCAGTCGAAATGACGCATTCTGTCACCTCGAGCGTAGTCGAGAGGTCTAATCCGATTGAGATATTTCGACTCCACTTCGTTCCGCTCAATATGACGTCACAAAGTTGCTCTTTGCCATTCGTCTATTTCTCAACTTAAAGTATACTTTGCCGCTATCTTTTT
>CAJUOK010000060.1 GCA_910588015.1 uncultured Christensenellaceae bacterium | reverse complement strand
CAGAAAATGTTATGTTATCAAGATTACAAATATAAATACGTCATTTCGACTGGAGCGAAGCGTAATGGAGAAATCTCATCGTAATAAAGGAAAACAAGGATATGAATAATAAAATTGCTAGAGGTGTTAAGAATGTTTACTAAAGATAAAAATAAGATGGCGGCAATAGCGGCGATAGTAATAGTATTGATAATCGCAATGAGTTGCGTATTATATTTATTTACTGATGTTGTTAAATTTAATGACAATCAATCGACAGGTATTAACGGTATTGGCAATATAACCGGCAATACGGCTCTTGACGTTACGTATCCTACAAGCGGAGAGTTAGGGCAGTTTGCCAACGGTTATTCTTATGTATTTACGGACAAAGACAAAGTAGATGACTTTAGGTCAGGTAATACAGATTACGATATGACTATATTAAAAGTCGACACAACGCAACCTCGCGGCTCGCAAGAAAATCCCTACGTAATAGCAAGCGTAGAAGATTGGGAAATTTTCGTTAAGTTATTAGGGAGTAATCTAAGTAATAGCACAGGTAAATATTATGTTCTTGCGAGTGATTTGGACTTTAGCGGAAAAACATTTCGACCTGTTGCGAGATTCGGCGGAACATTTTACGGACTGGGGCACAAATTACACAATATAGAATGCAGCGATTGGCAATATTGGACAGGTTCTGCATATTTGCCGATAGGTACAAGCGGACAAACAAACTCCGGATTTGGAGTATTTTGTAGCGCAACAAACGCTACAATAACAGATTTAATTAATGAAAAATTCTATTTTAGCGGAATACCGCAAACTCAAGCTGGAGGTGTGCAAAATGACCGCGGACCATATATGGGTGGTATACTGGGAGTATCTTTTGGAAATAATTTTATATTAAACTGTCATACGAGCGGTGAAAATAATGCTAGTACTGCATATTCTATTCAATGCGCAAGCGGCGGTATTGTTGGAGAGCATACAGCAAGCGGAAATGATAAAAATATTACGATATATCGTTGTTCTTCTGAATTTTCAATAACAGTTTCGTCTTCCGGGGGTAAATCTATTTTTGCCGCAGGAATTTTAGCGCAAAGTTTATCAGCTATTACTATTCTCGATTGTGCGGCTACTGTAAATGCTATAGGTAATCCTCAAGCTAGAAGTGTTTTATTTTTTTCTGCAATATTTGGATGGTCTGAAACTACTGATGATATATTTAGAATTGAGAACGTATTTGGCACCATAGAAGTAGTTAACAATGGAAATGGCACTAACGGATGTGGTGCGTTGGCAGGTGTCAGAGGAGACCATATTGTTTTTGCAAATGCATTTGTTGAAGGCACCATAGGCGCTACTAAACAGTCGTTGGTTGCCGTAGTGAGACCTTCAAATTTGACTCTTAGCGGTAGTGTTAATAATATTAATGTAGTGAAATCTTCAAACGGATATGCAATTATAGACGCTAATACTGTTACTGATGCAAATAGCATTATACATCCTAATGAACTTGCAACGTCAAGTGCATTGATTTCTGCGTCAAAGTTATTTTTTGGAAATAACTATCCTCAAATATGGGATACAAGCAAGATAGGCGGTTACACACCGGATACTTCTCCCGTTCGAAACTATTTGGTAGCTAATATCACGTTCAAAAATTTGTTAAGCGGAGACAATGAGGAAAATATAGAAAGCGTACCAACGGCAGATTTTAAACAAGGCGACGAATTACCCAATACAATTAATAATTCCAACTTCGCTAACTACGTAACGTCCTCAAAACCCAACCACGTATTCAAAGGTTGGACAATGGACAAGAGCGGAGAGAGCG
>CAJUOK010000059.1 GCA_910588015.1 uncultured Christensenellaceae bacterium | reverse complement strand
AGGCAGAAAAACAAATATTGGAGAGAAATAAAAATTACAATATTTGGTTTAGAAGACGCTGTTGTATAGAATATTCTATTAGTTCTGCGAAAGAGAAGGCGGCAAAGTATACTGTAAGTTGATAAATAGCAAGTGCAATGTCATTGACGCTCGCACGAGACGCATCTGCTTGCTCGCTATGCCGTCGCTTCGCTCCTTACGAGCGTAGTCGAGAAATCTAATCAATATGTCACCTCGACCGAAGCGGAGAGGTCTCATATGGTCGAGAAATCTCAACAGATAAAAGAATATTGGAGAGTATAAGAATGAACTCAAAAAAAATAAAAAGTAAATATTTAAAATGCTCGATACTTATAATAGCATTATGCATAATTTTGGGAGCGATAAGCGCTTGCTTACCGTTTAGCATATCGTTGCCCGATAAGTTAGACCAAGGTGATATAAACAATACGGCAATGGATATTACGACCAATGCAAGCGACGGTTTCGGTGAATTTAAAGATGGATATTCCTATGTATATACAGATGTAAATTTAATAGATAAATATAGAGCAAACGATTTAGATACTCCTTATGATTTAAGCAAACATAAAGTTACAAGTTCAAGCGCAAGAGGCACTTATGAAAATCCTTACGTTATTACAAACGTAACTCAATGGAATTATTTCGCTTCAAACGCTACTTCAGCTTCGACAACAGGTAAAGTTTACATACTTGGGCAAGATATAGATTTTGACGGACAGACATTTAATGCGGTTGAAAATTTTAACGGAAAATTTTACGGTCTAGGAAATACTCTTTTTAATATAAAAAAAGATTTTGGAAGCGAAAATGAATGCGGTGTCTTCAGAATAATAGGCGCTGACTCCTCAGTTACTGATTTTAATCTTCAAAATGTGTCAATAACGACAACGGGCGGTAGAGTCGGCACGTTGATAGGTTCTACGCAAGGCGGAGATATGTTAAACTGTCACGTCGTCGGAAGCGTGTCGGGTTCGGCAGATTTCTCCGGAAACAACAGTTATGTTGTTGGCGGACTGGTCGGCAATGCAAGCGGTGACAATCAAAAAATATATATCTATCGTTGTTCGATAAAAGTAAAAATTACGGTACAAGCTTTATCTGGAGTAGGCGGCGGCATTATTATAGGTGGATTCAGTTGCACTGGCGGCGGTTTATCTACAGCCATATATGACTGTGTTGCTATTGCAGACGTAACTTGTAATTCAAGTAGTCGTAGAGATATTTGGTATGGAGGAATAACCTGTTATACGTCTCTTTTAGGAGAACAATTTATAGAGAATTGCGTAGTTTATACCAATTATACCGATAATGTAAATGAAAGAAGAGTTTGCGCTTCATTTATTAATGCTTGGCCGAATTCACTGCCAAAATTGACATTAAAAAATACGTACGCTGACGGTATTTTTAACCAAGGCTCTTCAAAGTATAGTTTTATATCAGCTATTTGGTGTACAAACTATCCGGTTGTAGATACCGTTGTTTTAGATACGGATAATTTGAATTGGTTTGCGGATAATTCAATTCCTATTGGGATTACTACCGGCGCTATTGATTTATATAGTAGACGCGCTGTTAGCAGTAATAAATATAACGGAGCTACAGGACTTACCCAAGATGATATGTACGCTAAATTGCAAAGAGAAATGCCGTCCAAAATATGGGCGCAAAAGAATGTCGTTACTACTGAATATATCACAAATACCGATATTGATTCAACGGAAGGATATACAATAGATAATTCGCCTGTTCGTAACTATTTAGTTGCTAATATCACGTTCAAAAATTTGTTGAGCGGAGACAATGAAGAAGATATTACAAGC
>CAJUOK010000058.1 GCA_910588015.1 uncultured Christensenellaceae bacterium | reverse complement strand
TGAGCGTCACTATTTCGGACTGTCCGTGTCTGCAGTACTCCCCTGCAAGTATGCGCCAGCCTACTTGCTTTGGTGCTGCTGACCGGACTTGAACCGGTACGAAGTCGCCCTCGAGGGATTTTAAGTCCCTTGTGTCTGCCTATTCCACCACAGCAGCGAATATAAAATAAAAATGCTCTTGCATTGATTAGCAAGAGCTTTTTTGGAGGCACCACCCAGATTTGAACTGGGGGTGAAGCTTTTGCAGAGCTCTGCCTTACCACTTGGCTATGGTGCCATTCCCTAACATAATATGCCGCGATAGCATAAACGGTGACTCTTTTGGAGCGGGAGACGAGATTCGAACTCGCGACGTTCACCTTGGCAAGGTGACGCTCTACCACTGAGCCACTCCCGCAATTATGGTGGAAGCTATAGGGCTCGAACCTATGACCCTCTGCTTGTAAGGCAGATGCTCTCCCAACTGAGCTAAGCTTCCGTAAAGCGCTTATATATAATATCAAAAAAAAAATTGTTTGTAAAGAGATTTTTAGCACTTTTTCAAGATTAAAATTTTTTATGGACCTACCTATTTACAAACAAATTGTCGATATTTGTGAATATAGCTCAATTTGCCGCATATTATTGACAAATGCGAAGCTTTTGTAATATAATACAAATGTTAAGGGAGTAGTTGGCGCAATAGCGTGGCAAGTCAACATACTGATAGCGATATCTGGCTTGAATTAAACGACGAGACTTACAATTATCCGAATCTTTCGGGTATTTGCTATACGTCAAGTCGAATATGAGTATAGCAAACGGGCTATACTTTTTTAATTAAGGAGAAATTCTTTATGTGGGAAACAGTCTTTATGGCGATAGGTCTGGCGGCAGACGCATCGTGCGTATCGATGACCAACGCAATGGCGGAAAAAAATATGCGTCCTATCAAAGCCGTATTATTTACGTTGCTTTTCGGCATTTTTCAAATGGTAATGCCTTTGATAGGTTATAGCGTAGGTTCTGCGTTCTCCAAACATTTGATGGCATTTATCCCTTTGATTGCGCTAGTCCTGTTGAGCGTAATCGGACTCAAAGGAATTATCGAAACAATAGTCAATAAGAAAAAGGGAAAATCTCTGCAAGAAAAAAGAATAAGCATAGGTGAAATATTTATACAAGCAATTGCCACTTCCATAGACGCGTTAAGCGTGGGAGTTCTCTTCCTTGCCGAGGATATATCTTCCGCTACCCTATCTTTTGGGATAATCGGCATAATCACTTGGGCAATGTCGCTTATAGCTTTCTTTATAGGCAAAAAATTTGGAAACTTACTCAAAGATGCGGCGCCGATAATAGGCGGAATCGTGCTTATTGCGGTAGGTCTAAAAATATTTATACCCTCTGTAATCTAATTAAAAAACGTACAATTCTTCGAATAGAAAAATTTGCGGCGCGTGATAAGTACAAGTAAAAAACGCTATGGCAATCCCAATTATTCCAATCAATCCTACAACGTTGAGATATTTAAATTTCTTAAGAAAAAATATTCTATAAGCCGTCAAAAAACCTAATATAATTGACAATGCAAATATGGTTATGTCAAACGGCAATATAGATTTACGCGTATAAATTGTATACCCTAAAAATGAAAAAATTACAAAATTTATCGTAACTAGCAAGCAACAAAATACCGCAAAAAAATAATTATTTACTTTTTTTGCAAACAAAAATCCGCCTATGATAAAAAAAACGAACATAGGCAGCAACGCCAATTTGATATGCTCCCATATGCTTTCGTTGGTCGCAAATAAAAGACCTGCTATTACATTCTTCCCCGACCATTGATATATAAAATGACTTATCGCTCCCAATACAAAAGTCAACACGACTCCCAACGCAACGAAAAGCTTTATTTTATTCAACTCGCTCAATTTCTTTTCCACAAAAATATTATATGTAACGCTCAACAAGTTATTCAAAAATCAAGGGATATATAATAATTTTAAGTCCTTTCAAGCGTGGGAGAAAATCTAATTTGATTGAGATATTTCGACTCCACTACGTTACGCTCAATATGACATTGTAAGATGTTTCACCTCAATCGTTATTAATTGTTATATTAAGCATTGGTGATTATCACCTTGAGCATTTGTAAATGTCAACTCAATTATTATCAATATGTCACCTCGACCGTAGTGGAGAGGTCTCTTCCGATTTATACTGATTAGATTTTTCCACGCGCTACGCTTGGTCGAAATGACAAGGTAATTAAATTTGAGGTAACATATATTTTGTCATTGTCGCTCGCACGAAACGCATCTGCTTGCTCGCTATGCCGTCGATTCGCTCCTTACGACTGGAATGAAGTGTAATGGAGAAATCTATTCCTTTTCATACTGATTAGATTTCTCCACTTCGGTCGAAATGACATATTATTTATGTTTGATATGACAATGCAAGATTTATTTATCTCATTGCCTTTTGTTCTTTGAGATACTCCGCGTATCTCTCTATCTG
>CAJUOK010000057.1 GCA_910588015.1 uncultured Christensenellaceae bacterium | reverse complement strand
AGCAGACTGTTGGGATAAAAATACTTGAGGTCTTCCGTAGTGTCGGGATATCCCAAAGTGGAAAACGGCCAAAGCGCGCTGGAAAACCAAGTGTCAAGCACGTCTTCGTCCTGTCTAATATGTTTGCTTCCGCACTTGGGACACGCGTCGAGCGCAGTTTTAGACACGCTCATTTCTTTGCAATCGTCGCAATAATACGCGGGTATTCTGTGTCCCCACCACAACTGACGGGATATGCACCAGTCCTTTATATTTTCCATCCAGTTAAAATAAGTCTTGCTGAATCTGGAGGGAATAAATTCGACTTTTTTCTTTTTAACCACGTCTATGGCAGGCTTGGCAAGCGGCTCCATTTTTACAAACCACTGTTTGCTTACGATAGGTTCGACCGTGGCGTGACAGCGATAACACTCGCCGACGTTGTGCTTATAATCTTCTATCTTAACCATATAACCGCGCGCCTGCAAATCTTCGCAGATACGTTTGCGCGCTTCGGCTCTGTCAAGTCCTTTATAAGCTCCTGCAAATTCATTCATAGTGCCGTCGTCGTTCATAACTTTGATGACTTGCAAATTGTGTCTCATTCCCACTTCGAAGTCGTTGGGGTCGTGCGCGGGAGTGATTTTAACCGCGCCGCTTCCGAAGTCTTTTTCTACGTAATCGTCGGCGACAATGGGAATTTGCTTTTCCACCAACGGCAATATTAAATTTTTGCCGACCATATCGGCGTATCTCTCGTCCTTTGGATTGACGGCAACCGCCGTATCTCCAAGCATAGTTTCGGGACGGGTGGTAGCTACTATTATATCGCCGCTTCCGTCCGCAAGCGGGTATCTTATATGCCACAAATGCGAGTCTTGCTCGGAATACTCGACTTCCGCGTCGCTCAATGCCGTCTTACAGCACGGACACCAGTTGATTATTCTGTCTCCTTTATAAATCAATCCTTTGTCGTAAAGATTGACGAAGACTTCGTTGACCGCCCTCGAACACTTCTCGTCCATAGTAAAAGTCTCGCGCGACCAATCGCAAGAAGCTCCCAACTTCTTGAGCTGCTCTACGATTCTTCCGCCGTACTGCTCTTTCCAAGCCCAAGCTCTCTTCAAAAAGCCGTCTCTACCCACGTCTTGCTTGGTCAGTCCTTCTTCTTTTTTCATCTTCTCGACGATTTTTACTTCCGTGGCAATCGAAGCGTGGTCTGTTCCCGGCAGCCAAAGCGTACTGAATCCCTGCATACGCTTAAATCTTATGATAACGTCCTGTATCGTATCGTTGAGCGCGTGCCCAATATGTAGTTGTCCCGTAATATTCGGAGGCGGAATAACGATAGTAAACGGCTCTTTTTTGCCGTCAACCTTGGCTTTGAAATAGCCTTTGTCCATCCACTCCTTATATAATTTGTTTTCAAACGACTTTGGGTCGTACGTCTTTGACATTTCCATAATTGTTCTATCCTCTTAATGTATTTAAACTCACTTCCATTGCATAGTGACGATAGCCACAAGCATACCTATAAACACGACGCCCATCGATACGAATTTAAATGCCGTATACAGCATCTGTTCGTTGGGTTCCTCTCCTTTCGCCCGACGTCTTTTGCCTATAGCCGCGGAAATAGGTTTTGAGCAAAAACTCAAAATCAATCCGACAAGCATTACGCATATTCCAACTATTACAGACGGCTGCGTAAATCTTTCCCAATGAAAAGATATAGCCGCCAAATTCAAAATCTGCACTATTTTGCTCCTTTATAAAAAACGTAAACCTTTCATTGCCGTAATTGCGCCGCAATCCGACAAAATAACGTCATATCTTTATAAAAAACTATTCTTGCTCTGTATTTTCTTCTTCAGACTTATCCGTCGCGACTTTTTCCTCAACGGTTGGCAAAGGATTGCCGTATCTGTCCAATTTATCTAAAATTCCGCTTGCTCTTACCTCGTTGAGCTTCTTTTGATATATCACGGTATAAATAGCCGCCGCAACTATCGCAAGTACGCTTCCCGCAACCAACAGCGCAAAATCTATCCAATAGATTATCTTATTTTTATGCGTAAAGAATGATAGCAAAATGCCGACAAAATATACAAAAGCGCCCGCTTTGCCAACTTTGTTGGACTTTTGCTCTACCTGTCTTTTGCTAGCGCGCATCCAATATTTGGAAGTCACGCCCATAAAAATCTCCTTTACGATAATAATAATGGCAAAAGCCCAGTGTATGTTGGCGCAAATGCAAAGCAAAAGCATAGCGACGCACTGAAGCACTTTGTCTGCTATCGGGTCGAGCACCTTGCCTATATCCGAAACTTGATTAAAATGTCTCGCAATATATCCGTCGCAAATATCCGTGACTTCCGCAAATAAAAATATGCCGAAACTTGCCCACATATAAACGTCGCTTGCGACTTCGCTCAAGTAATACTCAATCATCAACCAAATAAATATCGGTATACATATCAATCTGATATACGTCAAAATATTAGGAATTGTAAACAAATCTTCCTTTTTGAACTCCATACATACCTCACGAAAAGTATTTTGCAATTTATTATAGCACATCAAAAAAGCTTTTTGCAATAAATATATAATAAAAGGTTGATATTTTAAAATTGAAACCCCTCGGCAGAGCGGATGTATTAATAATATGATTATTAAAATCTAATAGAAATATTTCAATGTCATTGACGCTTGCACGAGACGCATCTGCTTGCTCGCTATGCCGTCGCTTCGCTCCTTACGACTGGA
>CAJUOK010000056.1 GCA_910588015.1 uncultured Christensenellaceae bacterium | reverse complement strand
TACGCCGTTTCGCTATGCATAAACGGCAGTCAGTAAAAGTATACTTTTTTTGGAATAGGGGCAGACGTCGAGACTGTTTTAAATAAAAAATTCAATTGCGATAGTCTTGTATTTACGATAAAAATAACGGCGGAATTCCATTAATTAAAGCGTACTTTACGAATGAGGTGTTGAGGATGGTATTCAAAAAGAATTTATACAAGATTTTATTCGCGGCAATTGTTTGTATTTTATCGATAGGCATTGTTTTGTCGTGTTTTTTTATCGGATATAATAATCAATCTGCAGAGGCTATAAGAACAGACCAAATTGAAAGTTCAACCACTAATCTTCCCGAATTGTTGTTAAAAGATTACGAAACCACGGGCGGTAAGCAGGTTTTTGATTTGAAGGTTTTCAGTCAACTTTTGAAGCAAATCAGTAATATTGAAAATGCGGACGTGGCGGCAATAAGCAAAATCGGAGAGAAGACCTCGGCGGATTTTAACGAATATAACAATAAAGATATCGTTGTGACCATTGGAGGTAAAAAATGGATGGCGACGTATCTTTCGCAAAATAATAACGGCGAACCGATTCTTACGTTTATGTTGGCGGACGCGAAACCAGAAAGGGTACGGTTTCATTGCTCGGCGACAAATAGTAACGGTAATTTTCCGTCCAATATGTACGGAACTAGCGAGATGCGAGCGATAACGCTCAATAACGGCGGAAGTTATGCTGAAACTTACAATGCTACTGAACTTACGCCGGTTTCAAAAGATTTATCCAACGAATGGGCGATATATACTATGGACGTAGAAGAAGGTTGCGCGGGTAGTATTTCTAAATTTATCGAAGTGCCGGATAATATGAGTTGGCAGCACAATCAAAGCGCACTGGAGTCGGCACCCGAACAAAGATTCAAATATAATCACAATAACGACGCTTTAGATATTGGAGGCAACGCCACGGCTTCTTATTTGGAAAAAACCGGTTATAAAAATTGGGCTAAAGATAAGCTTTGGATTCCAAGCGTTGCCGAGACAGGGCAAAGCGGAATATCAGGTATTTGGAAATTATCCAATACTCAAAGGAGTATAACGCCAGACTCAAGTGCTACGTATTATTGGTCGCGCTCGACAATGGATAAAACAGACCCTTATTTCACTGTGCAATTACTTGATTCTAACGGTACTGCGTTAAGCTATGTTGGAGTAACTAGCACTGCGTACGCTTATAGACTGCGTCCTGCATTTCATCTTAATTTAAAGTTGGCTGAAGAATGCGCGGCTTCGGTGCTATCTGTTCCCGCCAACTCGACTATGGAATATACAAGCGAGAGAATAGGCGTACATTCTCTTCCTACGCTTCCGACTTGGTATGATTCTTCTGTTTATGACAGTAGCGATTTGATGACGACCGTATATAAAGACAGCGACGGCGTGGCGATTAGCGGAGGATTGCCAAGAGACGAAGGCGTATATACTGTAGAATTTACTATTACGGCTTTGGGCGCAAAGAAGTTGAAATGGGATAATTCTGCCGACGACTCTTCGCTTACGCGCAGCATTACGTTTAGAATCACGCCCAAACCAATCAAATTTACTTTGACGGGCGGAGGTTCAGTTTTGCCTAAAGTGGAACACGACGTGGCTGATTTGGGGGCAAACGATTCAAAGCTCGCCCAAGGCACTGTCTTGGGATTTAGGTATACGGGACTGTACGGAAGCAGTTACAACGACACGGTTCCGCCCACCGTCAACGGTATGTATAGAGCGACTGTAATCGCAATCAATCACAACTATATTCCGGATACGAGCGTTACGCCAGCTTACAAGGATTTCAGCGTTGAGGGCGCGAGATTAAATCCGCCGACTTTTGCAGACTCAACTTTACCTTATGACGGAGGAAATAACGTCAGCTTTGTTTTGGACGGATTTGATTCCAATCAAATGGAAGTGGTTTTGCCTTTGCCCAGCGGATTAAATTACGACGGCGGTCAAATAATCAGCGGAACAAAAGCTGATAAGTATACTATAAAAATAGCTTTAAAAAACAAAGACGGCTCTGTATATTGGAACAGCCAAGAGGGCAGTGAAGATATGGAAGACAAGGAGTTGAGCTTTGAGATAACGCCTGCGCAATTGCCGATAACGATAGACCCCGACAGCGGCTCTTCTGACACGATAAGCGTAGTTAAAGGCGAAAAAACCAAAGTAAGCGGAATGATACTCAATCAACCGCTGATGTCAATTCACGGCGACGTAACATACTTACATTTCTGGGCGGATTTCGGAACGTCGAAATATGAATTGGCATATACAGACGACGGCGGCAATAAGGTGACGACGGGTTATCCGATAGACGCAAATACAGGTACCGTCACACTTACCGATTTTGAATTGCATACGGACGTTTTACCTATGAACGGTAAATGGAAATTGAGAATCGAATCTTCCAACAGCGATTATCAAGCCGTGTTGGACAACGATATTTTCTTGCAAGTGGAAACCAAGGCGGTTACCGCAGTTCCCACTTGGGTGTTGAAAAGGAATTCCGCTAGGATAGATACGCAGAGCGCGTCGAGCGGCGGTTCTTTGGCAGTTACGTATTCCAAATCTCTGACGTATAACGAAAGATATTCTTATGAATTTCAAATATTGGCGCAAGGCTATACTTTGGATATGGATTATGCGCAGAATGGGCATAAAGTCGAGTGTCTAAAAGACGCGGCGAATGCGGCGATAGGCAAAAACGCTGACGTTTATACTACTTCGGTAAGACTGATAGATAGCAAAGGCAACGGCGAAGTATATTCTATTCAATGGACTATTGTTCCGTTAAAATACGACTTGTCCAAAGTCAAATGGCTTTATGACGGACAGTTGCCTTACGACAAGCTCAACGGCAGTAAAGCGGAGCTAGACCCCAAGACTTTGCCTGACGGATTGA
>CAJUOK010000055.1 GCA_910588015.1 uncultured Christensenellaceae bacterium | reverse complement strand
ATGAGTAAGGATAAGTGCAAGGAGAAGAAGTCGACGTATTTCATAGTATTGGGACAGTCGTCGGTAAATCCGTTGATAAAGCTGACGGTAAAGAAAGACACGACAGTAGCGCTCTTTAAGATGGAAGACGAGTATATGAAAGACATCAGAAGAGACGCAGGAAGCGAAGGAACAAAGGTCAAAGTCAAGGAGACTGAAGTAATAATAGACGATACTCAAGCGTTTGCAACGGCAAAGAAGATGATAGACTTAAGAGAAGACCAGATAGAGAGATATGTTGAATATCTCAAAGAGCAAAAGGCAATGAGATAACTGTAAAATGTCATATTGAGCGTAACGAAGTGGAGTCGAAATATCTCAATCGTATTAGATTTCTCCACACGCTACGCTTGGTCGAAATGACAGTTTTTATATTTGTTGACGTAAAATCGGATTTTCAGTTACACATTGAACTGACATTCAAATGTTTTACAATAAATTTATGTTGTAAAATTTATTGCGCTATGGTAAAATAGTCGTATGATTATGCGCAATAATATTTTTGTTTGAGGCAATAATTCAAATTTTATCGTTGATAATATTTGATAAATGAGCAAAATGAGTTTTACAAAGCTTATCAATGTGGATATAATATAATCGTAAAAGAATTTTGGAGGTTGGTATGCTTGCTGACGAGAGAATAAATAAATTGGCAAAAAATTTAATCAATTTTTCTTGCGAACTTAAAAAAGGCGAAAATATATTGATAGAGGCAACAGGCGTAGATATTCAGCTTGTCAACGCTTTGGTAAAAGAAGTATATAAGGTTGGCGGCTTTCCGTTTGTAGAACTTTACGACAACAGAGTTCAACGTCAACTTATGATGGGTATGGACAGAGAATGCGCCGAAAGAATGAGCGATTTCGGTTGCTATAGAATGGATAAGATGCACGCTTATATCGGCATACGCGGAGGCGAAAACGCATATGAATTGAGCGACGTACCCGAAGAACGCCGCAATGCTTACAACATATACTATTCTCATCCTGTTCACCACGAGAGAAGAGTAGCCAACACCAAATGGTGCGTTTTGAGATATCCTACGCAAGGAATGAGTCAAATGTCGGCAATGAGCACGGAACAATTCGAAGATTTATATTTCAACGTGTGCAATCTCGATTATTCCAAGATGGAAAAGGCAATGACTCCTCTTGTAGAACTTATGAACAAGACGGACCGCGTGCGTATAGTGGGCAACGGCACAGACTTGACTTTCTCAATAAAAGGTATCGGCGGAGTTAAGTGCGCAGGCAAGAGAAATATCCCCGACGGAGAAGTGTATACCGCTCCGATAAAAGACAGCGTCAACGGCGTTATATCATATAACGTGCCTTCTGTATGCAACGGAATCAAATTCGACGGAATCAAATTGCGTTTTGAAAACGGAAAAATCGTTGAAGCTACTGCTGATAAGACTGAAGAAATCAATAAGATTTTTGATACGGACGACGGCGCTAGATATATTGGCGAATTTGCTATGGGAGTGAATCCTTATATAACAAAGGCTATGGGAGATATTCTGTTTGACGAAAAGATAAGCGGCTCGATACATTTCACGCCAGGAGCTTGTTATGAAGACGCTTACAACGGCAATAATTCGGCAATACATTGGGATTTGGTGTTGGTTCAAACAAAGGCTATGGGCGGAGGCGAGATATATTTTGACGATGTGCTCATAAGGAAAGACGGATTGTTTGTCCTTGACGAATTGAAGAAATTAAATCCCGATAATCTTGTATAATAGTCAGTTTGTGACATAAAAAACTTAATTTTTTTGATTCGGTAAAAAAATAAAAGTAAAATTTGTGTAAAAACTAATTATTAAATTGAAAATTTTCTTCTTGAAAATAATCGATTTTGACAATTTTATAAGTTTTTGCCATATTTTGTAATAAATAATAATTAAGGCATATTGACATTTTGTTATAAAATGTTGTAAAATACTAATTGAAACAAAAGACCTTTAAAGAAGTGGAGTGTATATGGCTAGGGATAATAAAAGACAACCGGACAGAAATGCGTCTTCCGGCAGACCTTACGGAAGAGGAGCTGCGCCATCGAGCGGTATAGGACGTCCGAGCGGAAATTACAGCAGTTACGGTATGGGAAATTACGGCGGTTACGGCGGCGTAGGCAACAGCCCTTACGGCAACGGCGGTGCGTATGGCGGCGTAAATAACGGCGCGCCAAACGGAGTCGCTCAACCGACGGCTAATGCAAACGGCGCAAATCAACAAGCTGAGGTTAAGGGAAGAGGTAAACATACTAATGTCGAAAAGGTAAATTTACCGGAAAAAGGACATAGAAGCAGAAAAGAGAAAAAGCTTGCCAAAAAGAGCGAGAAGTTTGACGAGACAGATTTGAGAAATTATCCAATGACCGTTGGTTCTTGGATAGGTACTTTTATCTTGCTTGCAATTCCGCTTATCGGCGGTATATGCGCAATATGCTGGTTTTTCGGCGTTGGCAACAGAAGCAGAACGGCGTGGGTTCGTTCGTATGTAGTAATAATGCTTTTGGTTGTATTGTTGCTGGGCATCGGATTGGGCGTAGGATATGGATTATTGTCCAAAGCGGCAAAAGAAGAAGCCGGCGCGTCGAGTTTTAAGGAAGTAGTTTATTTCGGAGCTGATAAAGTAATAGGTTTGCTTGAAGGAACGATAGGAGAAGACGTTGCAGACGGCGTAAGACAGTATCTTGCGGAAATGCTGGGAATAAGCAACGGCGAAACCAATAACGACGAAGAAGGCGGAGACCAAACTAATAACGGCGGTCAGCTTGAAGAAGGCGGCGAAACAGGCGGGTTAGAAGAAGCCGTAGCTTAAATCAAAAAGATAAAATTATGCAAACTTTCGTTGCGAATCTAACGCAACGAAAGTTTTTTTTATACTCTTAATAATTCTTATTTAATAAAAACTTTATAAAGACTATTTAAAAATCGATATTTTCCAAAAAAAGTATACTTTTACTGACTGCCGTTTATGCATAGCGAAACGG
>CAJUOK010000054.1 GCA_910588015.1 uncultured Christensenellaceae bacterium | reverse complement strand
GCTCGAGGTGACAGAAAATGTTATGTTATCAAGATTACAAATATAAATACGTCATTTCGACTGGAGAGAAGCGTAATGGAGAAATCTAATCAATATGTCACCTCGACCGAAGCGGAGAGGTCTCTGTTGACAAAGCTAAACCGATTAATATATTGAGAGGTAACAATGGATTTACGAAAAAAAACATATAAAATCAATTTAATTACGGCAATAACCATATTTGTAGTTTTATTGTTGAGTTTTTCTATTGCGATTTATAATACAAGAGAAAAGGCAGACGCGTTTTACGTCAGTGATATTGCTTCGTATTCTACGAATCTTGAAGAATTGACATTGGAAGGTTACGAGAGCGGAGGAAAAGTTTTCAACGGCAAGATTTTGCAAAAGTTATTCAATCAGATAAGCGGAATTGAGGGCGCTAGTTATGAAACTATAAAGAATATGAGTACAAAAACCTCCGAAAATTTTCGCACTTCAAACAAGAATAGTGATATTACGGTAATGATAGGCGGAATAAAGTGGACGGCAACTTATTTTTCGCATAATACGTCAGGAGAACCTATATTGACGTTGTGGCAAGCAAATAGTTCTTATGCTACTTCGGGAAATTCTTATGAAGTTGAAGCCGTAGGCAATTTTCCGTCTAATATGTATGGCTCTGGTTCAATGAGGGCAGTAATACTGAATAATGGCGGTAAATATGCGCAATCATATTCCGAAAGCGCTATGTCAGGCACGGCGACCCAAAACGCGTCGAATACTTGGGCGAAATTTACAATGGAAAGCGGCGTGTCGGGAAGTTTGGCGCAATTCATTGAGGCGCCTAAAAATATTGATTGGCAACTCCATCAAGATTCGCCCTACAATAACGATTCTTTGACTAGCGGTTCTACAGGCGGTAGTTCTGGGTCGTATTCCGGGAAAACAGGATATGCGGGATGGGAAAACGATAAGATATGGTTGCCAAGCAGTATGGAAGTTTATAATGGCGGTCTTTGGGCGACTTCTGTATATCAAAGGCGAAACGACGCTGTCAATACGGCTAATCAATATCAGTGGTTGAGAACCGCATACAGCAACAATTTTAGTAGCTTACTTGTTTTAAGCAGCGTAGGCGGTGAAAGCGCTGACCCAGTTGCGAAATCTCATACCGTACGCCCTGCATTTCATCTGAATTTGGCAAAAGTATACGACAATTCGACTGTTCAAGCTCCCGAAATAGCAGGAGAGAAAATCAAATATCACAACGGCAGCGAGTTAAGTTTTGTATTAACCGGCGTCGATAGCGGCAAAGTTGATATTAGTTACGTCACTCAAGGATTGGACGGCGCGGTTCCGACGGCAACTTACGATTTGGAAAAGGGAAAATATACTTTAAAGGCGAGCGACGTTGGTAAATATACTGTTACCATAACGCCGAAAAACCAAGAATGTTGGATGGACGGAACGACGTCTTCTAAAGAGTTTGTATTTTATATCAAATATAAAGTCAACGAACTTTCAATCAACGGAATGAGGGATAGAGTATACAACGGCGAACTACAAGCCTTTGAACTAGCTGATTACGACTCGACAAAAATGGATATCAAATGGCAGAGCGTAGACGGTCTCGAGTTTGACACAAGCGGAGCGGACCCTGCGTTTAAAGTCAAAACCGTCAAGAAGTATGCCGTTGATATAGAGCTTAAAAATAAAGAGCTGATGGAATGGAATACTGGCGGCTCCGAAACAAAGACCGTCAATATCGAGATAACAAAAAGACCGCTTATAATTACCGCATACAATCCCAACGGCGAGTGGTCGTGGGCTAACGGCGAAAAGAAAACCGTCAGCATTACCGACAACAGATGTAAAGACGACGAGGTATTGGATTATAAATTCGGATATATAAGACCGGGAGAAACTCAACCTGTAAGTTTGACTTCGACTGATAGCGGTAATAAGACGACGAGCGTCAATTTGCCGGGACTTCCAAACGGCGAGTATGTTTTCAGCATAGAATTGGAAGATAGCGGCGATGGTTATAACTATGATTTGGATATTTCCGTTCCCAAGAAATTTACGGTTACGGACAAGGAAATTAATTTGACGGTTGACGATATTAAATGGCAATATACCAATTCAAAGTATGACGGTGGCAAAACGCAGTCTGTAGGCAAATGGGATAATACTACGGTTGTCGAATTAAATTATACAGGCGCTGATTTTATCTTTTCAATAGACGCAAGCGAATTGGCTAGCAAAGGCGTAAAGATAAAAGATTACGTCACAGCTACCGGTAAAGTAGTCGGTAATTATTCCACTACCGTTAATTTAGAAAAGCTTAATTCCGCAAGCTCTCTGTTGACTCCCAGTTTTACAATAAATTGGAAAATAAATCAAGGTAAGTATGATTTAAGCGAAGTAATATGGGATTATTTGATAGAATTCGAATATACGGGAAATTCGCAAACGGTAAAACTCAAGAATTTGCCGGACAGCTTGAGCGTCACCGACGGGGCTTATAGAGGAAACAAAGAAAAGAATGTCTGCGTAGGCGGAAATTATACGGCAAGTTTTACGGGATTTACTAATTCCGATACTAATTTCATTACGCCAATAAAGGGCGATGATTCCACTTATATTTACAATGGCGAGGGCGATTTTCCTTGGTCATTGGATTGGAAGATAGTCAAGGCAAAACTCAATTTGAGTTGGGAAAATAAGGTGATGTCGGATATAAACGGCAACACATTCAGCTTGCCGCAAGTCAGCGCGGATTTTGCAGATAAAATAGATAGATATAATTATTATAAGGACGACGGCAACGGCGGTAAGGGAGAGCAAGTTGCTTTAGAAGATATAATCGTTTCGGACAAGGCTGAATATTATTGGGTAGAAGTTGAGCTTGGAAGCGGTTTTTCAGACAATTACGAAATTACGCAGACAAGCAATCCTCAACCATTTACTGTCGGTTCAAACAACGAAGTAGTCGAAGTGGAGATGAGTAAGACGCAGTTCACTTACGACGGCAAGGCGCACGGTGTGGAATTGAGCGTCAAAAGCGGTAATTTTGACGTTAACAAAATTGTCAAAGTTTATTATAATGGAAGCGTGAGCGAGGAAAACAAGCTTGAAGGCGCGCCGACAGACGCAGGCGATTATATACTTCAAATGAGTTTGAGCGCTACAGATTCCGAAGATTATTATTTAAATAAAACGCAGATAGCTTTTAGCATAGAAAAAGCCAAGATAGTAGCGGAGTGGAACACAGACGGAAGCGTACCCGTTATAAACAATTTGGACGAAACGCAAAAAGGAATAATAGGGTATATCTATTACGATAGCGAGGGCAACGAACTGGCAGACGGAGCGGAGCTCGAGCAAGGGAAGACGTATAAAGTCAAGGCG
>CAJUOK010000053.1 GCA_910588015.1 uncultured Christensenellaceae bacterium | reverse complement strand
ATTTTTTAATATTATTATTGTCAAAACGACGCTAATTATTCTAATTGCGATTTTCCTATTGCTATGTCGGCTTTTATGTGCTAAAATAAAACACAAGCGAGGTGAAATATGAAAGTATTACTTTTAAAGGATGTAAAAACCGTTGGGAAAAAGGGTGAAATCGTTGAAGTAAACGACGGTTATGCTCGCAATTTTTTGATGAAAAAGGGTATGGCTCAACAGGCTACGGCGGGAGTTATCAATGAGACTAATCAAAAAAACGCGGCAATTGCAAGACAAAAGCAAAAAGAATATGAAGACGCTTTGGCAACGGCTAAAGAGCTTGACGGAAAGACTATCGACATAGTTATCAAATTTGGAGACAACGGAAAATCTTTCGGTGCGGTCACGTCCAAAGAGATAAGCGGCGAGCTTGCTAAAATGGGATACGATATCGATAAGAAAAAAATCAATCTCAAAGAATCAATAAAGTCGGCTGGACTGTTTGAAGTGGAAGTAAAAGTTTATACCAACGTCAGCGCAAATATCAAGGTGGAAGTAAAACCCGAATAAATATATAAAAAAGCATAAGTAAAAGGACTGCCCGACGGGCAGTCCTTTTATATATTAGCTTAATAATTAATCGCGGTTGCCTCGGTTTCTTGCGCTTAATAATATCAACAAAATTCTTGCCACTTGCGCAAGCGACATAAAGAAAGAAATCAAATACGTCTTTGCGGCGCTGCTCAAAACTTTTGACGCGGTAGACACTTCTTCTTGCGTGAGTATCTCGCATTCGACAAGTTGTTTTTTTGCTCTCGAGCTTGCGTTATATTCGCAAGGAAGGGTAACAAATGTAAACAAAGCGTACAACGCGTAGCATATCAAAGCGCCGAAATAAAAATATACCGAAATTGACAAACCCGTGATTGCAATAAATTCAAAGATTATGCCGAGTATCAAAAACGGGCTGATAAGTCTTGACACAACGTTGACTATCGGCACAAGCGCGCCTCTCAACTTGATGGGAGCGTATCCCTCTGCGTGTTGAATAGCGTGTCCGACCTCGTGCGCGGCGACTGCTATTGCAGCCACTGACGTGGAAGAATAAGTAGATGCGGAAAGATATACGGTATTGTTGCGCGGGTCGTAATGGTCTGACAGCATACCTTGACATTTGCCTATATTTACGTCAAAAAGTCCGTTAATATCAAGTATCCGTCGCGCGGCTTGCTCGGCTGTCATACCGCAAGAAGCGGAGGTACCGTTGTATTTAGTAAAAGTAGTACGCACGGATATGCTTGCGATAATCATCCACAAAAACAGAGGAATCGATGCATAAGCGAAAATTAAAACAATTGTTTCCAACATATCATTTACTCCGTATTAGATAATTCTTTATTATTAGGTATTATATCATACGGGCAAGAGTATATGCAACAGAATGCAAATTTTATTTTATTTTTTGAATTTTGCCCATAGCGACTTCGAATCTAAAAGTTTTTGTATACAGACCTTCGCAATCAGAATATAGCAAAGTCACGCAATAAGGATTGTAATCGAGACAGTCGCAAATGCCTACAAAGTCTCCAAAGATTTCGCGGATATCGCAATTTTTCAATGCGGGGCATAGGCAATTGCGAGCGCAGTCGACGTCTCCGTAACAGGCGCTTTCCAAAAGTACGTAGGGCAATATCTCGTCGATATAATTATGCGAGCAGACGTTCTCAAAATGCCGACTTTGTTCTGCAAAGCAGTCGCCGCAAAAACTTAGTTTTCTTATGCATTTGCGATTGAGCGAGTCTCTTAAATAATCGCACACTCTCAAGCCGTCCTCTTCTACGAAAACTTCGTCGCAGCATATGTCAAGCAACAGCGTATAATCGTCTTTATAGTGCAACACGGCTACATATTGTTTGCAATTTTCAAGTTGAGCAAAGACGCATATTAACTGTCCGCTTGATATAGGAATACAAGAAAACTTTACGTCGATTACTTTGCACGGAGTCTCCAAAGTTATCAGTTCGTTTTGAGTTTCGACGCTCATTTTATATCCGTCTTCAATATGGCAAGTCAGACAGTGCGCAGTTGAATTGTTTGGTTCGAGTATTTTTTGCAGATACAGCGTACTTTGACAATGTATAGGTTTTTTCTGAGGACAGAATCTTACGATATAGTCTTTGCCGTGACGTATAAATAATATATCTTCGTATAGACTTGCTTTTCCGCGCACCGCGCAATATATCGGCAAAAAATTGCTGTCAAAAGGTATGTATTGAATACAAAAGCTGTTGTCTACGACAGTTGTTTTTTCTCGACACACCGTTCCGTCGACAAGAATCATTCCTTGGGAATTATCAAAATAAAGTTTTGTCATATCTGCCTCTTTTCAGTATATGACAATAAATAAAAAAAG
The DNA here is from genome assembly GCA_910588015.1 of uncultured Christensenellaceae bacterium. Lineage (GTDB taxonomy): Bacteria > Bacillota > Clostridia > Christensenellales > UBA3700 > RACS-045. The sequence continues at coordinate 1,634 of CAJUOK010000053.1, read as the reverse complement.
ATTACATTATAATTCTATGCGAATTTTATTATACTAATAATTTTCTAATTTTAAAAATTTTTATAAAAACAATCTCAAAATCAGAGAAATTCCAAAAAAAGTATACTTTTACTGACTGCCGTTTTGCGTACCGCGAAACGGCATATTTTTTCAATAATATTATAGTTCACGATACGTTATTTTGCAATAGCTTTGGGTCAGTAAAAGTATACCTTTTTTGGAATTAATAACAAATTATAATAGATAAGTTAATATATGGAGTAAAATGAAAAAATCTTTAACTAAAATAAACATAAATTTTTTATCAATCGTATTGATAATTTCTTTGATTATTGTTTTAATTTTTTGCAGTTACAGTAAAGATATTGATTCTGCTCAGGCTGTTACCAATACGACGTCAGTTGAAGAAATCGGAGAACTTTTAATGAATTCCGATGGCACTAGAGTCGGAACAACTGTATTTAACGGCGATAACTTAAAAAATTTATACGAGAGATTGAGTGGAGTTAAATATGCCACTATTGATAATGTAAAAACAAAATTTGACGAAAATAAAGACTCTTTAAATGTTGTAAACGTATCAAAAATAAAGTCATTTAATACAGACAAGAAGTATTCTGTAGTAACTTTGGGCGGAATGAAGTGGATAGTTGCTTCTATGACGGAGTCAAGCAATAAAGATTTAATTGTTACGCTATGGCTTGCCGACAGCGATACTGTAAATGCCAGTAAATGGAGTTATGACTGGAAATCTACTTTGGCAAATACTTCCAAAGGGTATCACTCAAATGTTTACGGTAATAGTTATGTAAGAGCGAAATTGCTCAATGGATATTCGATGACAGACAAGACAAACTCAACAAGTATCTCGTCAAACTATACAATATCGACGACTAACAGTACCGGTTTGTTGCAAGCGTACAGCTCGATTAATAATTATCAATATGAAATTTTAGTAAATGATTCAAATCCTAAAAGCATAACTGATTTTATAGTGCAGCCAACCAATGTTTATTATCAAGGAGTTGAAAAACTAGATAAATATATCAAGGATATACAAGATGCGCCTAATGAGGCTTATATTACATCCAATTGGAATAACAGCGCTCAAAATAATAGAATTACGAGTCCTGACTACACTAATTGGCAATATGATTATTTGTGGCTGCCTAGTTTGAGCGAAACAGGTTATGGCAATGGATACGGAGTATGGGGGATAGATGCAACGTTGAGGAAAGAATCGTCGCCGTCTTGGTTGCGTAGCGCAGCTCCGGGAGGAGGAGATACTTCCCGTATTCAATATATTCCTGAAGATTCAGAAAAGCTTAATTATAATCACGATGATTCGACTGTTACTAAAGCTATCAGACCTGCATTTCATCTCAATTTGACTGAAGCGCAAAAAGCCTCGTCTGCAAGAACACCCGAACAAGATAACGACGTAAAAAAATATTTTACAGTAGACAATTCAGTAGATTTCAACCTATTCAATATAGAAACGGAGAAAATAGATATAACTTCCATAGATTTCAAATCCGTCAATGGTGAAAGTACGGTATCGGATATGACGTATAAAATTGCCAACGGAGTCGCAATATTTACAGCAAGCGTACCGGGCGAATATACGGTAAAGT
>CAJUOK010000052.1 GCA_910588015.1 uncultured Christensenellaceae bacterium | reverse complement strand
TTACTGACTGCCGTTTATGCATAGCGAAACGGCATATTTTTTCAATAATATTATAGTTCGTGTCACATTTTTTTGCAATACCTTTTGGTCAGTAAAAGTATACTTTTTTTGGAAATCGGTATGCGAATTAATAGGTGATAAAAAGAAAAGTATTCGTTTAATCATTGCATAGGATAGTTTATCCGGAGCAAAAGGAGAGATAGGTTTAGATGGAAAGTCAAAAGAAAATAAGGATAGCGGTTGCGTTGGTTTTAGCGGTAGCAATATTGATGAGTTGTGCGGGAATAATAACTTTTCAATATCAAACGACTAAAGCGCTGACAATTACGGACGGAGAAATATCCGCTGACCAAGCAAACAATTTAGGTGAATTGTTGTTGGAGGATTACGATAAAGATACAACCGGCGTAGGAAAAGTTTTTAACGGAGCGGTATTTCTTGATATGATTCAGTCGATAATCGGGCAAAAAAATATGAAGTTGTCCGATATAGCAGCTTTAACGGATACGAAAACGTCAAATGATATTAGGAATTTACAAGTTGACGGCATTATGGTCAATGACGGTAAAGATATAGTCGTTGAGATAAACGGATTGAAATGGATGCCTACATATTTATCCACGAATACAAGCGGAGAGCCTATATTGACTTTTTGGCTTGCTAGCTCAAATGAGAACAAGGTCCAATATGCAAATTTCGCCACAAGCGTAACGAACAGTAAGGGTAAATATCCCAGTACTATGTATGGTTCAAGTTTTATGCGCGCAAGCGTACTGAATAACGGCGGTGGCTATGCCGCAACTTATAATGCAGGTTCGCTAACAAGCGTTTCGCAAGATGCAAACAATGACTGGGCTATTTATACTATGACAAAAGCGCAGGGTGTTGCGGGTAGTATAAAAGAATTTCTGGAAGTTCCTAATAACGTAAGTTGGCAGAGGAATCAAAGAGCCTTGAGCTATGTTACGTCTAACGCATATAGGTCTTCTTATGGTTATAACAATAACGGAGACGCTTTAGACGAGGGAGGAAATGGAACGGCAGGGAACTTTTTGACAGACGCTACTGTTGATACTGCCGGATATAAGGCTTGGGGCGCAGATGCGATATGGCTTCCGAGTATAGCCGAGACAGGAGTAAACGGAGTTGAAGGGTTATGGAAGTTATCCAATAATCAACGCGCCAACAATAGACATACTTGGTTGAGGTCTGCCCGATATTTTAATTATGATTGCGTATATATTTTGACTGCGGACGGCACAAATATGGGTGTTGGAAATGTCGGACCTACGAATAAATTCGGGGTGCGTCCCGCATTCCATCTTAATCTAAAGAAAGCTGTAAATCGAGTAGGGTTTACGGAGCCGTGCGATGTGGAAAACGAATATAACGGCGATATTCAAAATCTATCCAACATATCGGACAAGACCAAAACAAATTGGTATGACGAAAAGTATATGTCGGCGTTGAGTTGTCTTACGGATATGAAAAGCGCTAAAACGCACGAAGTTTCGGTAAAATTAACCGATGAGGCTATTGCTACAGGCGTAACTTTTGCAGGAGAAGCAGATACGGCAAAAGGAGAGAATGATTTTACAAGAATTTTTGAGTTTAAAATCACGCCTAAACCGTTAAGTATAATTTGGAACAATGACTACGACGGCGTTGCGGTACCGTCGCTGATTGACGAAGAAATATGTTCAAATGCAGGCGGCACTAAAGATACTGTGAAAATAAACGTTAAATATAACGGTAGAAACAACACTGAATATGATTCTGTTATAAGACCTAAAAAAATAGGGGAATATGTTGTAACGATAATCTCGTTGAGTAATTCCAATTATACTTTAAATGACAACGTTATCGCCTCTAAAAATTTTATAAAGACGGAGACCAATGTTCCGTTGCCAACGTTCTTTCCGAAAAATTGGTATAATTACAACGGTTCTGTACGAACTTACGAACTTGAACTCGATGCGGAAAACAAAGGCGATTACACAGTGCATATACCAACGGAATATATCGGAAAATACGAATTGAATAAAAGTGTTACGACAGACGGAACCGTGACGGTTAAAACCTCTCAAGCGGGTACCTATGAGTTGGAATTACGATTAACAGATAATGTGAATACTCAATGGAAGTTTGAGGACGGTACGGTTAGTAAAGACTCCGTAAGGTTACAATTTAAGATAGAACCTTTGACGATTGAATTAAATATAGAATCGAATTCGGCAATAGAAAGTACACTTGAGGAGGATAAGGAAATATTTGTTCAAGTGCAGTCACGTCCGCAGATAGACGAGAGCGTTTTGTTGGATTTTTATCTTCAACGCGTAGGCAGTGAATCAAAAACTTTGGTTTATTCCGACTTTCAACTGGATTACACAACGTTTGATTTTACCATTAAATTACAGTTGTCTAAAGTTGAAATACCTGCAAATTACAAATTGGTAATTGAGATAAAAAATATAGACGGAAATGGCGAAAATGTAAATTATGTTGCAACCTGGACAGATATTACATTTAATATTAAGGAAAAGTTAGATGCAAATTCTGCGATATTTTGGCAGTTGCGTATTGACGGCGTTATAAAGACCGTAATGAACTTTGATATAGATATTGCTCATACGCCTGAATTTGATAAAAGCAAATTAGTATACAATAGTAAAACTTATTCTTTCACGGTAAGTTTGCCTAGCGAATATTCTGTTGACTCAACATATAATTCTGAAGGCTATACCAACGGTTACAAAAACGCAGAGGCTACCAACGCCGGAGAATATATAACAACTGTAAGAGTAAAAATATCTGAAGGAGAATTTAAAGAGTATTCTATTAAATGGACAATACATAAAGCATATTTTGACTTGTCCAAAGTCAAATGGCTTTATGACGGACAGTTGCCTTACGACAAGCTAAACGGCAGTAAAGCGGAGCTAGACCCCAAGACTTTGCCTGACGGATTGATACCCAATTATTATAATAACACGGGAATGACTGTGGGAACAAGCGGCACCGCGACAGTGGAATTTACGTTGGATTCTGCATATGAAGGCAATTATATCAAGCCCGACGAAAGCGACGCAACGACATATATAGATAGCAACGGAGAATTTCTTTGGAGCAAGAGTTGGAACATAGTAAAAGCGCAGATACAGTCAACGAGTTGGAAAAACTCATCGGCGACGGACAGCAACAATAAGACATTTGATATACCGGTATTGAGAGACCCCAACGCCGACGGAGGAGTGGTAGACTACGAGTATTACGAGTGCGACGCAAACGGCAACATACTGAATAATACGCCGTTGACGATTGACAAAATTGTGTGGTCGGAGAGCGAAGCGAAGTTTTATATAGCCAAGCCGATATTAAATGATACGCAAAATTACGAGTTGAACGATATAGACGCGATGTCTAAGGTGTTTAGAGTGGGCAAGGATTTGACAAAGGTCAGCGTAACTTTGACGAATAGCAGTATGGAATACAATACCAATCCAAGACACGCCAAGGTCAACGTGAGCAACGGAGCGTTGCCGACGAGCGCATTTGAGCTTACGTACTACGACGGATATACCAAGTTGGCAACAGCACCGACAGAGGTGGGCAAATACAGAGTGGAAGTAAGTCTAAAGTCAAGTTATATAGATAAGTATCAGATAGAGGGAGATAGCGAATTTGATTACGAGATAGTAAAAGCAAAAATAGCAGCGGATTGGAATGACAATATCAAGCCGCCAACGCTAAAGTTAGGATATGGACAAATCAACGGAGTTGAGTATGAAATAACCGATAAAGACGGAGCCGTTGTGGCATACAATGAACTTAAGGCGGGCGAGCCATATAAAATAAGAGCCAAGATAAAAGACGGACAGCTCAAGAATTTTGAATTTACTGGCGGAAAGTTGGAGACCGATTGGCACGAATTTAACGTGAATAGCAACGACAAGTTGGTGGACCCAAATTCGCCGAGTAATCCGTCGTATCCGCAAGTGGACGAAGATTTGCCCGACGGAAACGGAGATAAACCTATCGACCCCGACGACGATGAGCCAAGCGGCGACGTAAGCGGCAACAATCCTATAGGCGG
>CAJUOK010000051.1 GCA_910588015.1 uncultured Christensenellaceae bacterium | reverse complement strand
TTACTGACTGCCGTTTATGCATAGCGAAACGGCATATTTTTTCAATAATATTATAATTCGTGTCACATTTTTTTGCAATACCTTTTGGTCAGTAAAAGTATACTTTTTTTGGAATTAGAGATTATCCGACATACAGTAAATCAAATGTTGAAGCGAAATAAAGATATGCGATATTTGGTTTAGAAGTATTGTTGAGAATGAACTATAAGTTCTGCGAAAAAGAAAGTAGCAAAGTATACTTTAAGTTGAAAAATAGACGAATAATAAAGGGCAACCTTTTGATGGCATATTGAGCGAAACGAAGTATAGTCGAAATATCTCAATGGGATTAGACCTCTCGACTACGCTTGAGGTGACATTTAAAAAGTTGCGGGGTGCCAAAAGAAAACGTCATTGACTCTTGCACGGGATGCCGTCGCTTCGCTTCTTACGACCAAGCGTAGCGTAATGGAGAAACCTAAGCATTGTTCTGTCATTGCGACCGCAGTGAGGAAATCTAAAACCTTGCTATGTCAATCTAGTGTGGAACAAATGAAAATTAATGAATCTTAATAGATAGAAGAATATTTTGGAGAGAAGAAAAATGAACTCAAAGAAATTAAAAAGCAAATACTTAAAATGCTCAATACTAATAATATCATTATGTATAATTATAGGAGCGATAAGCGCTTGCTTGCCGTTTAGTATATCATTACCCGATATGTTAGACGAAGGGGAGCTAAACCATACGGCAATTGATATTACGACCAATGAGAGCGATGGACTCAAAGAATTTGGAGACGGCTATTTATACGTGTATACGGATAAATCGTTGGTAGAGAAATACAGAGCGGGAGACGCGGATACGCCATATGACTTAACGTCGCAAAAAGTTGCAAAGACAAGCAGTAATAGAGGAGAGAAAGAAAATCCTTACGTTATAACAAGCGTAGCCGATTGGGAAATTTTTGTTAAATTGTGCGGTACGAATTTAAATAATAGTACAGGTAAATATTTTGTACTTGCAAACGATTTGGATTTTTCCGGAGTTGATTTTAGACCTGTCGGCAAATTCGGCGGAACTTTTTACGGAATGGGACACAAATTGGTTAACATTAACTGCAGCAATTGGCAATATTTCAATGGTACGAGTTATGTCGCGATAGGAACTTCAGGACAAACCAATTCCGGATTTGGAATATTCGGTAGCGTATCGAATGCAACAATAACCGACCTCATAAATGAAAACTTTGAATTTAGTAATATTCCGCAAACAAGCGCTAACGGCGTTAGTACAAGCGGTTCATACGGACCGCATATTGGAGCAATTGCAGGAATATCTATTGGCAACAATACTTTTTTGAATTGTCATACGAGCGGAAAAGTTAGCAGTAAAGCGTATACTACTAGCGTTCAAGAAGGCGGTATAGTAGGAACGCATAAGGCAAATGCAAATAATAAAACAATTTATGTTTATCGTTGTTCTTCGAATTTTACGACGTCGTTAATAGGCGGAACTACAACCAGCGGTATGATGATTGGAGGTATATTAGGACAATCTTGGGCAGCGACGACAATCCTCGATTGCGCAAGCGAAGTTAATGCTACTAATAACGGCACAAATGGTTATCAGTATATAGGCTCTATATTCGGTTGGTCAGAATCTGTGACTGAGATGTTTTGGTTTGAAAATTTAGTGGGAAAGGTAAATGTAAATTCTACTGTACTAACTACCTCTTCAGGTTCAATTGCAGGTATAAGAGGAACTACAAATCTTAAATTTTCCAACTTATACGGAGAAGGCAGCGTTGGCACTACTTCAAAGCTTTCATTTCTTGCTTTGGTTCATTTTGAAACTCAACCTACAAAAGGTTTTAGCAATATTAATAATGTCAAGACTTCGACGAATTATGCTTCGTTGTTGCCGAGTCGGTCGGATACGTTGGGTAAAATTAGCGGCGAACCGACAGTATATTCAACTTCCAACGAAATGCTTAGCGATGCAAGAACATTTTTCGGCGCGTCTCCATACTCAAGAATATGGGATACGAGCAAGATAGGAGAATCGTATGAACCCGAAAATTCTCCTGTAAGAAACTATATGGATTTGCCTTTAATGGCTCCAACCGATATCGAAACGACTTATAACGGCGAAGAACAAAATTTTATCAATGCAAGCGGCGCAAGCAGTTGGTATAACAGCGTTATGTTTTCCGCCGATTACGCCAATGTAAAAATAGAGTATTTGCCCACAGCTTTGCTTACTACGTCAATGCCTATTGAAAGCGGCACGTACACCATACGTTTTACGATTCAAAACGCAGGTTACGTTTGGAGTAATGGAAAAGTGGTTCAGGACATAGATTTTACTATCAATAAAAAGCCTTTGAATGTCAATCTCGACACCAATTCAACTCCGCCGAAGGCTACGCCTGTCAACTTGTGCTCGAGAGATAGCGATTTGGCAGACGATATACTTAAAATTCGCTACACAGCAAAGGATTATAATGATTTCGTCCCGCCTACAAACACCGATATATATACAGCGACCGTTGAGATAGACGATTCAGTAAGTAATAATTATGTCTTGTCAAAGACTTACAACGTGCAATATCTTGGTATGCCGACTATATTAGATACTGGCGTGCCAACATACAACGGTACAGAGCAACAGTATTATATACAGTATGTTAATTCAGCCGATAGCGGAGAGATAGATGTCAGCATACCTGAAGAATTCAAAGATTTTGTGACATTTTCAGACGGTGAAATTAGAGTTACAAACGCAGGGAAATATTGGCTCAATCTCAACATACATAAGACAGACGGCACGGTTATGTGGTCAACGAGAGACGCTGATGAAAAACGTCTTGAATTTGAAGTTATAAAAGCGCCGTTAGCATTGGACATTAAGTCGGGCGGAAGCGCTAATATAGAAGCGACGAAAGGTGAAAAAGTCAAAGTTACTATAGACAGTATGCAAAAAGTCTGCGCAAATGACGTAATTGCTTTGGATATAGTGGCAGTTATGAGTAATTTAGACACGGTGCGCAGAACAGTGTATAGCAATTTAAGAATTGACAATGACACAGCTTTTCCGTTTAGTATAGACCTTGATACGCAAGATTTGGCGGCAACAGGGTGGATACTTACGTTCGTAGCGTCAGGAAGCGACAATTCCAATGCAAATTATGATGTGGCAATCGGCAATGCGCCCGTCACGATAACGGTCAAATCCGTTGGGACGGAAAACAGTCTCAGATGGACTTTTATGCGTGACGGAAAAGAAGTGGGAATATACAATCAGTCTACGTCGGATTTGGCAGACGAGTGTTTTGAGCCTATATATTACAACGGTTTGCAAGTAAGCGCGTCGGCAAAAGCTAACGATTACGTCGTTGATACGACTTATAATTCAAATGGCTTTACAGGAGGATATAAAAATTCCACGGCGACTGATGCGGGCACATATTCAACGCAAGTCGCTATGAAGAAAAACGGAGAAAATACGGTTACAATATACACTCTGACTTGGATTATAAATAAAGCCAAGTTTGACCTGTCTGATGTCAAGTGGATAGGCGACGGAAGGTTGCAATATACAGGAGATACCGTATACGCTGTTTTGGAAAACTTACCTGAAGGCTTAACGGCGAACTACAAAAATAACGACGGAATTAAAGTAGGAGACAACTCGACCGCAACGGTAACTTTTGAATTGGACGACGGTTATGTTGCAAATTACGAAAAGCCTGCGCAAGGCGGAAAGGGAGTCAACTATATTTTTGAGGAAAGCGGAGATTTTGAGTGGAGTAAAAAATGGGAAGTGGTGAAGGCTGAAATATTGCTGGATTGGACTACGGAGGAGTATACCGACGACAACGGTAATACGTTTAGTATACCAAAGCTTAAGGATTCTTTGGCGGCAGATTTGGTGGAGTACGTCTATTATGAGACTGATAGCAACGGTAATATATTAGATGGCGTAACTGGAAAGACGTTGGAGGAAATAGAGTATTCCGCAACTCAAAGGAAATGGTATAAGGCTTATCCAAAACTTAATGATAACGACAACTATACTTTTGAAGAAGGAGTGAGCGAAGATGATTATTATTCGCCGTTCTTCTCAGTAGGCGGCGGAGCAAACTCCGTGACGGTGAAGTTGGCAAGCGATAAAATGGAGTACAACGGTAAGCCGAGGAACGTCAAGTTAGAGATAAGCGGCGGAGCCAAGTTGGGCGACCTAATATTGGAGTATTACAGAGGAGAGATAGTAAGCGAAGAAAGCAAGTT
>CAJUOK010000050.1 GCA_910588015.1 uncultured Christensenellaceae bacterium | reverse complement strand
GAATATACCTTGCTATGTCATATTGAGCGTAACATAGTGGAGTCGAAATATCTCAAACGTATTGAGATTTCTCCACTTCGGTCGTAAGGAGCGAAGCGACGGCATAGCGAGCAAGCAGGTGCGTCTCGTGCGAGCGTCAATGATAAAATAGTACGTTATCTTGAGCGTAGTTTTCTGTCACCTCGACCGAAGTGGAGAGGTCTAATCCATATAAAACGGAATAGATTTTTCCATTACACTTCGTTTCAGTGAAATGACATTAAAAGATTGACCTATATTCTGTCATTTTGAGCGAAGTCGAAAAATCTCATCCATATAAAAAAAATTTAATTAATCTTGATTATATAAAAATAAGCGCAATTATCTGCGCTTATTTTTATTTGGTAGATTGCAGTCTTATACGCTAGTAGAAAGCGGACAGTTTGAACTTGATAAAAAAGCAAGTAACAAACACAGCATACCTGCATTATTGTTAAACAAACCGTTGTTGCAACCGCAGTTATTGCATCCGCAACCGTTACAACCGCAGTCGTTGTTGCAGTTGTTGCAACCGCAAGAATTGTTGTTGTAGCTCAAGAGCGCTACCAAAAGTAAAAGACTTGTGCAATTATTGTTCATCATAACCTCCTTATTGTCAAAAAGCCTTATTACTTTACAATATGTCTTATAATTCGCGGACGTTACTGTTTTATAATTTAAAAAAGGAGAAAGCTATGATTTGTCTTACCGTCAGCGAACAACAGGAGAACTTTGTAAGAGACTGTCTTCCGCCCAACGGAATATTGCGCAGTTCGGCTGATTATTTTTATATATTTTCCGACAGTACGCGCCTTAAGATATTATGCGCTTTGTGCAGTATGGAGCTTTGCGTTGGCGATTTGAGCTATATACTCAATATCAACCAAACCACTATATCGCACCAACTCAAATTGCTTCGCGACAACAAGATAGTGGGGTGTCGCAGATACGGTAAAATCGTGTTTTACAGAATAGTAAACGAAAACGTGGAAAAGACTCTTACGATAGGAATAGAGAACGCGTGTCCCGTCACTTCCTAATTTAATAAATACAAAATTCCTATTACGCGATAGTGTTTGCTACATTTTGTTTTTAGTGATATAATACCTTTATGGATAAAATAAGACAAAAGCTCAAAGATTTGCCTACGCAAAGCGGCGTTTATATTATGAAATCGGCGACAAATCAGATTTTGTACGTAGGCAAAGCGAGAAATCTAAAAAACAGAGTTCATCAATATTTTTCCAATTCGGCTAACAAGACGGAAAAAACCGTCAAGCTTGTTTCGCACATAGACGATTTTGATTATATAATAACGACAAACGAAATCGAAGCCCTTGTGCTTGAAAATACTCTTATCAAAAAGCATAAGCCGCCTTACAATATACTTTTAAAAGACGATAAGTCGTATCCTTTTGTCAAGATAGACGTAAAGCGTGATTTTCCCAAAGTCGAAGTTGTGCGTAAGCTCAAAAACGACGGCGCAAAATACTTCGGACCGTATATGCAGGGCATAACAAGCAAAGATATTTTGGAGCTTGTGGAAAGCGCGTTTTGTCTGCGCTCTTGCAGTCACGATTTTTCACGCTTGCCAAAAAACCACAGACCTTGTCTTAATTTCCATATAAAAAGATGTTTGGCGCCTTGCGACGGGCGGTGTACTAAAGAGCAGTATGCCAAGCAAATAGAAGAAGTAATATCTTTTTTATCAGGCAACGATAAGAAAATTGCCAATCTTTTGCAAGAAAAAATGAATGCCGCCGCAGAGAACGAAGACTTTGAATTGGCTATATTCTACAGGCGCAAGTTGGAGATATTGGATAAGCTTGTTCGCCGTCAAATCACCGCGTTGCCAAAAGACTTCGACATTGATATTTTTGCCATTGCGTCCAATGGATTAAATACCGTTGTCAGCATACTATTCGTGCGCGGCGGAAAACTTGTGGGAGGAGACAAACAGGTTGTCAACGATTTGTCTCCCAACGACGAAGTAGTGCTGTCCAATTTTATTTTGGCATATTACGACAAAGTAAATTATATTGCAAGCGAGATAGTTATCGCTTCGGAAATAGACGAATGCGACCTTTTGCGCGAATATCTCACACAAAAAAAAGGCATAAAGGTCAATATAATTTTGCCGCATCAAGGCATAAGAAGACAGCTTGCCGATATGGCGCTCAACAATGCCGGCGATTATCTCGAAAAGTCATTGTCCATAAAAGAGAGAGAAGACAATATGACCGTCGGCGCGATAATACAATTGCAAGAGTATCTCGGATTGCCCGATATGCCGATACGAATGGAATGTTACGATATCTCTCACGTTCAAGGCACCGATAAGGTCGCTTCAATGGTAGTTTTCAACAACGGGCAGCCCGACAAGGCTCATTATCGCAAGTTCAAGATGAAATACGCGCTAGGCAACGACGACTTTGCGGGATTGCGCGAGGCTTTGACAAGACGTATAGACGAGCTTGTAGCGGCTAAAGACGAAAGTTTTGCTTGCCGTCCTGATTTGCTTGTCATAGACGGCGGCAAAGGACAACTGGGCAGCGTAGTTGAGATATTGCGCGAAAAAGGAGTCGACGACATCGCCGTTATCGGTCTTGCAAAGAGAGAAGAAGAGGTGTTTTTGCCAGACAAGAGTCAACCTGTAATTTTGCCGCGCAACAGCTATGCGCTCAAAGTTTTGCAACGCATAAGAGACGAGGCGCATAGGTTTGCAATCACTTTTCACCGTTCGTTGAGACAAAAGAGACAGACTCACAGCAAATTACTTGCAATCGACGGAGTGGGGGAAAAGCGTGTGAAAGCCTTGTTTGACGCTTTTAAAAATTTGGAAAATATTAAGAACGCGTCGGTAGAAGACTTGCTGTTGGTAAAGGAAATCGACAGAAGAAGCGCGGAAAATATATTCAGACACTTTCATCCCGATACCGACGGGCAATAAACTTTGGTATAATAATATAAACGCTTTTATAGCGCGGCGGTCTTGTTTTGCGGCAAGCATTTATTTACTTTACTTTTCTTAAAAAATGTAATATCATAAATCTATGAAATACCAAGCTATATTTTGCGATTTCGACGGCACGTTATACAGAGAAGACCACACGATTTCGCAAGTCAACAAAAGAGCCATAAAAGAATTCGTAAATGCCGGAGGCAAGTTTGTAATATCGACAGGCAGATTATTTTCGGCAATTTATCCAAAGCTTGAAGAACTAGAGCTTGACGGCGACGTCATTGTTTATCAAGGCGGCGGCATTTTTGACATCAAAACTAAAAAGCAGATTTTCGGCAAGTTTTTTGACAGGGACGATACAATCGCGGTGCTCGAATATATCGAATCGCTTGGGCAAGATTTTACTCCTATAGTATATATCGACGATACTTGCCACTGTCAGGAATTCAATGAAGCCGTCGGCACTTTTGTAGGAATATGCGCGATAGGCTACAATGTTACTCACAAGCCGCTTTCGCAGTTTGTAAGAGAAAGCGAGTCTTTGCCCGTAAAAGTTGTTGTGTTAGCTGACGACGAAAATTGCAAGAAATTTGTAAAAGAAGGACAGGAAAAATTTCCTCATCTTGCCATTATGCGTTCTCATCAACTTGTCGTCGAGGCTATTACAAAGGGTATCAACAAAGGCGAAGCTATCAAATGGCTTTGCAATAAATACGGCATTGACGTAAGTAAAGCAATCGCAATGGGCGACAGTGAAAACGATATTGAGATGATAAAAGCCGCGGGACTGGGAATAGCCGTCGGCAATGCAATGCCAAACGTCAAACTTGCAGCCGATTACGTTGCCGATACCAACGACAACGACGCTGTGGCGCAAGTTATTTATAAGTTTTGTTTGGACGGTCGCGACTGAAATTGCGCTTGCAATATTCCATAGGGAGAGCATATGAATTTTAAAAATCAAATGACAGAAGAAGCTATTGTCGAAAAGATAATGTTGGGAGAGTTTTGCAAACAATGCCGTCTCGATATATTGGTCGGAGACAAGGACGACGACATTACGTTCAAGTCGGTGTTGGTCAATCGTCCCGGACTTCTGCTTGCGGGATTCGAAGATTATTTCGGCAACGCGCGCGTTCAAGTTATAGGCAACGCCGAATATTATTATCTTGCAACGTTGCAGGGCGGAGCAAAGAAAAAAGCTTTGACGAGACTTTTTGTGCAAAAAATTCCTTGCGTCATTTATTCCAGAGGTATCAAACCCACTCAAATGGAAATAGATATTGCAAAAGAATACGGTATTCCGGTGTTGCTTTCCAATATGACCACGACTTGGC
>CAJUOK010000049.1 GCA_910588015.1 uncultured Christensenellaceae bacterium | reverse complement strand
TTTTTGATAAAAATTTGATTTTTTAAAAAGTTTAACAAACTCAAACCACCAAGCAATATATTATAGATAAAAAATATTTATTATATCTATATACCCAACCAAAATGCTAGTTTATTTCTATGCGTTACTTTTTCTCGTCATCTGAAAGCAAGCAAGACTTGGAAAGTGAAATTTCGCCGACGGGAGCATACTTGCCGTATGTGACCTAGGCGACATAAAACTTGACGAAGTATTGCGCAGCTTCTAGCCGCCGAGATGTCACAGGCACACTTAAATCGACATATAGTGTATTGACCAATTTTAGGAGGCAAAAATGAAAAAAACTATTTGTATCATACTGGCTCTGGCTGTTATTTTAACAGTATGTTTGGGCTGTATGGCAGGTTGCCAAAAAGACAACGGCAACAAAATCAAACTTATTGAAGTAACCCATTCCGTATTCTACGCGCCGCTTTACGTCGCGATAGACGGCGGATACTTTGCCGAGGAAGGACTTGAAATAGAACTTTCCAACGGCGGCGGCGCAGACAAATGTATGACATCGCTGATAGCAGGTCAATCCGACATAGGTCTTATGGGACCGGAAGCCGCAATCTACATCGCCAACGAAGGCAGAAGCGACCATCCCGTTATCTTTGCGCAATTGACCAAAAAAGACGGCTCTTTCCTTATGGCAAGACAGCCAGACGCGGATTTTTCGTGGACTGACTTGGCAGGCAAGAACGTTATCGGAGGAAGAAAAGGCGGCGTGCCGGCTATGGCTTTGGAATACGCAATCAAAAAAGCGGGACTTGTCGACGGCAAGGATTACAAACTCAATTTCGACGTGCAATTCGATTTGATAGGACCTGCATTCGAAGGCGGTACGGGAGACTACTGCACAATGTTCGAACCTGCGGCTTCGGCTATGCAAAGTCAAGGCAAGGGATATATTGTCGCGTCCGTCGGCGAACAAGCGGGAGATATGCCCTTCACCGCATTTATGGCAACAAAAAGCTTTATGGAGAAAAACTCCGATAAGGTAGAAAAATTCACAAGAGCAATCGTCAAAGCAATGGAATTCGTCAACACTCACAAAGCCGAAGAAATTGCCAAAATACTTGCTCCGTCATTCAACGGCACAAGCGAAGCTTCGCTTACTACGGCAATACAGGCATACAAAGATATAGACGCATATTCTACGACGCCTATAATGAAAGCCGAAGATTTCGATTTGTTGCAAAACGTGATAATCGAAGCCGGAGTTATGACGAAAAAAGCTGACTTTGCCAAACTCTTCGACGCTACCATAGCGCAAAAAATACTCAACGAATAGAGGTAAAAATGAACGCCATTTTACAAATGCAAAACGTCTGCTTGACGTACCATACCCGCAAAAACGAAACGCTTGCCGTCAAAAATCTTTCTTTTGAATGTTACGACGGAGAGCTTTTGGGTATCGTAGGTCCCAGCGGATGCGGAAAAACGACTATCCTGTCGCTTATGTCCGGCATACTCGTCCCAACGCAGGGCGAGGTACTTATAGGCAATCAAAAAGCCGACGCACGCTCCGGTATGACGGGATATATGCTGCAAAAAGACGAACTTATGCCCTGGAGAACAATATTGAGCAACGTTACTCTGGGGCTGGAAATAAAAAAGCAAAAGACGCCGCAAAAGGTGGACTATGCAATCGAATTGCTCAAAAAATATAATCTTTATGACTTCAAAGACTTCTACCCCAACCAACTTTCCGGCGGTATGAAGCAAAGGGTTGCTCTGATACGCACGCTTGTGCTCGAGCCAAAGCTGATGTTGCTCGACGAACCGTTTTCGGCGCTCGACTTCCAAACAAGGCTCAACGTCGTCGAAGACGTATACGCTATACTCAAAAGCGAAAACAAAAGCGCCGTCTTCGTCACGCACGATATAAGCGAAGCTATTTCGCTTTGCGACAGAGTGATAATTCTCACTCAACGACCGAGTCAAATCAAAGATATCGTCGACTTGTCGCCGCTGAAAGAAATGTCGCCGCTGAAACGTCGCGAATCCGCTCAATTCAGCGAGTATTTCGATAAAATATGGAGCAACCTGCAAACTACAACGGAGAAAAAGTAATGAAACACTTAAAACGTAAAAACGAATCCCCTCCCGCGTATTCCGCCGAACATCTATCGTACATCAAAAATGAACGCAAAAAAAGCGCGGTGATTACGCTGTCAAGAGTGGGGCTTCTCTTGATTTTTCTATTGCTGTGGGAATTGCTTGCAAAATTCAACGTTATAGACAGTTTTATTTCGTCGAGCCCGTCGAGAATGATTGACTGCCTTGCCGAACTTTTGAAAGGCGGCGAACTGGGCAAACATATCGGCGTAACCTTGCTCGAAACAGTCGTAAGCTTTTTCCTTGCAACAACGCTAGGCACGCTGATTGCCGTCATACTTTGGTGGTTTGAAAGCGTGCGCAGAGTGTTGGAACCTTATATAGTCGTGCTCAACGCGCTTCCCAAAATAGCCCTCGGTCCGATAATCATCATTTGGATGGGAACGGATATGTCGGCAATTATCACAATGGCTCTCGCCATCTCGCTCTTTGTGACGATTCTCAACACTTTGAGCGGATTCTTGAGCGTGGAAAAAAGCAAACTTATGTTGATGAAGACTTTGGGCGCGACCAAGTGGCAAACGCTGACAAAGCTCGTGTTGCCGTCAAATATTCCCAACATAATCGACGCACTGAAAATCAACGTCGGTATGTGTTGGGTCGGCACTATTATGGGAGAATATCTCGTATCCCACGCCGGACTGGGATATCTCATAATTTACGGCGGACAGATATTCAAACTCGACTTGGTTATGACCAGCACGGTTATACTCTGTTTCCTTGCGGGCGGTATGTATTATCTTGTTGCGCTTGCGCAAAAAATCGTCAGCAAAAAACTAAATATTGAAAAATAATATTAATAAATATAAGTATAAACAAAGTCCCGAGCAATCGGGACTTTCCTGATATCGCACACCGTCTACGACAGTTGCCGAAATATCTTATTTTGACGTGAATACACGATTTCGCCGCATATCGTATATAGCAAAAACTATCGGCAGCGCAAGCATAAAGCAGGTGTATACTATGCCGACGTATCCTATTATGGGATAGCAATAACCTACTATGGTCGAAAAATCGAATTTGAGAGCAAGCAGCGCAAACAGCGCCAAAAGCGTGACGCTAAACGCGCGGGGAATTTTCACCGAACTATTTTCCTGACAAATCAACTTAGAACACCCTATCAACGTGGAGAATATTGCAAGGTATATTATTACTCCGCTGAGCGAAGACATTCCGCGCGCTCTTGCAAATTCCCATACGGGCATAGACATATCTGCGTATCCTGCCGACACGCAGTATACCATTGCAACGGATAATGCAAATATTATCGCGCAAACGGCTCCTATGAAAATTATCTGCTTTGTCGAAAAACTCTCCTCTTGCTCGGCGATTATATACCCTCCCATCATTATGTTCATTCCGCAATATCCAAGTATGCTCTTAACGTCGATATTATTATACAATGCGATATTACCCTGCGCCGTCAAAATTATCAGCAATAAAATAATCAACGGCACAATCACTGTATTAAATTTGCGCATTACGCTCATTTCGCATACGCCCAAAAGCGATACGAAGATTCCCGTCCACAGTCCCACTCCGTCGATTCCGTAGGTATTGGATATGATTTCTTCACAACCGCTCACCATACATATAAAACTTGCCAACGTGCATATCCAAAGCGCGATTTTTATTACAACGCACAACGCGCGCAAAGCGCGCTTGTCGCTTGATTTCAGCCTTCTGAAACTCTTTGCCGCGCATAAAAATAACGCGCACAGCGCGCCCATCATAACGCCTGCTATGACTCCGCTCAAAATGCCGTTGTTGCCGAAATACAGCATAATTTCCCGTCCTGTTGCAAAGCCTGCGCCAATTATAGAACCTATATATATAAAGCATATCTGAAGACATCTCAAAACTTTCATACTATAGTTTATTGAAACGTCATATATTATATGTCAACTAAAAGAAATATCAAATGTTGAAATATAAATTAAGATAAGATTTAATTTGTCAATGCTTATCGTTTAGAAAAATATCATCAGTTTTTTATATGGATTAGATATTTCGACTACACTACGTTACGCTCAATATGACATAGCAAGGTTTTTTCACCATAAATGTCACCTCGACCGCAGTGGAGAGGTCTCTTCCGTTTTATATGGATTAGATTTCTCCACGCGCTACGCTTAGTCGAAATGACATATTTTTATATTTGATATGACAATGCAAATTTTATTTATCTCATTGCCTTTTGTTCTTTGAGATACTCCGCATATCTCTCTATTTGGTCTTCTCTCAAGTCTATCATCTCTTTGGCTGTCGCATATGCTTGCGCGTCTCCTATTATGACTTCTGTCTCTTTTACCTTTACTTTTGTTCCGTCGCTTCCCGCATTGCGTCTTATGTCCTTGAGATACTCGTCTTCCATTTTGAATAATGCTACCGTCGTGTCTTTCTTTACCGTCAGCTTTATCAACGGATTTACCGACGACTGTCCCA
>CAJUOK010000048.1:1426-5949 GCA_910588015.1 uncultured Christensenellaceae bacterium | reverse complement strand
TATCACGATAGCCGTCAACAAACTCGACAACAACGAGTTGGATAGCATTTACGATTTTTATTCTTTGGGCGTAGGCGACGTTGTGGGAATATCCGCAGAGCAGTCCAAAGGAATAGGCGATTTGCTCGATATAGTCACAGAGAATTTTCCCAAAAACGACGAGGACGTCGAGGGCGATATCGTCAATATCGCCATTGTCGGCAAGCCAAACGCGGGCAAAAGTTCTGTCACCAACAGGCTTTTGGGATACGAAAGAGTCATTGTCAGCGACGTTGCGGGCACGACGAGAGACGCTATCGACACGTCGTTTGAATGGAACGGCAAAAAGTTTAATCTGATAGACACTGCGGGAATTAGGAAAAAGAGCGCAGTTGACGAAGGGATAGAGCAATATTCGGTATTGAGGTCTTTGGCGGCGGTGAGACGCGCCGACGTCGTATTGATAGTCGTTGACGCTCAACAGGGAATGAGCGAGCAGGATATCAAAATATGCGGCTACGTTCACGAGCAAGGCAAGCCTTCCGTTATAGTTATGAACAAATGGGACGCAGTGGAAAAAGACGCTTTTACAATCAATACTTTCAACAAAAAGATGCAAAGCGATTTAAAATTTATGGACTATTTTCAGTCTATATACGTTTCTGCGTTGACGGGACAGCGCGTGGATAAAATTCTCGCGTTGGCTGTAGAGGTATACGAACAATCGATAAGAAGAGTGCCGACGGGACTGCTCAACGATATTATAGCCGACGCTGTAGTCGCGGTAGAACCGCCGAGTCACAACGGCAAGAGACTCAAAATTTATTACGTTACTCAGGGAGGAACGCAGCCGCCAGTATTCGTGTTTTTCGTCAATGATTTCAAATTGATGCATTTCAGTTACGAGCGCTATTTGGAAAACACCTTGCGCAAGGCTTTCGAGTTTAAGGGCACGCCCATAAAATTGATATTCCGCAATCGCAAGGAAGAAAATTGAGCTTGGAATATAAAGGAAAATCAGCAAAAACCTTGCAAGCTTCTATACTAATATGATAAAATAATAAAAAATATACACAGCAAAACGGAGAGTAATTTATTTATGAACTACAGCCAGTTGTCAAAAGAAGAACTTCAACAGATTTACGATTTGCAAAAGAACGAATACGACAATCTCGTATCGCAAGATTACAGCGTTGACATCGCTAGAGGTAAGCCTTGCAACGAACAGCTCGATATAGCTATGCCTATGCTAAACGTAGAAGGCATAGAGAATATGCCAAAGAGCTACCGCAACTACGGTATGCTCGACGGAATTCCCGAGCTCAAGAAGATATTCGCGCAGATGTTGGAAGTCAATCCCAATGAGATAATCTTGGGAGGCAGCAGTTCACTCAATCTTATGTACGACACTATTCAGAGAGCTTTGCAGTTCGGCGTTATGGGCGGCGAACCTTGGAACAAATCGGCAATCAAATTTTTGTGTCCCGTGCCGGGATACGACCGCCATTTCGGTATATGCGAGCATTTCGGAATAGAGATGATAAATATCCCAATGGACAGTCACGGACCCAATATGGACCTTGTCGAACAACTTGTCGCCAACGACGAAAGTATCAAAGGTATTTGGTGCGTGCCAAAGTATTCCAACCCGACGGGCATAACTTATTCCGACGCAGTGGTTGAGAGACTTGCCAATATGAAGACAAAGGCAAAGGATTTCAGAATTTTTTGGGACAACGCTTACGTCGTTCACGATTTGACCGACACTCCCGACGCTTTGGCAAACGTTATGGATTTGTGCGCCAAAGCAGGCAATCCCGACAGAGTATATCAGTTTGCTTCCACGTCTAAAGTCACTTTGGCGGGCGCGGGCGTTAGTTGCATAGCCGCGAGCGTAGGCAACGTCAAGGACATACTTTCACATTTAACTTTCCAGACGATAAGCTACAACAAGGTATGGCAATATATTCATTATCTCTTCCTAAAAGATATGGACAATATCCGCGAGATAATGAAAAAACAAAGGGAAATAATCAAACCCAAGTTTGATACGCTTATCAGAGCGTTTGAAGACAGCTTCGGAGAAGACAGCGGCATTGCTTCTTGGACGAATCCCAACGGCGGATATTTTATAACGCTCGACGTGCTTGACGGTTGCGCAAAGAGAGTGTGCAGTCTTTGCAAGCAGGCTGGATTGACCCTTACGTCGGCGGGAGCTCCCTTCCCATACGGCAGAGACGTCAACGACAGGACGTTGAGAATCGCTCCGACGTTTACGTCTGACAGCGACTTGGTAGTCGCAACGCAGATACTCACTTGTTGCGTAAAACTAGCTTGCGTAGAAAAGCTTTTGGATAAATAATATGAAGATAGTCATTGCGTCTGATTTGCACGGTTCGAGCTATTATGCCGAAAAAGTCAAGGATATATTTGCAAAAGAGCAGGGCGATTTGCTCGTGCTATTGGGCGATATATACAATCCGGGACCTCGCAATCCTATATCAAAGGACTATGCGCCTATGGTTGTCGCCCAAACGCTCAATTCGCTCAAAGACAGACTTTTGGTTATCAAAGGCAATTGCGACAGCGAGGTGGACACTCTTATCAGCGAGTTTGATTTCAGCGAGTTTTCGCAAATTTTTGCCGACGGACTGAAAATAACGCTTACGCACGGGCACAAATTCAACAAGGACAATATGCCTGTCAACGCGGGCGACGTGATGTGTTACGGACACTTCCACACGGGATTCATTACGCAAGTTGGAAGTGTTATTGTTGCAAATGCAGGTTCGGTGTCCTTGCCTAAAGATAATTCGGCGCGCAGTTATTTGACAATACAAAACAATGTTATCGCACTCAAAGATATTGACGGTAATATTTTGGATAGCAAAAAGATAAAATAAATCGAGGTAATTATGAGCAAAAACAAATTCGATACCAGAGTACAGGTACTAAAATACGAAGTTCTAAAGCAGTTGATTCAAGCCTATGACAAGGGAGATATGTCGCAGATATATATGGATATACCCAAGTCGATTTCTCCCGGACCGCAGCCTAGCTTCAGATGCTGTATTTATAAGGAAAGGGCAATCGTGCAAGAGAGAATCAAATTGGCTCTCGGCGGCGACAAGTCCAATCCCAATATTGTCGAAGTTATAGAAGCGGCGTGCGACTCCTGTCCGATAAGCGGTATGTATATCACTCCCGCTTGCAGAGGTTGCATAGTTCACAAGTGCCAAGAGGCTTGTCCTAAAGACGCGATTACCATCGTCGACAACAAGCCTGTGATAGATATGGCGAAATGTATTAAGTGCGGACGTTGCGCCAAGGCGTGTCCTTACGACGCTATCATAGAGCAGTCGCGTCCGTGTATAAAGAGCTGCAAGGTCAAGGCGCTTTCTATGGACGAATACGACAGAGCAAAGATTGACAACGACAAATGCATTGCTTGCGGTGCTTGCGTATACAACTGCCCGTTTGGCGCTATAGTCGATAAGTCATTTATTATAGAGACTTTGGATTTGCTCAAGGAAGCATAAGAGAACGGAAGCAGAGTTTTTGCGATAATAGCTCCGGCAATCGCCTCGCAGTTCAAGCCCGCGTCTTTCGGTCAGCTTGTTACGGGTATCAAAAAACTCGGATTTGACAGAGTATACGAAGCGGCGCTCGGCGCTGATATTACGCTTTATAAAGAAGCAAAAGAATTCGAAGAAAAGAGAGTAATGACGACTTCTTGCTGTCCTTCTTTCGTTATGTTTATCGAAAAGAATTTCCCCGAACTCGTCAAATACATATCGTCTTCGCCGTCGCCTATGGTCGAGACTGCAATGCTTCTCAAACGCAAATATCCCGATATCAAGACGGTATTCATAGGACCTTGCACAAGCAAGAAGCTTGAATACAGAATGGAGAAGACTCAAGGCGCGATAGACAGCGTGATTTCTTTTGAAGAATTGCAAGCGCTGCTTGACGCGAGAGAGGTAGATTTGTTGGTTCAAGAAGAGATGAATATCGACGACGCGTCGGATATGGGCAGAGTATTTGCAAAATGCGGCGGCATTTCTTCCGACATTGCAAAACTTGCAGAAGGAGTAGAGCCCGTTGCGATGAGCGGCATAGACGAATGCAGAGCCAACTTGCTAAAGCTCAAGTTCAACAAAACTACGGCAAATTTCTTTGAGGGTATGGCTTGCGACGGCGGATGTCTCAACGGCGCGCTTTCGTTGCACCACGACGTTAAGAACGCAATGGAGATTGACAAATATTCCAACAACGCCACTCACAAAGGCATTGACAGCGCTGTGGAAATGTATCACGACAGTTGGAAGAAATAATTTATTGGTTAAACCGTTTGCAAAAAAGTCTATAAGGAAATTATTAATTTTATAAAAACTCAAAATGTCGGCGTAGATAAAAAACGTCGGCATTTTTATTTACGCTTTATACTTCTTGATTTAATAATAAATATATATAAATACACGTTAAAAATGAAATTTCCAAAAAAAGTATACTTTTACTGACTGCCGTTTTGCGTATCGCGAAAC
>CAJUOK010000048.1:0-1414 GCA_910588015.1 uncultured Christensenellaceae bacterium | reverse complement strand
TTTGCAATAGCTTTTGGTCAGTAAAAGTATACTTTTTTTGGAATGCAAGACTTATTTATCAGCGCCTGCTATTTGGCGACGATATTATGAATCCTACAAAAATCGTATATATGTGAGGAAAAATGAAAACATCTGAATTAAAAAGAAATAAGCTTGTTTATGCAATGCTGTGTATTGTTTTTTTAGTTATAATAGGGGGCAACTGTTTCTGTTTTATCAACAACGATAATTCTGCTAATGCTATTACAGACAAAGTGGTTATGAGCGATGATTTGTTGAATAAAAATTATTCTTCTGTAGAAAATAAAAAATATTTTAACGCCGACGTTTTATCTCAACTTTATGAGAAGTTGTTGGGTAAGGGAGCTGACTACGCTCAAGTAGAAACCGCTTCCAAAAAAACTAAGTCGGGTATCGAAAATATTCATAGCGGTTTAAATTCTTATGAAATACGTAGAAATAACGACGGAAATGACGTTGTTGTTAAATTGGCGGGTAGTAATTGGATAGTCACGTCGTTGACTACCGACAGCGACAATAATGCCATTCTCACGCTTTGGTTGGCAGAATCGACGTTTAAAAGTGAATGGGGAAAAGTTGCTGATTTAAATTTCAACGCTACCTATCCCACAAGCGTATACGCGTCAAGTTTTATACGAGCAAGATTATTGAACGGCAAAAGTTTTGACAGCGCCGGTAATAGAGCCAAAGTCGGCTATCTTAACAAAGCGGGCAGCAGTACTTTGGTAGACTATACTGCGGACGACAGTTATCCATTTAAAGTTTTTTCCGAAACGGTTGATGAGAACAAAGACAGTATAATTGATTTTTTGGTTCAGCCCAAAAAAATAAGTTATCAACATACTCAAGACAACAGAGCATTTGTATTTCCAGAAAGATTGCCTAACGAAGCGTTGGATATATTTAATGACGGTTGGCATTCCAATGGGACTATCGGCGTTCAAAATTGTACGATTTACAGCGATTGGGGCAATGATTATCTATGGCTGCCAAGCATAACCGAAACTGGATGGACGTATAATGAAGGTTCGGGAGAAAGCGTAGGACTTTGGAATACATTGCGGTCAACTCGCAGTAGCGGCAGTGATACCGCATTGCGTACGGGTGATAACGACGGCTGCGATTACGTTTGGCATTTAACAAATGACGGTCGTATGTTTTGGGCTAAAGAAGGTACGGTATCTTATTCGATACGTCCTGCAATACATCTTAATCTTACGCTTGCGGAGCAAAGCAAAGCTACGTCAATAGATGTGCCTGACGAGTTTAGCGTAAATTACAATACAAGCGAGCAGGGAGCGGAAGAGCAGACTTGGTTTGAGGATATAAAAGATAAAGTAGACTTAAAGTATTACGACGAGGGCGGAACTACAGAAATAGCTAAGCCTAAAGA
>CAJUOK010000047.1 GCA_910588015.1 uncultured Christensenellaceae bacterium | reverse complement strand
AGACGCAACTGCTTGCTCGCTATGCTGTCGCTTCGCTCCTTACGACTGAAACGCAGTGCAATAGAGAAATCTCATATTTTGTGTTACGCCAGATAAATATATATGCCTCAAATTATTAATTTTTTCATACTCTTTAATTTTCTTTTTTAATAAATATTATATACAAATAAACGATTTTCCAAAAAAAGTATACTTTTACTGACTGCCGTTTTGCATAGCGCGAAACGGCATATTTTTTCAATAATATTATAGTTCACGATACGTTATTTTGCAATACCTTTGGGTCAGTAAAAGTATACCTTTTTTGGAATACGCTAAGTTGAAATTATTAATTGTAATTTTGAGCTGGTCGCGAAATCTAATCCAATATAAGGTACTTGAGAGGAAAAGTATGAATTTAGATAAAACAAAATTCAAGTATTTAAAGTGCGCAATATTAATAATATTGATATGCATAATAGTAAGCTTATTGTGCGTGTGTATACCAGTTGAGATATCTATGCCTAATATGCTAGATGACAATTCGTTAGATATTATAACAATTTCTGTAACTTCAAATGCAGACGGTATGGGTGAGTTTAACGATGGATTGACTTACGTTTATACGGATAAGAACTTAATAGACGATTATAGGGCGGGTAATCCAACTTCGATTTACGGAGATTTATCTTTACAAAAAATATCTAAAAATAGCTCTAATCGCGGTAGTATTGAAAATCCATATGTTATTTCAACTATAGCGGAGTGGGATATGTTTGCAAGGAATCTTGATAACGGTAGCATACCTAATTACGGTAGCGGAAAGTATTTTGTATTGGCAAATGATTTGGATTTTACTGACGAAATATTTCATCCTGTACGTTTTTTCAACGGAAATTTTTTTGGTATGGGTAAAAAGCTTAAAAATATTTCCATTAACGGCTCGGGATGGCTATATTGGAATGGCGCGGAATATGTTCAATTTCCGTTGTCAGGTTCTCAATGTCCGTATGGATACGGTGTATTTTGCAATATTACAGATGCAATGATTACTGATTTAATAGTCGAGAATTTTAGTTTTAGGCAGATGCCAAAACATACAAACAATTACAGCGGTGAACGTGGAAATGCTGATACAGGAGGACTTGTTGGGCGAGCTATAGGCGATACAATTTACCTAAATTGTCATACATCAGGCGTAATTTACTCTGACCTCGCTACGTATTATGCGCATAACGGAATGGGAGGACTTGTAGGCACGGACGCTGCCGGTAACGGCGATTCGTTATATTTTTATCGTTGTTCTACAGAGTGTCAAATTGATATAATTAACGGCGGTAAGAACTGTCATATAGGAGGATTGCTTGGAGACAGTTCTAACGGAGGAAATATTTTCATTTATGATTGCGTTGCCAATCTAACTAATTCTGTAAGCAATGCTTGGAATTCTGCAAGTAGCGCGTCTGTAGCGTGTTTTGAAAGTAGATATTCTATATGTTTGGAAAATTTTGTTTATAATATGAAAACCATAAGTGAACTTAAAGAAAATAGCGGTCCGCTGTTGGGATATTATACGGGCGTTACAATACAGTCGTTAAAGAACTGTTATGGAATGGGCGTCATCGAAACAGGCGGAACTGACTATACTCTTCATACTGTCTGCGGTCCGGGAACTGCCAGAACAGTTGACGGAAATGCAATTAAAAATATCAATTACGTTAAACCGGATAGTGTTCCTTATTACAGTGCCTATGTGAGCGGAAATAAATTGACCGGCGCTTTTGATTATTCTTCATCTGATAAAATGTTATTGGATGCTAAAGAATTTTTTAAAGACAAGTATTCTCAAATATGGGATACAGACAAGATTGGCGGGTTTACTCCGGATACTTCGCCCGTGCGAAATTATCTCATTGTAAAAGTACGATACTATAACCGTACAATAGATGCTAGCGGAGCGGAAACTTTGACGCCATTATGTTACACGGCGACAAACGGAGGGAATTATCAGGAAATTGTAGCAGGCAACGCTTTGGACACGGTTCAGCCTTCGGATTGGGCAGAGTACCATAAATTTGTCGGATGGTCAACTGAAAAAGACAGTTGGAAAAATCCATTGACTGACGCTGTAGGTATTTCCGGAGAAGTCGATTTATTTGCAGTATGGGAATATACGGGAGATACAACTCATAGTATTTCTGTCGCTAACGCTACGCAGGATGCAGGCAATAGCAATTTGTATGTAAGAGAATATGAAAGAAAGCAGAAAGTAACATTAAATAGCTCTATAAACATTGACAATATGACTTCACCTGCATATACGTATCAGTGGTTTAAAAAAACAGGAGAAACGACGAGCGATAAGATGCCGTCGATAAGCGATGAATATGAGTTGGAGAACGTCAAAGACAGCGGAATTTATATATTAAAATATGGGTACCATTCAGCAGAAGAGCCGTTATGGTACGGAGAATCAAGCGTAGAGTCTCCTGAAGTAAAGATAACGCCTGCAAGGCTTTATATAGAGAGCCTAACTACAAAAGAAGTCGCGTATGTAGGAATGTATTACGACGAAGATAACGTAATACCTATTGCCAAGATGTATGCCGATGTAGGAGGAAATAAGGAATATATAGACGGAAAAACAACGTGGGAATATAATGTAGGGGAAATCAAGGAGCGAGACGTAGACGAGAATACGAAGACTGTAACGACAAATATATGTTTTGAACCAGATGCTAAGTATAACGGAAACTATCAAGGAAAATATGACGAAAATAACTCGCTGTTAGTATATTCTGGAGCATTTAAGGTTGAGTATTTATCGCTCATATTTGACGCAACTAAAAAATTAAATTTAACAATGACTGACGATACGATAAAATATAAAGGGGACTTGTCGTATGAAACAGTGGCGACGAAGTTTGAAAAGCTATTTGCAAAAGAATTGGAAAATAATCCAAAATTAGCTGAAGTGCTGAACGGACAAAGTCCTGCATTTGTAATTGATGGCAAAACAATACTAGTCAGCGAATATAGGAAGGCGACGAATGAAGGAGGAACATACGCGATAGCTTATTCTGATATCAGGGAATCGTTCAGTATAGAGGTTACGACAATGTCGGCAGAATATAAAGTGTCTTACAAAACTGATAGCTCTAGCTGGGAAGACGTAAAAAAATACAGATATGGAATGTACATAGACGAACCTGTACCGCCGACAAAAGAAGGAGAGTTGTTTGTAGGTTGGTATTACAATTCGCAGGAGCCAGATAGTGTGACGGCTACACCGAATAGCAGATGGGATTTTGACAATGACGTCATAATGAACAATATGCATATGACGGCGAAGTTTTTGAGAGCTGACAAAATAGTGGATTTGAGAATTGAAATACTTAATAGGGAACTAAAGTCGTTTGATGAGTTAAAAGCGGGAGACCTTAAAGTTGAGGCATTATATACCGGCGGAACTAAGGGCACGCAGGATTACCTGGAAGAGTGGGCAGAAGTAGCGTTCGGCGAATATGAAATCAAGTACAGTAGACTTGATAATAAGTTGCATATAACGAATAAAGACGAGTTAAAAGACATCGTGAATATAAGTTATATATTTAACGGAATAAAGTTGGATTTAGATGTAGAAATAACGTTGAGACAGCAAACTATTGATATAAGCGGGATAGTGGCACAATACGACAACGGAGAGGTAAAAAAACCTTATACGGGAGAAGTGATAAAGCTGGACGAATTGCGTCGTGACAGATATCCAAGTTATGACGGAGAGACTGTTGCTAGCGAAATTAAGTATACATATATAAACACGAAAGGAAATGAGGTAAACGAAGCTGATTTGACAGGACCGGGGACTTATTACGTAATCATAACGTTTCCGGATTTGGATGCGGATTTCAAACTATCGGAGGATATTCGTATAACTCTCAAAATATTGGACAGCACTGGTGTAAAAGTAGTATGGAGCGCAGAAGAGTTAATGTATACAGGAGAAGCGCAGCATCCTGATGCAACAATATTAATAGACGGTATGCCTGCAAAAGACGTTGAGTTTGAGTATGAGTCGGCAGGAAGCGAAACTTTGGAAGAAATGATTGAACGCGGATACTATAAAATCAAAGTAAAGCTAAAAAGTGATTCTTACTCAATAGAAGAGGGCGAAACTCATACTTTTCAAATTGTAAAAGCAGTGTTTGCAACACCACTGTTGGAAAAGACTTTGATATATGACGGAACGGTCAAGAAACTGTCCGATGAATTAACAGGATTTTATTCAAAGGTAATGACGGTAAGTACTTCGGCAGAAGGTAAAGATGCAAAGACTTACAAGTCTGTAATAAAGTTGAACGATATAGAGAATTGTTCGTGGGAAAATCCGGACGCGCCTTACGGAGCGTCAGTTACGGTAGTATGGAAGATAGAGAAAGCCCATTTGATAGCAGATTGGGATAATTTTGAATTCATATATCAAGAGGGAGTTATGCACTCGCCGAAACTTAACGGCGTGATAGGAATAGCAGCGGGAGACGAAACGAAATTTGACTATGTGGCAGATTTTATAATGGACGGCGACATAGAATCCTGTGAAGTCGGTTCATATAAAGTTACAGTAACTCCAAATCCTAGCGCAATTTGGTATAATAATTACGAATTGGACGACAATGTGGAATGGTATTGGGTAATATTGCCTAGAGCGGGAATGAATGTAATAAGCGTAGAATGGGATGAAAATACGTTTGAATTTAACGGTAAGTTACAAAGACCTAGCGCGACTGTAGTGGATAGCGAAGGAAACACAGTTGAGGGAGTAACATTGAAGTACGGAGGCGATTATACGAAATCGATATACGCTGGCGAATACGAGGTGACGGTAGAAGTAGAAGGAAACTATTTTATAAGACAAGGAGCAAAGTATAAGTATAAAATAACGCTTAACGCAAACGGCGAGGGGGCAGACCCAAACGGCGGGAGCGGAGAAATGAACAGCGGAACCAACAGCGGCAACGAGTCTAATGGTAGTGGAAGTATAGATATTGATAAAATAGAAGAAATAATAAAAGAATATTGGCAAGTAATCGCCAGCGCAATAAGCATAATATTAATTATAGCGTTTTTAGCAAAGACGTCAAATTATGAAAGTAGGCGTAAGAGAGCTACCAAAATTGCCGATGAGAGATACAGAAACTATTATGCCGGAGCTATAGGGTTGTTTGGACTGGCATCGACAGCGTGGACAGCAATAGCGTGTGTATTAATGGGATGCGCGGCGGTAAGCCTTATAATTATGATAATATCTAAAAACAGATGTATGAAAGCAGAGGACGATTTGTCTTATAGTAAGGAGGACTTTGAACGAAATAGATACGATTTGGAAAACAGGCGTAGAGAAGAAGATACAAGGCGTCGAGACGAAGATATGCGAAATATGTTTATGCAAATGATGAGTGGCAATGCAGGTAATATGCAAGGACAAAGTATGCCGCAAGGCGTATATATGGGCGGTTACGGCGTAGGCGCAGAAGAAATGCGAGGAATTATATCCGAAACCGTGACAGCGTTACTTCCCGGCGTGCAACAACTGTTACCGCAGCAAGCTTCGGTTAATGACGATATTATAAAAAGTCTTGCAGACGTAGTAAAAGAGAACAGAGATGAAATGCGCCGAGCCGATGAAAAAATACAACGTCTGATTGATAAGAACGACGATAATTTACAGCGTATTATGGCAAATAATGAACAGAGAATTGAACAGATGATGAGAAATCAAGAGGCGCTTATTGCAAAACTGTTGGAAAAAGACAGCGAGCCGCAAGTAGTAGCGGCAATACAGCCAACGGAAAAAATAGTTGAAAAGATTGTCGAAGTGCCCGTTGAGAAAATCGTCGAGGTGCCGGTAGAAAAGATTGTTGAAAAGCAAGTCAAAGTCGAAGTTCCCGTCGAGGTAGAAAAAATCGTCGAGAAAGTGGTCGAGAAGCCAGTTGAAGTTGAGAAGATAGTAGAGAAAGAAGTGCGGGTAGAAGTACCTGTAGAGAAAGTTGTGGAAAAGGTGGTGGAAAAAGAGGTCAAAGTAAAAGTAACCGCGCCTGCAAAAGCACCCAAGGAGAAAGCTCCGCGCTTAACTCTCGACGAAGCCTATGAGAA
>CAJUOK010000046.1 GCA_910588015.1 uncultured Christensenellaceae bacterium | reverse complement strand
ATATTATAGTTCACATTACATTATTTTGCAATAGCTTTGGGTCAGTAAAAGTATACTTTTTTTAGAAAATTTCTATTTTCCATTATTTTTTATAAAAATTTTGTTAAATGAGAAACTATAAGAGTATTAAATTATTTTAAATACATAAAAGCGCAAGAAATAAATTCCTGCGCTTAAAAATAAACCATAAAATACAATTAAATTCAATATGAAATTACAAAATTATTTTTTCATAAATATAAAACAATATATGTCATACGTTGTATTTCCGCTCGATGACTCCGCCGCCCAAACAAACGTTGTCGACATAAATCACGGCGTACTGCCCTTCGGCAATAGCTCTTTGCGGCTCGTCAAACAGAATTTCGATACCATCGCCCTTAATTATTGCGATAGCGTTCTGCTCTGGTTGACGGTGACGAATACGCGCCGTACATCTAAACTGCGCTTGCTCCCAAGGCTTTGTAATAAAGTTGAACTTATCACACGCCAAAGCGTTGTGATATATCATTGACTGGTCGCCCTGCGAAACGTACAGCACGTTCTTAACTACGTCTTTATCTACCACAAACCAAGGCTCTCCGTTGCCGCTTCCCCCTATGCCAAGCCCTTTTCGCTGTCCGACGGTATAATAAAATACTCCGTTATGCTTACCTACTACCCGTCCGTCAAGAGTCTTGATGTCACCTTCCTGCATAGGAATATATTCGCTTAAGAATTTTCGGAAATTGCGTTCTCCTATAAAACAAATGCCCGTGGAGTCCTTCTTTTCTGCAGTTGACAAACCGTATTTCGCCGCCAACGCACGCACTTGGCTCTTTTCCAATCCGCCCACGGGAAAAAGAACTTTTTCCAATTGCTTTGACGACAACTGATTTAGAAAATAAGTCTGGTCCTTATTGCTATCTTTTGCTTTCAACAGATAATTGTAACCGTCGTCCGCGTGAAGCACGTCGCAATAATGCCCCGTGGCTATATAATCTGCGCCCATAGACAGCGCGTGCTGAACAAACGGAGCGAATTTTATCTCCTTATTACAAAGCACGTCTGGATTTGGCGTTCTGCCCCTCTTATACTCGTAGACAAAATGTTTGAAAACTCTGTCGTAATATTGGTCGGCAAAATCCACGCTGTAATACGGTATGCCTATATCGTTGCACACCGAGCGCACGTCATAGAAATCTTCGTCGGCGGTGCAACACCCGCTTTCGTCCTTTTCGTGCCAATTGCGCATAAAAAGTCCTACGACTTCATAGCCCTGCTCTTTAAGAAGCAAAGCCGCCAACGAGGAGTCAACTCCTCCGCTCATACCTACAACAACGCGTTTTTTCATAAATTTAATTTTATCACACCCTCAGTCGTATGGCAACTTATTTATAAGGTAACAAATATATATTGATATAATTATTATATACAGTATTACAGCTGATAGCGCCAGTCTTTGTTGACAAATCTCACCCGATAAGAGTATTATTAAACTAATATTAAAAAAGCGAGGCAATTATTATGAATTTAGAATTTTTTAAAAAAGAAAAAGTGGCAAAAATGAAAGAAAAAGACAAAGACGCAGTGTCGGCGCTCAACGTGCTGATTAATAAAATAATGCTCTCTACCATAGAAAAAAGAGCAAAAGGCGAAGAATTGAACGACGGCGACGTGCTTTCTCTTTTGCAAAAAACCGAAAAAGAACTTATTGAAGAAAAACTCGGATTTGAAAAAGCCGGCGCAAATTACGTCGACAAGGTCACAAGTCTGGAAAATCAGATTGCGACAGTCAAAAGCTATCTGCCCAAAATGATGAGCAAAGAAGAAATCAAAGCAATAATTACGTCGTTGGAAGACAAATCGGTTCCGTCCGTAATGCGTCATTTCAAAAGCAATTACGCAGGCAAATGCGATATGAAAGAAGTCAACGAAGTGTTGAGAAGCCTTTAATTGCACTTTTTTGCAATAAATGCGCAAAATATAAACCAACGAGGAGATAAATATGAAATTATTATCGGCAGACATCAACTTTTCAGAGCTTCTGACCAACGTAGGCAATTGGCTTGTCACAGAAGGACTAAAAATCGTGGTCGCAGTAATAGTATTCGCTCTATACTGCGCTATCATAAAATCCATATGCAAAAGAATAGATAAAAAACTGCAAAGAAAAAACGTAGAAGTTACCATAAGAAAAATTTCAGTACCCTGGCTCAAGCGTATTCTTGTATTTTTGGGATTCGTCTGTATGCTCACATACTTGGGCATTGAAACTTCGGGCATAGCGGCGGCTATCACTTCAGTCGGACTGACAGTAGGTCTTGCCCTGCAAGGTTCTCTCGCCAATTTCGCAGGCGGCGTAATAATCATAGTAATGCGCCCGTATAAAATAGGAGATTTTATTGATTGTAACGGACAAAGCGGCACCGTCGAAGATATCAAATTATTCTACACATATCTACGCACCGGCGACAATAAAGTCGTGGTCATTCCCAACGGAGTGGCGGGCAACAGCGTCGTGACAAATTACAACGTCAAAGACACCAGACGAAATGATTTATCATTTGCAATATCCTACGATTGCGATTTTGAAAAAGCAAAATCTTTGATAAAAGACTGTATGGACAAAAACGAACTCATTCTTCAAGACCCCGCTCCGTTTATCAATATCAAAGAACACGGCGACAACGCTATCGTAATACTCGCAAGATACTTCACCAAGAGCGATGACTTTTGGGCGGCGCATTGGTATATGTTGGAAGCCGTCAAAAAGACTTTTGACGACAATGGCATTACTATCCCGTATCCTCAAATCGACGTGCATATCAAAAGCGACGACTCAACAAACGAGGAAATAGCCAAAGAAGCAATAAAAGATAAGAAAAATAAGTAATGATTATATAATTATTAAATTTGACTAAAATATTTATATAAATGGCAGTATTTCATAAATATACTGCCATTTATTTTGTTAATTTAAAATAATTTATATTATCAACAAAAAACAAATATTATAACATTTATAATAAAAAGCATAAAATGAAAATAAGCTCGAAAAATAACGATACTATGCAATTATATATAATCAAAATATAAAGTGAATACTTATATATAAAACAGTATTCTCTATCGCATAGAGAAATTTAAATCCATTGCGTAAGCCATTCTACTTGACTTTGTAATTCTTCCAAAGTCGAATCGTTGATTATGACAAAATTAGCAATCGCTTGCATTTTTTCGTCGGAAAGCTGATTGGATATTATGGACATTATATAATCTTCGTCAAAGTTATTTCTGACCTTTACTCTTGCGATACGGTTGGGAGTTTCACTCTTAACATACACTATTTCGTCAAAATATTTTGCCATATCCAAATCAAAAGCAGACACTTCGACGTATAGATTTTTGTCAAGGTTTTCGTTATAAATACTCTCCACTCTTTGGAATATTCTCGGGTGCGCCAAAGCGTTGAGCAGCTTAAGTTTTTTGCTGTCGTAAAAGACTTGCCGAGCCAATTCAGATGCGTCTATCTTTCCGTCGGTAACTACGCCGAAATTCTTGTCTATAAGCTCTATATAATCGGGCTGCGCCATTATCTCACGATATATCAAATCGCAATCGCACGTTCTCTCACCCAGTTGCGCAAGACAATCCATAACCGCGCTTTTGCCGCTGCCTATACCGCCTATTACGGCTATCTTCATTATTTCGCCTCCAACCAACTGTTACCGCTCGAACAGTCTGCAATAAGCTTGACGTCGAAGTCGGGAGTAATATTCTCCATATTCTCCACCAAAAGTCTTTTTACCTCGCCAACCTCGTCAAACGGACAGTCAATAATAAGTTCGTCGTGCACTTGCATTATCAACTTCGCCTTGTATCCGCCTTCTTTAAGCGCATTGTGCACTTTAAGCATTGCGACTTTGATAATATCGCTTGCGCTTCCCTGCAAAGGCATATTCATCGCTACTCTTTCGCCAAAACTTCTCAAATTATAATTTGACGATTTGAGTTCGGGTATATCTCTGCGTCTGTTCATATATGTGGTGACGTAGCCCTTTTCTTTTGCCGTCTCAACGCACTTATCCATATAGTTCTTGACCTTGGGATACGTCTCGAAATAGCTTTTGATAAAATCTCTCGCCATATATACGGGCACGCCTAGGTCTTCTGACAGTCCGAAATCGCTTATGCCGTAAATAATTCCGAAATTTACCGCTTTTGCCTGTCTTCTCATCTCGTCGGTGACCATTTCAAACGGCAAATTAAATACTTTTCCCGCCGTAGTACGGTGTATATCGACTCCGTTGTTAAAAGCGTGTATCATAGTTTCGTCGCCGCTGAATTGAGCCATAAGTCTCAATTCTATCTGCGAATAGTCGGCGCATACCAAAGTATTTCCCTCGCTAGCGACAAACATTTTGCGTATAAGTCTGCCGTCGCTCTTCCTTATGGGGATATTTTGCAAATTGGGTTCCGTCGAAGAAAGTCTGCCCGTCGCCGTAACCGTCTGCTTAAATATAGTGTGAATTTTATGCGCGCTGTCAACAAGCGGCAATAAGCCGTCGAGATAGGTCGATTTGAGCTTTGCCAGCTCTCTTTGACGCAAGATAAGCGGAACTATCGGATGTTGATTTTTTATGGAATTAAGAACATCTACGTTGGTAGAATAGCCGGTCTTTGTTTTCTTACCGGTCTTGAGTCCCAAGTCTTCGAATAACACGCTTGCCAATTGCTTTGTAGAATTGACATTAAAGGGTTTGCCCGCAAGCGAAATAATTTCGTTGAGCAATCCGTCCAATTCCTGCGAAAACTTCTTGTTGAGCTCGTTGAGAATGTCGACGTCTATTTTAAATCCCGCCGTCTCCATATCGAAAAGCACTTCGATAAGCGGCAATTCAACATCTTGATAAAGTCGAACAAGTCCTCTTTCTTGCAATTCTCTGTCGATTACGCCGTCTATATAATATATCAGCGCGGCTTCCTCGCCCTCGGGAAGATTATACGCGTTGAAAAGGTCTTGCTCGGACTTATAATTGCGATTGGCGTCCACAAGATACGCCTTGAGCAACACGTCTGCGCTTGCTCCGACAAGTCTTACTCCGTCATTGGCAAGAACGTGCATATTATTCTTAATATCAAAGCATACCTTATCTATTTTATCGCTCTCGAATACGCCTTTCATAGCGTTGATAAAATCGCTGTAATTAATTCCGTCGCCCAAAAGATTGTCGGAAATTATTATATTATAACACTCCTCGTCAGTGGCAAAAGTAACTCTCTGCGAAAGTGAAAACGCAAATCTCCCGCGCATTATTATATGAGAAATAACCTCGCCCAAACCTTGCAAGTCGTCAACGTCGACAGCTTGAGGAATAAAAACTTCTTGAATTTTGCTTTGCGAAGCGTCTTGGGATTCGCCGTCAAAATTCATACGGTCTGCGATTTTGGTAAGTTCTAAAGCTTTGAGTAATCTTTTTACTTCTTGAGAAAATTTAGGCGTAAATTTTGCCTCGTCCATATCTTCGAATTCTACGGGAGAATTGACATTGATAGTCGCTAAGTCATAAGAAAGATACGCCATATCTTTGCTATTTATAAGCTTCTCCTGCAATTTACCCTTGATTTCGTCTATATTGGCATAGACTCCATCCAAATCCTTATATTTCGCCAATAAGTCTTTGGCAGTCTTCTCGCCCACGCCTGCAACGCCAGGTATATTGTCCGAAGAATCGCCCATAAGTGATTTGAGGTCGATAATCTGCGACGGAGTAAGTCCTTCTTCTGCAAGAGCGGCTTCGTCGTAATAAGCGATTTCGCTTATTCCCTTTTTCGTAAGCAATACCGTCGTCGTGTCGTCTATAAGTTGCAACGAATCTTTGTCGCCGGTAACTATAAATGTCTCTACGGCAAATCTCTTTGCAAGCGTGCCGATTATGTCGTCAGCCTCATATCCGTCCATTTCTACGATAGGTATATTCATTGCACGCAATATTTCCTTGAGCGGCTCTAACTGACTTGCCAACTCCGTAGGCATCGGCTTACGCGTGGCTTTGTAACCTTCGTACATAGTTTTGCGGAACGTGGGAGCTTTTCTGTCAAAAGTCGCTATGATATGCGTCGGCTCATATGTCGATATTATCTTCATCAACATATTGATATAGCCGAAAATCGCGCCTGTAAACTGTCCCGAGTGCGTAGACAAGTTTGGCAACGCGTAATAAGCTCTGTTTATTAAAGAATTGGAATCCAAAAGAATGAGTCTGTCCATAAATACCTCTATATTGATTATACCTTATTTTGCAAATAAATTCAATTATAAAAAGGGTTAGATTTGTGAACTTCGCATAAGGAGCGGAACTACGGCATAGCGAGCAAGCAGATGCGTCTCGTGCGAGCGTAAATGACAAAATATATGTCACCTCAAATTCAATTACCTTGTCATTTCGACCAAGTATAACGCGTGGAGAAATCTAATCCGTTTGAGATATTCGACTCCACTTCGTTCCGCTCAATATGACATAAAAGGTATTGTAACTTAAAAAGTATAATTACCTTGTCATTTCGACCAAGCATAGCGCGTGGAGAAATCTAAT
>CAJUOK010000045.1 GCA_910588015.1 uncultured Christensenellaceae bacterium | reverse complement strand
TAAATCCGTTGATAAAGCTGACGGTAAAGAAAGACACTACGGTAGCGCTCTTTAAAATGGAAGATGAGTATATGAAAGACATCAGAAGAGACGCAGGAAGCGAAGGAACGAAGGTCAAAGTCAAGGAAACGGAAGTAATAATCGACGATACTCAAGCTTTTGCAACGGCAAAGAAGATGATAGACTTGAGAGAAGACCAAATAGAGAGATATGCGGAATACCTCAAAGAGCAAAAGGCAATGAGATAACTTTAATATGTCATATTGAGCGTAACGAAGTGGAGTCGAAATATCTCAATCAGATTAGATTTCTCGACTACGCTCGAAATGACATATTGGTAATAATTGAGGTGACATTTACAAATGCTCAAGGTGATAATCACCGATACGTAAGATGATAATTAATAACGACCGAGTTGACAATACAGGTATATGTCATATTGAGCGTAACGAAGTGGAGTCGAAATATCTCAAACGGATTGAGATTTCTCCACGCGCTACGCTTGGTCGAAATGACATTGAAAAGTTGACATATATTCCGTCATTTTGAGCATAGCCGAGAAATCTTATCCAGTTTTATAAGTACCGGCAAAATGGAGTGTAGCGATATTTTCGTTTGGTCGGTATGCTAAGTCTAACTATACGTTATCTTGTGGAATTATTTTGGAAAACAAAGTGATTCCATATTTTTTATGTCGAGACGCACGTCTTGAGATTTAACTATTATTGAAATATTTAGAGTTACGTGTAATATTTATATTAAATAATATTATAAAAATATATTTTTTAGGATATTCGCGCTTTACGGCGTATAATTTTATTGTAAATGTTAGAAGCGAGGGAAATATGGCTGAAAATTTTTCCGAATGGTTGGAAAAACTTAAATCAAAAGTCGATATATCGGAGGTAGTATCTTCGTATGTTCCCTTGCAGTCAAAAGGAAGCAAGAAATGGGCGTGCTGTCCGTTTCACCACGAAAAAACGCCGTCCTTTTGTCTATATGAGCAATCTTTTCATTGTTTCGGTTGCGGAGAAGGCGGCGACGCTATTTCTTTTGTGCAGAAAATAGAAAATACGGGATTTATGGACGCAATAAAAATTCTTGCGAATAAATACCGTGTGCCGATTCCCGATTTTTCACGTTCGGAAAACGGAGCGGAAGTGAAGAAACACAGGGACAAGCTCTTTGAAATGATGAGAGATACCGCAAATTATTTCCACACCAATCTCAAGTCTGACTCGGGAAGGGCGGCGAGAGATTATCTTGCAAAGAGAGGAATATCTATGCAGACAGCTACCATATTCGGTCTTGGATATTCGCTCGGCAGGAATCAACTTGTGGCATACCTTGCGTCGAAGGGATATTCCAAAGAGAATATGCAGGAAGCGGGACTTGTAGATACGTCTCAAAGCGGCGCGACGGCGGATACTATGGCGGGCAGGCTTATAGTGCCGATAATCAACAATATAAAACAAGTCGTTGCTTTCGGCGGAAGAGTGCTTGACGACAGTAAGCCTAAATATAAGAATACGCGAGACACGGTGCTTTTTAATAAATCGCGCGAGATATTCGGACAGCATTCCGTCAAAAGACTCAAACTAGAGACTGCTGTAAAAGAACTTATTGTGGTCGAAGGCTATATGGACGTTATTTCGCTTTATCAGAGCGGAGTCAAAAACGCTATTGCTTCTATGGGTACGTCGCTTACGCAAGACCAAGCTAAATTGATAAAGAGATACGTTGACAAAGTCGTGATATGTTATGACGGCGACAGCGCGGGACAAAACGCTACGATGAGAGGACTGGATATTTTATACGGTCACGGACTTGACGTTCGCGTGGTCAGTTTGCCGGAAAATCTAGACCCTGACGAATATATTCGCAAATACGGAAAGGACAGTTATCTGACAATGCTTATCGAAGCTAAACCGCTTTTTGAGCACAAGCTTTTGACGCTTGCCAAGTCTTATGATTTGACATCTCCGCAGGAAAAAGGTAAGTATGCCGTCGAAGCAATGAAGATTATCAAGCCGTTGGGCGACCCTGCAATGATAGACGCATATATAGGATACGTATCCAAACTTACGGGATTGTCTAGCGATACTTTGAGAAGACAGCTCGACGTCAGCGAGGCGGTGGCGCAAGTAATAAAAAAAGAGACGTCCAAAATAAATATGTCGGCGTTTGACAGAGCCGTTCGTTACGTGCTTTACGGACTCTTCGGCGGAGTGGAAGACGTAAAGTTGGACGAAGACCTTTCGCAATATATCACAGACAAAAATCAAAGGGCGTTGTACGACTTATACCGTTTGAAAAGTCAAGATAATACCAATTCGCTCGAGGAGTTGACATCGCAGGAAGAAAGCAATCCCGAGGTCAGGGCTATACTGGACGAAGGGAGTAAAATCGGCGACGAAACAGCCGCCAAATATTTTAACGACTGCGTAATCAAAATAATAAAAGAAGGCTCGAAAAAACGCAAAAAGGAATTGACTCGGGCAATTGACAGCGAAACCGATTCGGAAGCAAGATTGATAATGGTCAGTCAGCTTGCCCAAATCAACAATAATAAGAGATAGCAAAAGATTTAAGAAGGAGTGTCAGTATGGAAGAAAAAAAGACAGAGCTTGACGAAAAGAAAATTCAAAGAGAAGAAAAAATCAAAAGCGAGGCAAAAAAAATAGCGTCGGCTTATAAGGGCAAGACGATGAATATTGCCGAATTCGAAAAGTTTTCCGATAAACACGCGCTTCAACCTGACGAAACTTCTCTTGTTTTTGAAATATTAAAACAAGAGGGCGTAGAAATTCAAGAAGAAAGCGAAGAGATTGGAAAAGAACTGGTATTTGATAATATCGAAGCGGCTACCGACGACTCTGTCAAAATGTATCTAAAAGATATAGGACAAGTTCCTCTGCTTAAGGCGGATGAAGAAAAGGAGCTTGCCAAACGTATGAGCGAGGGAGACGTGGACGCAAAGAACAGATTGAGCGAAGCCAATTTGAGACTTGTAGTATCCATTGCAAAGAGATACGTCGGCAGAGGTATGCAATTCCTCGACCTTATTCAAGAGGGCAACTTGGGACTTATGAAAGCCGTCGAAAAGTTTGATTATACCAAAGGCTTTAAGTTTTCCACATATGCGACTTGGTGGATAAAACAGTCAATAACCAGAGCAATAGCAGACCAAGCGAGAACCATAAGAATCCCCGTGCATATGGTAGAAACTATTAACAAGACGGGCAGAGTATCGCGTCAGCTTTTGCAGACTTTGGGCAGAGAACCCACAACCGCAGAAATTGCTGAAAAAATGGGTTTGACTGAAGAAAAGGTGATAGAGATTCAGAAAATCGCGCAAGACCCCGTATCGTTGGAAAAGCCTATCGGCGAAGAAGAAGATAGCCATCTCGGCGATTTCATTGAAGACAACACGTCGGCGTCGCCCGCTGAAAAGGCGGAAACGAGAATGCTCAAAGAGCATTTGCTTGAGGTATTGAGCACTCTTACCCCGAGAGAAAACGAAGTTATTCGCAAGAGATACGGTCTTGACGACGCTCGCCCCAAGACTCTTGAAGAAGTGGGCAGGGAATTCAACGTTACCAGAGAGCGTATACGTCAGATAGAGGCAAAGGCTTTGAGAAAACTTCGCCATCCCAATCGCACTAAAAAACTCAAAGATTATATCGGCAAAGTATAATGGGCGCGTTGGGACTTGGCAAAAGATTGCGCGCCGTTGCAGAAGAGGTTGAAGGCAGGTGTCTTGCGGACGTGGGCTGCGACCACGGCAAGGTGTCGCTTGTATGCCTTTTGGAAGGCAAAGTAGACAAAGTCATTGCGTGCGATATATCCTCCAAGTCGTTGCAAAAAGCAATAGAGCTTGCAAAGACTTACGGCGCGAGTAAAATAGAATTTCGCGTAGGCGACGGTCTAGAGGTGTTGAATGATAACGAAGCCGACTGCGTGGTAATCGCAGGTATGGGCGGCAACGAGATAATGAGCATACTTTCCAAGAACGTGCCTCAGGGGATAAAAAAAATCGTGCTGTCGCCTCACAGAAACGCTATCGAATTGCGAAAGTTTTTGGAGAAAAACAGACTGTATATCGCGCGTGATTATAAGGTCGAAGAATGCGGCAAATTTTATGATATCATCGTCGCCGAACCTGCCGACGGCAGAGATTGCAGTCTTGGCAGAAAAGAGCTTTTGCTCGGCAAAAACACAGTCGGAGAGGATTTTGATAATTACATAGAATTTATGCGAAGGAAGTCCGACGATTTGACGAGCCGAGGAGCAAACAGCGAGCAAGCTAAATTATATCGTGAAATTGTCGAAATAGCCGACGCAAGCAAATGAGGTAATATGCCTAAAGTAGTTGATATAATCAAAATAATAGAGCGAAACGCGCCTCTTTCGTCGGCGTTGGATTTTGATAATGCAGGTTTGAATTTCGGCGACGAACAAGCCGAGGTCACGGGCATTTTACTAGCGGAAAACGTTACCTATTCCACGATAGACGAATGCGCGGAGAGCGGCTGTAATTTGCTTATTACGCATCATCCCTGTTTGTTCGGAGAAGAGCCGGACGAATATATGAAAAGCCTTGTCGAAAGGGCAAGAAGAAAAAGAATTAATTTATACAGTTGCCATACCAATTTAGACTGTTGCGACAGCGGAC
The DNA here is from genome assembly GCA_910588015.1 of uncultured Christensenellaceae bacterium. GTDB lineage: Bacteria > Bacillota > Clostridia > Christensenellales > UBA3700 > RACS-045. Next base: position 1,943 of record CAJUOK010000045.1, on the reverse strand, counting down.
TTAACGATACGGTTGCAAACTTGATTGGAATGACAAATATAAGCAAGATAGACGGATGCGCAAGACGGGGCGATATACGACCTGTTAAATTGAAAGAACTTGCCGCGGACGTGGCGGTAAAACTCAAAGACGATTGCGTAAAATACGTTGGAGACGCCGAGAAAATTATAGCGTCGGCGGCGTTGTGCACAGGCGCGGGAGCGCGCGACGAAGAGCTTGTCGAATATGCAAAAAACAACGGCGTCGATTGCATAATAGGCGGAGAAAGTAAGCTTTCGATTGCGTTGACGGCAATGGATTACGGATTGTCCATAATAGACGTCGGACATTATACAAGCGAAATTATATGCACGGATATATTCTTGAGTTGGCTTAAAGAGTATTCTTATTTGATAAAAGTCGCTCAAAGCGATATAGACCCGTATAAATCAATAAACAAGAGCCTTGTCACAAGGCAAAGGAGCAAAATATGAGTATAGAAAAAATGTTGAAATATCAAGAAGTGGATATGCGTTTGATTAAGTTGGAAAACGAACTTAAAAACAGCGAGTCGGCTAAAAAGATGATTTTTTATCAAACGGCTACCAAAAAGTCTTTTGACACTTTGACGGTTATGAACGATACTGCAAAAGCGGCGATGGATTCTTTTGCCAAGTATAGCGCAAAGTATGACGAGATATGCAAACAAATAGACGAGATAGTCGGCGAGAATATGAATGACGACGACGAAAAGCAACTTGATTATTACTCCAAGCAGTTGGAAAAATTATATCAGAGTTTGGAAGATTCCGAAAGAGAAGCGGCGAGAGCAAGCAAAGAGCTTTCGGATATGGGATATAAATACACAAAAGAATACGAGCAGGCGGGCAAGTCTTCGGCAAGCTATAGAAAATTTGCCGAAGAATTCAATAATCTCAAGAAGGAAAAATCAGTTGAAGCCGGCGCGATAATGAAGGAACTTAAAGTTTTGGAAGCAGGTCTCGACAGAGAACTTTTGGATAAATATAAAAAGATAAGAGCCAACAAGCGCCCCGTCTTGGTGCCTTTCAGAAAACCTGCAAGTTGCGGAGGCTGCGGAATGGAGATTGCAAGCGACATTATCAACAAACTCGGCGAAGGTAGGCGCATACAGGAGTGTCCCAACTGCGGCAGAATTATCTACAACGAGGATTGATATGAAAAGACTCAACGCAAAAGATTCGGTAATAAGACCTGCCATAATAGGTATCGTAGTTGCGATACTTGGAGTTGCTTTGATTATTTATTACAGATTTTTTGCAAAGAGCGCAAGCGCGGCAAGTTACGTTGTTTCGGCGCTGACGCTGACGGTAGGCGTAGTTTTGGCGATATCTGCAATATTAAGAATTGTAAAGATAAAAAAGGACGAAGAAGTCGCCGCGTTAGGCAAAAGCGTTATGGCAAAGTTCATATCTTACGGCACCGACAAAACTTCCGGCAAAGTTGCGATATATTACATAGAGTATTCATATGACGACAACGGCGAAACGCGCGTTTGCAAAAGTCCCGACCAATTCAATTGGTTTGAGGTGCTTACGCTCAAGGTAGTTGGAGAATTTCCAATAAAGACTTATCACGGCAGAAGTATGCTTGATTGCGATTTGATGCAAATGCATCTCGACAACAGAGAAGCGGTGGCGGAACTCAACAGAAAATACGAGCAGGCTCTTGAGGAATTATCTAATAACGCAAAATAGTATACCGTTAAATATAATGGGAACGTCGAAAGTCGAAAGGATTTTCGGCGTTTTTAATGTCGATAAAGGCATTTCTAGATAATGAAAAATTATAAAAATATTTATTAAATTAAGTTTTGAAATTTTTCGTAAAAATTGTTGACAAGCAAAATGGTATGTGCTATTATAAATGAGCTGTCACGGAAAGCGTGGTAGCGGAGCACCTTAAAAACTAAACAGAAGAGAGGA
>CAJUOK010000044.1 GCA_910588015.1 uncultured Christensenellaceae bacterium | reverse complement strand
TACGCCGTTTCGCTATGCATAAACGGCAGTCAGTAAAAGTATACTTTTTTTGGAAATTCAACTTGCAATCAATATTTTAAATTAAAATAGAATTTCATCGAGTAACAAATCTTTAGATAAAAATGAAAAAAAGAGAGGCAAAACCTCTCTTCTTCAATTTAAATAGCTCTGTTGCTATTTGGTCTGAGTGACAAGACTTGAACTTGCGGCCTCTAGACCCCCAGTCTAGCGCGCTACCAAACTGCGCCACACCCAGATATTATATCAATAACTTGACGATAAGATTATATATCATATTTATTAAGATTGCAACAATTATTCCAATCTTTTTTTATCGATTTTAAATATTACGCTCAAAAGTATTACGCAACCTAATTTTTAAATTGCGTTGTAAAATTGTAATTTTTACATTTCAATTGCAATATTCATTATTTTTATTGATTGCTAAGCATATAATTTAAATGATATAATTTGCTTATGAAAACAAATATCAATATTACAAAATCCAAATATATCAGATTCATATTTATACTGATAGGTTTTTTTGTATTATTTTTTCTGTTAGGCGTATTTTTTGGTATATTAAATGATAGTCTAATTATAATGTTGAGCGCTATTATTACTCTTGATGTATTCATATTTTTACTCCCATTATTTTATTATCTAATACAAATAATAAAATTAGAAAAAAAGATAAAATTATCAGATAAAAGAATAAACAAAATTGAAAATTGACAACAAGGATTTTTTAGGGGCTTTGGTAAGGTATCATTGACACTTGACGGAGTTGAATATTTCTCCAATTCTATATATACTTACAACGAAGCGCGTAATCTTGTTGGCAAATCGGTAATATATTGTATAATTGATGATAAGCTTATCTTGCTGGATTTGGATAAAACCTTTAAACAATAGTTTATGACATTATATTATATTTTGATAGCTATTATTATCTCAAATCAAAATTTATCGCTATTGGTCGGTTTTCTTATTAAAAATAACATCACAACCTAATTCAAAGTTCTAATTAGGTTGTGATTGTTGCACCTACGGATTCATTACAGTATAACTCTATCATTTGTCAACTTAAAAGTTTGACTTTATAAAATATATCAACAATTTGATACGCAAGTTTGCAAAGCTTGTAATCTTACCCTGTATTACGACTCAAAATCGACATTCAATGAACCCGCGGAAATATCTGCGTTTATATATTTGTCCATAGTTCCCTTTTGGTTGGAGATATTGCATTTGCCGGCGCTTTTATCGACCAAAATATTATACTCTGCGCGATTGCCGACAATCCCGAACTTTACGCTACCGGCGCTGATATCAACATCTACTTTGGGAACTTGCATTTTATCGACTGAAACGTCGCCTGCGTTTACATCTGTGACAACATAAGGACAATTGAGCGAATCTATATCAATTTTACCGGCATTAACTTGGAATTTTACGTCTTCGACAGACGACACGCTATTCATATCGACGGTGCCTGCATTGAGCGTAACCGACAGCTTTACGCAATCCGCGTCGTTCATTTCAAATGACCCTGCGTTCATATACAAATTAAAGTCGCCGTACTCTCCGTCTGCGAATTTCGCTTCTCCTGCGTCCATATTTATCTTTACGTTCATTACCGAGCCTTGCGGTATCCATATCTTCGTCGCAGGTATCTTTCTCAACCATCTGAATAAATTCAGCTTGCGTCTATAATCCGTCTTGAAAGACAACTTCCCGCTCGATTCCTTAACGCTTGCCGATAGCAACTTATTTTCGGGATATTCAATCTTTATCTTTTCGCCGTCATAAAAATCGACGTCAAGTTTTCCTGTAGAGAAATCAATATCAAGCGAAACGTTCTCTTCGCTGCATTCATATGTTTTAATTTCGTAATCGTCTTGGAAATTTCCTCCGCCTACTGCAAGAGCCGCTATTAATATTGCCAAACCTATACCCATAATTACCGCGCCGGCAATCATTACCTTTGCAAATCTCTTCATCAATTTTTCCCCCTTACGCTAAAAAGGTTTTTTAACTTATTCATAAGTATCAAAAAGAGTTTCCAAATTAACTGCGTTAATTTTAAAAACAACGGCATTGTTATAAGACTCAATCCCAAAGCCATAAGTCCAAAGCCAAACATAGCCGCGCCCGACGCGAAATCGTTTAGCAACTCTGCAATTCCGTCTCCGATTGCAGCAACTCCCAAAACAATGAAAGCAATAGGCACGCTGAAAAATCCTACCGTTACTCCCACCATCGACATTATCACGCCGAATAGCGGAATAGCAAATACTACGCAAAGCAAAACGAATACCCAACTGCGGTCGTTTGCGTTTTGCGCAGCCGCTTGAGGTTGAGAACTTGCAGGATATGACTTCGAATACGCTCCGCCGTCGTTATTTCCCTGATTATACTGCCGATTGTCGCAAGGCGCCGGATAATCGTATTCTGGCTCTTCCTTACGGCTTGATACCACGGGTTTTGCGCGCGAAACAATCTTTTCGCAACTCTCCGCAAGTATACGTTGCGCTGCGTCATACGGAGCGCCGAACTCCGCCGTTATTTCTCTTTCGGAAAAACCCGCGTCGCGTCTGTCGGCATACGCCTCTGCGTAGTAGTCCAAAACCCTGTCTCTTTCTTGAACCGAAACGCATAAAAGATTGCGTTTGAGTTCGTCTCGCCATTCGTTATAGGTCATAGTTACCTCCTAAGCAGGCTAAATTCGCCCGCCAAATAGCTTTTTGTATATAGTATTAATTTCAAGCAAATCGTCTCTGCCCGATTTCAGCTTTTTAAGTCCAAGCGGCGTTATCTTATAATACCGTCTAAGCCGTCCGCTGAACTCCGCGGTATGCGTAACGACATAGCCGCCTACTTCGAGTCTTTTCAAAATGGGATAAAGCGTGCTTTCGGATATATCAATTATACCCGTTAAATCGCTTATTATTTTATAGCCGTAACTTTCTCCGTTGCTAATCGCATAAAGAACGCACACGTCCAAAATCCCTTTTTTCAACTGTATGTCCACAAGTAGTACCCCGCTATACATTATACTATACATTGCATAGTATTGTTTGTCAAGTATTTTTTTAAATTTATCTATCGTTATATTAACTATTCAATTTATCTCGACAATAATAAAAGCAGCTTACAACAATTATTGTTTAAATATAGATAAATATAAAATAACCTTTAAGACGGCAAAAGTAAAACTATAGCATCAACGAAAACAGCGCAAAAGAAAAAGAAACCGGTAAATCGGCTTCTTTTTCTAGGTATTCGCATACCGTTGTTATGGCGCACCCAATGCGACTCGAACGCATAATTTCACCGTCGGAGGGTGATGTTTTATCCATTAGACTATGGATGCATTTAGATATAAACATTATCCTTTATCAAAGCCTAATTGTCAAGAAATTGAAAGTTTGTCATATGAAAATAATGGAAATATAAATAAATATTATAAAATCTTGGCTTGACGCGCAAGTTTCGCCAAAATTCAAAAAAATACTTGGCTTGCAAATTCCCATATGATATAATCGTGATATAGAGTTATTAAATTAAATCTATGGAGATTGCGAATATTATGAGGATACCTGACGTGAATGTAAATTTTGAGGGCATTAAAGTTGCGTGCGTAGGTGACAGTTTGACCTACGGTACAACTCTCCTCAATAGAAAAGTCGAAAGCTACCCCGCCCGTCTTGCCAAAATGCTTGGCAAAGATTACAACGTGCTTAATCTCGGATTTGCCGGATATGCAGTCAACCGTCAAAGCTCAAAAAGTTATTTGAATTTACCATATTCAAAAATTTTGGAACAATACGCTCCCAAATACGTAGTAGTTTTGCTCGGCACCAACGATGCGCGCAGCAAAAACTTTACGACCGAAAACGATTTTGCTTACGCATACAAATCTTTGTTTAATTCAATCAATAATCTTTCTTGCAAGCCGCAAATTATTGCGCTGACAAGCCCGATGGCTTACGTCAATAACGAGGTCTGCGAATTTGATTTTTCTCACGATAATCTGGAAAAAATCATAAAACTTCAAAGAACTATTCTCGATGAATACAAAATTCCGTATATAGACTTGCATAATATTACTCAAGGCAAAACCTCTTTGTATTCCGACGATATGTTGCATTTTAATTCCAAAGGCGCAAAGTTTTTGGCATTCAAAGTTTTCTCTGCAATATCCGATTTCGAAAAGAAGCAAATTCTATAAAATATATTTTTCAAAAATTTTTGCCAAGCCGCTTGACAAAGAGTCGGCTTGGCGTTATTATTAAGAAAAAATCTTTGGGCAAGCGAATAAGCTGACCGGTGGTAATGTCGCCTTTGAGCGAACGAGTCCAACAGCCCCAACAGCCGATACGGTGAGATTCCGTAACCGCCTGTAAAGTCAGAATGGGAAAGATTCATCTGCAACTTACGTTGCATTTATTTCTTTATTTTCTTTTGCCCGAAATAGGAGCATATTTTGGCAAAAACCAATTCCGTTAACAAAAGAGCAAACCACATTCGCGTTGTTGTATTTACCGCGCTTATGACTGCGTTGACCATAGTTTTGACGGTTTATACAAAATTACCTATGGCTTCGGGATATTATAATTTCGGAGACGTGCCGATATTTATGACGGCTTGTCTGCTCGGTCCGTTTCCCGCGCTTATCACTGGCGCGTTGGGCGCTATGTTGGGAGACATAATATTGGGATATATGGCGTATGCTCCCTTTACGTTGATAATAAAAGGTTTAGAAGGATTTGTCGCATCCATACTCTTCCAATTGATTTCAAAATTTATTAAAAAACAAATTCCGCAAGCTTTGATTGTCTTTGCCGACTGTTTTTTATGCGGATTAATAATGGCTTTTGGCTATTTCATTGCCGAAGGAGTTTTGCTCGCAGAAGATAAGTGGACGGGAGGTATTGCAAACTTGCCTTTAAATATTTTGCAAGGAACAATTTCTGCCGCCGTAGCAACCGTTTTGTTATACGCGTGTCAAATCAAAAAATTTTTCGGCAGAATTTACAATCGTGTGCCGCAAGCAAATTCGACAGTCGACAAAACAGACGACGAAAACCAAGACTCAAAAAACAACGGCAATTGTAAGCGCAAGGAGGAATTATGAAAGAAGTAAAAGTGTTGACAATTCAAGATTATTCGTCTTTCGGTCAATGTTCGTTGAGCGTGGCTATGCCTATAATATCCGCAATGGGCATAGAAACTATAGCTTTGCCCGTATCCCTTCTTTCCACTCACACAAGCGGTTTTGAAGGATATACTTGCGTCGACTTATGCGACAGTATTCTGCCTGCCGCTATGCATCATAAATCGCTGGGAATTGACTTTGATTATATTTACACAGGGTATCTCGGCAGCCTTTCTGCAATAAAATCCGTGGAAAAAATTTGCAGTCTATATCCCGACGCAAAACTTATCGTAGACCCCGCAATGGCAGAAAACGGAAAACTTTACAACGGCATAACCTATGACTTTGTGGAAAGCATATCATCGCTTTGCAAAAAAAGCCTTATCTCTTTGCCCAATTTAAGCGAAGCCTGTATGCTTTCCGACGAGCCTTACTACGACGTTGTCAACATTAATCAAATCAAAAAGATTTGCGAAAAATTAACTCAAAACGATATTACTCGATTTATTATCACGGGTATAAGAACCGCAGACGGTATGTTAATTGCCTACTGCGACAACAATAATTTGGAATTTGTAAATACCCAAGAGATAAAAGGCAACTTTCACGGCAGCGGAGACGTCTTTGCTTCGGCTTTTGTGGGAGCGCTTGCCAACGGTCTTAAAATACCCAAAAGTCTACGCGTTGCCGTTGAATATACTCAAAAGACAATATCTCTTACCGCCAAAGACAAATCGCATTGGTATGGATTGAAGTTTGAAAAAACTATACCATATCTAATTAAACTTCTCCAAGAAACGCAAAAATAAAAATCGGGCGCGTCATTCGGCGCGCTCAATAAAATGCATTCTATTCTTTTGCTTGGTTACCGGATTTTACTCTCTCCTTAAACCAGTTGAAAAGCTCTTTCATAGTCATATTCTCTATGCCTATGCTTCTGGGCGTAACCGCAACTTTTTCGCCGTTTGGCAATTGCGTCTCTGCAATCTCGACGTCTGCGTATCCGAGCTTTTCCAAAGTGGTATAATTAAAAAGCCAATACCCTACGCAAACAAGTATGACTATCACAACAAGAAAAATAATCAACATACTGAACAATGCTTTTACCATAAATAACCTCCGTCCCCCCGTCAATAATTATAGTTTATTAAAATTTTTGTATACTGTCAAGAAAATAATTAAAATCGTTTGACAACCTTTTTCCCTTGTGCTAAAATCAAAAAGCAACTGAATATGGAAGCTTAGCTCAGTTGGGAGAGCATCTGCCTTACAAGCAGAGGGTCATAGGTTCGAGCCCTATAGCTTCCACCAAAAAAGCCTTAAACGATTTTGTTTAAGGCTTTTTATATTAACATTATAAATATAATTAACTTTAGCTATCGTAATCATAAGCTATCTTGTTTAGTTTCTCGCCTTTCAAATTTTTGATATACCCGTCTTCAACTTTGCAATACCATCGAATATCTTTGTTTGGCAAATCGTTAAATATGAATTCGTCTGTGCAATCGCTCTCTTCCACAACTTCCATATCCTTAACGTGTATATACTCTACAATATCATCTTTAATAGAATACATAGTTTCTTCAGTGAATGGAGTCGGGTCTGTAAACGCTACTTGAAAACTTCTAAATTCAATATGCGCTTCAATAATAGTCCCTACCATTCCTTTATACACCCCATATTTTTCATATTCGGGATTCGATACCAAAATTCTTACTTTATCAAACATTTTCATT
>CAJUOK010000043.1 GCA_910588015.1 uncultured Christensenellaceae bacterium | reverse complement strand
TTTTTCATATTCGGGATTCGATACCAAAATTCTTACTTTATCAAACATTTTCATTACGCCCATCCTCCAATAAACGTATTGCACTTTAACTTTCCGTTAGAAAAAACCATCCATCCGGATTTAACTCTGTATGATTTATTTGTCTTTTCCCCTATACCTTCTATATCTACGAATACATTAATTGCAACGCCGTGATTATCTATTCTCAAAATCACATATTGTCCCAAACAATAGCTTTCGATAACTTTATTTTCCAAATACTCTAAAAACTCTTCATTAGGCTTGTAACCAAATGCGCGAATCCATTCCGACTTATCTTTAAACAACCAATTTACTTTACCTTTAGGGCATATAAGTTGAATATCCGATTCGTTTGGCGCAGGAATATCTATCTCTTTGCAATGGCAATTATAATGATATAATCCAATCCTATTTTTGCTATCGTTTAAGACCTGTTCAACAGAATACTCCATTGCCTCGGGTTTTTTATTTTTTTCATTTGCAAACCAACATTGATTTGCTGCAATACACTTAACACAATGCTTATGTGTTATAGGACCTTGTATTCCCTTTTCATAGTCAAAATCGTCAATAACTACGTCATTTAATTCATCTACTACTTGTATCCAATCATTAGACCAATTTACTAACATTATACACCTCAACACGATTATTTCAACTAAATCGTATATCAAAAAAAGTAAATGTCAATAGTTTTATGACAAGTCTATAATTTGTATGCAAATAATATTTAATATTTATGATACTTATAATCGGCCTATAAAATTAAATCTAACTGTAGAAGATTTTCAATTCATTTTTTAGCTATCGTAATCGTAAGCTATCTTGTTTAGTTTCTCGCCTTTCAAATTTTTGATATACCCGTCTTCGACTTTGCAATACCATCGAATGTCTTTGTTTGGCAAATTTCTCAATAGATATTCATCAGTGCAATCGCTCTCCTCGACAACTTCCATATCTTTTACGTGAACAAAGCATAAGATATCGTCTTCGATAAATTCCCACGTCTCTTCTGTCCACGGTGTTGGGTCTGGAAATATTACTTGAAAACTTCTAAATATTATTTCCGCATCAATAATCGTCCCCACCATATCCTTATATACGCCATACTTTTCATATTCTGGATTAGATACCAAAATTTTTACCTTATCAAATAATTTCATTTTGATTTTCCTCCTAAAAAGTATTGCATTGTAATTTGTTGTTGGAAATAACTTAATTACATTAATATTTATATAAAAGCCCGCGACAAATTTGTTGCGGGCTTTTGTAGTTAAATTGTTATGTCAGTAAAATAGTTTGTGTGCTATTTTCGGCGCTATAGATTTATAATTTAACTATCTTATATCCGTCTTTGGAATCGAGCACTCCGTATCCCATATCGGCGAGTTTTGCTCTCAACGAATCTGCCGTCGCAAAGTCCTTTTGCTTTTTAGCTTCATAACGTTGCTGCGCTATTGCCTTTACGTCCTCGGGAATATCGGCTTGCTCTTCTTCTGCAGGTTGAGCTTTATCGAAAGAAAGTCCCAACACTTTATCGAATTCCAGCGCCAATGCATATATATCTTTGCTTTTTGGCTCTTTGACCATTGTCCATACAACTCCCAATGCCAACGGTATATTCAAATCGTCGTCGATTGCTTCGTTAAACTGTTTTTTATATTTAGCCAATATCTCGGGAGAAGTCGACGTTGCGCTCGTTTTGTGCGCGTAAAGTAAGTTGAGCAATCTTGCGTAAGAAATCTTGGCTCCGTCCATACCCTCAAAAGTAAAATTAAGCTTTTTGCGATAGTGCGCGTTCAGACAGAAATATCTGTAATCCAAAGCGCAATATCCCTTTTCTTCAAGCTGGTCTATACGATACACGTTGCCTAGGCTCTTGGACATCTTGCCGTTGTCGACAAGCATAAATTCGCTGTGCACCCAATAATCGACAGTCTTATGCCCTTCCAAAGCCTCGTTTTGAGCGATTTCGTTTTCGTGGTGCACGGGTATTGCATCAACGCCTCCGGTGTGAATATCAAATTGAGAACCGAGATACTTTCTGCTCATCGTCGAACATTCTATATGCCATCCCGGATATCCCATACCCCAAGGACTTTCCCACTGCATAATATGTTGAGGGTCTGCCTTCTTCCAAACCGCAAAATCAGCGGGGTGACGTTTTTGCCCGTTGACCTCGACTCTGGCTCCCGCCTGCTGGTCGTCAAGACTCAATCTTGAAAGTTTGCCGTAATCGGGAAACTTGGAAATATCATAATAAATTCCGTCGTCTATTTCATAGGCGTAACCTTTGTCTATCAATATCTGCACGTCCTTTATCATCTCTGCTATATGGTCGGTTGCTTTGGCAATTACTTCGGGTTTGCCGATATTGAGCTTTTTGAAATCCTCAAAGAAATAATTTGTGTAGAACTCGGCTATTTCCCAAGGCGTCTTCTTCTGTTCTCTGGCAGCTTTTGCCATTTTGTCTTCGCCTTCGTCTCCGTCGGAGAGCAAATGACCGACGTCGGTAATGTTCATTACGCCCTTAAGCTTGTAACCGTCGTATTTGAGCACTCTTCGAAATATATCCATAAAGATATAAGTGCGCAAATTGCCTATATGCGCGTAGCTATAGACCGTCGGTCCGCAACTATACATAGTTACTTTTCCTTCTTTTATCGGGACAAAGTCTTCCTTCTGTCTTGTAAGAGTGTTATAAATTTTTAACATATATTCGACCTCTTTGTGATATTAATTATTTTTGCGAGCCATATTCTCTTTGTTTTCGTCAATGATATGCTCCAATTCGGCTATCTCGTTTTCTATGGCATTTTGTCTTTGCGAATCTTCGTCGACAGCGTTTTCCTGCGTAATCGAATATTTGCAAGATTTTACTTCAAGCTGTCTTTCCAAAGCTTCTATCCTACGATTGAGTCTTGCAAATTCTTCCAATATCGGGTCGGGAAGCTTTTGGTCGATGTCGTCTACGCGGACGTCGTTGTATTTGACGACTCTGCCCGGAACGCCGACTACCGTCGAGTTGGGAGGTACGTCCTTGAGCACAACGCTGCCTGCTCCTATCTTGGAATTATGTCCCACAACTATAGGTCCCAATACTTTTGCTCCCGCAGAAATCATCACGTTGTCTTGGATTGTCGGGTGACGCTTGCCCGTATCCTTTCCCGTTCCGCCCAACGTAACTCCTTGATATATCAATACGTTGGTGCCTATTTCCACTGTTTCGCCTATCACAACGCCCACTCCGTGGTCAATAAAAACTCCTCCCGCTATTTTTGCCGCGGGATGAATATCTATTCCCGTCTTTCTGCGCGTGCCGCCTGCGATAAGTTTTGCAAAATATTTCATACCGTGATTATAAAACCAATGCGCAAATCTATGTCTGTACAAGGCTTTAAAACCGCCGTATGTAAAGAATATTTCCCATTTATTTCTTGCGGCAGGGTCCTTTTCCAACGCCGCCTGTAAATCCATTTTGATTTTTCCCATATCTCTCCTTGCTCCGCCCAAACGGCAAAGCGTATATTCTATCGGTGCATAAATAAAAAACAACCGTCTTGATAATTCAAAGACGATTGCTCGCGGTTCCACTCTGATTGGAGGTTATCCCTCCCTCTCAACGGTCTTAACGCGACTTCCACGCGCAGTATTTCCCCTGCGAGCAAGCGCTCCGCACTTTGCTGTCTCTTCTCCAAAAGGCTTTCAGCCGCCGACCTTTTTCTCTGTGTTCGAAGCAATACAGTTACTCTTGAACGCTTATAGCTTTATTTACATCTGTATTATATGCAATTTTATTATCGCTTGTCAACATATTTTCAAGCTTTTGTCTGTTATGCTCTATATCAACAACGCCATAAGAGGCAACGTTACTATTGACGAAAGCGTGCCCAATAAAACCATATTCGCGGCAATATCCTGCCCTTCCCCCAATATCTCCGCATAATTCTGCACTACGGCGGCGACGGGACACGCGCACATAATAAACATACACCACTTGAGTTCTGAATCTACTCCCAACAGCTCAAGCAGTCCGAGTACGCATAACGGGAAAACTATCTGATTTACGGCAACAGCCAAGTATTGCATCCAATTGTTAAAAAGACTTTTGAATTTCACGGTCGCTAGTCTCATTCCCATAACCAACATACACAGCGGAGTGGACATTTTTCCCAAAATGTTTATCATATTTTCCACTTGCCCCAACAATTCCCCATTCTCGATGCCTATCTTGAATCCGGTGAAAAAGAAAGGCAACGAAATCGCAATTGACAGAGTTGCGGGATTGATAAGTATTTTTTTGACGCTTATATATTTTTTATCTCTTGTAATAATAGCAGATACAAGCGTCCATCCCAGTAAGCTCATTGAAAGAAAATACATCATCGAGTAGACGGCGACATTGGGAGATTGAGGAAATATCGCCTCAAGCAACGGAACGCCCAAAAACGAACAGTTGGACAACGTGGTGGCAACCGTCGCGATACGGTAGCGGACGTCGGTCATCTTTTTGCGGAATATCAAATAAAAGACGGCTATGAACAACAACTGCGCCAAAGTGATAATACCCAAAAAAATAAGCAGATTTATTCCAAGGTCCTTGGTATAATTTGCTTTGTTAAAGGAATATAAAGTAAGCGCAGGCTGACTTACGAACATCAGAAGTTTTGAAAATGAAGCTATGTGGTCGGATTTTACGGCTTTGACTTTTATCAAAATAAAACCCGGCACGGCATAAGCCAACATTATTGCGACCATTATCAAGGTCGTCTTGAATTCCGCCATATTATACCTACTGCAATCGTAAATATTTATTATCCGATTTAGATTATACTTTTTATTGGGAAATGTCAATTAAAACATCTTCATTTGCTTGAGCAATTCTTTGATAATTCCTCGCTGATAACCGGTCAAGTTATCAATGAGCGCAATGCATTCTTCGACGTCTTTATTCATCTTGCATTCGCCCTCTTTTGCATTTGATATGCCGAGAATAAAATCCGCCGATACTTCATAATATTCGCTCAACGCTATCAAAGCGTCGGCGGTCGGTTTGCTTGCGCCGCTTTCCCACTGAGAAATCGTCGACTGACCTATAGCCAATTCCTGCGAAAGCTGTTTTTGCGTCAGTCCCGCTTCTCTTCTTAATCTTTTCAATATAGTCTTGATTTCCATAATTTAATTATAGCACACATTGTCATATCATAAAAGCGTTTTTGTTATCAAATTTTATTATAAATACGATATTTTCTACAAAATCAGCGTAAAATTACATTTTTCGACAAGTCGCAACATTGAAAGAAATTTTTCTACATAATACAATATACATACAACACGATATTACGGTCGCATACGACAAAAGTACTCCTTAACATACGATAATCGCGCCGAACCGCCACTTAATTTTAATTTTTTTACTCACGACAAATCTATGAGAGTGTGATAACGAGTTGATAAAATCTTATATATTCGGAGGAGTAAATGAAAAAAATCAAATTAATGGTCGTGGATGACAATGAAGAATTTATTAACAATGTGAAAGAAAGCTATATCGGCGATGAAAACGTCGAAATTATAGCGACCGCCAAAGACGGTTTGGACGCAATCGGCAAAATAGAAAGCTTTTGCCCCGACGTGGTAATTTTGGATATCGTTATGCCTGAAGTAGACGGCTTTGGAGTGCTTGCAAATATCGATTATTCAAAAATGCTCAAAAGACCCAATTTCATAATGGTATCTCAACTTACGGGTGATAACTTTATAAATAAAGCTATTTCCCTAGGCGCAAGTTATTATCTCGTGAAGCCTATCAATATCGAAATGTTGAAAGACAGAGTAAAAGAATTCGGCGGCTTGAGCGTTCCGAAGAGAAATACTCAACTCGAAGAAAGACTTATCGAACAGGCTCTCAAAAAATCGCAGCGTAATCTTGACGAAAAACTTGCCAATATCTTTATCACGGTTGGAATACCCGCGCATATAAAAGGATATCAGTTTTTGAGAGAAGCTATAAAAATGGCAATAGATTCTCCGGAAATAATCAATTCTATTACAAAAAAGCTTTATCCTTCTATCGCAAACAAGTTCGAGACCTCGCCTTCAAAAGTCGAAAGAGCTATCAGACACGCCATAGAAGTCGCTTGGAACAGAGGTAAAATAGAAAACCTCAACAATATCTTCGGCATAAAAATATATACTGCCAACGACAAACCGACCAACGGCGAATTTATCGCGCTTCTTGCAGATAAAATGCTTATGGAAGGCGCTTAATAAGACTTATTCACCTAATACACCTTATACAAAAACGGGGCGGGTTTTACCTTCCCCGTTTTTGTGTTGCAGGCTAAAAATCAGCTAATATTTTTATGCTATCTATACGCCTGAAAATGCATATATATACGCGCTTAAAAATTTTTAAAAATTTTTTAGAAAAAGTGTTTACAAATTGAAAATTTATGCATATAATACTAAACATTGAAGGCATATGTGTTTTTATTTGGCCTTAGGAGGTTTTATGGGAAAATATATGAAATGCCCGAGATGTGAATTAAATTGGATTCTCGAATCGGACGAATATTGCGACGTGTGTAAAGCAGAGTTGGGAATAGAAGGCTTTACGTTGCTTGAAGATGAAGAAGAGGAAATACTCTGCCCTGTTTGCGGTGTAAATTATATTGAAAGAACCAAAAAAATGTGTCCCGACTGTCTTGCTAAATCCAAACGCGCAACTTCGTCTTTTACGGACGGCGCTGATTCGGAAGTTGACAGCCAAAGCGAAGATATCTCTTCTGATTCTGAAGACGGCATTGAGAAAATCTCATTCGACGATATAGACGAAGAAGAAAAGTTTGATATCTACGACGACGCATTCGACGACCAAGACGACTTCTCCGCCAACGACTTTGTAAAAGAAGAATTCGAAGATGACGAAAGCGAAGATGAGGAAGAAGACGAATCTGACAACGAAGACGACGACTTCGAAGCCGATTTCAATTACGATATAGACTCCGTCGACGATATAGAGGACGAAGAAGACGACATAGACGAGGAAGACGAAGATTAAAAAAACGTATTAAATACGATTTAATTGACTTTATACTTTCTTGCTGCTATAATAAATACCCATAGACGACAAATTATTTTATCGTCTCATATGGAAGCGTATCGAAGTGGTCATAACGAGGTGGTCTTGAAAGGAAATTGATATCAAAGGGACAAACCCTCAAAATCAATCTACAAGCATTGCCCGACCAACTGAGAACTCCCCCAAAACGTCAGATTTGTGTCTATGAGCAAACTGCCCTTAGCAACAAATCGACAAGCCAAAGTCGGTCAAGGAATTCTACACGGCAACCGCCCTAACGTAGGATTCCACAAAAAAATCTACAAAATATTTTTTGCACAAAAACTTAATAATCAATCTGGAAGCGTATCGAA
>CAJUOK010000042.1:3763-8039 GCA_910588015.1 uncultured Christensenellaceae bacterium | reverse complement strand
CATAAATAATATGTCATTTCGACCGAAGTGGAGAAATCTAATCAGTATAAAAAGGAATAGATTTCTCTACGCGCTACGCTTGGTCGAAATGACAAAATAAATAAATCGTTTTGAGCGTAGTTTTTTGTCACCTCGAGCGTAGTCGAGAGGTCTTATCCATATAAAACAGGATTAAATTTCTCCATTACACTTCGTTTCAGTCGAATGACATACGAATATTAGATTTTTCTTCGCGCTAGGTTTGTCAACGACAAAAGAATTGTAGCCAAAATAACAATTTTAATATTTGACAATTAATAATAAAGACAATAGTCGTTAATAATTTATAAAATGTTTAATTTTTATTTGCAGTTTTTAATCTATGAGATTTTCTAAAATAAATTCATAAAGAGACGACGCTTTATCGCTCCAGTTCTTAAAAAGCCACTTGGCTTTGGTTCTGTTTTGAACCACAAGTTTGAGGTCCATAAGAGAATTCGTCGTGCTGTCTATTCTTAAAACGACGGTGTAGGTGCCGTCTGCGTTTTTGTAATAATCGGAAAAATAATCTTGTTTTTTCCTGTATTTCAGTTTGTTAAGTTTGACTACTTCGGCTATATTGTCGCGCAGGGAGGAGGGGATTTCCACGAAATAATGTTTAAGCCCTTCTCTTGAGTCGCTGGTTATTGCATATCGCGGATTACAACCTTTTGTAGCCACGTTGGAAATCATATTATTTTTTATAAGGTCGGTAAGGGCAACTTTGCAGTCCATATAAGAAAGCCAGTTGTTCTCCGTAATCATATCCAAAATGACGTCCTCTTGGAGGGCGACTTCCATTTTATCGAGCGCATAAAGCAATATAAGCTTGTTGACGGTATTGGATTCCAACATTATTGACAGATATATTTAGAAATTTTTTCTACAAGTTCGCTGCAATCGCTATCGCTGTGGATTTCCAGCACTACGGGGCGGTTGAGGTCAAGCGAGAATATTCCGAGAATAGACTTTGCGTCCACAACATACCTTCCGCAACGAAGGTCCATATCGTAATCGTATTGGGATATAGTATTTACAAAATTTTTGACGCTTTGCGTAGTGTTGAGTAGTAAAGATATTGATTTCATATTTTATCCTTATAAGCGCAATTACCGTATTTGAAGACGGCAAAGAAAATGCGCGTATGCTTTTGCCGTACGCAATCATTATATACTATGATATATGAATTTTCAAGCGCTTTGGGATAATTTTGCATTTTGCGCGCTTGATATTTTGTTTTTCATATAGTATAATTATAAAAAACATCGGAGTTGTCGTATGATAGAATTATCGCCAAGCAGAGCGTACAGCATATTTTTGAACTATTGCGACGAAGTAGCGGGTTCGTCGTATCTTCTGTCCGCGCGAGCAATAAAAAATCTTTTAAAGTTCGTTGCGTCCACGCCGTGCCTCACCGCATACCTTGCAAAATGCAATTCTTCTATCAAGCTCAACGAGACCTACAATTCTATTTTTGGCGAAAATTCTCTCAATCTACCCGTTGACGATATGGCTGTCGTATCGGTTGTGACGAAGTTGCTTTTCGATATAGACAGAAATAATATAGATATGGACAAGTTTTTGTCGGCTTATTATAAATACGACGATTATACCGCGCGTTATTCGCATTTTTGCAATACCGTACTCGTGACATACGCCAAAGCCTTCGGCGGAGTGGTAGATTACAAAGAAAGAGTAATCGACGCAGAAGAAGAGAAAAAAATCGACAACACGATAAAGGAAGAAGTTGCGCCGTATATATCCAAGATGACTCACATCGTTGAAGACGACGAGCTTATCTCCGACTCGCTAAAAGACAATATTATTACGCTTTTGGACGGACTTTATTATTCTTTCGACACACAAAGAGCAAAGCTTGTCAGAGCAATGTGGATAGGTCTTATATCCGTTGCGGATAAATACAAGCCCATCCAATCTTATATAAAAGAAGTAAAAAAGATACTAGATACCTACGCTTTGATTTGACGGCGTAATCAAAAGCGCTTAAGAAATCCGACTTAATTATTTTGCCAAATATATTAAATTGTTGCGGCATAATAAGCGAAAAGATTATCGACAATGCTTGAAAATACATAATATATGATGTGCGCCCAATTCGCAAGTAGATATGGAAATTTGTCGCATATATAAATATAAAGAAGAAAAAAAGTGAAGATTCAAGACAGCAATAAGGCAATAAAAATAATCAACAAGGTTGCGATAGTTACCATAGTCGTCAACCTTGTTTTGGCAATAGGCAAATTTTTGGCGGGCATACTGGGGCACAGCACGGCTATGGTTTCCGACGCGGTGCATTCGTCAAGCGATGTTTTGTCAACTCTTATCGTATTGATAGGAGCAAGAATAGCCGTAAAAAACGAGGATAAGGACCACAATTACGGACACGACAAGTTTGAAAGCATAGCGTCGATAATGTTGGCGATGCTGCTGTTTGCAACGGCGTTGGCGCTTGGTTGGACGGGTATAAAGAGTATCGCCGCGGCGGCAAAAGGCGGAGACTTTGTCAAGCCGTCTTTGGCGGCTTTAATTGCGGCAGTGGTGTCTATAGTCGTCAAAGAGGGAATGTATTGGTATACGATATATTATGCAAAAAAACTCGACTCGCAAGCTCTCAAAGCAGACGCTTGGCATCACAGGTCCGACGCTTTTTCGTCGGTAGCGGGCTTTGCGGGAATATTGGGAGCTATGCTAGGAGTATATGTGCTCGAAGGCATAGCGACAGTGCTGATAGCTTTGCTTATTGTCAAAGTTTCTTACGATATAGTAAAAGTCGTGATAAAACAGCTCACAGACCACGCGGCGCCCGAGACGCTTGTAAGTAAGATATACAAGACAATTAACGACGATGAAGAAGTAAAGAAAATAGATTTGCTAAAGACGAGAATATCCGGTTCGATAATCTACGTCGAGGCAGAGATTGCCGTGGATAGCAATTTAAATATAGTGCAGGCGCACGAGATAGCGCAAAGAGTGCACGATAAAATCGAAAGCTCTTTTGAAGAAGTCAGACATATAGTTATTCACGTCAATCCGTATTTCAGCGGAGAACAAATAGACGTCACGCAAGAAAACCAATTATAATATCTTCCATTCGTCCGGTACGAAAAGTTCGCCGAATACTCGCACGCAGTATCTGTCTGAAAAAGACGCTATATAGTCGCCCACGACTCTGTCGGCGGGGTATTCGTCGAGCAAAGAGCGATAAAAAGCAGGTAGTTTGTCTAAATTTTTGACGTAAAATTCGAAAATAAGTTCTATCATTTTGACGGCTTTGGCTTCTTGGCTTTTTGCTTGAGCGTTGAGATAAACTCTCTCGAACATAAATTTATGGAGTTTTTCCGTTGCTTCGTTGAATTGGGGAGATTGTTTTATATAAGGTTGGTCCCAACTGTTGTTCACTATATCGGCGATGAGATTGTTGATTCGCTTTGATTTTGAATTTCCCAAAACTTTTACGCAGTCTTTAGGCAAATCGTCGTCGGTAATGACGCCGCCTCGTCTTGCGTCTTCTATGTCGTGATTTATGTATGCGAATCTATCTGCGTATTTTACTATTTCGCCTTCCAACGTCAATGGAGAGTCTTTGAATCTATGATTGCCTATGCCGTCGCGCACTTCAAAAGTCAGATTGAGACCTTTGCCGTTTTTTTCCAATAATTCCACAACTCGTTGACTCTGTTTGCTGTGAATAAAGCCTCCGGATATGAGTTCGTTAAGTTTTCGTTCGCCTGCGTGTCCAAACGGGGTATGACCGAGGTCGTGTCCCAAAGCAATGGCTTCGACGAGGTCTTCGTTGAGCCGAAGCGCTCTTGCGATAGTTCTGCCGATTTGAGATACTTCCAAAGTGTGAGTCAAACGCGTGCGATAGTGGTCGCCTTCGGGAGCGAGAAAAACTTGCGTTTTGTGTTTGAGTCTTCTAAAAGATTTGCAGTGAAGTATTTTATCTCTGTCTCGTTGATATTCGGTGCGCAAATCGCAGGGCGAAATTTCATATTCTCTGCCTTTAGTGTTTTGCGAAAGCATAGCGTATTTGCAAAGAGTCTGCGACTCGCATTGTTCCAAAAATTCTTTGACGTTTTCCATAATCATATTATATATCGCGCATTTATAACTGTCAAGACCTTAATAGATTATCGGCTATCATTAATATGATAAAATTAAAATGTTTTAATAAAAATTATACAAAATAGATTATTTTCCAAAAAAAGTATACTTTTACTGACTGCCGTTTATGCAT
>CAJUOK010000042.1:0-3753 GCA_910588015.1 uncultured Christensenellaceae bacterium | reverse complement strand
GTCAGTAAAAGTATACTTTTTTTGGAAAGTTGCAGTATGAGCGATTATAATACGCTATCGAGTATATCGGTCGTACGATAGGTCGCTTAAATTACTGACGTAACAGATAAATCAAATTTGGAATAGGAAATTAATTATGACGCTACGAAAGAACGCTTTAAAAAGTTTGTTGTACATATTGAATGTTGCGCTGATATTATGTCTTTTTATTTGTATGATAGGATATCCCGAGCAAAATAGTCCCGCTTTGGCAGAGGGGGAGGAAGCCGATTCTTCTGACGTTGGAAAAATAACTTTGAATGATTATAGCAATAGAAGCGACGGAAAAGTATTTGACGGCGATATGTTGAGTAAGCTATATTCGCAACTAATAGGTAAAAAGAACGCGACCTACAACGACGTTGTCAAAGAATTGTCGAATGCCACTGACAATGCGATGAACAGCAGAGTTTTTAGAGGAAATAGCAGCGGCAATAATGAAGTTACGATAGTTTTAGACGATATGACTTGGGCAGCAATGTATTTGGCAAACAATAAGTCGGGAAAACCTGTTTTGACATTTGTGCTTTTATATTCAAGCGAAATACCCGACCAAACCTATGCAACGTCTTCTTTTAATGATTATCACGATAGTGCTAAAGGCAGTTATCCTGCTAATATGTACGGAACTAGCAAGATGAGAGCAGTTACGTTGAACAACGGAGGCATTTACGGTACCAGTAGTACGACTAGCGCGGTTGCCGTTCAAGACAGCAGTCATCCATTCGCAAGATTTACGATGCCTGCCGGCGCGGGAGTTGCCGGCAGTCTGTACGATTTTATAGAGACTCCCGAAAATATGAAATGGCAAGAATTCGAATCGTCTTTGGCGTTGGGCGACCCCGACCCTACGGATTATGAGAACGACGCTTGGAGCACTGATATTCCCGCTTCGAATTATATACACGTTACAAGAGATTTATTGCTTGGCGTAACAGGTTATGACAATTGGAAGACTGATAAGTTGTGGCTTCCCAGTTTGACGGAAATGGGTTATAATCCCAAAGGTAGTTATAGGGGCTTGTGGCAGGAATCGGAAGCGGTATTCGGCGGAAACACAGTCGGTTGGTCTAGGTCGGCGGCTTGTACGAGTTTTTATCACGGATTTAATACTACAGGAAATTCAGTTACGGTCGGAGGCGTAAAAAGCGTTCGTCCGGCGTTTCATTTGAACTTATACGAGGCAGAAAAAGCGTCTACGACTGCTACGCCCAAGCAAGGGGAAAAAGTAAAAGACTATTACAGCGATAGCGATATCGATTTTGAATTGCTGGGCGTAAATTTGAATAAAGTTGATATAACGTATAAAGTTGACACGGTTAGCGGCGATACGGCGGGAACTATGACTATCGACACTTCAAGCCAATCAAACGTCGTGCCGTTGCAAGCAAGCAAAGCGGGAAAATATACTGTGACGGTAACGCCTAAAGGCGGAGAATGTTGGTCGGACGGAAGCGTTACGCCCAAAGAATATGTATACAAAATAGTTTATCAAATTGCTACGCCGACGTTTTACGGTTCTGCCGTAGGGGAATATTCGGGAGCCAAGCAAGAATTTAAGTTCAGTTCTTCATACGATAAATCAAAGGTAACTATCACGCCGACTACAGTCGGACTTGAATATGAAGATAGCGTGGGAGACTACGGAGGGTTAAAAGCAAAAGCCGTAGGAGAATATCAGCTCAAAGCCGAGCTTAAAAACGACGAACTAATGGAATGGACCGATAAAACCGTTGCTGCCAAAAATATGAGTGTGGAAATTACGCCTCATTCTATGATATTGGATTTTGAGCCCACCAAAGTGTGGAGTTGGGCAAACGGAGAAGAACAGACGGTGAGTATTATAGACGGCAGATTTACGGGAGATACGCTTTCGTATAAGTTTGCATATACGGCGTCCGACGGCAACGCTATAAGTTTGCAGGGAAAACCCGACGATACCAATCCAAATAAAACCAACGTTACGATACCTCCGCTGACAAACGGAAATTACACGTTTACAGTCGAGCTGTCGACCAACGGCGACGGTAAAAACTATAAGTTGAGCGGACAGACGGCAAGGACGTTCAGCGTGACCAATAAGGATATTATATTGAACGAAGCCGATATCATATGGCAGTATCAGAACGTTAATATAGACGACGGCAACGTTCAGAATGTTGGAGCTTGGACCAATAGCGACGCTCCAAAAGAATTCGAATACAATGCGGCGGAATATACGTTTGATATAGATAAGACGGCGTTTGCTTCGCTCGGCATAACCATAGACAAATATGAAAACGAGGTGGGAAAGATTTGCGGTTCGTATACCACGACCGTGACTATAGTGCCAACCAACGCAAGCTCAACGCTCAACGGCGGAGCAAGCGCGACGTTCAGCATAAAGTGGAAGATAAATCAAGGTCTATACGACTTGAACAAAGTATATTGGGATTATACCGCCGACGGTTTGGGATATAACGGCAGACCCCAAAAAGTTGAACTAAAAGGTCTTTTGGACTCATTGCAGCCTATGTATACGGGTAACAGAGAAAGCAACGTGGGAGACAACTATAAAGCCCAGGTGCAGTTCAACAACGACGACCCCAACTTCAAAACTCCGATAAAGGGAGATAGGGATACTTACAAGTATGACAAAGACGGCGAAGATTTTCCTTGGGAGCTTGAGTGGAAGATAGTCAAAGGAAAAATAACCGTAGTGTGGGAAGCAAGGCAATCCGCCGACGTCAACGGCAGAGGATTTACTTACTACGTCGCAGGCGGCGCTGACGCGGATAAACTTGCAGAGAGCCTTATTTATCGTCAGAATGATTACGACAATGCTACGGGAACAGCGACGGGCTCTTCTATCAGCGTTGCGGATATAGTGTTGGGAGATAAGCGGATAGATAATTATTGGGTAGTAGCTCAACTTAAATCGGATTATGCCGACAATTACGAGATAGCTCAGAACAAGGCGAGACTGTTTTCGGTAGGCTCGTTGAACGACGAAGTTAGAGTGCAACTTAACGAAGGTAATTACGAATTTATTTATGACGGAACGGCTCACGGCGTAGAACTCAAAGTGACTGCAAGCGCTTTAAGAATAGAGGATATTATAAAAAAATACTATAAGTTGAATGACGCCGGAGAGAAAGAAGAAGAGCTTGCTGACGCGCCGGTTAATGCGGGGAAATACGTCTTGGAGATGAGCTTGAGCGAAAGCGACGCGCAAGATTTCGAATTGACTACTCCCAGTATAAATTTTGAGATAAAGCAAAAAGAGATAGAAATAGTGTTTAACGGAGGGACGCTAGAGTTTACCTACGACGGAAAACCGCACGGCGGAGAATTTGTCGTAAAAGACAATGCGCTTGATGTCAATAAGATTGCGCCTACGTATTACAAAGACAGCGCGCTTTCTGAAAATAAACTTGACGAAGCGCCGATAAATTCGGGTAGCTATGTTGTTGTATTTGCATTGAGCGGAGAAGACGCAATAAATTATAAGATAAAAACCGAGCAGATAGAATACGCGATTTCCAAAGTTAAAGTAGTTGCGGTGTGGAATACAAGCGGAAGCGTACCCGTTATAAGCAACTTGGACGAAACGCAAAAGGTAATAGTAGGCTATATCTATTACGACAGCGAAGGCAACGAATTGGCGGACGGAGCGCAATTGGAGCAAGGAAAGACTTATAAGGTCAAGGCGATAATAAAAGAAGAATACAAAGG
>CAJUOK010000041.1 GCA_910588015.1 uncultured Christensenellaceae bacterium | reverse complement strand
GTTTCGCGATATGCAAAACGGCAGTCAGTAAAAGTATACTTTTTTTAGAAATTTTATATTTTTTGATAACTTTTATAAAAATTTTATTAAATAAGAATTTTTAAGGGTAATAAAAAATTCCGACATAAAAAATTTATATCGGAATTTATAATGTATTTTTATATTATTAAACTTCGGCTATAGTATCGATTTCTACAAGCACGTTTTTAGGCAACGTTTTGACTGCTACGCAAGAACGCACGGGCTTCGAAGTGAAATATTGCGCATAAATCTCGTTGAACACAGCAAAATCGCCCATATCCGCCAAAAAACAAACAGTCTTTACCACTTTATCGAGTGAAGAACCGCCCGCTTCCAACACTGCCTTGACATTCTTGCAAACTTGATGCGTCTGCTCCTGTATTGTCGTCGCATCTATATTGCCGTTTGAGGGGTTGATAGCTATCTGTCCCGAAGTGTATATCATACCGCCGCTAATCATTGCCTGCGAATAGGGTCCTATTGCCGACGGCGCATTTTGTGTGCTGATAACTTTCATAATAACTGCCTCCTATATAATTTTGAAGCCTGCTTTGGTAAGCTCGCTTTCTATTTTGTGAATATGGTCAAAATTCTTTGTCTCTATCTGAATACGCAAGAAACAACCGTTGACGTCGCTACCCTCGTTGGAGCGTTCGTGATGTATGGATATTACGTTGCCGCCCAAATCAGATATGATATTGGACACCGCAGTCAGCTGTCCCGGCTTATCTACAAGCTCTAAAGTGACAAGATAATTGCGACCGCTCATAACGAGCCCTCTTTTAATAACTCTCGATAGTATCGTAACGTCGATATTACCTCCCGATACAAGACAGCAAATTTTCTTGCCGTCGGTAGGTATCTTGCCGAACATAGTCGCCGCGACAGACACTGCGCCTGCGCCCTCGGCAACCATTTTGTGCTGTTCTATCAACGCGAGAATCGCCGCGGAGATTTCGTCGTCAGTGACCGTGACGATACCGTCGACGTATTTGGATATCAGCTCAAAGGTAAGGTCGCCCGGCTCTTTTACCGCAATACCGTCGGCAATGGTATGCACGCTGTCTAACTTGACTATCTTGTGCTGCTCAAAAGACTTTTGCATACTCGGAGCGCCGCTCGCCTGTACGCCGTAAATCTTAATAGACGGTTTGAGAGACTTTGCGGCAAATGCCAATCCAGCAATAAGTCCGCCGCCGCCGATAGGCACGACTATTGCGTCCAAGTCGCCAATCTGATTGAGAATTTCCAATCCTATAGTTCCCTGTCCTGCAATTACGTCCTCGTCGTTGAAGGGATGAATGAATGTATATCCCTTTTCGTCTTTGAGTTTGAGCGCCGTGTTGTATGCGTCGTCGTATACGCCCTTGACAAGACAAATATCCGCGCCGTAGCTTCTCGTAGCCTCTACCTTGGATATGGGAGCTCCGTCGGGAAGACAAATAAGCGACTTAATGCCGTTCTTTTTTGCCGCAAGCGCTACGCCTTGAGCGTGATTGCCCGCCGAACAGGCGATAACGCCCTTTTTCTTTTCCTCGTCGCTCAATTGCGAAATCTTGTAATATGCTCCGCGCACCTTAAAAGAGCCTGTAACTTGAAGATTTTCCGTCTTGAGAAAAACTTCTGCGCCTGCCTTTATTTTGGGCGCATAGATTACGTCGGTCTCTCTTATCGCCTCTTTTAAAACGTAGGAAGCGTGATATACTTTATCTAAAGTCAACATAAATACTTTGTCCTTTATTGATTATTACTTTGGTTAATTTTTATACTGTAGAGCTTATCAACTTAGGTCGAAATGACAAATCTTATTCCATTCTCTCGACCGCAGTCACGCCTACTTGAGTACCGCGCCCTTATCTGCGCTTGTGACAAGACGCGAATATCTAGCCAACCAGCCCGTCTTGATATTGGGTTCTCTCTCTTTCAAACCACTACGGCGCGACTGCAATTGCTTTTCGTCTACTCTGACGTTGACGCTGTTGGACGGGATATCGATGTCTATTATATCTCCCTCTTTGACCAATGCGATTTCGCCGCCTTCGGCTGCTTCGGGAGCGACGTGTCCTATCGACGCGCCTCTGGACGCGCCGGAAAATCTGCCGTCTGTTATCAAAGCCACGCACTTGTCAAGTTTCATACCTGCCAAAGCGGAAGTGGGATTGAGCATCTCTCTCATACCGGGACCGCCTTTAGGTCCTTCATATCTGATGACAACGACGTCGCCCGCTTTGATTTTGCCGCCGTAAATAGCCGCAATAGCGTCGTCCTCGCAGTCAAATACTCTTGCAGGTCCCGAATGCACCAACATTTCGGGAGCAACAGCGCTTCTTTTGACAACGCAACCGTTCTTGGCGATATTTCCCCACAAAACGGCTATACCGCCCGTCTGCGAATAAGGATTGTCAATCGACCTTATGGTGTTGTAATCTTTTACGCACGCAGACTTGACGTTTTCTCCGACGGTCTTGCCCGTCGCGGTGATTGCCGAGGTGTCAATAAGATTTTTCTTTGCAAGTTCTGCAAGCACGGCTTGCACGCCGCCTGCCGCGTTCAAATCCTGCATATGAGTGGGACCGGCGGGCGCAAGGTGACACAGATTCGGAGTCACCGCGCTTATCTCGTTGATAGTCTTTAAATCAAGCGGAAATCCCGCTTCGTTGGAAATCGCAAGCAAATGCAATACGCTGTTGCTCGAACAGCCCAATGCCATATCGCAGGCAAGAGCGTTGCGAATAGACTTTTCATTGATAATGTCTCTTGCTTTAACGTTGCGCTTAACAAGGTCCATTATCGCCATACCCGCGTGTTTTGCAAGCGCGATTCTTGCGCTCATAACTGCGGGAATAGTTCCGTTACCCGGCAATGCGATACCTATTGCTTCGCAAAGGCAGTTCATTGAATTGGCGGTATACATACCGGAACAAGAACCGCAAGAAGGACAGCAATTCTCTTCGTATTCGAGAAGTTCTTTGTCGTCAATAATATTTGCTTTTCTTGCGCCGACTGCCTCAAACATTTTGGAAAGCGAAGTTTCTTGATTGCATACCGTGCCTGCCATCATAGGACCGCCGCTTACGACTACGGCGGGTATATTCATTCTCACTGCCGCCATAACCATACCCGGCACTATTTTATCGCAGTTGGGAACAAGCACAAGTCCGTCAAAACAGTGCGCCATTGTCATTGTCTCGACGCTGTCGGCAATGAGTTCTCTAGAAGCCAAGGAATATTTCATTCCGATATGTCCCATAGCTATGCCGTCGCACACTCCGATAGACGGAACCATAATAGGCGTACCGCCTGCCAATCTCACTCCCGCTTTGACCGCCTCGGTCATTTTGTCAAGGTTGATATGTCCCGGCACTATATCGCTATGCGCCGATACAACGCCGATAAGCGGGCGTTCAAGCTCTTCTTTGGTATAGCCGCAAGCATACAACAGCGACCTTTGCGGAGCCGTTTCGACTCCTTTTGTCAAATATTCACTTCTCAATGCCATATTTATTCCTCCGCAGTCGAATTCTTTTTTGCAAATTAAACGTCTTTGAATTTTCGCCTGCTATTTTTCGATTTGCCGATTTCTATATATACGCGCGTATATATAATCAATATTAAGTTAGTCAAATAAGCCATTTAATAAATAAACGACTTATTTGACTATATTGCTACAATAATTTTTTATATTATTACTTTCGTCTTGCCTTCGAGTTGAATTATTTCTTCAACCAGCTCATCATTGTACGGAGTTCTTTACCAACCTTTTCAAGCGGGTGTTCAAGCTCCAACTGACGGGTTGCGAGGAAGTGAGCGCACTTGCCGCTCTTGTTTTCCGTCATCCACTCCGAGCAGAACGTGCCGTCTTGGATTTCACGCAAAACTTTCTTCATTTCCTTTCTCGTATCTTCGGTGATAAGTCTTCTGCCCGTGCGATAGTCGCCGTATTCGGCTGTGTTGGAAATAGAATATCTCATCATTTCAAAACCGCCCTTGTTGATAAGGTCAACAATGAGTTTCATCTCGTGAATACACTCGAAATAAGCCATCTCGGGAGCGTAGCCTGCTTCAACCAACGTGTCGAAACCTGCCTTCATAAGCTCTGTTACGCCGCCGCAAAGAACTGCCTGCTCGCCGAACAAATCCGTCTCGGTCTCCTCTCTGAAGGTTGTCTCAAGAATACCTGCTCTGCCTGCGCCGATACCGCTTGCATATGCCAAAGCGTAATCCTTTGCCTTGCCGGAAGCGTCTTGATATACGGCGATAAGAGAAGGAACGCCTCTGCCTTCTTCATACTGACTTCTGACCGTATGTCCCGGTCCCTTGGGAGCTACCATAATTACGTCGATATCTTTTGACGGTTTGATAAGCTTGAAATGTATGTTAAGTCCGTGAGCAAACATCAAAACTTTGCCTGCCGTCATATAAGGCTTAACTTCAGCCTCGTATATATCTGCGCAAGTTTCGTCGGGAACAAGCATCATAACGATATCGCCTGCTTTTGCAGCCTCGGATACCGACATAACTTTGAGTCCTGCGTTGAGAGCCTTTTGAGTATGTCTCGAACCTTCTCTCAAGCCGACGACTACTTTTACGCCGCTGTCGGCGAGATTCATTGCGTGCGCGTGTCCTTGCGAACCGAAACCGATAACTGCAACGGTCTTACCGTCCAACAGCTTGATATCGCAGTCTGTATCATAATACTTCTTAATCATTTTTGTGTCCTCCAAAAATATAAAATTTTATATTCTAGTGCTTAGTAAATCGCTAAACATTGATTACATTATTATTTCGTCTATGCTCTGTCCCGCGGGTATCATCGGCAAAACTTTTTCATCCTTATCAATGATTGCCTCGACAATGCACGGCTTGCCCGATTTATACGCCTCGCTCAAAGCGGCTCTAAACTCGTCGAGCGTCGTCGCTCTGAAGCCCTTACCGCCGAAAGCCTCGGCAAGCTTGACGTAGTCGGTGGCTCTGTCGAGAGTGGTCTGCGAATATCTCTTGCCGTAGAACTGCGTCTGCCACTGACGAACCATACCCAAAACGTTGTTGTTGATAACTACGCTTACTATAGGCAAACCGAAACTTACGCTCGTGCACATTTCATTGAGATTCATATGGAAAGAACCGTCGCCCGTTATATGCGCGACTCTGCGGTCGGGATAAGCCGTCTGCGCGCCTATCGAAGCGCCGTAACCGTATCCCATTGTTCCCAGTCCGCCCGACGTGAGAAAACTTCTGCACTTGGTGCGCTTGGAATACTGCGCCGCCCACATTTGGTGCTGACCTACGTCCGTGACGATAATTCCGTCTTCGCCTATTTCGTCGCAAACCGCCTGTATGATTTGATGAGGTCTCAAAACGCCCTCTTTGTCCTTTGGCTTGTAATCATACTTTTTCCATTCTTCGATTTGCGCTATCCAATTGTCGTGATTTGCCTTTTTGATTTGCGGCAACATCTCGTCAAGCACTTCTTTAACGTCGCCTACGACGCTTAAATCGCTGGAAACGTTCTTATTGATTTCCGCAGCGTCGACGTCGATATGTATGACTTTGGCTTCGCGAATAAATTTGTCTTTTTGCGTAGCCACTCTATCGGAAAATCTCGTGCCTATTGCAACAACCAAGTCGCTGCCTGCAATGGCTCTGCCCGCCGACATACTGCCGTGCATACCGATAAGACCCAAATTGAGCTTTTCTCCCCAACTCAACACGCCTGCCGCCATAAGAGTGTGCGTGGCGGGTATTTGCGCTTTTTGCATAAGCTCGAGAAGCTGTTTTTCTCCTTGAGAAATCAAAACGCCGCCGCCGAAAAGTATCGTCGGTCTCTTTGCTTCGTTTATCATACTAGCCGCTTTGGCAATAGTATCTTTGTCGGCTTTTACGTATTTGTCAGCCTCCGCTTTGGGAAGCGCGTTGAATTCGCAAACGTTGGAAGTCACGTCTTTGGGAATATCCACAAGGACCGGTCCCGGTCTGCCGCTTTGCGCGATTCTGAAAGCTTCGCGTATTACTTCGTGAAGTTCTTCGACGTTGCGCACGACAAAGTTATGCTTGGTGATGGGCATTGTTATGCCTGCTATATATACCTCTTGGAAAGAATCGAGTCCTATAAGAGACGTACCTACGTTGCCCGTGATAGCCACCATTGGCACGCTGTCCATAAACGCCGTGGCAATGCCGGTAATAAGATTGGTAGCTCCCGGTCCCGAAGTGGCAAGCACGACACCGACTTTGCCGGTTGCTCTCGCATAGCCGTCCGCAGCGTGAGCCGCGCCCTGCTCGTGAGCGGTCAAAACGTGTTTTAGCTTGTCCTGATAAGAATAAAGAGCGTCGTAGATATTGAGCACCGAACCGCCCGGATAACCGAATATGGTGTCAACCCCCTGCTCCAATAATGATTCTATTAAAATTTGCGATCCGTTTAACTTCATAACAACTCCGTTAATTTATCTTATATTCTATTATATTTTAGACATAATGTCAACTGTTTTGTGTCGTTTGGAGCCTTCTCCATTGCCCCAAAAACACCGTTTTTGCAAAGTTTTTTATATGTAAAAGACTTCGCGTCGTTTTATTCGAGTCCCATCAACTCAAGGTATATGTTGGCATAATCTTTGCGATTTTTCTTTATGCAATCGATTGCGCCCGAAGGATGTCTGTCAAGAACGCCGGTGATAA
Organism: uncultured Christensenellaceae bacterium; assembly: GCA_910588015.1. Taxonomy (GTDB): domain Bacteria; phylum Bacillota; class Clostridia; order Christensenellales; family UBA3700; genus RACS-045. The sequence continues at coordinate 1,561 of CAJUOK010000041.1, read as the reverse complement.
GATAAGGAATGTCGTATCCCCAAACAAGCCCGTCTGCTTTGAGTTTGAGCATCTCTTCTTCGATAAATTTTAGCACAGGATGTAATTTATATTTGGGATTCTTCAAAAATCCAAGCAGCAGTTCAAGCGGACAGTTGCCTGCGCCTCTGCCCAAAGAATTGACCGTCGCGTCAAGATAGTTGACTCCGCAAGCTACTGCGTCGATAGTATTCGCAAATGCAAGCTGCTGATTGTTGTGCGCGTGAATACCCACGAATTTGCCGTATTTGGAAGCCATATTGAGATACTTGTCGGCAAGTCTTCTTATCTGCTCTGGATATAGCGAACCGTAGCTGTCCACAAGATATACGCCGTCGGCAGGCGAATTGCCTATCAATTCAAGCGCCTCTTGCAAATCGCTTTCGTTGGCGTGAGATATAGCCATAATATTTACAGTGGTTTCATAACCTTTTTTTGCGCAGTTTTCCACCATTTCAACGGCAGCAGGTATGGTATTGATGTAGCTTGCCACTCGCACCATATCAATTACGCTTTCGTTTTTCGGAATAATATCTTTGTCAACGTCGGTTCTGCCCACGTCTGCCATAACTGCGATTTTAAGGTCAGTGTCGTTGTCTCCGACTATGTCTCTCAAATCTTTTTCTTGACAAAACTTCCATTTGCCGAATTTGGATTTGTCGAAAATTTCGCTCGAAGCCTTATATCCGAACTCCATATAATCAATTCCTGCCTGAATATTAGTCTGATACAATTTCTTTACAAAATCGTCTTCGAAATAAAAATTATTGACCAAACCTCCGTCTCTCAACGTTGCGTCGATAACTTTGATTTGCGGGCTGAATGATAATAGCGTCCTTTTTCCCATAAGTTGCTCCTTTGCAAATTCTGCTATGTGTATTTTTTCTATTCATTTTAACACACATATCGGCAAATAGCAAGAAATATAAGTAATACTATTTAGATTTCTCCGATGATATAAAATCATATTGTCCATTAAAGCAACAACGACTTACCGCAACGGTAAGTCGTTGTTTTAATTACAATTTCTTTTTCCGCAATGTGACAAATAAACTATGGTCGATATGACATACTGATTTTGTTATTAACAAATACTCTCCTGTCATTTCGACTGGAGCATAGCGTAATGGAGAAATCTCATCCTTTTTTATATGGATTAGACCTCTCCGCTTCAGTCGAGGTGACAAAAAACTACGCTCAAGATGACTTATTGATTATGTCATTTCGAGCGTAGTCGAGAAATCTCAATCCGTTTGAGATATTTCGACTCCACTCCGTTACGCTCAATATGACATAGAAAGGTATTTTCACCATAATTATTATTAATTGTCATTTCGAGCGTAGTCGAGAAATCTATCCAGTTTATTTATCTCATTGCCTTTTGCTCTTTGAGATACTCTGCGTATCTCTCTATTTGGTCTTCTCTCAAGTCTATCATCTCTTTGGCTGTCGCATATGCTTGCGCGTCGCCTATTATGACTTCCGTCTCTTTGACCTTTACCTTAGTTCCGTCGCTTCCCGCATTGCGTCTTATGTCCTTAAG
>CAJUOK010000040.1:5785-9291 GCA_910588015.1 uncultured Christensenellaceae bacterium | reverse complement strand
GAAATCTAATCCGTTTGAGATATTTCGACTCCACTGCGTTCCGCTCAATATGACAAAACGGTGTTGTTCAACTCAATTTTTATCAATATGGCACCTCGACCTTAGCGGAGAGGTGACAGAACCGACCAACATATACTGAGCGCAACAAATATAGAGTCAAAATATATACATCTGATAAAATTTATCGACTGCGCTCAAATTTCATAATCTTTGTTTGAAACGACGTCAACTTTAATTTAAATTACGAGAACTTCGCTTGAAAGTAATCGCAACGCAATTATCTGGAAAATTAAAATTATATCAGCTCTCTTTATAATTCCATACCACAGGAATATCAAACGTATTCCAACGTTCATCCCATCCGCTCGGTTTATTTTCCGCTTCGCAGTATATCGTAAAACCTTCACCGTTATTAAAGAATGCGCCGCCTTCAATATATTCTACGCTGATAGGTATTATTACGCTTATTAAATCTTTACAATTTACAAATGCGTTGAAGCCTATACTAGTGACGTATTTCGATATTTTGATACGCGTCATCTTGCAATTTTGAAAAGCCAAAGACTTTATTTTGGTGACTTTGTATTTTGCGTTTTTATACTCTATTTCATCGGGTATAATTACTTCTCCGCTAATGAGAGACGATTGATTATTCGCAACCGTTGCCTCTCCGTCTTTTAATAGATACAATATACCATTAGTCGATAAATAATATAAATTTCCGTCGTCGGCAATATCGTTATTAATGCAATCCCATACAACTTTACCGTAATTATATTCAGAACGCCATTTATCATCCCAACCTTGAGGTTTAGCTTCTGCTTCACAGCATATTATCGAATTATACACAAAAAACGCGTCTTTCCCTATGTAATCAACGCTTTTGGGAATTACAATTTTTTTCAAATTCAAACAAGATTTAAATGCCTCGCTCGCAATGCCGGTTACGGTATAAGCAATATCTTTGTAATTTATTTCGCGGGGAATGATAATTTCTATTCCCAAATTCAAATTTTGCTTCGTCAATATTGCTTCGCCGTCTTTAAGCGCGTATCGTACTCCGTTGTCGGCAATGAAATATATATTGCCGTCGTCAGCCGTATCGTTATTTAAGCAATCCCATATTACAGGCGAATTTTTGTCTTTCCAATAATTATTCCATCCGGTCGGCTTTTGCTCAGTTTGGCAATAAAACGTCAAGCGACCGCATCCTAAAAATGCATTGCTATCAATTCGCGTTATGCTTTTTGGAATCTCGATTTTCATTAACCTATTTTGCCCATAAAATGCGTAGCCGGTTATTGCCGTCACGTCGTATCCATTTATTTTAGAGGGAATTTCCAACTCTATGGAATCTCTGTCATAGCCTGCCAACGTCACGGTTCCGTCGCCTGTCAACGCCCATTTTATTCCATTTTCCGTCATTCCTACGTCTTTACAATTCAACACATAAGACATATAATAAATATCTACTCTATAAGGCAAGACATCCGATTCAAAGAATATCGCAACGTCGCCACTGCCGGAAAATGCTTTTGAATCTATTTTTGCAATACCTTTAGGCACGTATATCCAAGCTACGTCGCTGTCCTTAAATATATTTTCCTCAATCTCACTGACTTGCATATCCGCAATTTGAGTCTTTATAACAGCGCCTTTAACATTTTCCGGAAAGCCAACGACAGAACATTTGGTTTTGTTCAACATACTATAATTAACGCTTCCGTCGCTTAATAACAAATGTTTGTTAATGATTAACATTCCCGTATCAAGTCGGGGCAGCTTAGACAATAAATTATTTCTTATCTCATCTTTTCCATTCTTTATAAGCTTATTCCAATAAGCGTCATAAGTATTTAAAAAATATTTGTAAGTTGCGCTCTTTTTATTATCTTCCAGCGTTGCGTCGGCATAATACCAATAGTCGCCGATTTTGATAATATTCAATGCGTGTTTTAGACTTTCGCTTCCGACGTATATACACTCTATTCCGTATATATTGCACAGATACGATATCGCTTTTGCGTAGCCTTGACAAATACTGGCGGTGCCGACGTCTCCGTCCAAAGCGCCTGCAATAGAATAAGAATATCCGTCGTAAACGTCGTTGCCTTGCGCGTCGCTCTTATAGTCCGTTTCCGACATAACAAAGTCGTAAATAATCTTGAATTTCAAAGAGTCATTGTATTCCTCTTTTATCTTCTCGCCCACTTTCTCAACGCTTGCGTCCACAGCTTTCAAAACTTTTTCTCGCGTTTGCTTATTTAAAAACTCGGGCGCAATTGTAACCTCAATCGAATCCAACGTATCTTTATAAGAATTGGATATCAAAAAGATTGACGGCATATCGTATCTGAAAGCAAACCAAGTCTCGATTGCCGATTCTTTGTCAAGCCCGTAATCTGAAAAGTAGTATATGCCCAAAGTCGTCTTCTCTACGCCGTTATACAGTATATCTTCGGCTTCCCTCAAAATCATTCTGTACATTACCTTTTGATTTTCCGAAAGATGACTGTAATAAAAATCAGAACTTCCCTTCGGAACGGCAAATTCCACACTGTCGTCATAATCTATTTTCCTGTCTGACCTTGAAACCAAAATTACCGATACCGCAATAATAGCTATTACCGCAACGACTGCAAATACTGAAATTATAATTATTTTATTTTTCTTACTCATATTGTTTTCAACGACTGTATTTTGTAAATACTGTCTATGTATATTATAATCTTTGATAATTATATTGTCAATAGCATAGAGTATTTAAATGCAATCTCCTATTTATGGAAATATAATAATTAATTATTATTTACTTTATCAGACAACTCAAACGACGAAAATATTAGACAAATTTTGTCATTGCCGATTTTTTTCTTAAAAAAATATTTTTCACGCGCTTTATTGACTGCAAATCTTAAAATATGTCGAAAAAATAACAAAAAATGCAAAAAATTGTAGATTTATATGAATTTTTTATGGACAAAATGGAATATAATATTGCAAGAAAAATTTATTTTTTCTTCTAAAAACTCTATTTCGATAAGCGCCGCTATTTTGACTTTGCAATATGCGTGCATATTTTTTTTGCGTGTGCTATAATAATGACGATATGTTTGAATCGATATTACTTTTGTTGGGAGGTCTCGGAACTTTCCTGATAGGCTTGAAAATGATGGGCGACAATCTGCAAACCATTGCAGGCGACCGTCTTAAACCGCTTTTTAACAAAGTCAGCAATAATAGATTTATGGGAATAGCTACTGGCGCGGGAATTACAGCCGTAATTCAATCGTCCTCCGCCACTACCGTAATGGTCGTAGGTTTTGTAAACGCCGGTATGATGACGCTAAAACAAGCTACGAGCATAATAATGGGCGCAAATATAGGAACGACTATCACGGCGCAAATCACAGCGTTGCAAAGTTTGCCTATTACCCCGTTTTTGACAGCTTTGGCGTGCGTGGGCGCATTTATGGCGATGTCCAACAAAGACAAAATAGCTAAAT
>CAJUOK010000040.1:0-5761 GCA_910588015.1 uncultured Christensenellaceae bacterium | reverse complement strand
CTATGGAAGTGTTCAGCTCAAGCGAAAAAGTAATTCAACTGCTATCGTCCGTTACAAATCCGTTTCTTCTTATGTTGATAGGTTTGGTGTTCACGGCGCTTATTCAATCGTCGTCGGCTACGACCTCTATTTTGATAACGCTATGCTCAGTGCAAGGCAGCGCTCAACTTATGTCTTTGGAGAGCGCTATTTTCGTTACGTTGGGTATAAATATAGGAACTTGCGTAACTGCTATGCTTGCCTCTATCGGCGCAAATACCAACGCAAAGAGAGCTTCCGTAATACATTTGCTTTTCAACGTATTCGGCACGCTGCTCTTCTTGATATTTATATTCGTAGCTCCGCTTATAAGCGAAAAGCTTGCTATGCACTACTGGCTTGCAAAAGCCTTCCCGCAGGTCAGCACTCAAATAGCAATGTTCCATACCATATTCAACATACTGGCGACTTTGATACTATTGCCTTTTACGGGAGGTCTTACCAAACTGGCTACCCTTCTCGTAAGAGAAAAGAAGAAGACGGACGGCGAAGACGAACAGGAACCCGATTACAAATTTGCTTTTATTGACGAAAGAATTCTTAAGACTCCGTCTATCGCATTGATGATGTTGAGAAAAGAACTCGTTGCGATGGCTCGCCTTTCTAAAGAAAATTTGGATATTGCTACCGACTGCCTAACAAATCTCGACTTCGGCAGACAAAAAGAATTTGAAGAAAGAGAAAAGAAAATCGATTTCCTAAATAAAAAATTGACGAAATATGCCGTAAAGATTTCAGCAAAAGAAATTTCTTATAAAGAAGAAAAAGAAATAGCGTCCTTTTACCACGCTATATCCGATATCGAAAGAGTTGGCGATTACGCCGAAAACATATGCGAATCGGCGCAAGAACTCGTGGATTACAAACTCACTTTTTCTACAGCGGCAATAGAAGAAATCAAAATGATGAAGTCGGCGATAGATAAACTCTATGACAATGTGATAATCGCCTTCGAAACCAAAAGTCTTGCTCTCAAAGACGAAATAGACGGCTACGAAGACCTCGTTGACACTTACAACGAAGACCTTGCAAAAAATCATATTGTGAGAATGCACAACAACGAGTGTTCGTCGGAAACGGGCGGAATATTCTTATCGATAGTAAGCAACTTGGAAAGAGTCGCCGACCACTTCCGTAACGTCTTCAACAGTATGAATACATACGTCTCCCCCGTAAAAATAAAAGCAAATATAAAAGACACGCCGAATATTCAGCCTACGGCAGATTTGGCGGACAACGCCTCTGAAAACGCTACTACTCCGCTCCAAACGAACAACGTCGAGACTGTTGAAAATCAGACCGACGAAAAAGAGTCAAGCGCAATATCAAAAGTAAGTGAGAATAAATAAAATAATTTTAAGAAAGAATACCGTCAAAAGTTTCGTCAAATATTTCGCATAATTTTGCCAATAATTCAAATCCGGGTTCGCACACCTGCTTTTCCCAAGCACTGATAGTCCTTTGGTCAACTTCAAGTAATTTTGCAAGTTGTCTCTGCGTCATTCCCGCTGAATTCCTCAACATCTTTAAGTTTTCCGCAAAATGCACTTCTTTCATACTAGAAGTTTACCAAAAACTATGGTAAATATGTTGACATACCAATATTTTTGGTATATGATATAGAAAAAAGGAGAAATCGTATGTCAAACAGCCAGCCCGAATTTATTGCAAAAAAAAGTATATGGAGAGCTATTACCCCGTTTAGAGTTCTGTTTTGTTGGTTGATAATACCTTTATTATTGATGCTAGCCGATATTATAAAGTTAAAATGTCAAAGCATAGAATTTTATAACGACTATATTGTTCAAAAAAGCGGCGTCATTGCAAAGAACGAAAGAAAATCTGCTTTTATGGGAATAATATCCGTATCAGTCAGCCAATCTGTAGGAGGAAGAATTTTCGGTTACGGAGATATAACCGTCGACGTGGTGGGAAAATGGGATATCAATACCAAAGCTATCGCCTCTCCCGAGAGATTGAAAAGATATCTTGAAAGCAAAATGGTAAACAGAGCAAATTATCAAAACACGACAATGTTTGTAGCTTAAATTTTGGAATAAAAATATAATGGCGACTGAATATCAGTCGCCGTTGTGTTTTTATTATCGTTCTATAGGACTTTCCAAAACGGCATCCTTATATTTCTTGGTTGGGTCTACGACGTGCTGCGAATCGCGGTAATACTTCTTTCCCTCGTAATGATAATAATTGACCATATCGTGAGCCTGCGTGAGAACGGCGCATACGCTCCATACGATTATTATGGCAAATCCAAAAGTGCAAATCCCAACGATTATACACAAAATCAACGTGCACAAATACAACACGAAATATACTCCCAAAGCGTCTCTGAAACGACTCGAAGCCATCTTAAAGTTGGCGACCAGACTCTCCTTAATCGTCATATCGGAGACGACGTAAGCCGGCATCCAACCGGAAAACAAAGCTCTCTGAATAGAAATTGTCAATAATGCCGTGAAGTACGCGAAAACAATACCCAAGAAGTTGTTGACAGCTCCCAACAAAAAGCCAAGTCCCAAACTCAAACCTATGACAATTATCATATTGCCGATAAATACTCCGACGTACGCCAAAGAAAATTTGAAAGATTTGGACAGGTTGGCAATCATATTGGACCAAAAGCCGTATTCGCTGTCAGAAGACATAAACGCGTGCAAAGTGTCTGTAACAGTGTATAAGCACATATGGTAAAACACGCTGAAAAGAATTGCAAGTATCACCACCGCAATTATACCGCCCCATATCGAACCGACGTGTCTTCTCGTAACCACTCCTATATCCTTAATTGTGTCAACAAGAGCTTGATAATATTCGTTGGCGCCGTCTTGCTGTATTCCGTCGCTGCTGCCGCTGAATATCGATTTCAAATAATCCTTTACGGTGCCGGCTATTCCCAAATCCTTAAGCTCGCCAACATAGCCGCCGAGCGTAGGCGCAAGTATCGCATAACCTATTATGCCGAAAAAAAGCAATGCTATCAAAAGCACAAGCACAACTTGATATACAAGCGAAAATTTGGATATGGTAATACTAAACGAATCCTTGATTATCATAATTTAAGGTCCTCCCTCTCCAATTCTTCAACGTCGAAATATACGACGTAAACCAACACGCCTATATAAGACGCAAGAGTCCAATAAAACAAAAACGAAAACAGCGCCAGTAAAATCGAAGCTCCCTTAAACGGGAAGATAATCAAAATTACTATCGGCAAACACATAAGAGCCGCAACCCATATAATGCTGAAAAAAACTCTGATTATCTTGGAATTAAGCGAATAGACAGAATGTCCGAACGCTTTGAAAAGTCCAAAGCCCTTCATCGTCATATTAGGCACCGTCAACAGCGACATCGCCAAAAACAATAATTCTATCAACAAAAACAAAAACGACAGTATCAAACACATAGGCAACGCGTTGTCGAATATCTTTATTGTTGTGTATAAAAAAGTCGAAAGCAAGACAGCCAATACTTCGAGCGATAAAAACAACAACAGCAAATACTTGAGCACGGGTACGAAATTGTCGTTGAGATGAGAGCCTATCATACTCCATTTGCCTCTGCTGTCAAGTCCGTAACGCATTTTTTGACGTATAAATCCCGAAAGCAATGATAGAAATATTATAGACAACACGATTGTTATAACAATAAAAGAAAAACGCCACGCGCCGGTATATCCGTTGATTTTTCTATAAATATCTATAAATGAATGGTACGTCTCTTCCTTTTTGCCTATGCTGACGATTATTTCTACAATATTCATAGGCTGAAGTAAAATGCCAAGCAAAACCGTAGGTATCAGCATAACGCCCATACTTCTCAAAAAATTACGTCTTATAAAATCAAAAGACATCTTTGAATAACTCATAGACACTCCTAAGCGGCAAACTATATTTTGTCGGAATAATTACGCTTTACAAACTCCGTCACGTCGTTTGGAGTTTTCGCCGAAAAAATAACGTTTTTATTGTGAATTTTTTCATAATCGCCAAAGCCCCACAGACACAGTATGCAATCCATACCTATTTCTTCCGCGCCCTCGACGTCGTAGATTGTATCGCCTACCATAACGCAGTCTTTTGCCGTCACTCCGAGATTCTTAAGCGCATAATCAAGCACTTGTGCCTTTGTTTCGCGCTTGTTATATACAAGTCCCGACACGTAATCTATATCGTCCTTAACGCCGAAATATTCAAGCAAATGCAACGCTTCTTCGTGTTTTTTGCAAGTCGCAACGCCTGTCTTGATTCCCAACATATTATGGCACGACGAAAGCATATCGGCAACGCCGTCGTAAAGTTTGCTCATATATATAGCCTTCTCGCCGACGTAAAGTTCCCTGAAATAACTCACGGCTTCGTACGCCTTTTCCTCGCCGATATATTTGATAAAAGTCTCCGACAGCGGCGGACCTATGAACTTGCGATAATTGCTCTCGTCCATTTCCACGCCGTATTTATCAAACGTCTTTTTGAGTATACGCGCGCAACCTTCATAGGTATTGCTTATCGTACCGTCAAAATCAAAAAACACATATTTCATTCTTCCGCAATACCTCCTTGCATACTATTTGCACAACTATATTATTTATATATATCTTTATAATATGTAACCGTTGCGAATAAGTTGCTTCAACGCGCTTTAGGCATTTTTGAGATTTTGAATCTCCGCTTTGAGCTTTTGCGCTTTTTCTTCGTTGGCGGCAAGTTTTTCTTTTTCCTTGTCTATAAGCGCTTTGGGAGCTTTTGCCACAAATCCTTGATTGGACAGCATCTTCTGGCTTCTCTCGACTTCTTTAAGCGTATGCTCCAGTTCTCCGCTCAATCTCTCAATCTCTTTTTTTGCATCCACCAAATCTCCCAACGGCACGGCTATTTCGCCGAAATCTCCGAAGAGCGACACGATTTTTTCTTCAACCGAAGTCTTATCGGATAAAAATTCTATGTTCTCCACTCCGGCAAGTTTATAGATATATACTATATCTTTTGGATTTACGCTGCTTGCGACAAAATAAGCTTTTATCTTTTTGGAAGGCGCAACTCCCTTTTCCGCCTTCATATTACGGATAGCCTTTACTGCTTCCATAGCCTTTGCAAACTCTCCGCTCTCTTTTGTATAGTTATACTTCTTATTGACAGTCGGCCAACTCGATATAACTATGCTCTTCTTTGCCGTCGGCAAATTCTTATATATCTCTTCTGTAATAAACGGCACGAAGGGATGCATAAGCTTGAGAATATTCTCCAACACAAATACCAAAACCGACAGTGTGTTGACTTTTTTATCCTCGCTGTCTCCGTAAAGAGACACCTTGGCAAGCTCGACGTACCAATCGCAAAATTCCGTCCAAACAAAATCGTAAAGCTTTGCTGCGGCGTTGCCCAATTCGTATTTTTCAAGGTTTGCGGTGATGTCTTTGACGGCTTTATTCAAGCGCGAAAGAATCCATTTGTCAGCGTTGGTGAGTCTGAAACTTCCCATTTCCTTGACTCTGACGTCCTTAAGATTAAGAAGAACAAAACGCGACGCATTCCACAGTTTGTTCATAAAATTACGCGAAAACTCCGTCTTTTGGTCCGTATATCTCGTATCGTTGCCGGGCGCCAATCCCTGAACTAGCGAAAATCTCAAACTGTCGGCTCCGTAACTGTCGATAATCTCAAGAGGGTCTATGCCGTTGCCGAGAGACTTGCTCATTTTG
>CAJUOK010000039.1 GCA_910588015.1 uncultured Christensenellaceae bacterium | reverse complement strand
TATGCGACAGCCAAAGAGATGATAGACTTGAGAGAAGACCAGATAGAGAGATATGTGGAGTATCTTAAAGAGCAAAAAGCAATGAGGTAAATAAACTAAATAGATTTCTCGACTACGCTCGAAATGACAATTAATAATAATTATGGTGAAAACACCTTGCTACGTCATATTGAGCGTAACGCAGTGGAGTCGAAATATCTCAAACGGAATGAGATTTCTCCACACGCTACGCTTGGTCGAAATGACGGATAGTGTATGTGTCTCAATGACAAAATCAAAAAGTCGTTTTGAGCGTAGTGTTATGTCACCTCGACCGAAGTGGAGAGGTCTAAATTCAATGCCATTGATGCTTGTGCAGCAATGGCAAATAATTAATATTAAATCAATTGATAAACATCTATTGCATTTTGTAGCGTGTACTTTTTCTCCGTCGCATCAAGCATATTCAAGAGGTTTCATACTAAAGCTGCGTAGGATAATAAATTTCCCTAAAAGGCTTGATTTTGTTTTTTTGATATGTTATCATATAAATGCAAAATTGATTTTGCTTTTGAATTTTTTGAGTGAGGCTATATGGATTCACATAGTACAAAACCCAATACTCTTTTTGACGATAGGGCGCAAGCGGCGTCTTACATTAATTTATATAACACAACGGATACAATTTTTTTAATATACGGAGGCAATAATGCGACCATTTTTTGAGTCTATCTTCAGTTTTGAAAAGGACTCTTCCAATATGGCTATTTTAGCTATGGAAGGAGCAGCCGAATTAGGCAAAAAGGTTGACCGATATCTTGTAAATTGGTACAACAACGAGGCAAAGAATAACGGTAAGAAGTTTTTCAAAGACACGTTTTTAGTTAAAAATACCTGTCCTAGATTTACTACCGGCGACGGCAAAGGTCTTATTCTTGACAGCATTAGAGGCAAAGATTTGTTTATAATTTGTGATGTTGGGAATTATTCTATAGAGTATAATATGTTTGGCACGCCCAACAGAATGTCGCCTGACGACCATTATTCCGACCTTAAGAGAATTATCGGAGCTTGCGCGGGTATTGCAAATAAGATAACCGTTATGATGCCGCTTCTCTACGGCGGACGTCAACACAGAAGAGTGGCAAGAGAATCTCTCGATTGCGCGCAAATGCTTCGCGAACTTGAGTTTATGGGCGTAAAAGATATTATTACTTTTGACGCGCACGACCCGAGAGTGCAAAATTCCGTGCCGATAATGGGCTTTGACAACTTTATGCCCACTTATCAAATTTTGAAAGCTTTGCTTAAAACTTTCCCAGAAATAAATATGAAAAAAGACAACTTTATGATAGTCAGCCCTGACGAAGGCGCAATGAGTAGAAATATCTATTATGCGTCAGTTCTCGGCACCGATTTGGGAATGTTCTATAAGAGAAGAGATTATGCCAACGTTGTCAACGGACGCAATCCCATAGTCGCTCACGAGTATATAGGCAACGACGTAAAAGATAAAGATATATTCGTAGCCGACGATATAATCGCAACCGGCGACAGTATGCTTAAACTTTGCAACGAGTTGAAAGCCGCAGGTTGCGGAAGAATTTTCCTGTCGGCGACTTACGCGCTCTTTACGGAAGGACCGGAAAAATTCCAAAAAGCTTACGACGCAGGACTTTTCGACGCGGTACTGTCCACAAATTTGACGTATGCGACAGAAGAACTTCTTAAGAAGAATTGGTTTGTTCAGGCGGATATGTCCAAATTTATGGCTTACATAATAGCGGCAATAGACCAAAATAAATCGGTCGGTCAATTGCTTGACCCGCACGATAAGATACACGAACTTATAGAAAAATTTAATGCCGGCAAACCTCAACAGCTGGCAATGGATATGAGCGAGGAGTAAAATGAAAATTGAATGGCTGGGGCATTCGTGCTTCAAGTTGACGGAATCGACGGGAACAACGATAGTTACCGACCCTTTCGACAAAAATATTGTTGGTTATGAAATGAGCAAGACTGGCGCCGACGTGGTGACTTGTTCTCATCAGCATTCAGACCACAATGCAATAGTCAGAGTGGAAGGAGAGCCGCTGGTTCTCAGCGAATGCGGTTTTTGGGAAGTCAAAGGCGTGGATATTTCGTCAATGTTGTCCTATCACGACGAAAAGCTCGGCAAGAAAAGAGGGGAAAACAAAATTTTCAAATTCCGTATGGACGGAGTAGATTTGTGCCATATGGGAGATATCGGCGAAGAGTGCACTGTGCGACTTGCCGACGGAATCGGTTCGGTCAACGTATTGATGATTCCCGTAGGCGGCAATTATACTATCGATGCCAAGCAAGCAAAGAAATATGTCGACTATATTATGCCGGACGTAGTCATTCCTATGCATTTCAAAACGTTGAAAAACGAAATGGATATAGATAAGATAGACGAATTTTTAGATTTATTTGACGAGGAGCAAATCAAAAGAGTGCAAGGTTCTACGATTGAATTTGACAGAGCGCATTTTGAAAGCGACAGCACTATCGTAGTTGTATTCGACCAAGAAATGTTTTGATAGTTTTTGTCCGTAATACCCAAAAAGCGTATTACGGACTATAAACCACATTATTTAATTCATATCACGCATAGCATAAAATTAATTATAAACTTTTAAAGATTAAATAGGAAATGCGAAGATTATTCGCAAAAACCAAATCGTAAATATAATAATATCAATATATATAATCAAATACCGTAATAACATAAATATAGGAGAGTATATGATAAAAAAAGATTATACCCTAGAGGAATTAAAAGCAAAATCTTATTTTGAATTGAGAGAAATAGCAAGAAAGAAAAACGTCGAAAACGTGTCGTATTTGTCGGAAGACAAACTGATTGAAAGTATTTTGGGAACAAACGGTTTGAGCGTCGATGCAGAACCCGTCGAAGACGTCGAAACTGAGATTGAAGGATATACTAGAGAAGATTTTCAGAATATGACTATTCACTGTGTGCGTAGCATAGTAAGAGAAGCAGGCATTACTCCAAGTACGAAAAATAAGGACCAACTAATAGAAGCTTATTTGGAATTGATGCAGGCGCGCGCAAAGAACGGCGGAAAAATCGAGCCGGAAAACTTGCCTCCCAAGTCGAAAAGAGGTCGTCCCGCAAAATCGGAAGTGCCAAGTTTGGTGAAAGATACGCCTGTCTATATTCCTACGGGCGCCAAACAGGAAGAAGAACTTGCACAAAAGCCGCAGCAGACTGTAGACGACGTCAAACCGCAACAAAACGGCGACTCGACAGTTAGAGATGTTGCCGAATGCGAAGAGCGCAGCGGTATTCTTGAAATGTTGGACGGTTATGGATTTTTAAGAGCGGAAAATTGCGAATGCGGAGACCGCGATGTTTACGTTTCGGGCAGAATAATCAAAGCTTTGGGGTTGAGAGCGGGAGACTACGTGGTGGGTATTGCCAAAAAGAACGCCGACAACAAGCCGCCTGCGCTGACTGTTGTCGAGAGAGTAAATCCCGAAATTAAATATGAGATAGTATCTCAAAAAGACGACAGAGGCAGAGATATTTCGGGAACCGGAGAATACAAAGCTGTCGGATACGTCGGCGATAGCGGAAAAAATCTTTCGGGATTGAGACACCGTCCGCATTTTGATTCTTTGACTCCCATCTTCCCAAAAGAAAGATTGAGATTGGAAATCAATACTGCCGAAAAGAGCGTGACAAGAGGCGATTTTGCAATAAGAAGTCTTGATTTGATTGCGCCTATAGGTAAAGGACAAAGAGCTATGATAGTTTCGCCGCCAAAAGCCGGCAAGACGACATTGCTCAAAAAAATCGCCAATTCTATTACAACCAATCATAGCGAAGTCACATTGTTCGTGCTTCTTGTCGACGAGCGTCCCGAAGAAGTCACGGATATGAAGAGGTCTATCAAGGGCGAAGTAATATATTCCACGTTTGACGAAGTGCCCGAACATCACTGCAAAGCGTCAGAACTTTTGATAGAAAGAGCAAGACGTTTGGTCGAGTTGGGAAAAGACGTCGTGATAATGATGGATTCTCTTACAAGATTGGCGAGAGCATACAATCTTACAATACCTCCGACAGGCAGAACGTTGTCGGGCGGTATAGACCCTGGCGCGTTGGCAAGTCCCAAAAAGTTTTTCGGAGCTGCAAGAAATATTGAAAACGGCGGTTCGTTGACCATAATCGCAACGGCGTTGGTAGATACGGGCAGCAGAATGGACGACGTAATTTACGAAGAATTCAAGGGCACGGGAAATATGGAAATAACTTTGGACAGAAAGCTCAGCGAAAGAAGAATTTTCCCTGCGATAGACTTGAACCGTTCTTCCACGAGAAGAGAGGATTTGTTGCTTACTCAAAAGGAATTGGAGGGAGTTTGGGCTCTTCGCAAAATGTTGTCTGCAGGAGATTCGCAAGATACGACAGACCAGCTTCTTAATATGATGCAGAAAACTAAAAACAACGAAGAGTTTGTTGAATCAATTACCAATCAAGTCAAGGTTTTGGAAAAAAACGGTTATAGTATAAAAAATCTTTCAAGTAAAATTTAATCGTACAGATTATTCAAAACGGACGTTTGCAAGAGCGTCCGTTTTCTATTTACGAAATTTTTATCAAAACTTTTTGTATTTTTAATGATAAATTATCTACATTATAATATAATAAAAAAAATATCATATTAAAATCTTATTTAACGGAAGGGAAAAGATATGAAAAGAAAAACATTATACATTATATCCGTGATTTTATTGATTGCGCTGGTATGCTCGTTTTTTGTAGCCTGCGACAATAACGTTGAGGGGAAGTCGGCGTACGAGCTTGCCGTCGAACAGGGATTTCAAGGCACGCTTGACGAATGGCTCGAAAGTCTTAAAGGAAAAGACGGCTCGGACGGTAAAGACGGAATAGACGGAATTAACGGTACGGACGGACTAGACGGACTTGCAGACATAAATGCAATATATGACAAGGCGGTCGAAGAGGGATTTCAAGGTAGTTATTTTGATTTTCTGCGCGAATACCTAGAGTCGAGCGACAGCGTTGAAGCTGCGGCGAATATTGGATTGATGTCTGCGGTAAAAGTGAGGGCGCTAAATCCTTATAAGGATATATTCGACAGAGATTATACCGATATATCAAGCGGCTCCGGCGTTATATACAGAATGAACAAGGAGCAGGGCGACGCATATATCGTCACCAACTATCACGTCGTGTATACAAAGCATACCGAAAGCAAAATAAGTGAAAACATAACCGTTTATCTTTTTGGATACGAAAGCGAAGAGAATGCAATAGAGGCGAAATATATAGCGGGTGCATATGACTATGATATTGCTATACTCAAGGTGAGCGACAGCGACATTATAAAAAACAGTATGGCAAGAGCGGCTAATTTGGCAAGCGGAAACGACGTTGTTGCAGGCAGTACGGTTTTTGCGGTTGGGAATCCTTCTTCCGGCAACAGTTCTTCGGATTTCAGCAACGTAAAAATTTCCGTCACGAAAGGAGTTATCAGCGTGGATAGCGAGACGTTATCCGTTGCCGATAGTAATTTGAATTATAGTATTACCACAAGAGTAATGCGCGTTGACGCGGCAATCAATTCGGGTAACAGCGGCGGAGGTCTTTATAATTCAAAAGGACAGCTTTTGGGTATAGTCAACGCTAAAGCAACGTCCACAAGCATTGAGAATATGGGTTATGCAATACCGATAGACGTTGTCAAAGGTATTGCCGATTACGCTATAGAGAATTGCGACGGCGAAAATAACAGAAAAATTAAGAAATTATATTTGGGTATCGGCGGAATAGTCAATTCTTCCAAGGCGGTATACGACGGAAAAGTTGCGAGAGTTGTGGAAGAAATTGCAGTGGGAGAAATTTCCGACGGTTCAATGGTCAAAGATATTCTTCAGCAAGGCGATATTTTGCAAGCCGTAGAATTTGACGGAATAAGATACGAGATTACTCGCAGTTTCTCATTGCCAGACTGTCTTTGGAACGTAAAAGCGGGGATGACGAATTCTATCAAATTTTATATAATAAGAGACGGCGAAAAAACCAGCGTCGATGTTGCCGTAACTCAAGAGAATTTTTCAGAGCTTAAATGATAGTAAAGATTTAGTATAGCTTTAGAAGTAATAAATTCCAAACGACTCTCATACAATTTCGTATGGGAGTTGTTGCTTTATGAATTTGGTATTTACCGTAATGATTTTGGCGTCGCTGATAATGCTTGTGATAGTTTCGCCTGAAAGCGCTTTTTCTATTATGATAAGCGGAGCCAATAACGCGCTTACTTTGGCTTTTACTCTTATTGCCATATACGCGATATGGCTGTCGATACTTTCGCTTATGGACGGCATAGGGCTTAATAAAGCGCTTAATAAATTATTCAGACCTTTGACAAAGCGTTTGTTCAAAGGCGAAAGCGACCTTGCGCTTGAGTACATAACTCTCAACTTTTCCGCTAATTTATTGGGAATGGGCGGCGCGGCAACTCCGCTGGGAATAAAAGCTATGGAATGTATGCAAGACGGTTCGCAAAAAGCCACGGACAATATGATATTGTTTATGGTCATAAATTCCACGTCTATTCAGCTGATTCCCGCAACGATAATAGGATTGCGCGCGGCGGCGGGGAGCAACGCACCGTCGGATATCATTTTGCCGTCGCTGTTGGCGACTTTGATTTCCACGATAACCGGAGTAATTTTGGCAAAGGTTTGCGCATCGGTGACAAAACTCAAAAATAAGAATGCCAAAGAAGTGCAACCGAGGCAGCCGTTATTTGCGCCCCAAACCGAGAGGAAAAAAATATGAGCAAATATATTCTCCCTGTATTTATACTTCTCGTAATAATAATCGCGTTTATAAAAAAAGTTCCCGTCTATGACAACTTCGTAAAAGGAAGCAAAGAAAGCCTTTCGATAGTGCTTTCTATATTTCCGTATATCTGCGCGGTACTTGTTGCGGTAGAACTGTTTTCGTTGAGCGGACTTAACGCTTATTTTGCCAAGATAATGTCGCCTGCGTTGACTTTTTTGGGAATTCCCGAAGAGCTTTGCGAACTCTTAATTATAAGACCGCTATCCGGCAACGGCTCGCTTGCGATTTTAGAGGATATATATAAGACTCACGGTGCCGACGCTTATATATCGAGGTGCGCGTCCGTAATAGTAGGCGCAAGCGAGACGGTTTTTTATGTAGGTACGGTTTATTTTTCCACGACTAAAGTAAAGAATTTGCGTTACGCCATACCCATATCGTTGATTGCCTGCTATTTCGGAGCGATAATGGCTTGTTTGCTTTGCAAATTTATGTAAAATAAAGAATAGTTGCGATTTCTATTATAAGAGTAAATAAGTAAATTTGTTGATTAATTGCCTATTAAATATTACATATTATTAAAACACAATGCTGATGATAAAAATTATTTGTTTGTCGAAATTGCTAATTACTATTAATAATTCTTATTTACTAATATTTTTATAAAAAATATCCATAAATTAAAGATTTTCCAAAAAAAGTATACTTTTACTGACTGCCGTTTTGCGTACCGCGAAACGGCATATTTTTTCAATAATATTATAGTTCACGATACGTTATTTTGCAATAGCTTTGGGTCAGTAAAAGTATACCTTTTTTGGAATTAGAGATTATCCGACAGACAGAAAATCAAATATTGGCAAGATATAAAAATATACAATATTTGGTTTAGAAGGCGCTGTTGTATAGAATATTCTATTAGTTCTGCGAAAGAGAAAGTAGCAAAGTATACTTTAAGTTGAGATATAGTCGAATGGCAAAAAGCACAATGATAAGATTTCTCGACTGCGCTCGTAAAGAGCGAAGCGACGGCATAGCGAGCAAGCAGTTGCGTCTCGTGCGAATGTCAACGACATTTTATTGTCACCTCGACCGAAGCGGAGAGGTCTAAAAATGTATAAAACTAAAACAGATAAAAGCGTATTGGAGAGAAGAAGTATGAATGCAAAGAAATTGAAAAGCAAATATTTAAAATGCTCAGTACTTATAATAGCATTATGTATAATTATAGGAGCGATAAGCGCTTGCTTGCCGTTTAGTATATCATTACCGGGTATGTTAGATGAAAACGGAATAGACAAAGCGGCAATGACAATAACAACTAATGCAAGCGACGGATTGGGAGAATTCAACGACGGATATAATTATGTATATACCGATAAAGACTTGATAGATAAATACAGAGCAGGGGACGCCAGTACTCCGTATGATATGACCATACAAAAAGTTGCAAAAACAACAAGTAACAGAGGTACTAAAGAAAATCCTTATGTTATTGCAACTGTAGACGACTGGACGAGATTTGCCAAGAATTTAGACGACGGTACAATATCAAGTTACGGCAGCGGTCAATTCTTTGTATTGGCAAAGGATATAGATTTTGATGGCAAAACTTTTTATCCGGTTCGTTTTTTCAACGGAACATTTTACGGTTTTGGACACAAACTACAAAATATTGCATTAAATGGAACTACGGGATGGGTTTATTGGAACGGCTCTGCTTACGCGCAAATACCTACTTCAGGCGCGTCGAGTCCGTACGGCTACGGCGTATTCTGCAGAACCTCAAACGCAATAATAAGCGATTTGATAGTGGAAAATTTCGAATATAAACAAATGCCTGCCACTGTGACGTTTAATAGCCGTAACGAGACAAATACAGGCGGAATCGTTGGCGTGTCTTGGGGACAAGATTATTTTCTCAACTGTCATACAGTAGGAGAGATTTTTTCAGATATTGTATACGGCGCGCACCATATGGGATTGGGGGGGATTATCGGCGCGCATTCTGATACCGTATTGCCTCTTATGATGTATCGTTGTTCTTCTTCGGTAAGTATAACAGCAAAAAGTACGTCTAGTTGGTGTCAAATACACGGCGGGTTGGTCGGAGACGCTTTTAACGGCGGTAATTTATATATATATGATTGCGCAGCAGAGTTGACGTCAAATATTGCGTCGTGTTTGCATACTGCGTCTAGCGCGGCGATAGGTATAGTTCAAGAACAGTCGTTGTTTATGGAAAATTTCGTTGGAAGAGCAGAGGTTAATTCGACTGTCAATGCAGGTAGCGGGGCATTAATAGGTACTTATTCAAATTCGGTAGTGGCTAATCTTAAAAATTGTTACGTAGAAGGAAGTTACGGAGCCGCCGCGGGACCTAAATACGCATACGCCGGAGTAGGCGCAGCAGTTCAAGTTACGGTAAACGGCAGTTCAATAAATAATATCAATGTGGTTAAGGCTACAGGTGTCAATTATTGGACGAGTTACCAAAGTGGTTACGGTATACGTTTGAGCGGTCACAGAGAATATTCAACTTCCGGCACAATGCTTACTGAAGCGGAGACATTTTTCGGGAATAATTATCATCAAATATGGGATACAAGCAAGATGGGCGGTTATACTCCGGATACTTCGCCTGTTCGCAACTATTTGGTAGCTAATATCACGTTCAAAAATTTGTTAAGCGGAGATAATGAAGAAGATATTACAA
>CAJUOK010000038.1 GCA_910588015.1 uncultured Christensenellaceae bacterium | reverse complement strand
AAGACATCAGAAGAGACGCAGGAAGCGAAGGTACTAAAGTCAAAGTCAAGGAAACTGAAGTAATAATCGACGATGCTCAAGCATATGCAACGGCAAAGAAGATGATAGACTTGAGAGAAGACCAGATAGAGAGATATGTTGAGTATCTCAAAGAGCAAAAGGCAATGAGATAAATAAACTGAATAGATTTCTCGACTACGCTCGGAATGCCAAAATCAATAAGTCGTTTCGAGCGTAGTTTTTTGTCACCTCGACCGTAGTGGAGAGGTCTAATCAATATAAAAAATAGATGAGATTTCTTCATTACACTACGTTCCAGTTGTAATGACATATTTTTTTATCCCCAAATTATATCTTGCCAAAGCTATTTCAGGATATAAATATATTTTATGTAAACTTTTTATATAAGAAAAAATAAAAAATTTTATTAGCCTTGATATTATAAAAATAATGTGATAAAATTTTATTGAAAAAATGTAAATTAAGGGAGAATCCAATTTATGGAATTTGTCAATTATAAAAGTTTTGGAAAATGTGCAAAACTATCAAAGGGCGGAAAAACTATGCTTGTTACCGTCGACGTGGGACCTAGAGTGATTTATTACGGCTTTGACGGCGGCGAAAATATATTTTATGAAGACGAAAAAGACTTGATTAATAAAGGCGGAGAGTATTTTGATAAAAACTTGCCGAACAAAGGAATTTGGCATATCTACGGCGGACATAGACTTTGGAAGTGTCCCGAATATATGGACACATATTATCCCGATAACGCTGCAGTTAACGTAATCGAAAACGGCGACAGCGTGACGTTTTTGACGGACGTTGAAGAGACTACGGGAATCCAAAAATCTATAAAAATAACTATGACCGAGGACGGCAACGCGACTGTCGAGCATAAATTCGTCAACAATGGTAAAAACACAACGCCGCCGATAGCGTTGTGGGCGCTTTCTGTTATGGATAAAGGCGCAAAAGCTTGTATCCCTATTAGTACGCAGGACACTGGACTTTTGCCCAATCGCAACATAACGCTTTGGAGTTATACAGATATCAAGGACGAAAGACTTTGCATACAAAACGATAAGATAACCTTGCAGCAAAAGAATAATCCGCAGCCAATAAAAATAGGAACTTTTGCTTGCGGCGCGGTGAGCGTAGATATAAAAGGTATGCGATTCACGATTGATTTTATTTCGCCGGAAGGAGAATACGGTGACAATAATTGTAATATCGAATCTTATACCAACGATATAATGTTGGAGATTGAGACACTTTCTCCGATAAAATGTATGCAAGTGGGCGAAGAGGCGATGCATACGGAAAAATGGAGTTTGACGAGATGACGAAAAAACGCATTTGGGTGATTTTAATTTGCATAATATTTGTTGCACTGTTTGTATCTTTTACGGCTTGTAACGGACTGTTTTCAAACAATTCTAATCCCAATAATTATTATTTAGATATAGGAACCGTTGACGATGCGCGCGTCGCAAGTATAGTATTTAATAATACCCACGCGTCTTGCGTCCGCATAATAAGCGAATATAAGAAAAACAATTCTTCCGTCGCAACTAGCGCCAGCAGCGGATTTGTAATTACCGAAGACGGCTATGTCGTGACCAACCGTCATTGCGTTATTCGTTTCAGTTCAACAGGCAGCGATACTCCGATGTTTGAATCCGAATCGCCTATGAAAGCCAACTATAGCGTTGTTTTTATCGACAATAAGGAATATTCGGCAAATTTGATAGCATACAGCTCCACAGCCGACGTTGCAGTATTAAAAATTGCCACTTCGGGTATTCCGCTTATTTCTCAAAAATTTCAACCGCTCGTATTGGAGACAAGTCACGAATTATATTACGGCGAAAGACTTTATACGATAGGCAATCCCGAAAACATAGGTTTGATACTTACGGAGTTGACAGTTGCTTCACCTGCGTTGCAGTTGAATAAAAACGACGCTTACCAATCCATTGTGCTTGACGGAAATATCAATCACGGCAACAGCGGAGGACCGCTTCTCAACGCATACAGCAGAGTTAGCGGCATCGTGTTTGCAAGAGTAGAGGGCGCAACCAAGGATACCTACGGCATTGGCTGTGCGATTCCTATTGACGTGGTAATCAAATTTTTGGACAGCATAAAGAGCGTCAAGATTGATTATAAGACCACGCCGCCTGCAGAATTAGACAGCGGAGCGGCAGCTTAATAAATAAACATATATTACTAAAGAAAAAATGACACAAGAGAAAAAGAAAAATCCTCATCAAGGTCACAGAGACCGAATGCGAGAAAGGATAAAAAGTCAAGGCGTAGCCAATATGCCTCAACACGAAATATTGGAGTTTTTGCTGTATCCTTTTGTACCTATGAAAGATACCAACCCCATTGCTCACGAATTGATTGATAGATTCGGCTCTTTGGAAAAGGTATTCGACGCTTCGCCCAAACTGTTGGAAGAAGTAAAGAATATGACGGAGAGCGCGGCTTTGTATCTCACCACGCTGCCGCAAGTCTTCAAAAGATATAATTTGCAGAAATTCGGGCAAAAACCAATGCTTGACACGACTCAACACGCAGTGGAGTATTTTCGAAGTCTGTTTTCCGACGAGAAAGAAGAAGCGATATATATGGTTATCGTCAATTCCAAAGGTATGTTGCTTGAGAGTTGCAAAATAGGTTCGGGCAATTTGGATTCCTGTCAGCTCAACACCCGCGAATTCATATTGCGTACTGCCAATTCTGAAGGCAATTGCATTTTGTTGGCGCATAATCATCCGTCGGGAAGTCCGTTGCCGTCGCCGAGCGACTGCGAATTTACAATTTGGCTTATATCGCTTGCGGAAGTGCTGGGCATAACTCTAGTCGACCATCTAATCATAGCGTCGGAAGGGTATTTCTCGTTTAGAGAAAACGACAAGCTCGCTTGTTATGCGGGCTCGTTTGATAAGTATTTGGCAAACGCCAAAGCTACTGATAAATATGCTATGAAATTGCGCAAATTCGCTGATAAAAAGTGATTAACTTAACTGTTATCAAAAAGCCGTCCGCTTAATCGTTGGACGGCTTATTTAATTTCTTATTCTTTTTATTTTGTTTTATCTTTTCTTTTTTTGCTTTTTTAACTTGCTTTCTGATTGCAAATATCAAAGAAATAACAAAAAACAACAGCGAAATTATCGCTACTATTGCGGCGAAAACGTCGCCAAACGATATTGTTTCGACATTCACCAACATCAAAATAGATGTAACGACAGTGGTGAGTTTAAGCGTAAGCTTTTTTGCTTTTTTGACCCATTTAAAAGCTGTCTTTTGATGTTTGCCCGTCTTTTTATCCCTTGTGGATATGGCAGTGAAGACAATAAAAAGAATAATTTGCACTCCCAAAAAAGTTGTGATAATTATATTTACGGTTGTCCAACTGTTTTTGACTATTTTTATTGCGTCCAAGACGACGTATACGCACAGCATAAAAGCTGTCCAAAGCACAGACAGCAATTTAATTTTGCTCATCTTCTTTTTATCTTTTTTAGGCTGTTCGTCGATGTCGGACTGCGATTGAGTCAAATCGGTGGATACTTCTTCTTTGAGTTGTTGATTTTCCGCCTTTTTACTTTTTCTCATAATTCCCCCTATAAAATCTAAATTTTATTGCTTTTTGAGATTATACGTTTACTTCGCCGACGGTTAGTTCTTGAATTCGCTGAAATCAAGCGTTGCAAAGTAATCTTGAGGCGTTTCGGCTCTTCTAATAAGTTTTACCGAGCCGTCTTCTTTGAGAAGAAGTTCTGCAGAGCGAAGTTTGCCGTTGTAGTTATAGCCCATAGAAAAACCGTGCGCGCCTGCGTCGTGAATATTGACGTAATCGCCGATTTCCACTTGCGGCAACATTCTGTCAACGGCGAATTTATCGCAGTTTTCGCAAAGACCGCCCGTGACGTCGCATTTATAGGTCAAAGGTTGATTTTCCTTGCCGAGCACAGTTATATGGTGATAAGCGCCGTAGATTGCGGGGCGCATCAAGTTTGCCGCGCAAGCGTCAAGACCGACGTATTCTTTCCAAATATGTTTTTTGTGAATAACTTTGGCAATAAGCGCGCCGTAGGGAGCCAACATAAATCTGCCGAGCTCCGTAAATATAGCCACGTCGTCCATATCGTTGGGAACAAGCACTTCTTCATAAGCCTTGCGTACGCCTTCGCCTATCGCAAGAATATCGTTGCCTTCTTTATCTGGACGGTACTGTACGCCTACGCCGCCCGAAAGATTGATAAATGAAATGTGGACTCCGACTTCGTTTTTAATTTCCACGGCGAGTTCAAACAGTATTTTTGCCAGCGTGGGGTAATAACCCGTGCCGACGGTGTTGCTTGCCAAGAATGCGTGAATTCCGAAGTTCTTGACTCCGTATTCTTTTAGTTTGGAATATGCTATTTTGATTTGTTCTTTGGTCATTCCGTATTTAGCGTCTTTAGGAGTGTCCATTATCTCGTTGTTGAGAGTAAAGTCTCCGCCCGGATTGTATCTGCAGCACATCGTATCTTGAAAAGGCGCAATATTTTTATAATAATCTATATGAGATAGGTCATCGAAATTTATGATTGCGCCGAGTTCTGCGGCAAGTTTAAAATCTTCTACGGGAGTTACGTTGGACGAAAACATAATATCGTGTCCTTTAAATCCCACCTTGTCGCTCATCATAAGTTCTGTGAGGGAAGAGCAGTCTACTCCCGCGCCTTCTTCTTTGAGAACTTGAAGAATATATGGATTTGGCGTAGCTTTTACTGCGAAATATTCTTTAAAACCTTTGTTCCATTCAAATGCTTTTTTAAGAAGTCTTGCGTTTTCTCTTATGCCTTTCTCGTCGTAAATATGAAATGGCGTGGGATAAGTCTTGACTATTTCTTCTATTTGATTTTTTGTCACAAAAGGTACTTTTTTCATAATAATTCAGCTCCGTATAACGATGATATTAAAAGTATATATCCATTGCGAATTTTTGTCAATTCTTTGAGACTCTGCGTTGTTGATAATTGTTTTGGAAAATGTTTATAACGGGGCAGGAGAGTATGATTGGTTGTCAGACGTAAATCACAAGGTCGTCTATCTTTTTCTTTTTCAAATAAAGCTTCATAGCGGGATGAAGAGAAAATCGCAAAGCATTTTTAGGACAGTTTTGTAAAACTTATTTGCTATACGTTTGAATTGACGGGAAATGCGTTATCGGTCTTAATTCAATTTGTGGCTAATATAAAATAGAAAAATTTGACTTTAACCATAGATTAATATAAACTGTATATAGATAACAAAGACGTATGGGGGAGATATGAGTTCTAACTTGCCAAAAATTAAGATTCCGAAAAGGGGACATTATTACGTAATATTTCATAAGTATCAACAGGTAGTTGCTCAATTCGTATCGCAAGCGTGTTGGAATTTGACGTTCCGCATTGTTGATGATTCTTATATTAATTCAGTGGACGGCGAATTTGTATGCGGCAGATACAGTATTATATTCGTTTAAATAATAAATTTTAGTTTAATATACGAATAGTTTTTTATGGTGACTTGAAGTTTGAATACAAAAAATATCTTAACTCATACACACTTCAACTTGCGTTGTAGACAGTGCTGAAGCGATATTATCATTTTGCAATAAATATATACACTTGATAATCTTTGCAATATTCCCAAAAGTAACGAACTAATGGTAAAATCGGTAGGGGTGAGAGTAGACAAGTATATAAATCTCAAAGCATAAGACAGCAATATTACAGCTTTAATACTTGGCGGTTGTGACGACCTTTCTATTTTCTGCAAGATAAAAAAGGTGATTTTGAATTTACGCTATTTTGAAAACGCTTGGTTTAATCCTTTAGATTGAGTTGACATACGCGTTGCGGCGTGGTATTATATTGCTGATTATACGGACAGTTCGTTTGCGCCATCCTGTCGTTAAACAAAACCAGGGCATCTAAATGGTGATAGTCTTTTTAGGTGCAGTCGTTTTGTTACGGCTGTACTTTTTTTAAAGGGAGAGATATGTATTATTTAAAAACTTCGGTCTGTTTTGATAGCGCGCACTTTCTTCACGGATACAATGGCAAGTGCGCAAATATCCACGGTCATCACTGGATTGTGGAAGTAAAGATAAGCGGTAGCGAATTGCAGGGGAGCGGCGAAAAGCGCGGTATGCTTTTGGACTTCGGCGTTTTTAAGCAGGCTGTAAAAGAGCTTGCAGAAGGCTTTGACCATACGCTTATTTACGAAAAAAATACACTTAAACCTGCGACCGTTGCTGCGCTTAAAGAGGAAGGGTTTTCATTGGTTGAAACAGATTTCAGACCTACTGCCGAAAACTTTGCCGCGCACATATACGCCGACCTTCGCAAAAAGGGTTTGCCTATTTTTAGCGTAACAGTGTATGAATCGCCCGAAAACTGCGCGGTGTACGGTGAGTGATATGAGCTGTTATAAAGTTGCCGAAAAGTTTGTTAGCATAAACGGCGAAGGTCCGCGCGCGGGCGAGCTTGCTGTGTTTCTGCGATTTTGCGGCTGCAATCTTAATTGCAGCTACTGCGACACGCGCTGGGCAAATACTGCCGACGTAAAATACGAACTTGCATTTGCAGAAGACCTTGTTGAATATGTGAAATCGACTGGTATAAAAAACGTTACCCTGACAGGCGGCGAACCGCTTTTGCAGACGGATATAGAGCGGCTTATAGCGATGCTGGGAGCGTCGGGCGCAAAAGTCGAAATAGAAACCAACGGAAGCGTTCTGCTGAAAGATATTGTTTGCATTTCGCCGCGTCCAGCTGTTACAGCCGATTATAAACTTCCTTCAAGCGGAATGGAAGAATATATGCTGACAGAAAACTTTTCTTACCTGACGTTGCGTGACACGGTCAAGTTTGTGGTCGGGAATATGAGCGATTTGGCGCGTGCGGAAGAAATTATAAACGAGTACGGACTTACGGATAGATGCCGCGTTTATTTCAGTCCTGTGTTCGGGAAAATAAAGCCCGAAGAAATAGCAGAGTTTATGAAAGAGCGTAAACTTAACGGAGTACGTCTACAATTGCAGTTGCATAAAATTATCTGGGAACCCGATATGCGCGGGGTATAGGAGAAAGTATGGATACTAAAGAAATAGAAAAACATATTCGCGGATTATTGATTGCCATAGGCGAAGACCCTGACAGGGAGGGGCTGCGCGAAACGCCTGCCCGCGTAGCACGAATGTACGAAGAAGCGTTTGAAGGTATAAAATTCACTAACGGCGAAATTGCTGAAATGTTCGGAAAAACTTTCGAAGTTCCGTCTGACCAAAATTCGTGTGGAGCGGTGGTCATAAAGGACATAAGCGTGTTTAGCTATTGCGAGCATCATATGGCGCTTATGTACGATATGAAAGTCGATGTGGCGTACATCCCGCGCGGAAAAGTTTTGGGGCTAAGCAAAATCGCGCGCATTTGCGATATGGCTGCAAAGCGGTTGCAATTGCAGGAGCGTCTGGGACGGGATATTGCCGAGATAATTTCACTTGCGGCTTCATCGCCTGACGTTGGCGTAAGGATAGAAGGCTGCCATAGCTGTATGACTTCGCGCGGGATAAAAAATGTATCGTCAAAAACGATTACTAAAAATTATTTCGGCGCGTTCAAAGACGACGTTTCTCTGCAAAATCTTTTGGGGGATAGGGTATGAAGGCGCTCGTACTGTTAAGCGGCGGTGTGGACAGCGCAACCTGTCTCGGACTGGCAGTTAGGGAATACGGCGCGGCGGAAGTTTCGGCTCTTTCAGTTTATTACGGTCAAACACATAGCAAAGAACTTGACGCCGCGAAAAAGGTTGCCGACTTTTACGGAGTCGTTTTAAAGCGGCTTGACCTTTCAGTCATATTCGAAGGTTCGGATTGTTCGCTTTTGGCGGAGTCTCCCAATGATATACCTCTGCAAAGCTATACCGAACAGCTTTCCTTAACGGGCGGTAAACCTGTTTCAACGTACGTTCCTTTTAGGAACGGGCTGTTTCTTTCGGCGGCGGCAAGCGTAGCTCTGTCGCGCGGATGCGAAGTGATATATTACGGCGCGCACGGAGACGACGCGGCGGGCAACGCCTATCCGGATTGCAGTGAAAAGTTCAATTCTGCTATGAGCGAAGCTATTTATATTGGCAGCGGCGAGCAGATTAAAATTTTTGCGCCCTTTGTAAACTTAAACAAATCGCAGATTATAAAAAAGGGATTAGAGCTCGGCGTTCCGTATAAATATACCTGGAGCTGCTATTCGGGCGGCGGAAAACCTTGCGGCGTATGCGCCACCTGCCGCGACCGCGCTGCTGCATTTAAAGCTAACGGAATAGAAGACCCCGCATTAGAAGGAGAATAATATGTCAAGAGAAAAACAGAACGAATTTATTACCCTGCTTGGGAACAGCAACACTAAATATCCGCAGACTTACGACCCATCCGTTTTGGAAACTTTTGTAAACCAACACCCCGAAAGAGACTATTTCGTAAAGTTCAATTGTCCCGAATTCACAAGCCTTTGTCCCATTACTGGTCAGCCAGATTTTGCCACGGTTTATATTTCGTACGTACCGCGAGAAAAGATGGTGGAAAGCAAGTCTTTAAAGCTTTATCTTTTCGGGTTCAGAAACCGCGGCGATTTCCACGAAGACTGCGTGAATATAATTATGAATGACCTTATTGAGTTGATGGACCCCGCATATATCGAAGTATGGGGAAAATTCCTGCCTCGCGGGGGGATTTCTATAGACCCTTATTGCAACTACGGGAAGGAGGGAACTAAATGGGAGCAGGTAGCCTGGGACCGGCTTTCGCACCACGATATGTATCCTGAAAAAATCGACAACAGATAATAAAAAAAGCGGACGAGCGTCCGCTAAATTTATGTTATCGCCCCAATATAGTTTGGGGAATTCAAAAGAGGTTTACCGAGCAGAAGTATGTCCCGACCATATACATATGTTGGTAGACAAACCGCAATTTCTGTCAATAGCCTTTCGCTGTATAAACCTCCGTCGCAATTTAGAAATGCCGCGATACGTAAAAATCCTAAATCAACCCTTTCTTTACGGTTCAATTTAGGTTCGTTTTGTCTATAATGATAAATTTTTTAAGTAGATGTTTGAAGGCGGGATTCAAATGTTGCATAATATTATGGTTCTGTGATATTTGATGCTAGCGTTAAAAAACTATGTTAAAATGCATATGAATATTTAAGAAAATATTCTATAATTTATTATTGATTTTGCACACATAATGACAGGAGGACATTGTGTTGAATAACTATATTGGCAGAAATGCTTTAGAGTTGAATATTGACGACGGTACGTTCAAAGTTATTGACGGAGTTTTGACAAAATGTTTGGAGCATAATGAGTTTTGCAGCGAACTGAAAATACCCGATGGCGTTAGAGATATTGGCGATTATTCTATTTTTATTTGGTTTGCAAAGACTTTATACATTCCCAAGTCGGTGAAAATTATTAGGGAAAATTGGATAAACTCGGCGCGTCGATTGACAACGATATATATTGAAAACTCTGAGATTTATATGGAAGCAGGATGTTTTAAAAATTTAAAGCAAATCAAAGAAGTATTTATCGGCGGCAAAAAAATCGATGTTTTGATAACTCAAGGCGAAGAGGTCTGTTTGGAAAAATACCTAGGTAAAGATAAATCATACCGTATTGACGATGATGTTGAGGTCATAGGAAGTTACGCTTTTTCAAGTTGTGAAAACTTGGAACGAGTGGAATTCTCTAAATCTGTCAAGAATATTGATTTTTGGGCGTTTCAAGATTGCGCCACTTTGAAAGAGATAATTGTTGACGGGTCTATCGACCAAATAGGCGGAAAATGGATGTTTGAAGGTTGTAAATCCTTGCAAAAAATCGTATTGAACGATTCTGTCAGACACATAGACGCAAATGCGTTTAAGGGATGCAAACTTTTGCAAACAGTAGTTTTGTCAAAGTCTCTTATGTATATATGGTCAAGTGCTTTTGAAGATTGCACAAATATTAAGCAACTTGTCATACCGCAATCTATTTTTTCCATTGCGCCCGAAGCGTTTAAGGGGTGGCAACGTAATCAAACGATATGTATTCCCAAACATTTTAAGAAATTAAAAATCTTACAGAAATGGCGCAAAGGTTGCAAAGCAAAAATTAAGTATTATTGACAAATATTTCGTACAATGAGAGCTTAACTTTGTAGCTGAGAATAGTTGAGACCGGAAGAAAAGATAGGGTGGAATAAATAGAAAAGGTAAGTCAAAAAACTCAAGTACATAAACACATACGCATTTGTAATAATTTGCAGTTTGTTTTTAGGATGATTTAGAGGCACTTAAGGTGGGGTTATAATGAAAGCCGTGATGGAATAGCGAGCAAGTAGATTCGTCTCGTGAGAGTGTCACTATTTCGTCATCCCGCACTTTGCACCTAAAACTAAAGACCTACGGTTCGTAGGTCTTTTAAAATGTCTGGTGAATTATACTATCAAGTGCAACACCCAATAAAAAGAAAGAAGTTCATACAAA
>CAJUOK010000037.1 GCA_910588015.1 uncultured Christensenellaceae bacterium | reverse complement strand
AATGACAAAATCAATAAGTCGTTTTGAGCGTAGTATTCTGTCACCTCGACCGAAGCGGAGAGGTCTAATCCATATAAAAAACTGATGAGACTTCTCCATTACTTTCTTCACTGCGTTATAAATAATATAGATTATGACTTTTCAAATTATTGATATAATGACAAATCAATTTACATAAAAATTTTTAACTTACGCATAATGGTAGTATGCTGATAGTTTTTACAAGGTCAATACTGATTTATTTGTTTTTATTGATAGTAATGCGATTGATGGGTAAAAAGCAATTGGGAGAATTGCAACCCTTTGAGTTTACCATCACATTGATTGCCGCAGAGCTTGCTTGTATTCCGATGTCGGATACGCAAGTGCCAATACTGTATGGATTGGTGCCTATATTCACTTTGTTTGTCGTAGAGTTTTTGCTTACAAAGATAGTCAAGCATTCAATAAAGATGCGCCGAATTATCAATGGCAAACCCGTGATTGTTATTACGCCCGACGGAATAGATTTTGAGGCAATCAATAGGCTTGATATGACTGTACACGATATTATGGAATCAATCAGAGCCAAAGATTATACCTCGCCCGAGGAGATAGAATGGGCTATTATAGAGACCAATGGCGATATGTCTGTTGTGCCAAAGGCAGCAAATAAAGCTGTAACTGTCGCGGATATGGCGCTCAACGTCGAGCAAACGCAATTGCCTTATTCCGTAATATGCGAGGGCAAACGTATGGGAAGAAATATCCAAAGATGCAATTTGGACGAGGATAAAGTGCAGTCTCTTATAGATAAGTTAGGCTATAAGCAAGAGGAGATTTTGCTGTTGCTAGTCACCGGCGGAGATAGTTTTTATCTGCAGCCGCGTTCGGGTAAATTCGTAACCGGTAAGATAAGCGAGGAGGTTGGCTGATATGGGAAAAATTATCTTTACTATAATTTTGGTAGCTGTAATTCTTGCGTTGGGTATAGGAGAACAAGTATTTATGCAACACGCGTTTGACGACCTTGCAGAGAAATGCGAGGAGATACAGGACCTTTTGATTGACAAGGATTATGCTGCCGCCAGAAAAGCTGTTCAACAAACAAAAGAATGGTGGGCAGGCAAGCGTAATATTCTTGAATTTACCTGTCCCAATAACGATATCAAGGATATATACAAAGAGATAGGCGAGTTGGAAGGAACTTTGTATTCGGAGATGTATGACGATTCGATTACGCGTACCAACGTTATAAAGTCTATGGCAGAGAACTCCAAAAATCTTTTGGCGTATCGCATTAAGAATATATTATAAGCTATATCTGCGGTTGTAGTGCGTCCTATATAACGTGGAAGTTTGCAAAGTCGTTGGTATTTAATTTGTCGAAAAATTTATTTTTTCGGCAAATTTTTTTTAATTGTTGCATATTATAGAATATGTTTGATTTTAATAGGATTCATTTTATAGGCATAGGCGGAATAAGTATGTCTGCGCTAGCAATGTTGACAAGCGAGGCGGGGGTATGGGTAAGCGGCTCGGACAGAGCCGACAGCGAGATATTGCGCAAACTCAAGAGGTATGGAATCAACGCGTACGTCGGTAATAACAACAGCGTTGTTTCGGGGTGTGATTTGGTGGTATATACTGCCGCGGTAGGCGGCGACGATACCGAACTTAAATTTGCGCGTTCCAATAAGATAAGGTGTATGGAGCGAAAGGCTTATCTTGCGCTTATGGCGAAGACTTGCAAAAGCGTTATTGCCGTAGCCGGTTCTCACGGCAAGACGAGCGTAACTGCGATGTTGTGCCACATTTTTGACCAAATGGCGTTGCCGATGAAAGGTCACGTCGGCGGAATAATAAATTCCGTCGGAAGCAACTACATAGATACGGGCAACGATTATTTTATCACGGAGGCTTGCGAGTACGGACGTAGCTTTTTGTCGCTTACTCCCGACATAGGCGTGATTCTTAACTGCGATTACGACCATCCCGATACGTATCCCACAGAGGAAAGTTTGCAACAGGCGTTTATACAGTTTGCTGACCAATCCAAAATAGCAATAATAGAAGAAGAGGCTTGCCAGTCGCTTGATTTGAAGTTGAGGACTGATAGAGACAAAGTCTATACGTTCGGCTTTGGCGAAAAGTCATACTATAGAGCGGTCAACGTCAAGAATGAGGAGGGCAAATTCACTTTCGACGCGTTGTGCGACGGCGAATATATAGGTAGTTTTTCGCTAAACGTATACGGCAGGCACAACGTGCTCAACGCGTTGGCTGTTATTGCAGTGTGTCATTTGAATTGGCTGGATATGCGCGAAGTTGCAGAGTATATTAATACGTTTGACGGAGTGGATAGACGATTTAGCAAACGCGGAAATACGTCAAGCGGAGCGCAGGTAATAGTAGATTATGCGCATCATCCAAAAGAAATCGTTGCGACTATAGATACGTTGAGGCTTATGACCAAAGGCAAAATTATTGCGGTTTTCGAACCTCATACATATTCGCGTACCAAAGCGTTGCTCGATGAGTTTGCCCAAAGTTTTTATTGGGCTGACGAGCTTATAATATTGCCCACTTACGCCGCAAGAGAGAGCAAAGATAAAGGAATAGACGGCAGCGAGCTTGCAAGTTATATCAACAAGACGGGCGAAGGCGCGCTTTATATCGACAACTACGACGACGCTTGCGAATTTATAGAAAGCAGTTGCGCTTCGAGAGATACAGTCGTGATTTTGGGCGCAGGTAGCGTAAATATTTTGGGAGATATGCTTACCAAAAAGAAAGCCGACAAATAAACGGCGGCAAATATAATAAGGTATTTTAATATGATAAAAGGACTTGCTTGAGTAAGTCCTTTTTGGGTTTTTATAGATTCGGTTAAGACTGTTTAACACTTAAATATTGTCTTAAGGTAATTGTGCTGTTTGGCAAGAGCGCCGAAAGTAGCTTGCGCTTCGCTTATATCAACTTCGCTTTCTATCAGACTGTCGACTTTTACGACTTCCGTAGCAAGCATATTGATAGCGGTCTCTATTTCTCCAAAACCGTCGTTGATTCCATATACGGTCAAGTTGTTCATAACGATAGGGGAAAGGTCTCCCTTCAGCGGAGGTATTGCAGTGTTGTAGCCAACGATAGCAACTTTTCCGTTCTTGCGTACATAATGCAGCATTTTGCCGACTTCGTCGCAAACGTCGCTGCTTAAAATCAAATAGTCCACGAGTTTTCCGCTTGTGATTTCTTTGAGTTTTTGCAACACGTCTTCTTCTACGAAATTAATTGCGTAATATGCGCCCAAATCTCTCGCCAAATCAAGTCTATGAGAATCGTTATCTATTATAATCGGAATAGCTTGATAATAAATACACAGTTGAGCTATTATCAAATTTATTGAAGTGCCGCCGTAAAGCATAACGTATTTTGTTTTGTCAATGTCCAACTTTTCAATTACGTTTATGGCGATGGCAATATCTTCGATAAAAGTAAAAGCGCTGTCGCTGACGCCTAAAGGCACTGTATAAATATTGTGCAACGGAGCATAGACGTAATCGGCAAGATAACCGTCGTTTTTTAGTCCGTTGATAAGGTATTTGCCGTTTTCCAATCTGGTATAGGGGGAGAGCATAACTCTCTGACCTTTTCGGAGTGTAATATCTTCGCTTTCGCTTACCAAGCCTATGGCGATTCTCGTCGGGCAGAGCGGTAAATTAACGTTTGTGATTTTTCCGGCAAAGACAGCAACGTCGCTTTCGCACACGCCTGCGCGAAGAATTTTTATCTTGGCGTACTCCTTAAGAGACTGCGCGCTTTCTTCGCTTTCTTCTTCGATAGTGAAATTTTTTGTTATTTTACAAGATTTCATACATTCCTTCTTAATTCGACGTAAAAAAAGTCGAAGCGTCAACCTAACTGTTAGAATTATATCATATTTTCATTGTCTTGGCAAGTATGGCGTTTGAATTTGACGCAAAAAAGCCATATTGCGGCACAAATCGACATATAACGCATAATTTACTAAACGCAGTTGTATTTTATTTTACTTCTGTAAATTAAAATATTGACAAATAATACCGAAAAATAATAAAATTATAAAAATTTAATTGCCAAGGTTAGCGCAAAATCGCTTTATATCTATTGAAAATTGCTACGATTTGATTTTGTCAAACGGTAAAAATATTCATAATCAAAAATATTGAAAAATCAATCAATTATGCTTGACTTATAAAATTATTGTATGTATAATCATTGAGTAAAGAATTTTGCAAAGGTAGGTGATAATATGAACGAGAATATCCAACCTAATTATCATGACGTTACTGTCGTTTGCGCTTGCGGAGCCAGCTTTGTATGTGGCACGACCAAGGACGGCGACACGATTAAGGTAGAAGTTTGTAGCAAGTGCCATCCTTACTATACCGGCAAACAAAAGTTGGTAGATACGGGCGGTAGAGTAGACAAGTTCAAAAAGCGTTACAGCCTTTAATACTTGTAAAAATAGAATTTTTATGCGGAGAGTTTATTGCTCTCCGTATTTTTTATTTGCTGTTGCAAAGTTTCCGCCTTAATGATATAATTATTACATCTATAATGATTAGGAGTAAATTATGTGTTTAAAAAAGTCAAAGGTTGACTATCCCAAGAGTTATCCGATAATGCAAAGGTCATCTTTGGAGCCTTCGGCAGAGCAAGTCGAAAAGTCAAAGAATTGGTTTGGAATGTTTATTCATTTCGGTATAAATACTTTTAACAACACGGAATGGTCAAACGGGAAGCTTCCTATAACCGGTTATGCGCCAACTGCAATCGATACCGACCAATGGGCGGAGGTAGCTTATAAGGCAGGTATGCATTACGTTATTTTAATAACCAAGCACCACGACGGTTTTTGTCTTTGGGATACGGATAGCACAGATTATTGCGTCAAAAATTCTCCCAATAAAACGGATATTGTGGCGTCAATGGCAAAGTCCTGTCAAAAATACGGTATAAAACTTGGTCTGTACTATTCGCTTTGGGATAGACACGAAAAATGTTATAAAAAGCACGATAAATACGTTGAGTATATGGAAAAGCATTTGCGAGAACTTTTGGGCGGGAAATACGGCGAAGTTTTCGAACTTTGGCTCGACGGAGGTTGGGATAAGGCTTGTGAAAAGTGGCAGTTGGACAGACTTTACAACTGCGTAAAGTCGTTGCAGCCGCATTGTCAAATAGGAGTAAACCTCACAATAGGCGATTTCAACGGTAAGAAAGGTTTTGTTCAGGAAAGATACAAGCCATACAATCAGCAAGAGGGCGACACTATGCGTATGTTCCCGTCGGATTTCAGATTGTGGGACCCGCAGATGTGCAGAGAAGACGACCCCAAAATATTTACTTTTAAAAATCAAAAGTATTATTTGCCTTTTGAACACACCGTTTGTTCGCGAAAGGAAGGTAAATGGTTTTATTCCGACGATTACGAGAGTAAAACAACGCTTATGGACGTTGACGACGCCGTAGAGCGAATAAGGATAATACGCGCGACGTCAAATTCTATGGTAATAAATCTTCCTCCCGACAAAGACGGACGGCTTGTCAAAGGCGACGTGGACAATCTTTATGCCATTGCAAAAAAAGCCGGAATATACAGAGGATAAAACAGTATAAAAATTTATTTGTTGGCAATAATTGCTATATCAACTTTTGAGGTGAAAAATGAAAGTGGTAGCAGTTATAATAATTTGCGCGGTTTTGATTATCGCAGGAATATACGCGGTAAAATCGCATACGCAAAGCAATGAAGAGAGTTATTTAAGAATACATATCAGAGCCAACAGCAACGACAGCATAGACCAAAGCGTCAAATATAAAGTAAAAGAGAGCATTGTCGATTTTATGTCGCCTGCGCTTCAAGACGTAAAAAGCAAAGACGAGGCGATGCAAATATTGCAATGCAATCTTGCGGCTATGAAAAGCGTCGCCGATAGCACTTTGGCTCAATACGGTTATAATTATAAATCAAAAGTTAGCCTGCGAAAAGAGGAGTTTCCTGCGCGTACTTACGGAGAATTGACTCTCGACAGAGGCGTATATGACGCTCTTATAATAGAGCTGGGAAGCGGAGAGGGAGATAATTGGTGGTGCGTTGTGTTTCCTCCGTTGTGTTTTGTCGGAGCTGACGATGAAAACGTCGAATACAAATCTTTTTTCGGCGAGCTTTTCGGTAAGATATTCAATAAATGAAAGGATAGCAGTTTAAACGTTTATTTGAGTTGCGCATTTTGTAACGATTTTGCTTTTTATATCATAATATGTAGGGATAATTCAAAAAATTAAATTTTTTTATTGACATAATATTAACATATGATATAATATAAGCAGAAAAATTAAAAAGGAGTGTTTTATTATGGCAAAGAAATCAGATTACTTTGGTCTTCCTTACATTGTAAGCGTAATTTTGGCTATCATTCCATTTACTTCTTGGGTATGTGGTTTTGTAACAAGATTTATGGAAGGAAAGATTGTTGCCGGACTTATCCGCCTTATCTTTGGATTTACCATTGTTTGGATTCTTGACCTCATCTTTATGATTTTAAAGAAGAGTATTTGCAGAATTATCAATCTTTAATTCAAAGGCAACCATTAAAAACGCTCGCAAAAAATGCGGGTGTTTTTTTATTTATCGCGTATTATATTTTTATTTGCGGCTCGGCATATAAATCGGCTGTTAATTTTGCAAGAAAAAGTCTGTATATTTACAAAAATCAATGTCAATAATGTCCTTGAGACAATATGGCGGCGAACTGTCTTGAGCGCCGCAAAGGAGACAATATGGACAAAAAAGTAATCATAAAATCGTCAATCACGGTTGTATTGTTGCTCACGACTTTGATTGTCGGGATACTTTGTTTTTATGCGTTGAAGCCTGCGGAAGAAACCGCGGTACTGAAAATGGGCTCCAGCGGTTCGCAAGTGCGCACATTGCAAACAAAGCTCAACAATTGGGGTTACAATGCAGGCAAAGTCGATGGAATATTCGGTTCCAACACAAGAGAAGCCGTCAAGAGATTTCAGCGTAAAAACGGACTTGCCGTAGACGGTATAGTGGGCTCTAAAACTGCCGCGGCGCTGGGTATGACGCTTTCGTCGGGAAGCAGCAGCAATAGCAGTTATAATTCATCGGATACCTATCTTTTGGCAAAATGTATCTATGCGGAAGCAAGAGGGGAGCCATACCTCGGACAAGTGGCGGTTGGCGCCGTAGTGCTCAACAGAGTACGCAGTTCGTCGTTCCCCAATTCGATATCGGGAGTCATTTATCAACCGTATGCGTTTACGGCGGTTGCCGACGGACAGATAAATCTCGAGCCAAATTCATCGGCATATTCGGCGGCGAGAGACGCGCTCAACGGGTGGGACCCGACCAACGGCTGTCTTTATTATTTCAACCCTGCCACAGCGACAAGTTCTTGGATATGGTCGAGACAGGTCAAGCTGACGATAGGCAAGCACAAATTTGCAATATGAGAGGTGAATAATGTTAAGAGACGCATCAGGTAGATTGGTAATGACCAAAGGTTGGAAAAACTTTTTTATTATTTCGGCGATATTGTTGCTAATTGCAATAATTTTGCTGTCGGTATTTTTGGGTATAGCCAAGTCTAACGAAGAAAAGTGGAAGACAAACAGCGAATATAATTATGAAAATGCATATTACACGCTGTCTGACAGTTTGCTTAATATGGAAAATAATCTGTCAAAACTGCGCGTAACGCGCAGCGACAGTCTCGTCAATGAGATGTTGATAGAAATTGCAATGAACTCGCAGACCGCGGTTGCCAATCTGACAACGCTGTCGTACGGCGGATACGATTTGTCCAATGCAATCAAATATTGCAATCAAGTGGGCGATTATTCCAAATTCCTTGCGCAAAAACTCAACGCAGGAAGTGAAATAAGCGAAGAAGACCGCAAGACATTGGACGGACTTTATCAATCGACATTCAAGTTGGGAAAAAGTCTGGGCAAAGTAAAAGAGAAACTGGTTGAGGGCGGCAGAATAATTGACGGTCTTAACAAACTCAACGAGGAGTTTATAGTCATAGCAAGCGGACTCGTCGACGGCAGTATCGAATATCCTTCTTTGATTTACGACGGAGCTTTCAGCGATTCTTTGATAAATAGGGAAGTCAAGGGATTGAGCGGAGATGATATATCCAAAGACGGACAAGAAGACAAAATAAAAAAGATTCTATGCGACTATGACGTCAAAAGCATAACGTTTATAGGCGAAAATACCAACGGTTTCGATAGCTTCTTGTATCAAGCTAATATGTCCAACGGTCAGATAGCAAGCATACAGCTTGCAAAAAAAGGCGGAGCAATAGTTATGTGGGACACTTCGTTTGACGCTCAAGAGCCAAAACTTACTGTTGAGGAAGGCACTCTTCTTGCAGAGCAGTATATGAAGAAGCAGGGCTATGACGATATGAAGGGAGTCTATGCTTGTGTGACCGACGGGCTCTTGTATGTCAATATGTGTTATACCAAAGACGATATTATCTATTATCCCGATATGATAAAAGTCAAAGTATCGTTGGATGACGGCAAAATAGTAGGCTTTGAGGGACTCAATTATATTTACAACCACACTCAAAGGGACACGCAGTCTCCTTCAATCACAGAGGGAGAAGTCACGAATATGGATTTCGGCAATATGTCGGTGACGTCCGTTAGATTAGCTTTGATACCGATGTCCAACGGCAAAGAGCTGTTGACTTACGAAGTTTACGGAAGTATGGATAATATCAATTTCTATATATTCGTTGACGCAAAGACGGGAAAAGAAGTCAGAGTAATGCAAGTTATCGATTCCGACGAAGGCGAACTTCTTATGTAGAGATAACGTCATTAAAAATTTTATAAAAAGCAATATGCGATAATGCATTTGCATCGTCAAAAAAAGGACCTACCGACGTAGGTTCTTTTTGTAATAACTGCGAATATGTTGTTTGAAAATATTAATTATTAAAACAGATTTGTAACATATTAAGCAACTATAAATTTTTTATACTATTTAATTTTCTTTTTTAATAAAAAGTATATATAAAAAAGCAAATTTCCAAAAAAAGTATACTTTTACTGACTGCCGTTTTGCGTACCGCGAAACGGCGAATTTTTTCAATAATATTATAATTCGTGTCACATTTTTTTGCAATACCTTTTGGTCAGTAAAAGTATACCTTTTTTGGAATTAAAAGATTATCCGGAAGACAGAAAATCAAATATTGGAGAGAAATAAAAATTACAATATTTGGTTTAGAAGGCGTTGTTGTATAGAATATTCTATTAGTTCTGCGAAAAATAAAGTAGCAAAGTATACTTTAAGTTGAGAAATAGGCGAATAGCAAGGAGCAACCTTGCAATGTCATATTGAGCGAAACGAAGTGGAGTCGAAATATCTCAATCGGATTGAGATTTCTCCACGCGCTATGCTTGGTCGAAATGACAGCATCAATAGGTCCCTCGACCGAAGTGGAGAGGTCTGTGTCATTGACGCTCGCGCGAGACGCGTCTGGTTGCTCGCTATGCCGTCGCTCCGTTGCTTACAACCGAAGCAGAAAAACGAAACCTACTAAAATATGAAGAGGATGATATGAGAAACAATAATAAAGTAAATATGTTATTACATAAAAGCTACAAGAGTATATCGATAGTTTTGTTTATCATAATTTGTTTAATTTTTTCTACGAGTTTTTTATCTTTATTTGGCGGTGAAGAGAATAGAGCCGACGCTACGGCTGATTTAACTGATTATGAAGACTTGGGAAATTTATTGTTGCCTGACTATGGCTCTAGAAGCGATAATTTGGTATTTGACGGCAATGTGTTGGCAAAATTAATAAAATATGTTACGGGAACAGACGTTAAATTAAGCAACGCCGATTTTCCGTCTTTGAGAACTTCG
Source organism: uncultured Christensenellaceae bacterium (assembly GCA_910588015.1). Taxonomy (GTDB): domain Bacteria; phylum Bacillota; class Clostridia; order Christensenellales; family UBA3700; genus RACS-045. The sequence goes on along the minus strand of CAJUOK010000037.1, from coordinate 1,393 downwards.
GCAGATATGCGCGCGAACGGTTCAAAAGAAGTCTACGTTACTATTGAAGGGAAACAGTGGATAGCGACGTACTTGTCCACGAATTTAAGCGGCGAACCTATAATAACTTTATGGCTCGCTAATTCAAACAATAATGAAGTAAAGAAGTCTAAGTACAATACATATTACGCAGACGACAATAATAAGCAAGCTTATCCTGCTAATATGTACGGAACAAGCTCTATCAGAGTTAAGACTTTAAATAACGGGGGATATTATGCGACGTCAAAGTCTGTGTTGTCAAGTACGGAATGGGCAAAAGACGCGACAAACGAATGGGCAATTTATACAATGGAAAAATCAGTCCAAGTGCCGAAAAGTATTGAGAAATTTATAGAGATTCCTCAAAATGTCAGTTGGCAACTTCAGCAATTTGCATATAATAACGTTACAAATTTTAACAATACTCACAATTATGACCTCAATAATGACGCTTTGGATAGTTGTATGCAACACTGTTATCCGGGTGTTGAGTGGAATTATGAAGGTAATAATGGTTATAACGCTTGGGGAAATGATAAAATTTGGCTTCCAAGTTATTCCGAGACAGGAATAATAGGGGAGCAAGGGCTTTGGATGTTGTCTGCAACACAACGCTCAAATGAAGAAAATTCTTGGGTGCGTTCTGCGAGAGTTCACAGTAATGCGCAAGGGTATCTATTGACCAAAAACGGTAATTCAGGCTCTGACCCGTTTGTGCATAACACAGACTGCGCAATTCGTCCCGCATTTCATTTAAAGTTGACAGACGCTTATGCGGCATCAACAGCTCCAACTCCGGAGCAAGAGGGCGATACTAAAAAATATTATGATTTAGGTAACGCCATAGATTTTAAGCTTACAAACGTTGACACGGATAAAGTTGAGATAACTTCCATAGATTTCAAATCCGTCAACGGTGAAAATACGGTATCGGATATGACGTATAAAATAGCCAACGGAGTCGCAATATTTACAGCAAGCGTACCGGGCGAATATACGGTAAAGTGTAAGCCAAAGGGCAGTAACGTGTGGACGGACGGAAGTACGGTAGTAAAAGAGTATAAGTACAAGATAGTTTATCAAGTATCGGAAGTGTCGTTTGTTGGTCAGACGAGCCGACCGTATGACGGAACGGAGCAGGAGTTTAAACTGGGAGCGAACTACGACAAGACAAAAATAAATATCAATCCAGTGACAACGGGACTTGCTTTTGACGGTAGCGGAACTACGGCGAAGCTCAAAGCCAAGACGGTGGGAGAATACAAAGCAACGGCTGAGTTGTTGGATAAAGATTTAATGGAGTGGGCAAACGGAGGAAACGACGACAAGGAGTTGAGTATAGAGATAACCAAAAGACCTTTGACGATAACCT
>CAJUOK010000036.1:9641-11926 GCA_910588015.1 uncultured Christensenellaceae bacterium | reverse complement strand
CCTCCACTTGACGTTTGTTAAATCAAATTTTGCTTTCGTTATCTCCCATTCTATCTCGTATTCCGTCTTAACGCCTGTTGCGCTTTCTTCCAAGCGTATCTTAGTCTTATAGCTGTCCGCATTCTTGCCGACCGCTCCGTTCGACGCGTCCGTCGCCACGGTTTCATATCCGTTAATACCAAATTCTTCGTCCAATACGTATCCGTCGGGACTGGTTACTTTAAATTCGTATTGCTTTGCATCATACGTCAGTTTGCTTGTAAACTCTACGCTTGTCTCTCCTATCTCGGCATTCATATACTTGCCGTTGACCGGCGCGCCGTCGGCATACAACTGCCATCTTACCGCCGTACCAGACGACGCGTCGCTTACTTTTAAACTCGCTTCGGGATTTATTTTGACACTGTAATTTGGATTGGTCGTTGTCGCGCTCAACTTATAAGTCGTAGCAACCAAATCCGACGCGCTTATCTTAACTGCTCTCAACGTGTCGCTGCTTGTCAAATTAATGATTTCGCTCACTTCTTCCGTAGACAATTCGGGTGCGCTTGCCTTAATTACCACCGGCACCGTTATTGGATTTTCCGTATTCTCGTGCACTCCTTTGCCTACAGCTATCTCTAAATTAAAATTCTTCTCATCTCCGCTAAATATGTTAAGCTCGCTGCTCCCGCTGACGGTATCCGTCAACTTGAGCTCTATCTCAAATTTGGTTACTTCGAATTCCATTTTTGTATCCGTGGATTTGAGTATATAATTCTTACTGTCCTTCAAAGTTACGTCCAATTGGTATTTACCGACTTCCGTTACCGTTACGATACAGTTAGTCGGTATTTCTTCCCCGTTAAACGTTATCTTCAATGCCGTCTTATCGTAATTGCTCGCAACTCTGAATGCTATATTCTTGCCTCCGTCATATACTTTTGTCGACTCGTCGTTATAGAACTTAGGAAAGTCTATCTGCTTTTGCCCTATTACAAACGTCGACTCTCTTATCTTGTCCGTATTGTCTGCGCTTCCCGACCACGAATAATTGACGGTATCTATTATTGTATATCTGACCTTATAAGTACCTGCGTCTTTCGGCGTACTTCCCTGCATAAGAGCGCCGTCGCTCGTGAAATACTCAACTTTGACCTTACTCGAATCTCCGTATACTTCAGAGTCATACCAAGTCGCTTCGTCAATTCCTTCCGCGTCGGCTATAGTTTGCTCCAATCCGCTATATACTCCCGTAAGCTGACTCGGGGCATCCAAACTTGCTATTGAATCTTTTTCTGCCTGAGTTAAGTTTAAATGGAATGCAGGTCTTATCGCTGCAGCCTCATTTGCCGAACCGGCGCTTGCGTCTTTACCGTCGGCTCTTAACCGCGAAATATCCGAATAGTTGATACCTCTGGCAGTGCGCAACATTGTGTGTTCATTTGCTTTGACGTTGCTTCTCATTGCCGAAGACGTCTTCCATAAACCTATATAATCGTATGCAGAGTCTTGCTTCCAGCCTGTCTCCGCCATTGACGGCAACCATACTCTGTCTGTTTTCCAAGCGTCATAATTGGTCTTATCCTGATAGTCGCGCCCTGCATTAAAATCTGTCATAGTAAGAGAATAAGCGTCGTTTGCGTGATTATACTCGAAGGTTCCGCCATCAACTTTCAAATTATTCTCTTTTGCCGACAGTCTTTCCTGCCAAGCGACGTTGAGCGGAGTCTCCACATATTTAAACAAACTGCCGCTGATATCTTTCATAGTAAAAATAGCAAACGGATTGCTTGCGTCTTGCTGATAAGCGTCGTTCAAGGGATTGTTATAGCCTGTTGCATAAGAACCTCCGTTGTTTAGTGTAACGGTTCTTACCATACTTGTACCGTACATATTTGCAGGATAATTTCCATTAGAATCCTCACCGTATGCCGACCAAACAACTTTTTGATAATTTATTGGCAGCTGCGTTGAGTCCGCCAACCAAAGCGTGAGAACGACGTCGCTCTTTGCGTCGTTTGTCGACGAAAGATAAGCCGCATACCATTTCAACCCGTTTAGCTCTATGATAATATCTTGACCGCCGTTGACGCTTCTGAAATAATTGCTGTCGCGCAATCCCAAATCCGCAACGTCTTTTAGACTACTGCCTTTGGAATTTGTCAATAATTTGAATAGATTCGAAAGTTGTTTTGAGTCAAAAACCTTACCGTCGCTTCTAGTTTCATAATTCTTGAGCAACACCTCGCCTATCTGGGAAGATTTGGTTTGATTTGCAACTGCAACGTTGGATAGATTAAAAC
>CAJUOK010000036.1:0-9631 GCA_910588015.1 uncultured Christensenellaceae bacterium | reverse complement strand
TCCCAATATTATACACAACAATAATACAAGACATATTGCCGTTAAAATAATCAATTTTCTTTTTCTTTGAATTTCCATATTTGGTTCCTCTGCCAGTATGCGCGTATAGTTTATGCTTCTGCACACGCGTATTTTAAATTTAATACGATATGTCTAAATCTATTGACGCGCAAATTCCAAAAAAAGTATACTTTTACTGACCAAAAGCTATTGCAAAAAAATATGCTGTTTCACGACACATAAAACGATAGTCAGTAAAAGTATACTTTTTTTGGAAATTGCAAATGTTTGATTAAAGTAGAAAATATATTACTTTGAAATTATTATTTATAAGATAAAATCCATATAAAAATTATTATTAAAATTCGGCGGAAAAGTCGCCTTTTCCGCCGATAGATTTATCATATGTAGTTCTGTAACAATTAAGTACTATACCTTATTTGCAGCAGCAAAGAGCTACGATAACAGGGATAATACAGCTGCAATCACAGCCACAGCTCTTGCTTGAACCGCAGGAATTACCGCCGCAGCAGCCGCAGCACATAAGCAAGATGATGAGCCATAAGCAGTTGCATCCGCAGCCACAGCCTTTGTCTTCGGAATAGCATTGATTGTTTGCGCAACCGCAATCGTTAAAGTTCGTCATTACAATTTCCTCCATAGTTTTTGAAAGTCGAAGCGCTGTCGCTCGTTCCTTCTAGTTCATAATAAGCAAATAAAAATAAAAGTGTGACTATATATTTGACATACAACATCGAATTTATTAAAATAATAATTGCATTCGATGCAATCCCCCATAGGAACACAACCAAAGCTTAATTCGATTGTATTTTTGAGGCTTAATGCGACAATCGTCGGTTTGCGCAACCTAGACTCTAATACGAAATGCAAGCATAATTACAATTATCTACGTCTTAATTTTTTTGTGTTCTATCGGGAATGTATACATATTAATAAATAAAACAAAAACCTTATACAAGGAGAATATTATGGCAGATTTGACAATGGACAAACTTGTGGCGCTTTGCAAAGGCAGAGGCTTCATTTTTGCAGGCAGCGAAATATACGGCGGATTGGCAAACACTTGGGATTACGGCCCGCTGGGAGTCGAACTCAAAAATAACGTCAAGAGAGCGTGGTGGAAAAAGTTTGTGCAGGAAAACACTCTCAACACAGGTCTTGACAGCGCAATTCTTATGAATCCAAACGTTTGGGTGGCTTCGGGACACGTCGGAGGTTTTTCCGACCCTCTTATGGATTGCAAAAGCTGCAAGACGCGTCACAGAGCTGACAACCTCATAGAAGACTATATTGCTCGCAAAAAACTCGACGTAACTATTGCAGGTTGGTCCAACGACAAGATGGAAAAATATATCTCCGACAATAAGATTGTCTGCCCCAACTGCGGAAAATGCGATTTTACCGGCGTAAGACAGTTTAATCTTATGTTTAAGACCTTCCAAGGCGTTACGGAAGATACCACCAATACAGTTTATCTTCGTCCAGAAACGGCGCAAGGTATTTTCGTCAACTTCCTCAACGTACAGCGCACAAGCCGTATGAAAGTACCTTTTGGCATAGGTCAGATAGGAAAATCTTTCCGTAACGAAATCACTCCCGGCAACTTTATCTTCCGCGTGAGAGAATTCGAACAAATGGAACTTGAATTTTTCTGCAAACCGGGAACAGACCTCGAATGGTTTGGATATTGGAAAGAATTCTGCAAAAATTGGCTTTTGGGATTGGGTATCAAAGAAGATAGATTAAAGCTTCGCGACCACGACCCCGAAGAATTGTCTCACTACTCCAACGCGACGACAGACTTTGAATTCAAATTCCCATTTGGATGGGGCGAACTTTGGGGTATTGCGGACAGAACGGATTTTGACCTCAACGCTCACGCTAAAGTCAGCGGCAAAAACCTCGAATACACAGACCCAAACACCAACGAAAAGTATGTTCCCTACGTTATCGAGCCTTCGCTCGGCGTGGAAAGAATGGTGCTTGCTCTCCTCTGCAACGCATATGAAGAACAACAGCTCGAAGGCGGAGACAGCCGCGTGGTAATGCACTTCCACCCCGCTATCGCTCCGTATAAAGTTGCCGTATTGCCGCTTCAGAAAAAAGCTCTCGGCGAAAAGAGCGAAGAGCTTTACAGACAACTTTCCAAAAAGTTCTCCGCAACTTATGACGAAACCGCGTCTATCGGCAAGAGATACCGCCGTCAAGACGAAATCGGCACGCCGTATTGCGTAACCGTCGATTTCGATACTTTGGAAGACAATTGCGTAACCGTTAGAGAAAGAGACAGTATGCAGCAAAAGCGAATCGCTATTGCAGATTTAGAAGAATATCTTGCAAAGAGAATGGAGTATTAATAAATAATAATTATTGTTGCGACCGCTACAAAACGTAGCGGTCGCTTTTTACTTATATAAAACGGATTAGACCTCTACACTACGGTCAAGACCGACTTATTGATAATGTATTTCATATTTGGAAGTATGGATTTTCTTTTTCCAAAATATCTACAATAGTTTTTATTTAAATAACGTCAAAATTCAATTACACTGCGCTTTTGCCGCGATTATTAATAATAGGATAAGATTTCTCCACTTCGGTCGAAATGACATTTGGATAATTGTCTTGATAATTTCATAGAAATCGCAAAAATAAGTCAGATTACTTTTAACAATGGAAACTAATGATATTCTCACACGTTACTATTTAATTTTATTTCCGTTTTTTATTTTGATTACATCAAATTTTGTAATCAATGCTCAATTTTGTTGTCAATGCTAGATTTTGTCATTTCGACCGAAGTGGAGAAATCTCATCAGAGTATCGTTGCCAAGTATTTTAAATACGATTACGCCACAATGCTTTATTGAAAAAGCACCCTTTCGGATGCTTTCTGTTAATTCTAAAAAACGTATAATATGCTTAAGCGGTTATCCTCTTGTGGAATAGTTCGGCGCTTCTTTTGTAATATTAATATCGTGCGGATGGCTCTCAATCAAAGCCGCATTTGATATCTTTACGAATTGAGCTTTCTTACGCAACGTGTCTATATCCGGCATACCGCAATATCCCATACCCGAACGAAGTCCGCCCATAAGTTGGAATACCACGTCGGCAAGAGGTCCTCTGTAAGGCACTCTACCCTCTACGCCTTCGGGAACAAGCTTTTTAGCGTTGGTCTGGAAATATCTATCTTTACTTCCCGCAGCCATTGCCGCAAGCGAACCCATACCTCTGTAAACCTTGTAGGACCTGCCTTGGAATATTTCGATTTCGCCCGGAGTTTCTTCCGTACCTGCAAACAAACTGCCAAGCATTACCGCGCTTGCGCCTGCGCCCAAAGCCTTGACGATATCGCCCGAGTACTTAATACCTCCGTCCGCAATAATTCTCTTGCCCATCTTGTCTGCTTGCTCTGCGCAGTCCATAATTGCCGTCACTTGCGGTACGCCTATGCCTGCAATAATTCTCGTGGTGCAAATCGAACCGGGACCAATTCCCACCTTGACAACGTCGGCGCCGCTGGAGAACAGCGCTTTTGCCGCCTCTGCCGTAGCTACGTTGCCTGCAACAATAGCTATATCGCTGAATTTGGATTTAACCTTTGCAACGCAATCAAGCACTCCTTTTGAATGACCGTGCGCCGTATCTATTACCACAAGGTCAACCTTGCTTTCTGCAAGCGCCGCCACTCTGTCCATAATATCTGCCGTCACGCCTACTGCAGCGCCTGCAAGAAGTCTTCCGCTGCTGTCCTTTGCGCTGTGAGGATATTTGATAGCCTTTTCTATATCTTTTATCGTAATGAGTCCTTTGAGATTGCCTTTTTTATCTACGAGCGGCAATTTTTCTATTCTGCGCTCCGCCAAAATCTTTTGAGCCTGCTCGAGCGTCGTTCCGACGGGAGCGGTAACAAGATTATCCTTGGTCATACATTCGCCGATGAGCTTGGTCATATCCGTCTCGAATCTCAAATCTCTGTTTGTAATAATACCCACCAATCTTCCTTCCACCGTGACGGGTACGCCGCTGATTTTGAATCTGCGCATAAGATTGTTGGCTTCTTCCAATGTATTTTGAGGTCCGAGTGAAAACGGATTGGTGATGACGCCGTTTTCGCTTCTTTTGACTTTATCGACCTGTTCCGCCTGCTGCTCGATAGTCATATTCTTGTGAATAATACCTATGCCGCCTTCTCTTGCCATAGCTATCGCGAGTTCGCACTCCGTAACAGTATCCATAGACGCGCTTATAAGCGGAATATTGAGAGTAATTTTATCGCAGAGTTTTGTAGACAAATCTACTTGATACGGCAAAACCTCCGAATATTGAGGAATAAGCAACACGTCGTCAAACGTCAAACCTTCTTTTGCAATCTTGCCCATTTGAATAATCTCCTTAAACTTTTTATTATTTTAAAACAAAATTATAAGCTATGTCAAACGAATTGCTTGACACTCCGAGAATATTTTCCTTTATTACCAATCTTGTATGATTGCCAAATGTTATACAATGTCAAAAAGTTAAAATTCAACCGCAGTATTTAACAAAAAATAATATTGCATAAATTTAGGTTAATGCCTAATTGTTGCGCTTTAAATATCTGTATAAATACTCCCCTTGCATATTTACAGCGTTTAAATTACTGTCATTAACGTCAATATCATAACCTACTGTAGAATTATATGAAAAAGTGTAATACCAACCGACCTTATTTTTAAATTCGATTTGATTCAAATTATTACATTTATAAAAAGCCTGTTTTCCAATACTTTTCACATTGTACGGTATCACTATTTTATTTAAATTGCTACAACCTTGAAATGCCCCTATGCCTATATTTGTAACTTTGTCAGGAATAACGAAATTTGTAAGTTTACTGCATCCACTGAATGCAAATTCACCTATGCTTGTCAAATTATTAGGCAAATCCACACTCTCTAAACTACTGCAATTTCTAAATGCATAATCGCCTATCATTTTTATATTTTTTGACAGAATTATATCTTTCAAATTAACGCAATCGGAAAAAACAGCATTTCCTATATCTACAACGCTGTCCGGCACTCTTAAACTTGTCAAGTTACTGCAACCTTCAAACGCTCTGTAACCTATCCTGTCCACTCCATCGGATAATTCGATATTTTTTAAATTTGCGCAATAATAAAATGCCTCGTTTGAAATGACTGTAGAATTTGTCAATTTTATTTCTTCTAACCTTTTAGGAACATTGGTATTATCGTATTGCCCGAAAATATACCCTAGTTTGGCTTCTCCCTTCCAATCTTTCTTTTCTCCCAAAAACGGTATTGTTACTTTACTTAAATTATTACATTCTTTTAAGCAACCGTATCCTATATGTTTCACGCTATTGGGAATGACTATTTCGGTAAGATTATTACATCCGACAAATGCGCGATTTTCTATTGTCTCAATACCGTTTGGTATGTTGATACTCGTCAAATTTTCATTTTTCTCAAATGCCGATTCTCCTATAGTCGAAATACTCTCGCCTTTTATATTTAAAGGAACGTCTATTTCAACTAAAGTTGCGCCATATTCGGTAAGTCCCGTTATAACTCCCTCTCCGTTTGTAATAAAAATGTCCTTTTCTTGCGAATTGGTGATATTGCACGCCGCAAACATATAAATTAACAGTAAAATACATATAAACACAAATGCCAAACAAGTCTTCTTTTTCATTTTGTCCCCACTGCAATTTTATTAAAAATATTTTGTTAGAATTCAAATTCATTATAATTAATATTTATTTTATTGTCAACTTGAATCTATATATGTTCACATTAAATTTTATTATATAAATATTCAATTAAGATTTTAATTTTGTCTTGAAAAAACTTTTTTTATATGATAGAATGTAATTATATGTAATTACGGAGGTCAACAATGATTGACGAAATAAAGACACTTGTCACCAAAATGACGTTGGAAGAAAAAGCCGGTTTATGTTCGGGATACGACTTTTGGAGCACCAAACCTATAAAAAGACTTGGCGTGCCCAGCATAATGATGGCTGACGGTCCTCACGGATTGAGAAAAGAAAACGACGACGACGCAAACGTGGGAATGAAACAATCCTTCCCCGCTACGGCTTTTCCGCCTGCAGTAAATCTTGCAAGCAGCTGGAGCGTAGAAATGGCGACGAAGATGGGAGAAGCCTTGGGCAAAGAGTGTCTTGACCAAAACGTCAGCACGATATTAGGTCCCGGTACCAATATAAAAAGAAGTCCGCTCTGCGGCAGAAACTTCGAATATCTATCCGAAGACCCCTATCTTGCGGGCAAACTTTGCCGCAATTACATAGAAGGCGTGCAGTCCAACGACGTAGGTACTTCGCTCAAGCATTATTGCGCAAACAATCAAGAAATGCGCCGTATGACAATAAACAGCATAGTCGACGAAAGAGCTTTGAGAGAAATATATCTCCCCGCTTTCGAAGAAGCCGTCAAGGCTCAGCCCGACACCGTGATGTGTTCTTACAACAGACTCAACGGCGTATATTTGTCTGACAACAAGCGATTGCTGACCGATATACTTCGCGACGAATGGGGCTTTAAAGGCATTGTCGTCAGCGACTGGAACGCGCTCAACAACCGTATTGAAGCTATAAAAGCAGGTTTGGACCTCGAAATGCCTAGTTGCGGCGGCGCAACCGACAAACAAATCGTCAAAGCCGTAAGAAGCGGAAGACTCGACGAAAAAGAACTTGACAAAGTCGTCGAGAGATTGCTCGCGTATATTATCAAAAGCTACTCTGCTTTGCAACCGGATTACAAAGCCGATTACGAAGCTGCGCACAATATCGCAAGAGAAATTGCAGAACAGTCTTTTGTACTTCTCAAAAACGACAACAAAATGCTCCCGATAGACGAAAGCATTGACGACGTCGCGATTATCGGCGAACTTGCGCACAATCCGCGTTATCAAGGCTCGGGTTCTTCTAGAATTAATCCATACAAATTAGTAAACTTCTTGCAAGCTATGGATGAAAACGGTAAGAAATACGAATTCGCGCCCGCATACGACTTGAGCAGCGACACTCTCGATGAAAAACTCCTCGAAGAAGCAATACAAGTGGCAAAAAGACACAAAACCGTCTTGCTGTTCGTAGGTCTGACCGACCAATACGAAAGCGAAAGCTATGACAGAAGACATATGACGATACCCAAAAGCCACAGCGACCTTATAGAAGTAATGACTTCGATAAATCCAAATACAGTGGTAGTACTGTTCGGCGGTTCTCCTATCGTGATGCCTTGGATAGACAAAGTCGGCACGTTGCTCAACGCATATCTTCCGGGCGAAGCAGGCGGCGAAGCAATTTACAACGTGCTTTTCGGAAAAGTCAACCCAAGCGGCAAACTTGCAGAAACGTACCCAATAAAGGAAGAAGACAACATTGTCAGCAAATACTTCCCTATGGGTCCCAAAAACGTCGAATACAGAGAATCGATTTATGTCGGCTACAGATATTTTGACAGCGCAAACAAAAACGTACTCTTCCCGTTCGGCTACGGACTGTCCTATACGACTTTTGAATACAGCGATTTAAAAATCGACGGTATGGAAGTGTCGTATAAAGTCAAAAACACGGGAGCATACGACGGATACGAAGTATGTCAGCTGTATATTAGCGACCCCAATCCCATTGTGTTCAAGGCAAAAAAAGAACTCAAAGGCTTTGAAAAAGTCTTTATTAAGGCAGGAGAAACCGTCACCGTCAAGCACACTCTCGATTATCGCTCTTTTGCATTCTACAACACGGTCATCGACGATTGGTATGCTCAAAACGGCGAATACTCCGTTCTCATAGGAGCGTCGAGCCGCGACATAAAATTGCAAGGCGTAATCAACGTCGAATTCCAACAGGAAGAAAAAGACGTGCCAGATTATAAATCGATATGCCCTTCCTATTATAATATAGCTCAATGCGACGAAATACCGAGCGAGGAATTTGCAAAGCTTTACGGCGGGGATATTCCCGCAAATACCGACACCAAGCGCGGATATTTCGACTACAATACGACTATCGGCGAACTCAAAGTTTGCCTCATAGGCAAATTGATTGTCAAAGTCGCTCCGTCGATTATAAAAAGTCAAGTGCCTAACGCCGATATCACAACAATGATGATGCTAAAGCAAGGTATGGAAGAAATGCCTTTGCGCGGTCTTGTCGGAATATCGTCGGGACTCATCCACTCTGCATTGATAGACGGTATGCTGATGTGGGGAAATAAAAAATATTTCAGAGCAATATTCAAACTTATCGGCGGCGTTTTCGGCACCCTCGGACATATAATCAATAAAGGCGCTACGGAAAGGCGCAGAAAAGCAGGCAAATCCGTAATGGTCAACGACGTGATAAAAGAGATAAAACAAAACGAAAAAGAGAAAAAGGCTTTGGAAAAAGAAAAAGCAAAATTGGCTAAAAAAGACACGAAAATAATCGAAAAGAACGAAAAACGCGAAGAAAAACTAGCCAAAAAATTCAAGTCGGACAAAAATCTTTGATTTAAATCAACACAATGCGCAATCCAAAAAGGTTGCGCATTTTTTATATCAATTTTCAAAAACTGTTTTCGACAATTTATTCGGCGCAAAATATTCATATATCACCTCTATGGCTCATAATATTTAATATCAAAATATTTGGAGGATATATGAAAAAGTTTTTTAAAGCAATAATACCTTTTACAATCGTTGCGTCAATAATAGTAGCGTGCGTAGGTTGCACCCAACCAAAGAAAACTACTCTCGAATTGCTAGCCGACCGTACAAGCTATATGCAAAATTCGATGTACACGGCAAACGACGAAAATTTTGACGTGACTTTGAGCGTAATTACTCAAGAAGAACACTTCATTGCGGACGGAAAGACAGAAAACGTTATGGAAATATCAACGCTCGTTCTTACTCCGCACAACGTGGACTTGCTGTCCAATACCTATGAATATACTCTGACAGGCAGTCAATCAAGCGTAAGCGGCAGTATCAGCAAAAACAGATTGGGTATCAATCTTGCTTGCAAAATAAACGATATTTCGACTTTGGGCGATTTACAGAAATTGACTCTTACTCTCGGCGAAAACTCAATCGAATACGAACTCACAGATATCTGTCCCGAAGAAGTAGACGGCAGCGGAGCTTTGGAAATCGCTTACAATCACTATCAACAAAAAATCGACGCGGCTTTTGAAGCCAAGACGTTTGACAGAGAATGTTATGTAAAGCTCATCACCCAAACCGAGGAAGAAGGCAAATACTATTGGTATGTATCTTTTATTAAGGACAAAGGCGATTATTGGGCTGCAGTTGTAGACCCTCAAACCAAAGAAGTGGTGAATGCAAGAGAAAGCAAACCCGAATAAATTAATCTATTCCATATAATAATCGAAAAATGCATCCCGAAGTCAACAACTTAACGGGATGCATTATGTTTTTATAGCGTGATAAGCACTTAATTTAACAGAGACCTCTCCACTACGGTCGAGGTGACAGAATACTAAACTCAAGATAACATACCTATTTTGTCATTTCGACCAAGCATAGCGCGTGGAGAAATCTAATCAGTTTTTATATTGTTTAGATT
>CAJUOK010000035.1 GCA_910588015.1 uncultured Christensenellaceae bacterium | reverse complement strand
AAATAGAGAGATATGCGGAGTATCTCAAAGAACAAAAGGCAATGAGATAAATAAACTTTGCCTTGTCATATAAAACATAATTAAAATGTCATTTCGACCGAAGCGGAGAAATCTAATCAGTATGAAAAGGAATAGATTTTTCCATTACACTTCGTTCCAGTTGAAATGACAGGAAGAGTACGAGTCAATGGCAAAAAACATTTGTCACCTCGACCGAAGTGGAGAGGTCTAATTCGATGTCATTGACGCTCGCACGAGACGCATCTGCTTGCTCGCTATGCCGTCGCTACGCTCATTACGACCGAAGTGGAGAAATCGAACATATGAGATTTCTCCACGCGCTACGCTTGGTCGAAATGACAGATAGAGTATATGTGTCAATGACAAAATAAGTAAGTCGTTTCGAGCGTAGTTTTTGTCACCTCGACCGTAGTGGAGAGGTCTAATCAATATAAAAAACTGATGAACTTTCTCCATTACACTGCGTTCCGGTCGAAGTGATAATTTTTATAGTTATAGAGCTTAAATGACAAAATCATTACAAAACATATGAGGACTTTCCACGGAGTTGAGGTGACTTTTGTAATTGATATACTTTCAATATAACCTTTTACCGTAGCTAAATTTCTTATAAAAATATATTTAATATATAATACTTGTAATTTTTTTTAAATTGTGTTATGATTTGTTCGTATCCTCAAAATGGGAGTAGTATACTATGACAGCGATTGCAAATAATCAAAAAAACGGCGAAATAACGCCTGTTTCGACGATATACAGTATGACCGGATACGGCAAAGGTATCGCAGAACAAGACGGTCTTAAAGTTACGGTCGAATTAAGGTCTGTCAACCATAGATTTTTGGATTTGAATATCAAGTTGCCAAAGATTTTTACATTTGCCGAAGATATTTTGCGCAAAGCTATACAGAGCGAAATTTTGAGAGGACATATCGACGTATACGTCAACTATGAAGACACTCGCGAAAGCAAGAAGACGTTGGCGATAGATTATGACCTTGCGTCGCAATATGTGCTTGCAGCCAGAGAAATTCAAGGCAGATGTTTAGTGCAAAATAATTTTTACGTCGCGGAAGTTTTGCGTATGCCCGACGTGGTTACGCAAATTGCCAAAGAAGAAGACGAAGATTTGTTGGCGGATTTGCTAAAAGCGGCTTGCGAAGCGGCAATAGAGGGAATCAACGAAATGAAAGCGCGCGAGGGATTGGCGCTGGTAAAAGACCTCTTGCAAAAAGTCGATAATGTCAAAAACGTAATACCCAAGATAGAAGAGCTTGCGCCCAAGAACTTGCAAGAATACCGCTCCAAATTGGAAGAACGCGTAAAAGAATATCTCAAAGACGCTCCGATTGACGAGGTAAAACTCATCAACGAAATAGCTTTTTACAGCGACAAATTCTGCACTGACGAGGAGGTCACGAGGCTTTATACTCACATAGACCATTTTACGGCAATACTTTCCGACGGAGGCGCCGTGGGAAAAAAGCTCGACTTTATCGTGCAGGAAATGAATAGAGAGACCAATACGATTGGCAGCAAATGCAATAACGCTCAAATCACAGAATACGTTGTTTATATAAAGAGCGAAATCGAAAAGATAAGAGAACAAATCCAGAATCTTGTATAAAGAGGTATGAATATGCAAAAAAAAGGATTACTTATTGTGGTATCGGGACCGAGCGGCGCAGGAAAAGGCACCGTTTTGGCGCATACCGTTGCCAACTATTCCAATCTGAAATATTCTGTGTCCGTAACGACGCGCGCTCCGAGAGAAGGCGAAATCGACGGAGTCAATTATTTTTTCAAGAGCGTTGACGAATTCAACCAAATGGTCGAAAAAGAAGAGTTTTTGGAATACAAATGCGTATACGGCAACTACTACGGCACGCCGAAGGCTAACGTTCAAAGCCAAATAGACAAAGGTTTTGACGTCGTGCTTGAAATAGACACTCAAGGAGCGTTGGACGTAAAGAACGCATATCCCGATTCCGTTATGATATTTATCACGCCGTCAAAGCGCTCGACGATAGAACAAAGATTGAGAGGGCGTTGCACCGACAGCGAAGAGCAGATTATCAAGCGTACGCAAAGTGCGGTAGACGAGATAAAACAAGCTGTATTTTACGATTATATCGTCGTCAACGAAGACGCGCAGCAAGGCGCGATGGATATAGTAGCCATAATCGAAGCGGAAAAATGCAAAGTAAAAAACAATAAAAAATTTATAGACAATCTTATTTATGGAGGTAAATAATTATGATGATTGACCCACCAATCGACAAGTTGATAAAAAAAGCAGAGTGCCGTTATGCGCTCGTATGCGGCGTGGCAAAGAGAGCCAGACAGTTGGAGACTCAATATTCCGATATGCTCGAGAATTCCGGCAAGAAGGCTATCAGCTTGGCGGCAAAAGAAGTATATGAAGGCGAGATAGAAATTAAGAGAGACAGTCAATAATTTGGGTGAACAATGTTGTCGAATTTCAACGTATTGTTGGGCGTAAGCGGCGGTATAGCGTGCTATAAGTCGTGCGAAATAGTGTCGAGACTCAAGAAGTTAGGGGCGGGAGTTGACGTCGTTATGACGACTCACGCCACAGAATTTGTTTCGGCTCTGACTTTTGAGACGCTGTCTGCGCGTCCGGTTGTGAGCGATATGTTCAACCGTGACAGACAGTGGGAAGTCGAGCATATATCGCTTGCAAAAAAAGCAGATATATGCATTATTGCTCCCGCGACGGCAAACGTAATCGCAAAACTTGCCGAAGGTATCGCCGACGATATGTTGACGACGACTGCGCTTGCGTTGAAATGTCCGATAATTATTGCGCCTGCGATGAATACCAATATGTATTCCAACGTAGCGGTTCAGGCAAATCTCGACGCGCTCAAGGCGAGAGGATTTGTTGTCATAGAGCCGACAAGCGGCAGACTGGCTTGCGGCGACAGCGGCAAAGGCAAAATGGCGGAGCCTGCAGATATAGTGGCAAAAGCTGTCGACGTATTGATGCCCAAGAGAGATTACAAGGGCAAGAAATTGCTTATTACAGCCGGAGCTACGCGCGAGAATATTGACGGAGTGAGATTTATCACTAATCGTTCTTCTGGTAAAATGGGCGTAGAAATCGCCAAAGCTGCGGCAAGAAGAGGCGGCGAAGTCGTGCTAGTCAAAGGTCTTACGCAGGTGGAAATTCCAAGTTATATATCCAAAGTAATATCTGTCGAGAGCACTGCGCAGATGTATGACGCCGTAATGGAAAATTACGCGGACTGCGACGTAATTATAAAAGCGGCGGCTCCCGGCGATTACAGACCTGTCGAGACAATAACCAACAAGCTCAAGGGCGACGAAATCACCCTCAAACTGACGAAAAACCCGGATATTTCAAAAGCAGTCGGAGAGGTTAAAGGCGACAGAAAACTTATTGTATTTTGCGCGGAGACTCAAGATTTGCTAGTCAGCGCAAAGCAAAAATTGCAGAGCAAGAACGCCGATATGGTAGTAGCCAACGACGTGACGGCAGAAGGCGCGGGCTTTGACGTCGACACCAATATAGTCACGATAATCAAGCGTGACGGAAGCAGCGCGAATTATCCCAAAATGAAAAAGAGCGAGGTTGCCGACGCGATACTTGACGAGGCTTTGAAATGATTGCCAAAGTTATCGTAGATATCAGCAATTCGCAGACGGATAAGATATTCGATTACATAATTCCCTCAAATCTTGACGTGCGAAAAGGAGCGCGAGTTATCGTACCTTTCGGACCGCGCAGAATTGAGGGCTTTTGTATCGATACGGTAGAATCTTCCGAAGTGGATTCGTTGAAATACGTCGAAGCAGTGGCTGACAATTTTGTGAGCATAAGCCAAGAGATGCTCGAGCTTATGCGCTATATGAAAGACAAATTCTACGTTCGTTACGTCGATTCATTGCGGCTATTCATACCGTCCAAACTGCGAGGCGGACGCATAAAGGAATTGACTAGGATATATCTTACGCTCAATCCCGATATGAGCGATTCGGATATAGCCGCGGCAATATCGCCCAGAGCAAAGAATCAGCTTGCGCTTGTCGAAAGATTAAAAGGCGGCGGAGACTATCTGACGGCGTTGTCCAACGAATTTTCCGCGGCGGCGATAAAGTCGCTTGCCGACAAAAATATAATAATCAAGACCAACGAAGAAGTGGCGCGCAAACCTATGAGTTCGCTCGTCGGCAACAAAAACGAGGTGGCGTTGCGCCCCATACAAAAAGTCGCTTTGCAAAAAATATATTCGTCAGAAAAAGACGTCGTGCTTTTGCACGGAGTGACGGGCAGCGGCAAGACGTTGGTATATATCAACGCAATAAGGCAGGCGCTCGAGCAAGGCAAAACGGCGATTATGCTTGTTCCCGAGATATCGCTAACGCCGCAGATGTTGCGCAACTTCAGAGGATATTTCGGCGACAGCGTGGCAATGCTCCACAGCGGATTGAGCGACGGCGAAAGATTTGACGAGTGGAGACGTCTTCTCAAAGGCGAAGCCAAAATAGCCGTCGGAGCGCGTTCGGCGATATTCGCGCCGGTCAAAAATCTCGGGATAATTATTGTCGACGAAGAGCACGACGCAAGCTACGTCAGCGAATCCAATCCGAGATACAGGACGGTGGACGTCGCAAGATTTCGCGCGCAGTACAACAATGCCAAAGTGGTGTTGGGAAGCGCGACTCCTTCGATTGAGAGCTACTTGCTTGCCAAGCGCGGAGAGTACGAATTAGCGGTAATGAACGAGAGAATATCCGACAAGGGTATGCCCGACATTGAGATTGTCAATATGTCTCACGAACTTTTGATGGGCAACGATTCAATGTTTTCGACTTCGTTGAGACAGAAGATTACGGACACCATCAAAAAAGGCGAGCAGGTTATGATATTTCTCAATCGCAGAGGGCATTCGTCATTTGTTATGTGTCGTAAGTGCGGATATATCGCCAAATGCAGCGACTGCGACGTATCGCTGACTTATCATTCGGTGGACGACAGACTCAAATGCCACTATTGCGGCAAGAAATACAAGATGCTTGAGAGTTGTCCCGACTGCGGAAGCAATAATATACGTTACGGCAAGATAGGCACGCAGAGAGTAGTTGAAGAGATAAAGCGGCTTTTGCCCCACGTCAACGTGTTGAGAATGGACAACGAAACGACGACGACCAAGACGGCGTATCTCGACATTCTGGGAGCGTTTGCGGCAAAAGAAGCCCAAGTGCTTGTCGGCACGCAGATGATAGCCAAAGGTCACGATTTTCCCGAAGTAACGTTGGTGGGAATATTAGATGCGGATATGAGTCTTTATCATCAAGATTACCGCTCCAACGAACGCACATTCCAACTTGTGACGCAAGTTGCGGGCAGAGCGGGCAGAAGCAATAAGGGCGGCAAAGTCGTATTGCAAACCTACGCGCCCAATCATTACGTCTACAGGTTTGCCGCCAAATACGACTACGAAGGCTTTTTCCAAAAGGAAAACAACGTGCGTATGGCGACGAACTTTCCGCCTTACACGACGATAATAAGAGTGCTTATGACGTCTGAAGACGAAGACAAAGTC
Source organism: uncultured Christensenellaceae bacterium (assembly GCA_910588015.1). Lineage (GTDB taxonomy): Bacteria > Bacillota > Clostridia > Christensenellales > UBA3700 > RACS-045. The sequence goes on along the minus strand of CAJUOK010000035.1, from coordinate 6,369 downwards.
ATCGACTGCGCCAAGTCGATTTATCGCAAACTGTTGGATTTTGCGCAACAAAATAAAGACGATTTTTTGTATATACAGGCAATGAAAGCGCCACTTGGCAGAATACAAAACAAATATCGTTATCAAATAATAGCAAGAATAAAAAGACAAAACGAGAGTAATATAATAGCTAAATTCTATAGCGTGATTGACGAAAATCAAATCCGCGGCGTAACCGCATTTGCCGAGCTCAATCCGCAGAATATGGCATAGGAGTAAATATGGCATTGAGAGATATAGTTACCGACCCAAGCGAAACGTTGAGAAAGAAATGTCGTCCTGTCGAAATATTTGACGAAAAACTCGGCAAATTGCTTGACGATATGCGCGAAACAATGATTCACGCCGACGGCGTGGGATTGGCTGCGCCGCAAGTGGGCATTTTGCGACGCATAGCCGTGGTGCAGGTCGACGACTTTTACATAGAGTTAATCAATCCCGTCATCGTCAAAACCAAAGGTTCGCAGATAGGACCCGAAGCTTGTTTGAGCGTGCCGGGCAAGAATTGCAACGTCAAAAGACCTTACAAGGTCACCGTTGATTATCAAGACAGGCACGGCAAAGAAATGAGCGTCACAGCCGAAGATTTTATTGCCAGAGCTTTTTGTCACGAGATAGACCATCTTGACGGCGTGCTTTATTATGACAAAGCCTTTAAAAAAGAAGTCGCGCAAGACTGATATGACAAGTCAAACACAAGTTTGGAGGTAAAATGCGAGTTTTATTTTTGGGTACTCCCGATTTTGCAGTCAAAGCGCTTGACGCGCTACTCAACAACGGATTCGACGTTGTCGGAGTCGTCACTCAACCAGATAAAAGGCGAAATCGCGGCGAGATTTCCTTTTGTCCTGTCAAGCAATATGCGATAGACAACAATATCAAAGTCTATCAATACGACAGCATAAGGCGCGAAGGAGTCGACGATATCAAGGCGCTTGCGCCCGACGTTATGGTCACTTGCGCTTTCGGGCAGATAATCAGTCAAGAGATACTCGACGCGCCCAAGCACGGCGTGCTCAACATACACGCGTCGCTTTTGCCCAAATACAGAGGCAGCAGTCCCATACAGTGGTGTCTTGTCAACGGCGAGAAGACGACGGGAGTCACAATTATGAAAACCGCGCTTGCGGTTGACAGCGGAGATATTTTGCTTGTCAAAGAGTTGGAAATATCGCCGAAAGAAAACGCGGGTATGCTATTCGACAGACTGGCGGAGCTTGGCGGACAGGCAATCGTCGAAGCGTTGAGATTGGTTGAGAGCGGAAAAGCAGTATTTACGCCGCAGGACGAGAGCAAGGCTACTCACTATCCAATGATAAAAAAAGAAGACGGATTAATTGATTGGAGCGCTTCGTCGACAGACGTTTTCAACAAAATGCGAGGCTTTACGCCTTGGCCGTCGGCGTTTACCTACCTTGATGGCAAGCTTTTCAAGATTTCCGACAGCGAAGTTATTCTTGACGATATGCCGTCGGATATGCCGGTGGGCGGAGTAAAAGTTGTCAAGAATACTGCTACAGTCAAGTGCGGCAAAGGGGCTTTGCGTCTGTTGCAAGTGCAGTTGGAAGGCAAGAAATCAATGGATATTTCGGCATTTTTGACGGGCGGCAAATTAAAAGACGGGATGATATTGGGCAAATGAACGATTTGTTGACGGCATACGAAGTATTGTTGGCGGTATATAAAGAGGGAGCGTATTGCAATCTCGAGCTCAACAAGAGAGTATTGGGCGCGAGCAATAGGGCTATTGTAACGCGTTTGGTATACGGCGTATTGCAAAAAGACGTCGAGCTGGAATACTATATTGGCAAAATGACAGCCAAAAGACCGTCAAAAACAGTTGCGGTATTGCTCAAATTGGGTATGTACACACTCAAATACATAGATTCGATACCGAGATACGCGGCAGTCGACAATCTTGTCGCAATATGCGAAAAATACGGCAAAAGACAGCTCAAAGGGTTTGTCAATTCCACGCTGAAGAATTTTGACGTTGCCAAAATTCAAATGCCCGCCGAGCCAAGAGAAAAATTGAGCGTAGAGACTTCGACTCCGCTGTGGCTAGTCAAGGCATATTGCAAGCAATACGGTTATGACAAAACCAAAGAATTTTTGAGCGTCGGCGAATTTACAAAAGAACATATAAGACCGAATTTAAAAAAGTGGTCGTTGAGTCAATTGAAAGACTGTCTTGACGGCGAGAAAATCGACTATACCGAGAGCGGAGTCGGCGGACTTTTCGTAAACAATTCGGCTTTTATAAAATCGCTTAACGCAAGCGGCAAGATAACTTTTCAATCAATGACTTCTATGCTTGCGGCGCAAGCAATGGACGTTAAGGACGGCGAGAATATATTGGATATGTGCAGCGCGCCGGGCGGTAAATCCGTCTATATGAGTCAGCTTGCCGACGTAAATATAACCGCTTGCGATATACACGAGCACAGATTGGAACTGATAAAAAGCTATATTGCCAGAATGGGCGTTGACAAAATAAACGCGGTTGATTGCGACGGAACTGAAATAAATGAAGATTTTGTGGGAAAATTCGACAGGACGTTGTGCGACGTGCCGTGTTCGGGGCTTGGAGTTGTGGGCAAAAAAGCTGATATTTATCTCAACGCAAGTATGGAAAAATGCCTTGAGCTGTCGCAGGTGCAATACAAAATACTCCAAAACGCAAGCAAATATACCAAGCGCAGAATAGTATATTCCACTTGCACGACTTTGAGAGAAGAAAATTACAACGTCGTAGGCAAGTTCGTCAAGCAAAATCAAGAATGGCAAGTTGTGTCTAGCAAGCAGTATTTGCCCGACGGTAATGGGTGCGACGGATTTTTTATAGCTGTCTTGGAGAGGAAAATCAATGAATAAAATGCTTTTGACAGATATGAATTTGCAAGAACTCGAAACCCTCGTATGCGAACTTGGAGAGCAGAAGTTCAGAGCAAAACAACTTTATAAATGGCTTTTCAAAGGCGTTGACTTTGCGCAAATGAGCAATATATCCCCAAATTTTATCGACAAACTGTCGGAAAATTACGACGCAGTCGGTGTGCGGATATACGGAGAATATAAATCCAAAATCGACGACACAGTCAAATATCTTTATAAGTTGCGCGACGGCAACGTAATCGAAGGCGTGCTTATGAGGTATAAATACGGCAACACTCTTTGCGTGTCGACGCAGGTCGGATGCAGAATGAACTGCGCTTTTTGCGCGTCGGGACTCGACGGACTGATACGCAATTTGACGGCGGGCGAGATATTGGGACAGGTAATTGCCGTCAACGCTCTCAACTCAACCGAGTCGCAGCGCGGCGTAACTAATATCGTACTTATGGGCAGCGGCGAGCCTCTTGATAATTACGGCAACGTGTGCAAATTTTTATCGCTCGCAAGCGACGAAAATGGGCTTAATATCTCAAGACGTAACGTGTCGCTGTCTACTTGCGGACTTTGCGACAAAATCAGGCAGCTCGCCGACGACGGATATACTCCCACTATGACAATATCTTTGCACGCGCCCAACGATGTAATGCGTCAAGAAATTATGCCGATAGCAAAAAAATACTCAATAGACGATATAATCGGCGCGGTCAAGTATTATTTCCAAAAGACGGGCAGACGTATAATATTCGAATATTCTATGATAAACGGCAAAAACGACGGAGAGTCGTGCGCTATACAGCTTGCCGAAAAGGTAAAGGGGCTTGCGTGTCATATCAATTTAATACCGTTGAATTACGTCAAGGAAAGAGGCTTGAGCGGAAGCAGTAAAAAGAATATCTACCGCTTTATGTCCATACTCGAGAAAAACGGAGTCAGCGTAACTGTACGCAGAAGTATGGGCGGCGATATAGACGGAGCTTGCGGACAGTTAAGACGAAAGGTTATAAGTGATGAAAATAATTGAAATTTACGACGATAATTATTCAAAAGATAAGGTTTATAACCGAGTGCGAAACGCGGCGCGCGCCGTTATCGTCGACAGCGGAAGGATATTTGTAGAATATGCCAAGGCTCAACCTATAATAATGTTGCCGGGCGGAGGCGTAGAAATCGGCGAAAGCAAAGAGGAATGCGTCGTAAGAGAATGCCGTGAAGAGTGCGGGCTGATAGTTAAGCCTATAAAACAACTTTTTGTAATAAAGGAGTTTTATAAAGATGTTTTGTTCAACAGTAGTTATATTTTGTGCAAGGTCGAGGGTAGTTGCCAAAGCTCTCCCACACAGGGCGAAAAACAGCTTGCAATCAAGAGTTTTTATCAAGATGTAAGAATCGTATATAATGATTTAAAACGGATATTGGATTCTTTAGATGACAAAGAAAGCGAGCTTTACGGAATGAATTACAGAGAATATCTGGCGGCAAATGAAATATTGAACAATGTTCAGAATATAATATAATCGACCTATATTACGTAAAATTAGCAAAATATAGGTCAAACGGAGGCAATTATCAAAGTCAAGACAAGCGGACAGATAATCAAGGGTATCGGCGGAGTTTATACCGTCGCTTTGGACAACGGCGACAAAGTCAAGTGTTTTCCCCGCGGAAAGCTCAAGCAAAACGGCGAGTTGTTTATCGGCGACGTGGTCGACGTTGTCGTCGACAAAGAAGGCGTGATAGAAAACGTAAGAGAAAGACGCACTCAACTCGTGCGCCCGTACGTCAGTAATATGGACGGAATTGTAATTGTGCTTGCTCCTTTGCCAAAACCCGATATGATGCTTGTGGACAAGTTGATAATAGGCGCGACGGAGAACGGTATTCAGCCGATTATTTGTATAAACAAGGCGGATATGGAGGGCGCAGACGTTGTTGCGCAGGAAGTTGCCGACGATTATAAGGAAATAGCTGACATTTTGGTGATATCTACGCAGACATATCAAGGTATAGATATGCTAAAACAAAAAATTAAAGGCAAGTTTATATGTCTGGCAGGTCAGTCGGCTGTGGGCAAATCGTCGCTTATCAACTGTATTTTGGGCGAAGATAAGATGAAAACGGGCGATTTGAGTAAAAAAGGCGACCGAGGTAAGAATACGACAAGGCATATCGAGATAATTACGTTGGACGACGGAACGCAAATTGCAGATACCTGCGGTTTTAACAGACTGGAAATACCGCTTTTCGACCCTTCTAGGCTGTCGACATATTATACTGACTTTGACGAATATGCGCAAGAGTGCAAATTCAGATGCTGTAATCACTATAAAGAAGAGGATTGCGGCGTAAAAAAAGCCGTGTCGGAAGGCAAGATTGCGCAGAGCAGATATGACAGATATGCCAAACTATTTGAATACGTAGAGAAAAAATGGATAAAAAGATATGATTAAACACAATTGAACACCGTTCAATTTGTATTATAATCGACCTATATCAACAAAAATCACTATTAAAGGAGATAAAATAATGAGCGTTAAGATTTCACCGTCAATATTATCGGCAGACTTTGCCAATATGGGCGCGGCGGTGTCAAAACTTGAGGAATGGGGCGCCGATTGGGTGCATTGCGACGTAATGGACGGTATGTTTTGTCCCAATTTCACATTTGGACCGCCTATGATAAAGGCTATTAGAAAGCACACTGAATTGCCGTTGGACGTGCATTTGATGATAACTAAACCCGAGAGGTATATAGATAAGTTTTTGGAAGCTGGTGCGGATATTATAACCTTTCACGCAGAAGCAAGCGAAAGCGTAGAAGCCATTATTGACACTGTGCACAGGCACGGAAAAAAAGTCGGCTTGGTACTCAATCCCAATATAGAGGTGAGCAGTATAGGCAAATATATGGATATGGTAGACCTTGTTATGCTTATGGGCGTTTATCCCGGTTTTTCGGCGCAGAAATTTATTCCCGAAACAATGGAGAAAATCAGCGAATTAAAAGAATTGATAGGCGACAGAGCCGTTGAAATTGAGTTTGACGGCGGAGTAAGCGTAGATAATATTGCAGAAATGCAGCAAAGAGGACTTAATATCGCTGTCAGCGGAAGTTTTATATTCGGCGCGACGTCGCCGAAAGACGCGATTAATGCTTTGAAGAAAGCACAATAAAATATTATATTGATTTTTGAATTTTATGCCGTGAAATATAGATTAATTTGTATTTCACGGTATTTTTTATATTTTAATTACAAAACTGGAAGATGAGTTGCTATATTATTTTATGTATTTTATAATTTTATAACAAAAAAGTGAGTTATAGTTTTGTATTAATTTATTATATTACAATTGTTATGGAGGTGTATTTTATGAAACTATCACAAATTATTAAAATGTTTATGGATATAGACGAACCTCAAATCAAAATTGATAAAA
>CAJUOK010000034.1 GCA_910588015.1 uncultured Christensenellaceae bacterium | reverse complement strand
GGTGAATTATACTATCAAGTGCAACACCCAATAAAAAGAAAGAAGTTCATACAAATCTCTGGTATAATAAGTTTACCACAACCAAAAACCGAAGGAGAAATGTATGAACTATAATCATCTTACCATAGAAGAACGCTGTTGTATACGAGAATACTACAAAAAAGGAAAAAGTTTTAGAGAAATCGCTAAATTGGTAGGGAGAAATGCTAGCACCATTTCTAGAGAGATAAATAGAAACAAGTCATTTATGAACTGTAAGCCAGCATACTACCCTCACACTGCTCAAAAGAAATATAAACTTAGACGCTCATTTTGTCATAGAGGAATGTTTTGGGATAACGAAGTAATTAAGTACATAGACGAGAAGTTGTTACAGACTTGGTCGCCGGAGCAAATAGCCAATACGAAAAGTGAGTTAAAGATGCCGTCATTCAAGACAATATACAGATGGATATATGAAAAATATCTAGTACACGGTAATGTAAAAGTATTAAGGAAGAAAGGAAAAACACGAAAACGGTTAGGAAATGGCGGAAGATTTACTACAGGGAAAAGCATAAGGAAGAGAGATAAGAGCGTATACAAGCGGAAAGAGTTTGGACATTGGGAAGCAGACACGGTAGTAAGCGGACAAGGGAAAAGCAAATGCTGTTTTGCAACGCTCGCAGAACGAACGACAAGATATTACATAGCAATAAAGATGCCTAATAGGAACGCAGTAACAATGGCGAGAACAATAATAGAGGCGTTATCTGAATTACCAAAAGAAGCAGTGAAAAGCATAACGTGCGACAGAGGGAGCGAGTTTGCTGGGTGGAGAGAAATAGAGAAAGCGTTAGAATGCGAAATGTATTTTGCAGACCCATACTGTGCGTGGCAAAAAGGAACAAATGAAAATCTGAACGGACTTTTGAGAGAATTCTACCCTAAGGGAAGAAATCTCTCAAAAGTAAGCCCAAAGACACTGAAAAAGAATCTGGCGTTAATTAACGCCAGACCCAAGAAAGTATTAAACTACCAAAAGCCGGTAAATTTGTTCAACTTTTTTCTTTCAAAGTGTTGCACTTAGTTTGACAATTCACCTTAAAATATTTTACTAAACGTTGAAAACGCCGCGCCTTATTATTCTCCTCGTTTGCTCCAATCGACGGGAGTTCTTCCGCGCGACTTCAAAAATTCGTTAGCTTTGGAGAAATGTTTGCACTCCAAAAAACCGTTGTAAAAAGACAGCGGACTGGGATGCACGCACTTCAGCACCAAATGTTTAGACGTATCAATGAGTTTTTCTTTGGCTTTTGCAGGATTGCCCCACAGCATAAATACGGTGGGATAAGGGCTGTCGCTTATCATTTTTATAACGCTGTCGGTAAATCTTTCCCAACCTATGCCGGCGTGGCTTTGAGGTTTGCCTTCGCGCACCGTAAGCACAGTGTTAAGCAACAAAACGCCTTCGTCTGCCCAACCGGTCAAATCTCCGCAATCGCTCTGCGGTATGCCCAAATCGTATTCCAACGCTTTGTAGATATTGACTAAAGACGGCGGACATTTCACTCCCTTGCGAACGGAAAAGCACATACCGTGAGCCTGTCCGTAACCGTGATACGGGTCCTGCCCTAGAATAACTACTTTTACGTTCTCATACGGCGTATGTTCGAATGCCGCAAGTATCTCTTTCATAGGCGGATAAATCCTAAAATTACTGTACTCTTCCGCCAAAAATTTGCGTATATCTTTGAAATAATCCTGCGAAAATTCACATTCCAGTTTTTCGTCCCAACTGTTGCCCAAATGCGATGACATATATGCCCCCTGCCGATTTTTTATAATTTTAGCATAATAAGGAGAAATTTGTCAACTTCTCCTGTTTGACAGTCCCCCTAAATAGGTATAGAATGTATGGTGAATATACATTTAGAGGAATATAATGTTTGACACTCACACTCATTGCAAACACTCGCACGACAGCAAAGAAGAACCGCGCAATATTATCGAACGCGCAATTTCACTTGATATGGACTACGTCGCAATCACCGACCATTACGACGGAGAATTGACGTTGCTACCGCAATTCGATTATATCCCCCAACTGGATTTAAAAAATCATTTTGAGGAGCTTCAAGCGCTAAAAGACGAATATAAAACCAAAATCCAAGTGGGCGTTGGCATAGAGTGCGGATATATGAAAGAAGCCGACGGATTATATATCAAGGCTCTAAACGAATATGCAAGCGATATGATAATCAATTCGGTGCACACTGTCGAATACGAAGACTGTTATCTGCCGTCTTACTTTGAAAAACGAACTAAATCGCAAGCGTACGGCGCCTATCTCAAAGCTGTACGAGAAAGCCTATACTGTCCTTACGCCTACGACAGCGTCGGTCATATCGGATATATTACTCGCAAAAGTATATATGAAGACAAAACGCTTTATTACAACGATTTTGCCGACCTATTGGACGATATTCTCAAAACGTTGATAGTCAAAGGCAAATCTTTGGAAGTCAATTCCAACGGAGGAAAATTACTCGACTTCTTGCCGACAAAAGAGATTTTGAAAAGATATAAAGAATTGGGAGGAGAACTCGTCACATTCGGTTCCGACGCGCATATCGCCGCAAGACTTGGCGAAAAATATTATTTGGTCGCCGACTTTTTGAAATCTATAGGCATAAATTATGCTTTTAAATATTTAGCGCACAAACCCATTGCGGTAAAACTTTAAACGAATATAAAAAAGACGGGATTGCTCTCGTCTTTTTGTAAATTTATCAAGACCGCATATGCAGTCTTATAAGGAGACAACTTTTATCAACTTACGTTGTTGCCAAAGCGTTTTATCTTGCGAGTCGTCGTCTTTTCCAACGCCGTCTCCAAAACTTCGTAATTGCTGATATGTTTATATTTCGGCATCTTTGCGTTTATATCGCTTATTATCTTGCCAATCATTGCTTTGATATCGCTCAAACTAGGCATATGACCTAATTTTTTCTTAATTACGTCTATATTTGGAAAAATCCTCGCCTTGACTTCGGTTTTGCCGCGTTCTTTAGACGCTACTACCAACACGTCTTCAACTTCCGGAAAATCAGACAGTCTTGCTTCTAGCTCTTCGGGATATATATTCTTGCCGTTTTCCGTAACTATCACGTTTTTGCTTCTGCCCGTTATATACAAAGCTCCGTCGCTATCCATTCTGCCTAAATCGCCGGTATGGAACCATCCGTCCTTAAAGACGTTTTTCGTCGCCTCTTCGTCTCTGAAATAGCCCAACATAATATTTTCGCCTTTAGCAAGTATTTCACCTATACCTTCTTCATTGGGATTATCTATCTTAAGCTCAACTCCCGGTATAGCAATTCCCGTCGATTTAGCGTTGAGATAAAAATCGCTGTTGCCCGCAAGCAAAGGCGAACACTCCGTTAAACCATATCCCTGCAATACTTTTATGCCGAGAGCAGCAAAATCTTCTACGATAGCGCAATCCAAATCGGCTGCCCCGACAATAAACAATCTTACTTCTCCGCCCAAAGATTCAAGCACCTTTGCGCAGATGATTTTGCGAATCAAAAAAGGAAGTTTTCCCACAGCTTCGGCAAAAGAATATTTTGCAAAAAGTTCTGCGTATTTTTGCGGACATTTATCTTTGACAGACTGTCTTATTTTCTTTATCACCATCTTGAGAAGAGCCGGCACGACTACTAATATAGACGGAGAATATTCAACTATATTTTTAGATACCTTGAGAAGAGAGTCGCAATATGTGATGCACGCTCCTCTCGAAAGCATAAGAATACAATTCAAAGTACACTCGTAAGTGTGGTGCAACGGCAATATCGACAGCGTCCTATCGCTTGATTTTATATTTACGACGCTCAAAGTAGAGCGTATATCTGCGAGAATATTGTGCTGAGAAAGACATACGCCTTTTGCATTGCCCGTAGTTCCCGACGTAAATATCAGTACGTTCATCTTATCTTTTGATATTTCAATGCCGTCAAGTATGCTTGCGTCTTGGCAATTATTTTGCGAATGCACTCTGTCTATCTCTCCAAAAGAGAAGAATAATCTGGGTTGATTGGATTCAAAGGCTATTTTCGACAAAATCTTCTCGTCGCCGCACACCGCGTCCACGCGAGCGTAATTTAAGAAGTTGTCTATATCTTCGATACTCAATTCCTTATCGAGCGGAACAACTGTGCCCACGCTTGCCGCCGCCAAATATGACAGCGCCCATTCGAAGCAATTGTTACCGACGACCGCAATATATTTTCCTTGCAAACCTTGAGAAATAAAATAAGAGCAAAGAGAATAATATCTTTGTCCCAATTCTTTATACTTGATTTTTTTATACTTACCGTTGTCTTGTCTTATTAGAAAAGCAGTTCTCGATGAATACTTCTTCGTAGATATATCTATCAACTGCTTAAAACTCTCGAGACCTTTTACATTATACATCGTTTTCATTTATATTCACCTATATGCGATAAAATACATATAATATTGACTTTTGCCAATTTGTCTGATATTATTATATCGACACTATGTCGGAAAATCAACAAACAGTATTTTTATAATTGTATTGTTGGAGTTACAATATATGTAATTTGTTATCAAACCGACAAATAGACAAATTTTGTTGTGTAAAATTTTTGCAAGTAAGAGGTAAAATCCAAATGCAAGATACGAGACGCGTCAGAATGACGAAAAAAATAATTAAAGAAGCGTATATAGAACTGTCGGATAGCCATCCCGACAAAAGAATGTCGATAACCGATATATGCAAAGCCGCAGACATCAACCGTTCGACTTTCTATATGCATTATGAAGACGTCAATCAACTCATCAAAGAAATCGAAGACGACTTGCTCGACCGCATACCTTATCCTTCCGAAGCTCTTGACTCATTATCCAAAAAAGAACAGTACCTCGATTTACTGGAGGGCACTTTTGAGTATATCCGAGAAAACAAAAAAACATTCACCGTTTTGTTATCAAGACTTGACAACGACAGCTTCAAAAAGAAAATTATAGGCACAGTTTTGGACAGATACAAAGCTATTACGCTCGCAAAAAACGATACCTTCTCTAAATACGGATATCTTTTTTGTATCAACGGCATAGTCGGAATGTTGACTGAATGGATAAAAGACAACTTTCCGTTTTCAAGCCGTGACCTAGCAATTTTGGCATTTAATATGTCAGTGCAAGCTACTAAAATAAATTGATTGTATAATAATCAACTTCACAATTTCAAATGCTAATATTCTACCACTTGTTGTGAACTTTTTCGGCAAACCCCAATTCGCCGTCAAGCTCGACGACTTTTCCGTCGTCAAGTATACACTTGCCGTATAAACGTCCGAAGACTTGATGCGGTATCATACACATAATTTTTAAATCCAACGGAGACTGTCTGTCAATAATAGGTTTGAATACGCAATCGACTCTGCCGTCGTCGGCGAATATCTTCCAATCCTCCATATATTTCGGTTTACCTTCTTCGTCGCCCGCTATTACAAACTTGCTTCTTCCTATTTTATGAGACTTGCCTTCGTAAAAAAGCATATCTTCGCTTGCCGCTTGGGTATTCCCGAAACCGTATCCCAAATTCCAACCGAAAGTCTTGCCGTCGGCAAGTCTCGTATGCAAAGAACTCCAATACCAAGTGTTGTCATACGTCCAAACTCCGCGCCCCCAATCGAGAGTAGCGAGACTGTCTGCCGCGTCAAAAGTTTTTATTTCTTCGCCAATCGAAAACCATCCTTCCGCGCGCATACAGTTGATTTTTTGGTTGAGATAAAAATACCCTTTTTTATCAAATGGCGTTGCTATCGCCATACTTTCTTCGGGCTCGTCAGTAATAAAAATATCCCATTTTATTTCGCTTCCCTTTTTATCGGCATTGGGATATACGCCCGTCAAACGTCTTGTCTTACCGTCGTTGGCAAAACTCATCTTGACTTTTCCGTTTTGCCAAGCGCAGTCGCCTTCTTTGGAAGTGCGCGGCATTTTCAATTTTCCCATAGGAAAGAAAAAAACCGAACTGTTTGTCAGCTGACTAGGCTTGTCGAAGTCCATCACGCTTATGCTCAGTCCTCCGACGTATCCCATATCGGCAATCGTCAGACACAGCGCGTATTCTTTATTGGAAATATAATAATAATCCCATTCTTTGATTCGGCTTTTCTTTGCCTTGATAGCTTCTCTGTTGTATTCGTAAAACAATTTTTTGCAAAAGCCCGGCTCTGCAATATTTCCGTCTTTATCAAGTAATAACGTAGGCTTTGTAATTTCGTGTTGCATAAAAATCCCCCTTAATAATCTTAACATATAAAAGTATAGACTACAAGGGGGGAATAGATTAAAATTATTTTTTCGTCTGAATTACGCGACTTCTTCCGTTGCGGATATGATATGTCCGTATTCGATAGGTCTGTTGTCGGGATTGAAATTATTATTCCAACCGCTCGGTTTGGATGCGTGCGGCGTTTTGACGGTTAAGTTAGTACAACCTTTGAAAGCATTCTCCTCCACTGTCGTGACGGTAGAAGGAATCACCAAAGTCTTAATCGTTGTATTCCCTGCAAATGCGCCCGCTCCGATAGCAGTAACGGTATAAGTCGCCTCATTATAGGTAATCGTCTCGGGCATATTATAAGTCTCTACGTTGAGAATAGTATTGCTTGACGATATGACTTTCGCGGTGCCGTCGTTGAACAGAACGTATTTGAAATTCGTCTGTCTGCCAGTCGTATTTACCGTATCGACATAAACTGCCGCAACGTTGTAAATGACGTCGTGGCGGTTGGGGTTGACTATGGTGCCCGCGATACCCTTGAGGTTCGTCAAATCTCCTATGTCGCTCAAACCGAGTTTTACGTCCCATAGCAAATTGTATCCCGTAAGAGGTTTCTTCTCAATTCCGCAATAAATCGACAAGTTGTCAATACCTATAAATACCAACATACCTATCTTTTTAACCGACGCAGGTATATAAATTTCTTTTAGAGCCATTGCGCCGAGGAACGCGTAATCGCCAATCTCTTCGAGCGTTGACGGCAACGTTACTTTGGACAGCAACGCGTCCATATAGAATACTTTGCTGTTTATCTTCTTAAGACCTTCGTTAAACGTTACGGTATTGAGAAGCGTCATATTCGCAAGCAATTCGTCGCCCACTTCGGTTACGGTATAAGTCTCGTCTTTGAAGATAACGCTGCCCGGTACGTCGACGCTGGTTGCAGAACTGCTTCCGTTGTATTCTGCGGCAATCGCAGTTTGGTTTGACATAAAGATATAGCTGAACACGCCGACTCTATCCATATCGACTACGCCCCAATGCAAGGTTCTGGTTCCCTCTTGACCTTTACGGTTTGCATTCCAGTTGATGCCCCAACCGCTCGGCAAGTCCGTCTCGACGATTCCCACTTTCGGACGTTCTCTTTGGATATACAGATTTGCCGTAACTCCGCTGAATGCATAGTTGCCGACTTTCTCAATAGTCTTGGGAATGAATATGCTTACAATATTTTCGCTGCTCTCGAATGCCGATACTGCAATTCTAGTAATACTGTAGATATTTGTCTCATAATCGATTGTGTAGACGTTGCGCTGTTGTCCCGTCTTTTCGTCAGTCTCGACAACAGACGTAAAGAACGCCTTTTTGTGTTCGAGCGTATCGGAAATATATGCTTTCGCCGTATTATTGTTGATAAATTTATCCACGATAGCGTAATTTCCGTCGGCAATCAATACGTATTGGAAATCTCCCACAGTATAAATTCCGTCGACACCGTAAGTAACAGGTCTATCCTCTTCTTTCCACTCCCAAGCAAGGGCGCTGTCGTTTCTGTTCCAGAATTGATTCCAACCGCTCGGCGTGCCCGTCCATTTCTTTTCCGACTGAACGTAAATACCGCCGGTTTCCGTAAGTACCAAACCGGCAAATACGTTTGCTTCAACTTTTGTAATTGTACTCGGTATATAAACGCTACCTATCACGGCATTGTCTTTGAAAGCTTTACTCTTTATCGTATTAACTTTTCTGCCGTTTGCCGCCATTGGAATAACAAGATTAGGTTGATTGCCCTCATACCCGATTATCTCGTTGTCTCCGTTGAATATAAGACCTTGCATTACCGTATTGCCGAATAACATCAACGTGCCGTCGACAAAATCGTTTTGCATATCGAATACCGTGTTGCAATCGGGGTCTCTATACCAAGAATCGAAGTTGTATCCGTCTCTCGTTATCGTAATGTTTATAGACGAGCCGTAACCCATTTCTACCGTAGAGATATGTTCGTAGGTGGCAAGATTGAAATAAGTTACTTTATAATATCTCAAATCATTGCGATAATTTGCCGTGACGAGCGTATCTGCTTCGACGTAATTCATCAAACCGTCCCAACCGAGGAAGATGAAGTCAAATTGAACGGTCGACTGTAACGTCGGGTCGGTTTCCGGCTTCGGCGACGCGCTGCCGTACTCTACTACGTACTCTCGATAAACCTCTTCGCCGTTCATAAACGTAACCTTATACGACCTTATATTAGCGTCGTAGTTGGCATATACTTCTATATTCGCCTCTACGAATATCAATTCTCTGCTCCAACCGCTGAATACGTAATCGAACTTCGGTGTCGATTCTTTAGACGGCGTAGGAGCAAGGTTGCCCTCTATTACGTTAGTACCGTAATCGACGGTAATTTCGCCAATGAGTTCTTTCTTATCCTCTTCGTTGAAGAATTTGACAGTGTATCTTTGTATAGCTCTCAAATATACCGCCGTATAAATTATAGCGTCCTCAACCATCGTAACGTTGGGGTCGATTCCCGCAAAATCCTCCGATAAGTCTACCGTATCGTTTTCCGTCACCGCCCAACCAAGCAAAGTATAATTGTATTGAACCGTTTGGTTTTTGAAAATATTTTCTTCAGGAGCCGTAGGACATTTTCCGTAATCTACTTCTTGTGTCTTAACAACGCTGCCGTTATTGACGAACGTTACCAAGTATTTTCTCAAAGTGTCCTTATAGATTGCGTTGATTTGCATATCGCTCGACACATATCCGAAATATTTATCCCAATCGATGAACGTAAAATCGTATTGTTTGGTAGAAGTCTTTTCCGTGTCGGTAGGTATGTCGGGCGACTGCGTCAAGTCAGTGCCGTAAGGTACTCCCTCAAGCGTTTTTTGCAGATTGTGACCGTAATTGAAAGTAACGCTGAAAGTTCTGACGTTTTCGACAAACTCCGCTTGCGTAGCAAAGCTGTGAGTGACATTGATAAGACTTTCTGCGTTCGTCCAACCTTTAAATGCATAGGTGTATTTATCGTTGGATTCTCTTGTCGGAGTTTCTCCCTCATAAGTCGACGAACCGCCGCTCTCAACCTTATCGGTATATAACAACGCGCCGTCCCAATTGAGATACTGTATTACGTATGTATTTGCGATTTTATTGAATATAGCGTTGACTTGCGTGTCTTCTTCTACTTTATCGACGGTCTTATCCCAACCGACAAATTCGTAGGTAAATCCGTCGTCTTCAACCTTAACGGGCTGCGACGGAGCCTCGACGCTTGAGCCGTAAGGCGCGCTTATTGCTTTGATACATTTGTCGTCCACGAAAAACTTTACTTCGTAAATTCTGGTCTGTTCAGAATATTTGGCAGTGATGAGCATATCCGACGTAATGTTATCGAACGTTCTGTCCCAACCTATAAAAATATATTCGAACTGCGGCGTAGACTCTTTGGCAACGTCCGTCGGAACCAAATTGGAATAAGTCAAATCAGTGCCGAACCCTATTTCCCTTAAAGTCGCTCTTTTGCCGTCGCCATATACAAAAGTCACGGTAAAGGTATTGATATTTTGTTCAAACACTGCCTGTACGGTTATATTACGCGTAATAGCGTCCAACTTGTCAGCATCGGTCCAACCTTTGAAAACATAGCTGAACTTATCGCTTGACTCGCGTTGAGGATTTTCTCCTCCGTAAACCGACGGTTCTCCGCTGCCCACTTGTTCTTCAAACAGCAAGCTTCCGTCCCAGTTGACGTAACGAACCGTATATGTATGCGAAATCTTTTTGAATACCGCTCTTACGTCCAAATCAGTCGTAACGTTGTCAAAAGCGATATCCCAATTCAAAAATTCATAAGTAAATCCGTCTTCTTCTGTTTTCACTGGTTGCGAAGGCGCCTCAACTTTTGTTCCGTAAGGAACGTTGAGATATTTAATACAGGTATTGTCTACCCAAAATTTAACTTCGTACATTCTGGTCTGCTCGACGTATTTAGCGTTGACCACGGTATTTTTTCTTATATCTTTAAAAGAATTATCCCAACCTACGAATAAAAATTCTTTTTGATGCGTAGCGGGTTTTGTCAATTCATTGCCGCTTGGAGCAATTGCGTTTGCTCCGTATTCGACCTTTTGCGTAATGCTTTTTCCGTTGCCGTAATTAAAAGTTACGTCAAACTTCTTTATATTTTGCTTGAATTTTGCGTGTACGTCGGTATTTTGCGTAACGTTGTTAAAATTGCCGTCCCATCCGTCGAAAACATAATCGAATTTTTCCGTCGACGGCTTTTGCGGAGTTGCAAGCAAACTGGCGTCGGCGTCTTCGCCGTATTTGACTTTGTCGGTAAATATCAATTGTCCGTCTACGTAATAATTAAAATCAAAAAATCTCAATTGACCTGCATAAACCGGCGTTGCGACAAAATATCCTTGAGTCAAATCATCAATATTGCACTGCCATTTCTCAAAAGTATAAGAATATTTTTCATCGTCGGGACGTTTTGACGGACGTAAAGCCGCCATATCCTTTTCCAACTGGTCGTCGCTTCGCTCATAGTCTTTCTCCAACAAAACCGCGTCGTTGTAATCTCTGAATGAAACGGTGATTTTATTAATAATCTTCACCCAATATGCATAAACATTGACTTGATTGGTTCCTTTGAGTATTTCTTCCAAATCGCTATTCAATACTTCTTGAGTCCATACGTCTTTATCAAGATACCAACCTTTAAAAACATATCCTTCTCTGGAGGGCTGATTATCGAAGACGTCTTTTATTTGCTGTATATTTTCCGCAGTTGCATATGCTTCGTCGTTGCTTACGAATGTGACAGATAATTTATTATCTTCTTTGACGGTACACGCCGCAAATAAACTCGCCGTCAAAACAACAAGCATAACAACCAAAATAAATTTGCTTATCTTCCTCATAATTTCCCTCTCTTTACGCGCAACATATGCGCGTGCGATATATTATCTTACGTTGACTTCAAAAACTTTAATACAAATCTACAATCTATTTTACACTGACGAAAATAATTTTGGAATGTCACAATTTATATTTATTGAATTTTTTTTGTTTTTAAGTACAGATTATTTATAATAACGTTATTATATGTCTAATCGTTTTATTTATTGTTAATTTTTTAACGAATGTTAAAAATCAAATATTCGCGTATGGACGCGGTTTTTCTGCCGTATTTAAAAAATGTTTTCATTATTTGTTTAGTAATTACAAAATAATCATTCTTATAGTTACGAGTAAAAATTGTTTTAGTGATTTTTCATTGACGCTAACAATAAAAATAATGTCATTTACGCTCGCACGAGACACATCTGCTTGCTCGCTATGCCGTCGCTTCGCTCCTTGCGACTGGAGTGTAGCGCGTGGAGAAATCTAATCAATACTATAAGCAAAACGACTTACAGAATAAGTAAGCCGTTTTGTCATTAATGCTCGCAATATTATTATAAACTTGTCATTTTGTCCAAAACTTTTTTGTCATTTCGACCAAAGTGGAGAAATCTCAATCCGTTTGAGATATTTCGACTCCACTACGTTACGCTCAATATGACATAATAATAAATGAGTTTGACTTAATCGTATTTTATATGTCATTTCGACTGGAACGAAGTGCAATGGAGAAATCTATTCAATTTTTTATATGGATTAGACCTCTCCACTTCGGTCGAGGTGACAGAATACTACGCTC
>CAJUOK010000033.1 GCA_910588015.1 uncultured Christensenellaceae bacterium | reverse complement strand
CTTTCAAAGTGTTGCACTTAGTTTGACAATTCACCTGTCTATGATGAACAAAAAGGATTTTTTAATAGGGTACTAGAAGGTGGGACTTGAACCCAACTAGAATAGCCGAAGTCGGGACTTGAACCTGATATAATTGTACAAAATTTAGGACTTCTTCGATATCTTATAATATCGTAATACAAAATGGCTTGCCAAAGCTTATAATTATCATCTAGTTCTATTGATTTATTAACATATTTAAGATACAATTACTTTGAAAACACTTTTATGTTAAGGAGATAACATGGATAATCCAAAAGATGAGAAGGCTAGTGAAAAGTTGTTATCTAAAGATACGTATCATATAACAGTAAAAAACGATGCAATAGATAAGCAGTCTATTGAGGATAATAACAATTTATTGGAAACTTTAAACACTCTAATTAAAAAGAGAAGCGCGCTAATCTATTTAGCTATATTATTATATATTATACATATTATATCTATCATTGTATTTTTGTATAGGGTTATAAGGATTCAATATATGTCTGACGGTGAATTAATTAAAGAACTGATTATCGTATTTGGCATATTATTAGGAAGTATAATTATGTTTTCGTGCTGTGCGATTTTTTGTAAAACACATTATGCAACTTTACATTACCATATAGACGAGACTTCAAGACAAACAGTTGATACTAACAATTCAGCTTTTGTAATATTAAGCCAATGCAAAAAATTGTGGGGTGTGAGTAGTTATAACGTCGGAAGTTATTCGACCATTCATCCAATAAGAAAAGACGCTCAATTGCAATATAAAGATTTGCCGTGGTTTCTAAAATCTAACATAGATAAATGCTATCAGTTGCGTTTCGGAAGTAAAAGTTATTATTTTTTACCCGACAAATTGTTAATAGAAAGCAAAAAAGGAGCAACTTCAGCATACTATCCTCAAATTAATATCAAGATTGATAAAGAAGCAATTGCCGAAACAGGATGGGGAGTACCTCGTGACGCTATGTTTTATCGCAATACTTGGGAGCGCACCAATAGAGATGGAAACCCAGATAAACGCGTTAAGGATAACAAGAGAATACCAGAGTATTTATATGGCGTAATACATTTTCGTGGCGCTAAGGGAACAAATTTGGATTTGAAATTATATTGTTCAGATATCAGGAAAGCATTGGATGCTATGAAAATATTGTCAAGCACTAATACGTATAAAGAGGAGATTAGTTAAATTTAATACTATTGAAGGAGAATATGACAATGATTAAATTTTGTGATTTTTTTAACGTTGAATTTCCAAAGGAAACAAAAGTAAAATTCAATATGAATGCTGGAAATTTGAATGAGCCGGCTTGGGATTTTTTGAAAGAAGACGATGGAACATCAGAATATCAAAGATGGATAGATATGAATGCCCATAAAAAGAAACAACCAAATAATAATCTAAATCATGCAAAATATTTACTGGCATTTGCTCAATATTATCCTTTAGGACCACAATATTATGTTTTTGGTGGAATGTATGAAATTGATAAAATTTTGCCAGAAGTTTTTGATACCGTAGGCTATAAATTAACATTACTTGACAATTATGAAGCATATAGACGTAGACTCATAATTAAGTTAAAGCGCCCCATTGGGAGAGATATTTATAATAAACGATACTTTTCTGTTCAACCAGATTTAGACCCTGAAATATATGAGATACTGCCAAACAGAGCCATAGAAGACTTTCCCGGCTTTAACAATGTATTGCTTACACATAAACAATTACAAGACATTTTTAATAATGAAGCCCCAGAATGGAAGAGGCAGTTATCTTCAGTAAAGGGCGTATATTGTATTACTGATACTTCCAATGGTCAATTATACATTGGCTCTGCATATGGAAATTATTCAGGCATATGGCAAAGGTGGTCAGCATATGCAAATGTTAATAATCTAACAGGTGGCAACAAAGCATTTGAAGAATTAAAATGTATGGGAGCGAATTATATTATTGACAATTTTACATATTCAGTATTAGAGATACTAGACCCAAGAACAGCAGATCAAGTTGTAATTGCAAGAGAAAATCATTGGAAAAAAGTATTCAAATCAAAAAAATTTGGCATGAACGAGAACTAATTTTATAGGTTCAATAAAATTATACCGACGAAATGCTTCAAGTAAAATCGTAGCATTTTCTTATTTGATAAAATATAATAATCTACAGGAAAATCCTTTTTGTAAAATAGCAAAGGGCTTTTGTATAGGTAGTGCGAAAGCATTATAGCAGGGGATAGTTGAATGTACAAAAAGGATTTTGTTCTTGAAAGCGCTTGAAATAATAAAAACACACGCTTTTGGAGTAATTTGTGCGCTCCTTTTGCGTGTGTCTGGGTGGTGCCGAAGGCGGGACTTGAACCCGCACGATGTCGCCATCACCGGATTTTGAGTCCGGCGCGTCTGCCAATTCCACCACTTCGGCTTATATGGGTGGGCTAGTCGCAAAGGCAGTAAATGGTTGCCGATTTGCTTTTGCCTTATTATATTAGCACACTATTTTGGCATTTGCAATCAAAAAAATGAAAAAATAATTATAAAAATTATAAAATGTCTTTATTTATCTTAAAAGATATAGTACAATTAACTAAAATAGGATAAGGAGAGAAAGAATGAATATTTGGCACGACATAAGCAAGGACAGAGTATCTTGCGAAGATTTTATTTCGTGTATAGAAATTCCAAAAGGCTGCAAAAATAAATACGAAGTAGACAAGCAGACGGGTATGCTGATACTTGACAGAATTCTTTATACTGCCACGCACTATCCTGCCAACTACGGTTTTATCCCGCGTACATATGCGGACGACGGCGACCCTTTGGACGTATTGGTAATATGCAGCGAGGAAATCGCTCCGTTGGCATTGGTAAGATGCTATCCGATAGGTCAAATATCTATGATTGACGAGGGAAGGGAGGATATAAAGATACTTGCGGTGCCTTACAAAGACCCGAATTGGAACGGGTACAAAGACGTGAGCGAACTTCCTCCGCACATAATAGACGAGATGAGACATTTCTTCGGGGTGTATAAACAACTCGAGGGCAAAAAAATGGAAGTATTGGAAATGTCGGGAAGAGACGTTGCAATAGAATCCATAAAGAAAGCCATAGATTTATATAACGAGGTTTTCTTAAAAGACTGAAATACGGCTTATACGCCAAACTTATAAACACAAAACTACACACTACAAAAGATAAAACATAGATGAAAAGACCTTTTAATTTCAGAGTCACCCCATTGATTCTCTTTGGGATGATTTTGGCAATTTGCGCAATTACGTTTTGCGAAACTTCTGTTATTTTAGCATTGGTTGCGTTTGCTTTCATAGCGTTGTTATCGGCTATATTTATAAAACAGATTAAAAAAGCCAGGACAAAACTTATCGTATGCATACTTGCGTTTTTCTTTACGTTGGGCTTGAGCGCACTGTCATATACGCGCATAGCAAACACTGAAATTTACGCTTCCGACGCGATTATCGAGGCAAGCGTGGATATGCTTACGCAAAGCAACGGCGACGGCGTAATAGAGATATCCAAAGATTCTGATAAAAGAACGGAAATATATCTCGATAATATTGTAGTGGACGGAAAAGAAATAAAAGGCAAGGCGCGCACGGTGTTTTATTCGTCCGAATTGCTCGAAGGTCTGAAAATCGGAGACAGAATAAAATTCAAAGGCAATATTGCTCCGCTAAATTTTGTCGTAACAGATTCTTACAGTATGAAAAATTACCGTAACAGTATTTTTCATTACGTCTATTGCGATACTCACCTCGATGAAGACGTACTGTTCCTCAAAGTATCTTCGGGAGTTAATCTTGCAGACAGAATAAAACTGAAAATAAAAAGTTCGTTATACAAAAACACTCGCAGCGATACCGCAGGATTTTTATACGCTATGACTTTCGGCGACAAAAGCGGACTCGATAACAGTATTTCAAACGCGTTTTCATACACGGGTACGGCTCACGTCTTTGCCGTATCAGGTTTGCACGTCGGAATATTGGCAAGCGCTTTGATATGGATATTCAAAAAAGTAAAACTTCGCAATCACGTTGCGCGGTTGGCGATAATGTCGGCGGTATTATTTATATTCTGCGCATTATGCGATTTTTCTCCGTCGACTTTGCGCGCGACGTTAATGACGTTGACTATGATGTTTGCGAGAGCTTTGGGAAGGAGAAACGACGGACTTTCGAGTATGTCGCTTGCGGCAATCGTAATATTAACGATACGTCCTCTTTATCTTTTCGACATTGGTTTTTTGATGAGTTTTTTGGCGGTTGTCGGCATATTTACGCTGTATAAGCCGATAAAAGAAAAAGTATTTAAAAAGCTGCCTAAAAAATTATCTTCGCTTCTTGCCACGTCGATATCCGTCAACTTGACTTTGTTGCCGATAATGATGTGCTATTTCAGCGGCGGAACGTTGCTTTTTATCGTTGCGAATCTAATCTTATTGCCTGTGATGGGCTTATTCTTTCCGATATACTTGGTTGCGTGTTTTATATCGGCGATATTGCCGTTTATGGGGTGGAGCATTACGGCAGTTGCCGCGCCGTTCACTTTGATAATAATGTTGATAGGCAAATTGGCGCAACTTCCGACGCTAGTAGTAAAATTTGATTTTCAAGCGTTGTTTGTCGTCATAGCTATTATTTGCGCGGTTACGCTTTCGCAATATGTATTCGCAAACAAGACGTTTAAAAAAATAATGGGAGCGGTATTGTGTTTTACGTTGATTTTCACGCTTTCCACTTCTTTGAGACTGTGGGGCTCCGACGACCTATACGTCGCGTGTTTTACCGACAAATATCAATGTCAATATTTGTTGATAGACAATGCTTTCGGCGGACAATATCTTGTTATAAACGACAAAACTAGCTCCGACAGCGCGGACGCTGTAAAGAATGCTATGAAAGAGAATAAGTTTGGCAAGATAGACGGAATAATAATCGTGGGAGAAGTTGACAAAACGCAGCTAGAAAAATTGATGATGCATACGGGGTGTTCTTATATTTATTCGTTTTCTCAAGATTATATGAGCATAGGGATTTTTTCCGGAGATAGCGTATTGCAAGACGGGCTCACCGTGGGATTTATAAACCGTGGAGTGTTAGATATAGTGGCTGACAGAGTAACTGTTAGAGTAGTCGCAGACGGATACAACGTTGCAAACGACGATTACGACGTGTTGGTGACTTACTCTCCAATAGACTCCGTTCCCGACGGCAAATATGCGGTATGCGAGCAAGGTTTTCAAAATTCGATGAAAAATTATGTGTCGGGGACGTTTACATTTGAATTGAATAATGATAGAATAAAAGTCGAAAGATTTTGGAGGTACTGATGCAAGCGCTTCAGCTCAAGCAAACATTTAAGACGAATATTTCGGATATATACGCTCTTTTCGGCGACGACGAGGGGATGATACTGTTTGCTTTAGAGAAGTTCTATGCTCTGATACCTTTTGAGACGAGAGAGTACTGTATTCAAAAGTTCGAAGGCAACGAAATAAGTCAAGACGAGATAATAGCTTCGCTGTCTTATCCGTCTATGTTCGGCGACCGCAGACTTGTCATAGTCAAA
This sequence comes from uncultured Christensenellaceae bacterium, assembly GCA_910588015.1. Lineage (GTDB taxonomy): Bacteria > Bacillota > Clostridia > Christensenellales > UBA3700 > RACS-045. The sequence continues at coordinate 7,223 of CAJUOK010000033.1, read as the reverse complement.
AATTTCAACAAAAAACTCACTATGCAAGAGACGGAAAAGTGGCTTGATTACGTCGATAATATCGTCGAAGGCAACATACTGGTTTTGGTCAATTGTCCCACAATAAAGGCTGCAGTGAATCAATTTGCCGTCGACGTGGATTGCAACTCTATGGGGCTTATCGACTACGTCAATTATATACAGACTCTTTTCAATTTTTACAAAGTCAAATACGATAAGTCGGCTTTATCGGAGATAGTCAATCGATGCAATAAAGATTTCGGCAAGATAAACAACGAAGTAAATAAACTAATGCTTTATGCGGGAAGCGAAATCCCAATAGACAGGCAGGTAATAGAGAGCGTGGTTGCGACCGATACCGAAACGCAGGTTTTTGAGTTTATATACGCGATACAGGACGGCTCGTATGACAAGGCAATGGAGATTATCGAAGTGCTTCTCGGCAGAGGCGATAAGCCGTCTATGATACTTGCTACAATCACGTTGACGTTTAGGCGTATGTTCGCAATAATGACCAACGACGGAGACGAAGATTTTTTATGCGAAAGATTGGGTATGAAAAAAAACGCGCTGTTTATGGCAAGAAAAAAAATCGACGCGACCAAGCGCAGAGTCGGCGGCTTTTTGTCCAAACTTAAAGAAGCGATATATTATCTTTATCAATTGGAATACGATTTTAAGAGCGGCAAAATTTCGCAGGAAAACGCTCTTGATTTGGCAATAATTCATTTAATGGGAAAGACTTATGCAAAATGAACAACAGGCGTTTACCCGTCCCAAAACGCCGAAATTAAAAAACGATTGGGTTACGGTAATAATAAAAATTTTGCTTTATGCGGGAATATTTTTTTCGTTGGTTAATTACGGCAAGCGTAATTTCAACTCGCTTTTCGTAGCCGTTTTGGACCCTGCGTACACTGATATATTGGGTATATCTCTTTCGGGATATACTGCTTCTATGGGCAGCTCTATGCTATTGGCAATGAAAATTCTTTTGCCTGCGATAATGGCTCTGATATTTTTCTTGTTCTATTTTGCGTTTGCCAAGTTTTTTGCGACTTTGGTATTCGTGCAGTTCAGCGCGTTGAAAGTGCAGTTCGATATAAGAAAATTCAGAATATGTCTAGACGTCAGTATGATATTATTGACAGTGTTGTTGGGCGTGTCCGAGACGGTATTCACTTATTATCCGCTAGCTTACAATTTCGGTAGCGTTATCGTTTCGCCGTTGCTTGCGTTGATAGCAATGGCAATGTTTTTCTTGCTTTATTCGCGGGGATTGGAAAAGAAATATTACCCCGTACTTCTCAATATTATGCTTTTGCCGACGATAGTGTTGGTACTGTTTGCGTGAGGTGGTTATGAGATATAGCGCGAAAAAAGTTTTGATAATTGCAATTGCGGTTCTTACAGTAATTACGGCGACGGTTTTTTCGGGATGCGACAAGGCGTTGCCGGAAGTTAATAAACCAAGTCAAATAAATAACGAGCTTGGGGAAAAAGCGTTTGGATATATGACAAATTTGGCTTCGGAAGGTCTTTCCGAAAGGACGGCAGGCTTGCAGAGCGAAGTCGACGCGGCAAAATATATCAGCGAAAAGATGAGCGGCTTTGGATACGAAGGAGTATATAATGACTCCGATATAGAGGGTGCGCAGGAATTTAAAGCGACGTTCAAAAGGTTCAACGGAGAAGAAGTAAAAGACGCAACCGTCCATAACGTTATCTTTTCTAAAAAGTCTGTTGCGCAAACCGTCAAAGGCGAGATATTGCTTACTTGTCATTATGACAATTTGTTTGCGGAAAAGTCTGCCGCAAGCGGAAGCGTTTGGAGCTCCGACGGCAGCTATGAGAGCGGTAGCGGCGTTGCGGTTTTGCTGACGCTCGCCGAAGAATTGATAGACGCGGAGCTTGACTACGATATAACGTTTGCATTCTTTACTTGCGGAAGTTATTTTTGGAAAGGCGCTATGAATTACGTCGACAATCTTGACAGAGAAGGGCTTGATAAAATTGCGTTGGCGATTGATTTTTCAATGTCTGTAGGCGGAGATAATTGGTATATTTATTCCGGCGAAACGTCTACGGATTACGGCGCGTTTTTGAATGCTTGCGGAGGGGATACGTTAAGCGCTGTTCCCAAAAACAGAAATATAGGACAGTTTACGATGACGGAAGATTCCGTTTTTGTATACACCAACGCGGGAATGCTCTCCGACAACTATTTCTTAATGGAAAAGGGCGTGCCGACAGCCAATTTCTTATCTCTGAATTGGGAAGTCAACGAGCATCCGCTTTTCACCGAATGTAAAGGAAAAGCCAACGTCTATCACACGTCAAACGACACATTGAGCAATATGGTAGAGCGTATCGGAGAGGAAAATATCAAATCGCGGCTTGCCGCTATTATTGCAACGGCGCTTACGGCTTTTGACGTCTCCAATTCCGACGCATTGTCTTCTTCGCTTTCGTCGGCAAGAAGTCAGCTTCCCGACGGAATATCGCAAAACGGCAAAAAGGCGGGTTTGGCGAATATAATAATAAAGGTCGTGTTGATTGCTATTTTGCTTGCGGTATCTTATGTCGTGCGTAATTTTATATATAGAAACAAGAATAGGTATTTTGCTCCAAAGACGTACGCAGAAGGAGAAGAACAGACGCAAAATCAGCAAGAACCGTTTGCAGATGTCGACGGCTCGGATAAAAAAGACGAAAAGGTCTTGTCGGAAGGCGATAAAAACGCAGAAAAATCGAATTTTGACGACCCTTTTGTATAATTTATTGCAAAATCTTGTTTAAAACACTTTATTTTTGCAAAAAAAAATTATATTATAATAAAGAAGTAAATTTAGAAGGAGAGAGATATGTTGCTCAACAGTATTTTAGCGGTTCAGACAAACTCGTCGCCGGCTTGGGTTGCATTAGATATAATCGTGACTTTGGCTGTTGCGGTTATGATGTTTGTCTTCTTCGCAAAACGCAACAGTTATCGTCTTGCGGTTATCGTTTCGATTTATTCTTTGGTATATCTTGCTATTTTGATTCTCAATATTTATTATTCTCAAGCGCAGATAGCAATTGACGTTTTGAGATATTTCAATATCTTTTGGATTGTTGCTATGGTTGACGTCTACAGGTCTGACCTCAAAGTCTTTATGAGCAAATTGGCAAGACGTCAAAAAGTAAAGTATAATTACAACACCACGGACGAACAGCTTTTGATTTCCGCTACGGAGATAGTTAAGGCTTGTCAGAATATGGCAAAGAACGATGTCGGCGCATTGATAATCATTGCTCCCACCGAAGTGCCTTCTCATATTCTCGATACGGGCACGATGTTGGACGCTTCTATATCCAGCGGACTTTTGGAAAGCATATTCAACACCAAAGCTCCTTTGCACGACGGCGCAGTAGTAGTGTTGGGTGACAGAATCATATCGGCAGGTTGTTTCTTGCCTTTGTCGCAGGAAGTCACTCTTGCAAAAGATTTGGGTACGCGTCACAGAGCGGCAATAGGTATTACGGAGGAAAGCGACGTTTTCGCTATAGTTGTCAGCGAAGAGAGCGGTATCATAAGCGTTGTGCAGGGCGGTACGATAAAGAGATATATGACTCCCGAAAAACTTCTTGAAGAAATCAAGGTCATATACAGAATCAGTTCTCAATCTGTAAGAAAGCACGACAGAAAAGGACACGGCAAAAAGAATTAATCATTTCGAAATTTAATAATATAAAAATGCCAAACTGTTTAGTCTGGCATTTTTGTTGACAAAAGGATAAATAAAATGAAGAATACGGTTATAGTTCCCAAAATTTTGTTGCCCAAAAGCAACGTTGATATGAGTAAATGGAGCGTTATCGCGTGCGACCAATTTACATCTCAACCCGATTATTGGGAGCAAGTTCAAAATTATGTTGGAGAAGCTTGCTCCACTCTAAAATTGATTTTTCCCGAAGTATTTCTTGAGGATTCAGACAAAGAGCAGAGAATAAAAGCTATCAACGGCAATATGAGAGATTATTTGCAAGGCGAAGTTTTCGACGAATTCCAAGGTTTTATTTTGGTCGAGAGGACGACTCCCGACGGACAGGTGAGATTGGGACTCGTATTGGCGATAGACCTTGAAGATTACGAATACACTCCGCAAAACAACGCTATAATCAAAGCAACGGAGCGTACGGTTGTCGAAAGACTTCCCGCAAGAATAGAAGTGCGAAAGGGCGCGTGTTTGGAAAGTCCGCACATTATGATGTTGATGGACGATAGAAAGGATAAGATAATAGAAGAGCTGTATGCAAGAAGAGGAGAGCTCCAAGTCGCTTATGATTTCCAACTTAATATGGGCGGCGGCAGAATAAAAGGATACAAGGTGGTTGACTGTCAGCCTATAATTTCCAAAATTGAGGCTTTGCTTGACAAAGATACCTTGAAGAAAAAATACGGCGCTGACAGACCCATACTGTTTGCAGTGGGCGACGGAAATCATTCTCTTGCGACAGCCAAAGAGTGTTGGAACAATATCAAGAAGACTTTGAGCGTTGAGCAGGCGGAAAATCATCCTGCAAGATACGCGCTTTGCGAACTTGTCAATTTGCACGACGAGTCCTTGCAGTTCCAACCTATTCACAGAGCTATATTCGGAGTTGGCGAAGAGTTCGTCAAGTTTATGGCGGACAGATTGACAAAGATAGGCGGTGATAGCAAAGTAAAAGTTGTGTATGCCGACAAAGAATATTACTGGAGCGTTTCGGATAACGCAAGCGACGCTATCGCCGATATTCAACAGCTTATGGACGAATACAACTCGACTCATAAGGGAATGACGATTGACTATATTCACGGCGACGACCATTTGCTAGGAGTTGCACAGAGCAAGAACGCCGTTGCGGTGTTTATGCCTTGTTTGGAAAAAGACGGGCTTTTTGATTACGTTGTCAGAAGAGGAGTTTTGCCGCGCAAATCATTCTCTATGGGACACGCCGAGGACAAAAGATATTATCTCGAGTGCAGAAATATTGACTGGTAATATCAAAAATATGCTCGCCGAAACTAGTATTCGAGCAAAATCTGATTTAGGTTGCTTCTAACTATTTTAAATTATATAAGATTAGTTAATACCACCTTTACAAGGGTGGTATTGTTCTATTTTAAAGCATAATATATGCCGCAAGATAAATTTCGTCTATTTCTAATTTAGTATTGACAGTTTTAGAAATATATGTGATAATAAATATAGCTAATAAAATAGGGAGTAATATAATGAAAAAAAGCATTCTGCAAAAGTGGATTTTGAGCTCTATTCTCATTGCGTGCGTTATATGCGCTATGATGTTTTTATGCGTTCCCAATCTCACTTTTCAGCCTTCGATAGGTCCGAAGATTTTTTATTATTATAATGATTCGGCAGATATGTTGACGGAAGCCGCAGATTGCAAAGAATTTATTAGCGTATTAGAGCCAAGCGAGAAGGTCGATTCAGTATATGTTTTGGATTATGAGCCTTACGATAAGTCTTTTGCTCAATTTGCCGATTTAAAAGCGTCTAAAAAAGAAGTTGACAGCTTTATGGAAGTTTTCAGAGCTGAGGCAAAGGCATATTACTCCGCAAAAAATCAAGAGTTTCTTTCATCTATCGGAGCGGATAAAAATTCGCAAGATTATGAAATTGTCACGAGCGATTACTCGCCTTACGTACATATATCTTATGAAGATAAATTCGCGTTTCAAAGGTACGAGGATGAGTTTATAGATAACGTAAAGACCAATTCCGATATTAGCGAAATCCACGTGACGACTCCTATTGAGTCTATAGAACAAGCGGCATCAATTACGAGTTCCGTAACGCGATATGATATGCAAGACGTATTGAAAGACATAGGAGCAGACGACCAAACGTATACAGGCTCCGGATTGAAAGTGGGAATAATGGAAGCGGGAGGTATAACGACGGAGAACAAGCATCCGGAGTTGTCAGGTTTGGATATTCGCACTGCAGGAGATTCCTCGACCGAAGACGAACACGCCGAAAGGGTGACAAGACTTCTATGTGGGGCTAATGGCGTGGCAAGGGGGATTCATTCGGCTTACGTTTATCACACTGCTCTTAATTCCTCGTTTATTCCCGCAATGAATTGGTTTTTAGATAACCTATGCCTTGTGATAAATGCAAGTTTGGGATTTCCATCTAATGCCGGAAAGTATAGTTGGGCGAGCGCGTTTATGGACTTTCAAGTGAGATATAATAGAGTTATTTTTTGTATTTGTGCAGGTAATGAAGGCGCAAATACAAATCATTACGTAACCCCGCCGGGGACTGCTTATAATGCAATAACGGTTGCAAATTCTACAAAAGATGCATATATTAGAAATAAATCATCTTATGAAGTAGAAAAAGAATTAAAAATGAACAAGCCTACCATAGCGGCTCCGGGAACCGGAGTGATTACAGATAAAAACAATAATTTGAGAGCAGGGACAAGTTATGCAGCGCCAATTGTGACAGGAATTGTAATAAAATTATTGGGGGAAGCTCCTGCGCTGCAACTGTTTCCGGAGGCTATGTCGGCTATTTTGATAGCGTCCGCTACAAATGCAAACGGACAAAGTGACAAATGGGATAACAGAGCCGGAGCGGGAATAGTCAATTATCGAAGAGCAAGAGAAATACTTAAAAATTCTACTTGCAGAGCTTTTTGTAATAATAATGACGCGCAGAACAGTGTGGTAATGACTTCCGAAGGTTTTACTGCTAAGAAGGGAGAGAAAATCAGAGCCGTTGCAATATGGTCTGCCAATTCAAAAACAAGCGCTTGGGGAGACGCTGTTCAAAGCAACATACATACAGATTATAATATGATACTTAATTTTGTTGGTAGTTCAGACGTGTCGATGATTCAGCGCGGAGGTAGTACTAATATGGAGTTTTTCGTACTTAAGATTTCGCTTCTTGTTGAATCTACTTTTAGATTAGACGTAAAGCAAGCAAATAAAAAGATAATTAATGACGATGATTACGGGGCTTTAGCCTGGTATATTGAATAAGGAGGGAAATATGAAGAATAAAATTTTAAAAAGTAGTATAGTTGTAGTTTTGCTGTTAGTAATGGCTATAGCATTGTTTGGTTGTTGCAACTGTCCAAAGGACGACGGTAGTTCGGGCAATAATACAAACGCAGTGCCGGAGTATGATACTGTTTTTTCAACCGCAATAAGAATATGTCAC
>CAJUOK010000032.1 GCA_910588015.1 uncultured Christensenellaceae bacterium | reverse complement strand
TGCAAAATAACGTATCGTGAACTATAATATTATTGAAAAAATATGCCGTTTCGCGATACGCAAAACGGCAGTCAGTAAAAGTATACTTTTTTTGGAAAATATCCAATTTCTATTAATTTTTATAAAAATTTTATTAAATAAGAATTTTTAATAGTATAAAAAATATCGACGCATTTTTAAAACGCGTCGATATTTAGTTTATGCAATTATTTCTCAATCAAAAAGATTAAAGCGAATTGAGAATATCCAAAAGGTAGTCCATAGCGGAATCGGCTTCGTCTGCCGTGGTATTGAGATGTCTGTATACCTCTCTGTATTTAAAAACAGATTTTATATCGTCGCTCTCAAAGAGTCTTGCAAGCGCTTTGTAATAATTTGCGCCCATTTTATTCTCAAGGCTTTTGACCTTGATAGCCTCATCCTTGGCTATACTCTTATGTTTTTCCATACTTTCGACAGCCTTTTTGATATGCACCGTTATGTCAAAGAGTATTCCGACCATTCTTGTCATATCCTCGTTGGGGTCGATTTTGAAAAGTCTCATTTCGTCGATAGCCGTCTTGGCATAATCCAAAACTTCGTCAAGCTGGCGCGATAAATCAAAGATATCATTGCGCTCCATAGGAGTAATAAACGTGCTGTTAAGCTCGTCAATAAGCACGCGCCTTGCCATATCGCCCTCGTCCTCTATGGCTATTACCGTATCGCCGTAACTTTCGTGGTCGGGCTGCCCTACTGACTGACAGTATTTATAAAGCGCTTCGATACCTCTGTTCATAATAGAACACTGATTGACTAGCAATTGAAAGAAATTAACTTTTTTTCTGAATATTTTCATATCTTCCCTCCGAAGTGGCTGATTATATTTTGATTTTACCGTTCTTTAGTTTCGTCGAAGAATTTTGTCGGTTATTTATTCGCTATGCTTTATAAAAATATAGCTCTGATAATCAAGCAGATAATTGCTCCCACCGCCATTGCAATGGGAAAGGTCAGTATCCAATTGATAAAAATTCTCTTGACTCTGTTCCAATGCACGCCGCTGATACGTTCGGCAATTCCCACGCCGATAATACTCGAAGATACCACCTGTCCCGTACTGACGGGAATTCCTATAAACGAACACGTCAAAGCCACGCTTGCCGTCGACAGTTGCGCGACGACGGACTGTATGGTGCCCATACGATAAATCTTCTTGCCGACTGTATATATCAATTTGTATCCGCCCAAAAGCAATCCGAGCATAATTACAAAAGACATCAGCGCAATTGTCCAAAAATCAAAAGTATAAGACGACATATTCTCTCCGCCGCACATTACCATTGCAAGCAAGAATACGCCCATAGACTTCTGCACGTTGTTGATTGATATGGAAGTGGAGAGCAATGTAACGTTGAAAACCTGCGCGACTTTAAAGAATTTTTTGACTCCTCTGTCCATTCTTCTGCACATCCATATAAAGAACTTCTCCATAATAATTCCGACTATTATGCAAATAACAGGCGTGAGAAATACCATAAGTATTACTTTCAGTCCGACCGCAGTCCAATCTATGCCGCCAAAACCGAATGAAGCCAGTCCCGCTCCGACCAGCCCGCCCAAGAGCGTGTGAGACGTGGAATTAGGCAATGCCGTAAATACTGAAATCAACGACCAAATAAGCGCCGCAAGCATTGTTGACAACAAAAATATAAATCCTTCTTTGGGAGCAATGCCCGAAAAAGCTTCGTCATTGATAAGGGCTCCAACCGTGCGCGCAACGCTGTCGCTTCCCAATACAAAGCATATAATTATCGGTGCCGCAAACTTAACAACGCCCGCTATGATAATTGCATAGTGAGGCTTGATAGCTCTTGTGGCTACGCAAGTTGCGACGGCGTTTGCTCCGTCGGAAAAACCCATATAAAACGTATATGCCACTGCCATTAAAAGTATAACTATCGTATATGCGTTCATTTCCTGCTGCCTTTTGACCTCAATGTCCTTTTCGTTGTCTTCAATAATATGACTATACAAAAGCATATATGCCGAAATTATGGCACATTTGTCAGTCATATTATAATAATACTATCAATTAACTTTAAATTCAATATGTTTATCAAAAAATTTTATGGAGAATTCGTAACACTATTATGATATAATCCGGACGCAACGCTCTGCTCCGCGCGCAAATGATTTTACTGTTATTTCAACTTCTGCGCATACTCCACCAACATTGCGTGCATATTGGTATACTGAACTATTATTTCCATATATATCGGTCCGCCGTCGTCTTCTCCTATCACTATATCTTCTGTATCGGGATTTTCTTGATATGAATCGGAACCTTCTTGCTGTCCGTTGACTTTAAGATATAAATCGTTGAAAAAATTACCTATGTCTCCCAAGCTCGGTTGATTCCTCCACCACAAAAAACTTATTAACTTATCTTGAATAAAGCCTTCGGGCTCGGGATATGCTTCCAAATTGTCGAAATACGTTTCGTCATATTTAATTAATTCGTCGACAAAATATATTGCGTAAAAATATCCGCAATATTTCAAAAAAGCGTCTCCGCTGTTGAGCAAAACGTAAGTCGCAACAAGATTTGCTTCATACTCTCTCATAACGCCCTTTGTGTGAGCATATTCGTGCGCCAAAGTATGAACTCGCTCTAATATAGGCATATCCTTGTTGTATCCCGGTTCGCAAGTAGGCATAAAAGTTATGCCCGCAATGCTATTAAAAGTCATAATACCGCTTGAGATAATAGGCTTAGCCTTGGGAGTGTAAGAATAATAGTAGTCGTCTTTTAACAAGCTATCCACAGTTTCGCGAAGCTTTTGGTTGAGTTGTTTGTCGTCATAAGGACAAATCACACTGCCGTCTTGATTGTAATTTCCTATCTCGTCATAACACTGCTGCAAGTCGTTTTTCAGCAATATATAGCTTTCTAAAGCCACGTCTTTGCTTATTTCCCCGCTATACGTCTCAATCGGAGCGGCGTCGCGATTGTAGGCAAACCCTGCGGCAAATGTATAAACGTTGGCAATTCCAAAACATATTATCGCAAAAGCAAGCATCACTCGACGCGACTGCGCTCTCTTTTTCTTGCAAAACAAAGCGATAGCGGCGACAATCATTGCTATTGCCAACAAAACTCCCAACGTGACCAACACTTCAAATATATTGACGTTTGTCACGCTGTAAAATCTGCCTGCCGCGCCTTGATAAAAGTTTACGAAATGTCTGCAGATAAATTCGCATATGCCTTGGTTTGTTCGCAGAATAATCAAAAGCGCCAAGAATACGGCAGACGTCGCCAAAATTATAAGCAATGCCAAAGTGCCTTTGGAAATGCTTTTTTGTTTTTCTTTGCTCTTTGCCATACTTTACGCTTCCCTCAAAATATTACTAATAAAGTATATCATATTAGCAAATCGCAGTCAATAGCCAACGTCAGCCGCCTATTTTGTATTCGTCCTTTTCCAAAATTTCGACAATATCAAACAAAACTTCGTAAACGTTTTTGTCTTCGAATTGAAAAGGCGCTGAATCGTTGAGAACGTAATTGGTATTACCGTCTCTGTATATTTCTGCTCTGCTTCCGTCTGCGAATACGCAAACAAATTTGGTAAAGCCGCCGACGATAGCGTGGTCATCGCCGTATATTTCGTCGGTCAAAATCGCGTCTCTTTGAAATTTAGCCCACACGTCGGCAACCTGCGATATTATTTCTTGACTAATTTGACTTTCGTCGCTTTTAACGGAATATGTAGACAACGGACATCCGCGCTCCAATCTGACCTCTGATATATTATCAACCGAAAAATCAAATGATTTGAGTTTTATTTCGATTATTTCAACGGGAGAAAACGGCGAGAGAACGCTATATTCCGGACTGATTATTTCTCCGTATACTTTGCGAAGGTTGTTAAAATATATCAAATCTTCGTCGCTCAAACGACAGGTTTTGCCGTTGCTTATTTTGAAATTATCCAACTCGTCTTTGTGGAGTCTCACACTGCCGCCGTCTTTAAAAACGCAGACAAGCTCTCCCGCTCCGCCGCAAACTATTGTCCACGGCAATTTTTTCATTTGCTTAAATGTCGCCTTTGACTGAAGTTCTTGCCAAGCTTGCGCGGCGGCTTGGATGATTTTATCTTCTTCCGAGCTCTTGCCTTTTTTCAATATATGGACGGTGTTTCCGTAAGGCGTGCCGCCGTCGTCGGAAACGGAAGAAATATATCCTATCTCGACAATATTGTCATATGAAAAATCATACGATTCAAGTTGATGATTGGTTGCTCCGCTGCCAACGCACGAGACGGCAAAGCACATTGTGGCAATCAATATAAATATCGACAAAACATATAGAGCTCTTTTCATATTTTACTGCCCCCTTAATTATATTGCATTAATAACTACACTTATAAAAGCAATTTGTATCGCAATATCAACAAATATTTTAAGTAACAATAAAACATCTATATTCATAAGATGTATTGGCTGAAAAGCCAATTCCAAATACAAAGGAGAAATCATATGTTCTGTAATTCTTGGTGCAACAACAACAGCACCAATTTTAACAACAATTCTTGCGGTTGCAATCGCTGTAACTCTTGCGGTTGCGGCTGTAATCGCAATAACTGCGGCTGCCGAAACAATTATTACGGCTGTAATCAATGTTGCGGTTGCAATCAGCGCACCAACGGCGGCTGCGGCTGGTATAGCTGCCCTTGTTCCGACAACAATTTTTTTTGGCTTCCGTCGACAGTGACTAACCAAGTACCGCCGACGACGCCAATATTTATCAATCTTGGTTACTTTACGAATCCCAACGCGACTGCGATAACAGCCGACGCCGTGATACCTGTAAGTTTGACAAAACAAATAGGTTTGCAAATAGCTTCGAGCGGCACGGGCGCATTGCTGCCGACGGGATTATACGAAATAAGCTATTCATTGAGCGCAACCCCGACCGCCGATTCCAATCAGGCTTCGGGCTTAGTGTCCGTAGGGCTAAAGCTCAACGGCGTTACGCTTCCCGAATTCACTCAATCTGCCAACGCGACTTCGCCTAATATCCCCTATAATTTATCGTATAGAGGCATACTCAACGTGACTGCGCCCAACAGCATTTTGACGCTCAACAATATAAGCGTCAACGCTCAAAATTTTGCCGACGTGAATTTGGTTGCGCGAAAACTAGCTTAATAAAAAACAGCAAGGCGGAAAAACCGCCTTGTCTTACATATTTTTATATATTGTTGATTAAAGCAATATGCACAGCACTCCACCTTTGCCTTCGTTGACGATACGCGTTACCGTCTTGCGGAGTTTTCCTCTGACCTCTTCGGGCATAGCCATAAGCTTGTTGTTGAGTCCTTCTTTTGCAATGACGTTGAGGCTCTTGCCAAACATATTGGTATTCCAAATTCCCTGACCGTCTTCGCCGAATTCTTCAAGCCAAGCCTTGAGATTTTCTTCGTTTTGCATATCCGTATTGAGCACCGGATTGACTTCCGTCTCCACGTCAACGCGCATAATATGCATTGCCGGCGCAGAAGCCTTGAGCTTGATTCCGTATTTAGAACCGCGTCTCACGATTTGCGGACTTTGAAGTTGCATATCGTCAAGCGTAGGAGTGACCACGCCGTAACCGTAATTATCCACGTCGGCAAGCGCCTGCTTAATCTTTTCATACTGATTTCTTGCTTGAGCGAATTCTTTAATATAAGAAACAAGCTGACATTCGTCTGCGATTTCCATACCGCACTGTTGCGACAGCACTTGATAGAAAAGCTGCGGTTGAGGAGTTACGTTGAGCGCGCAAGTTCCCCTGCCGAAATCAACTTTGATTGAAGTATCGTTGAGAAGATATATATCGTCGACAAACAAATCTACAAGTCTCTTATAATCTCCCATAACTTGCATATCTTTCGCAACTTCGCACACTCTGTCGATAATGTGAGAAATAACCTCGCTGTCTCTCGGCAAAGCTTGCATCCAGCCGGGCATATTGACGTCGACCATACGCAACGGGAATTGCAAAAGCACGCTTTCCAAAATTTCGCTCATATCTTGGGCGGTCATCTCTTGAATGTTTTTGAGCATAACGGGTATGCCGTATTCGTCTGCGAGAGCGTCTCTCAATCTGACGGATTCGCTGTCTTGCGGATGCTTGGAATTGAGAAGCAGAACAAAGGGTTTGTCAAGTTCTTTCATCTCTCTGACTACTCTTTTTTCAGCTGTCAAATAGCCCTCTCTCGGCAAATCGAGTATCGAGCCGTCTGTGGACACCAACACGCCGATAGTCGAGTGGTCTGTAATAACCTTGCTTGTGCCATATTCCGCAGCCTGCGAGAAAGGCATTTGTTCTTCGCTCCAAGGAGTGTTGACGAGTCTGTCGTTTTCGCCCTCTTCAAAGCCTTGCGCTCCCTCGAAAGGATAACCTACGCAGTCCACTAAACGAAGTTTTGCATTGCAGCCGGGCGCAAGTTCCACGTCCACGCCGCCGTCGGGAACGAACTTGGGTTGAGTCGTCATAATTGTCTTGCCGTCCGCGGACTGCGGCAGCTCGTCTACTATGCGCTGTTTGTGATAATCTTCTTGAAGATTCGGCAGCACCATCGTCTGCATAAATTTAGTAATAAAAGTTGACTTACCGCTTCTCACCGGTCCGACAACGCCTATATAAATATTTCCTTCCGTCCGTGTTGCGATATCTTGATAAAGGTCGAATTTTTCCATATACTCCTCCAAATTTTCAGTACGTTAAAATATATTAGCTACGATATGGAAATATTCGATATATTAAAAAAATGTTATAAATTTTGAAATTTATTTTTCCGTAGTGTCAAGACACTTGTTACAAATATTTATTTTTACGCCGTAATTTATTTTCTTTCACTATTATTTTTATGAAATTAAAAAAACAATTATTATTTAATCTATTCTAATTATAATATTAATCTATATTTATGTCATACTAAATTTAAATTGATACATACTTTTGTCATTCTTTAATTTAATGTACTATACTATGTCGTTACTACAACAATTCTTAGGTCATTTTGTCCGCAATTTTTTATGTCATTTCGACCAAGCGTAGCGCGTAAAGAAATCTCAATCAGTTTGAGATATTTCGACTCCACTACGTTCCGCTCAATATGACATAAAAGATATTGTCAACTCAATCGTTATTTTTTTCTCCTTGAACATTGGTAAATGTCAACTCTATTATTATCAATTGTCACCTCGAGCGTAGTCGAGAGGTCTCATCAAGTTTTATAAGTACCGACAAAATTGAGCGTAGCACATTTTCGTTTGGTCGGTAGGGCGAAGTCCAACCGTTCGTCTAGCAATTACTTTGCTTGCAAAAGTATTTGCGTATTTTTAGGTTGTGACGCGCGCCCCGTAGTCGAGAGGTCTCATCCATTTAATTAAGGCTTACGCCTTGCAAAAGGTCAAGATACTTCGAAAGCATTTCGTCGTATTGGGTATAAATATCCCCTTCTTGCATAATTCCGTCAGCAATGTCTTTGCACTCTTCGATAAGCTTTTTGTTGACGAAGACCCCGATTTTGCCGCTTCCGCCGCTCTGATTGACTCCCAAAAAATCGCCATAGCCGCGCATATCGGCGTCGATTTCTGCAATCTTCAGCCCGTCGCGATTGTTTTGCAAAGCGTTGAGTCTTTCGTTTTCCTCTTGTTTGGAGGTGTGCAAGAAGCAATATGACTTGATTTGGGGATTTCTGCCCACCCTGCCACGCAGTTGGTGAAGCGCCGCCAGACCGAACCTGTCGCTGTTGAGCACCGCCATAACGCTCGCCCTTTGGCTGTCGATTCCCACTTCAATCACAGAAGTGGCAATCAGCACGTCTATTTCGCCGGCATAAAATCTAGACATAATTTCGCTCTTATCTTTGTCCTTCATACTGCCGTAGACAAGTCCTACGTTGAGCTCTGCAAGTTCTTTTTTGACAAGTTGCTTATATAGCGTCTTTGCCGAAAAGACTTCCAATCCCTCGCTGTCCTCGACAAGCGGACACACAATATAAGCCTGCTCTCCGTAAGATACCCTCTCGTTGATAAACTTATAAAGCCCTTTTAGTCTATCGTCGCCCATAACAAAGGTCGATATATTATCGCCCGTCCCCTCTCTCGGCTGAAGTTGCGACATATCTAAATCTCCGTATATCGACAGCGCCAAAGCTCTTGGAATAGGCGTCGCGCTCATAACGAGGGTGTCAACACCCAAGGCTTTATCCTCAAGTTTGCTCTTTTGCCTAACGCCGAATCTATGCAGTTCGTCGATTACGATAAAACCCAAGTTATTAAATTTAACCTTGTCGTTGAGCACGGCGTGCGTGCCGACTATCAAATCAAGTTCTCCTTTGGAAAGAGCGGCTATGACAGCCTTTTTATCCGCCGCGGAAGTTGAAGACGTCAACAACGCCGCGCGCAAGCTGTCGCCGAAAAGCGTAAGCGCCGTCTTATAATGCTGACGCGCCAAAATTTCTGTAGGCGCCATAATGGCAGACTGTTTTCCGCACTTTTTCGCAAAAAGACAGGAAAGCAATGCCACTACCGTTTTGCCAGAACCGACGTCGCCCATCAACATTCTGTTGGTATGCTTCGCGCCCTTTAGGTCGTCGATAATCTCCCTAATGGCTTTATCCTGCGAATCTGTCAGCTTATACGGCAGCGCGGCGATGTGCTCTTGAATATCTTCGAAGTCACGGTTATACGGATAAGGCTTAAGATTTGCCGAATTATTCTTAATGATTCTATATGCAATTATCTGATAGACAAGCTCTTCTATCGCAATTCTTCTGCGCGCAAGCTTGGTCTGCTCCATATCTATAGGGTCGTGAACAGTCCTCAAAGCTTTGTCGAGAGAAATGTCGCAATACGCGTCGAGACGGCTGGGTATCGTAATATTATCAAGACAGGCTTTGACGATATTTCTAAAAGTCTGTTGCCCCACTGCGTCTTTGAGCGGATAAATGGGCACAATGCCTTGAAGTCTCTTGTTTTCCTCGGCTTTTTCAAAACTTGGATTGGACATCTCGATTTTTTTGCCGTTGAGTCTTGCCTTGCCCCAAAACAAAAATTCTCCGCTCTGCTTGATAAGTGAAACGACAAATGGAGAATTAAACCAAGTCAATTTGTTTTTTTTACCTTGCGTATTCAACGTTGCAGTGCAAAACGAAAGTCCTCTCTTTGCCCTAATCAATCCGCTAACCGACGTAAGATAACCTTTGAGCAAGACGTAATCGCCGCTTTCGATAGAGTCCAAATCAGTCTCTTTGGTCATATCCCAATAAAATTTAGGATAAAAATACACAGCGTCGCGCGGCGTATAAATACCAAGTTTATTAAGTTTTTCCGCTGTTTTAGCGCCGATACCTTTTACGTCTGTAAGTTCCATAATTCCTTTTGTTAATTGCAGTTGACAATCAAGTTGAGCGATGTTATTTGATAATTATATTATCATATTATATATTTATAATCAACACAAAAGCAAAGAATATACGTTTTATTATTTTGAACATTGTTCAGTATGGCTGTTTTTATATACTCAGACAGCATTATATCGAGATAATCGACAATACGTATACAAAATCAAAAACCGCAAGCGTTTTGACCGCCTGCGGTTTCTTTTTGAACACAGTTCAATTATTACCGGTATGTATATATTATATCAAATATTCTATATTTAAGCCGAATTATTCTACGGATATTAAGTAATAGTAATGAGGCTGTCCGCCGAAATAGCTCACTACGTCGAAGTCTTCATACTTCTGTTTGAGCTTGGACACAAGCTTTTCCGCGTCCTCTTTGCTCACGCCTTCGCCGTAATAAACAGTGATTACTTCGCTCCATTCGTCGACCAATTTTTCTATTACCGCCATCGTAGTCTCTTCTACGCTCTTGGAATCGGCAATGATAGTCTTGCCGTCAAGACCTATAATATCGCCTTCTGATATTTCGAAGCCGTCAAGGTTGGTATTACGCACGGCATTGGTGACTTCGCCGCACTTCAAATCTGCAAAAGACGACGTCATCTCGCTCACGTTGTCCTCTACGCTTTGATTTACGTCGAAAGCAAACGCCGCTCTTATTCCTTGAGCAATACCCGTCGTAGGTATGACTTCAACGCGTTTTGACGTCAATTCTTTGACCTTTTCAGCCGCCATAATTATGTTTTTATTATTAGGGAGAATAATTACGTTGTCAGAATTGATTTTTTCAACCGCTGTCAAAATATCTTCGACGCTTGGATTCATAGTCTGTCCGCCCTCGATAACTTCGTCAATAGTCAACTCTTTGAATATATTGGCTATGCCGTCGCCCGCGCAAATAGAAATCACGCCTATGGCTTTTTTGGTTTTTTCACGCTCTGCGACCAAAGCCCTGTGTTGTTCGAGCATATTTTCTATCTTTACTTTGTCCAATTCTCCAAGTTGGAGCGCATTGTATAACGCGCGGTTAGGCTGATTGGTATGAACGTGCACTTTTATAAGATTTACGTCTCCTATAACTATTACGCAATCACCTATGGTCATAAGTTTATCTCTTAATTTTTCTATATCTTCTTCGGTGACGTGTTTTTTGAGATTAATAACAAAGTATTCTGTGCAATATGCATACTTGATATTATCAAGGTCGTGTTCGTCGCTGCCGAAAGCGTCCAAAATAGGCGTAGGCACGACAGCGTTTTCAGCTTCTTCCATCTCTTCGGGAATATCTATTCCCGCCAAGACGTTATAAAAGCCTTGGAATACGCAAAGAAGACCTCTTCCGCCTGCGTCAACAACGCCCGCTTGCTTTAATACAGGCAACATATCAGGCGTTTTTTGGAGAATTTCTTCACCTTTTTTTATAAGTTGGTCAAAAAAGTTGATAAACGAAGCGTTTTTGTTGGCAATCATCGGCGCATTTTCCGCCATATATCTGATAACCGTCAACACAGTGCCTTCTTTTGGTTTTGTAACCGCGTTGTAGGCAACTTCTCTCGAATAACGCAATGCATTTGCAAAAGATTTGGTAGTAATAGAGCGTTCGTCAGACAAAACCACCGCCAAACCCTTGATTATCTGTGACAGAATGACACCCGAGTTACCTCTCGCGCCCTTGAGCGCGCCTCTCGAATATGCTGTCAAAATTTCTCTTATATCATCGGTCTCTACAGCTTTTACTTCTTTTACCGCAGAAGCCATCGTTAGCGACATATTCGTACCCGTGTCGCCGTCGGGAACCGGAAAGACATTCAGAGCGTCGACCATTGCTTTATTGGCTTTGAGGTATCTATAGCCTCCGTCAATCATCTCCAATATCTTGGCGCTATCTAAAATTTTCATTTTATTCTCCGATCAAACTTTTACACCCACAACGTTGACAGTCACACTGTCAACTCTCATTCCAGTATACGTCTCTACGTTATACTTAACCGTGCTCTTAATAGAATCAGTCACGGCGTCGATATTTATTCCTTCTTTTAGGACAACAAAAAGTTCGATGTTAATCTTATTTTTTAAAGTGACAATCTTTACCCCTTTACCAGAAGGGCATTTGTTAAAGAATTCGCTTATACTGTCACTCAATTTGCGTGACACAAGGTCCACGACGCCGTAACAGTCGGCTGCCGCGAAATGCGCCACCATTGATATAGCTTTATCCGTTATTATTATTCTTCCGTAATAATTAGATGTTTTTACTGCCATATATTGTAATTTTATCAAAAACAGCTTTTCAGCGCAAGTGTTTTTGTATATTTTAGTCGTGTATTTAGAGTATTATAAGCAAAATGATAAAAAAATATAAAATTTTTTGAAAATCAACCTATATTTTCTTGCAATTATCTCGCCGTAGTGGTATTATATCTAGGCAAGAATTGAATGGAGGTAATTCATTATGTCTAAAGTATGTGCAATATGCGGCAAGGGACAACAGAGCGGCAACAAGGTCAGCCACTCCAACCGCAAATATAGAAGAAGCTGGGGAGCAAACGTTCAGAAAGTCAAAGTTGTCAACCCCAACGGTTCGACCCAAAGTTTATACGTATGCACCAGATGTCTGCGTACCGACGGTGCTGTTAAGCGCGCGTAATTAATAAAAAATGCAAACTATGCACCCCGATTTCGGGGTGTTTTTTTTGTCAAAAACACCGCTTTGCGCTGGATTAGTTCTTTCTTTTGAACACTCTCAAAATTGCCTTGATAAATCTAGGCGGATTGATACAAATAATTTTCATATAAAGCCTCCGACAATAATCTTCTTCGTTGCAATATATGAAAAAAAGCGCCTGCGCGTTACTCGAATAATCGGAATCACTATTGAAGTGGAAGAAAATCTTTTGCGCTGTTGTTATCCCAACCGCTAATCTCAAGCGCTATCTTTGCCCCATAGACAAACCCTTCTTTGAAATACTGCGAAATCATAACGGTGTAATAAGACCAAAACGCGTCGTCCAATTCATAATAGAGTGCGTCTAATGTTTTATCGTCTTTGAACGCGCTCCTCAAGGCGTCTTCACATTTGAGCATAGCGTCCTCTTGTGCCTTATATATTTTTTTATCAATTTTGATTTGAGGTTCGTCTATATCCATAAACATTTTAATAATTTGCGATAGTTTCATATACATTCTCTCTCAACTGTTATTTTTTCAAGTATATCATAACAAATGAGAGAGGTCAATTGAAATCAAATAACAATTGTGAGATAATTAAAATATGAATAAATATTTTATATCGAATATAAAAAAATTAAGAATCGATTATAAAATTTCTCAACCTCAACTTGCTAAAGAAGTAGGTTTGTGTAAAAGCCAAATAAGCTATTGGGAAAATGGAGAACGCGTTCCGACTGCAATTGGTATTATTCTATTATCTAGATTTTTTCAAGTCAGCACAGATTATTTACTTAAATTAAATGACGACAGCGCGCCTGTTTATGTCCGCGATAATTTTAATTGTGATATGTATTTATTTAATAAGAGATTGAAAGAATTAAGAATAAAAAATAATCTTACTCAAAACAAATTAGCAACAGAAGTCGGTTTATCTCAAGTTGCCATAAATCATTGGGAGAATGGAAATCGTACGCCTAATGCAAATGCTGTCGTTACGCTAGCTCAATACTTCAACGTTACAACAGATTATTTATTAGGCGAAACCGATTAATTCTTGATTTTTTTTGTTAATGCAAAGAAATTTTTCATAATATATCAAAAAACTCAAAATCACTTCTGAAAAGGAAAAAAATCTTTTGCGCTGTTGTTATCCCAGCCGCTAATCTCAAGCGCTATCTTTGCCCCATATATAAACCCTTCTTTGAAATACTGTGAAATCATAACGGTGTAATAAGACCAAAACGCGTCGTCCAATTCATAATAAATGTTTTATCGTCTTTGAACGCGCTCCTCAAGGCGTCTTCGCATTTGAGCATAGCGCCCTCTTGTTCCTTATATATTTTTTTATCA
>CAJUOK010000031.1 GCA_910588015.1 uncultured Christensenellaceae bacterium | reverse complement strand
CCGTCATACCGCTTTTGCCGTCTACGACAAAGATTATTCCGTCGGCAATCTCGACAGCCATCTGGGCTTGCGCTCTGATATGCTTCCACATCTTGTCTTGACTCTTTATCTCCAAGCCGCCCGTATCGATGAGCGTAAAATGCCTGCCGCACCATTCTCCGTCGCAATATAGTCTGTCGCGAGTAACGCCCTCGAAATCTTCGACGATACTCACCTTCTTTCCCACTATTCTATTAAAAAGCGTGGACTTTCCCACGTTAGGTCTGCCTACTATAGCTACTAAAGGTTTCATACTCTCCTCTTTAAATCATATCCGTCAATTGGCTTATGAGTTTTACAAAACTCTCGCCGCCGTGAGATATCATTATATTTGTGTTTATCGCCGTTTCAAGTTGCGGCACCGTGTATCCGTCCAAAAACGTGTCCGTAAACTCCCTTAACATAGTCGACGGTATTATCGTATACTTTGGCATACTGTCCACTTGCTTGATTATATCCGTCGGAGTTACGAGTCCCGATACCGTAATAGTTCTGCCAAAAAAGTCGTTGTAGATATCGCAAATTCTAACCGTCACGTTGGGAAATTTCACCTTGAGCTTTTGGCAAAGTTCAGCCAAAATACCTTTGAACGACTGACCTGTTATGACGGCTATTTCCGCGGCTTTGTCGCTGCCCTTAACGTTGGCCAGCGCGCAATCGAATGAGTTGACGAATTCTGCGCAAAGTCCCACTCCGTTTTCTATCTGCCAAAAATCTCCGTAAGCCGAATAATCCAAAAGCTTTCTTTGGGCTTTTATATAAAACTCGTCACTGCACCAACAAAAATCTCCGCCTACGCTTGTGTTGAATTTCTCCACTTGGTCTATTACTTCGCTTGCGGACTGGCTGTCAAAAGTCTCGAGAGGATAAAGCCCCTGTCTGTGACAAGTCAGCCCGACGGGTATTACTGCCGTCGATTTGACTTGCGGATAAAGCTTATAAAGCTCATTTAAAGTATCGTTCAATACGTCTTTGTCGTTGAGATTTTTGCATAACACAATCTGCGTGTGCATTACTATGCCGTTGTCGGCAAGGAACTTTATCTTATCAAAAACTTTCGCCGCCTCGGGATTGGCAACCAATTTTGTCTTGACTTGTTTGTCAAACGCGTGCACGGACACGTATAAAGGCGACAAATGAAGTTTGACTATCCTGTCAAGTTCTTTTTGTCCTACGTTGCTCAACGTGACGTAATTGCCGCTGACAAAACTCAATCTATAATCGTCGTCCTTAACGTAAAGCGTCTCGCGCATACCCTTCGGCAACTGGTCTACAAAACAAAATACGCATTTATTCTTGCACCTTATCGGCTCCAGCTGAACGCTTTCGTCGAGCGTAAGCCCCAACGTCTCAATCTCTTCTTTTTCGATTTCTATATCTACGGCTTCGCCCTGTTTGGTTTTGAGATTGAGCGTAAAAAACTCTTGCGAATCATAATAGACGTAATCAAGCACGTCGACTATTGCCTCGCCGTTGAATCCGACAAGCTCGTCGCCAATCTCGAGTCCGAGTTCTTCCCCTATGCTTCCTTTGTCTACCGCAATGATTTTTGCCATAACTCCTCTTAATACCAAAGCCGCCGTCGCTTGATTCGGCTTGCCATTATTATATTATAAAATAGTAATAAAGTAAAGTATTTGGCGGCTCAAAGTCCGCGCTGCTCCGACAGAAAAATCCCAAGACGGTTTATATAAAACACTGCTTTGCACATAACAAAATTATGGAACTCACGATTGCAATCACAAGCGCCTTTTTGTTTTTGACAGCGATATTTTATACTCGCGGCTTCCGTCTGTACGTATTGCCCGTAATCTTGCTGTATGTCGCCGTATCAATAGAATTTATAGCCGACGTCAACGGACTTACGTTTGCCGCGCTTACGGTATTTATATCAATTCGTATGGCGTATTTGAGATTGAAAATCTTTGATATTGCGGCGCTGATACTGGTGACGTTGCCCTGCGTATTTTGGCTGAATACCCGCGAATTTACAGACGGCTTTGTCTACTCTTACGTGTTGACGGCATTGGGACTTGCTATCGCTTGCAATCTGCTTTTTGAAAAACAAAAAAGACAAACGCTATGCGCGCTTGCCCTTTTGATAAGTCTATTTATCTGCCGTATATCCCAAAATCCGATATACGTCGCCGACGTCGTTTCGGCTTTTGCAGTAGCGATGATATTTACGCAGAATTATACTCTGACCACAGATTCGATGACGATAGATTCGTACGGAACGTCGTCGTAATACCCCACTCTCACTCTCTTAACTTTGGATATATCTATGGCTATCTGCATACTTTCTTCGTCGACGAGACGACCGAATGCGGCATACTGTCCGTCTAAAAACGCGCAATCTGCCACGCATATAAAGAATTGCGACGACGCGCTGTCTGGCACGTTGGTTCTCGCCATAGACAACACTCCCAATTTGTGAGAAATAGGATTGTTTACGCCGTTGGACTTGAATTCGCCTTTTATGGATTTAGTCTCTTTTGGACAAAGCGACGCGTCCATTCCGCCGCCCTGTATCATAAAATCTGGAATTACTCTGTGAAAAATAAGCCCGTTGTAAAAGCCGCTGTCCACAAGTTTGAGGAAGTTGGCAACCGTGATAGGCGCAGCCTGTTCGTCAAGTTCTGCCGTCATAGACCTGCCGTCGATTAGATTGATTTTTACTTTTGTCATATTTATTCTCCTTTTTATTTCAATATTTGCCGCCGCAACGCATTGCGACTGCGCGCTTTAATCTATAAAGTCTACGGAGTGAGACTTCTCGGCAACGCTCTTTACATACGCCATCACAGGCAAATGAACTTCGTGCGTTTTGTATGTCTCCATATCTTCCATACTGTCAAACTTGCATATAAGCACAACGTCGAAGCTACGGTCGGAACGAAGCGCGTCTATTCCCGACTCTATGTCTTTAAGCTCGGCTATCTTGCCTTTCATAGACAAAAATTTTTGCTGAAGCTCAATTGCGTTTTGCTCTGTCGAGTCTTTTAACTTATACATTACTATGTGTTTGACCATATCTTTACTCCTATGTTTATGATTTTTTGAATTAATTTATATAATGCTTGGTTCGCGCAACGCGACAATCAGACTACTTCAAGCCGCCGGACTTAAGTCGCAACGACAAGTGTTTTGGTTATTTCGAGCCAAACCAACGTCTGCGTTTTTTATTTTTAAAATCGGCAATATTTTCTTCTTTTACGCCGTCTACATGACGGGAGGTCTCTTCAATCTCCGCGTCCTCTATGTTCATAGCCGCAAGACTTTCGTTTGGGTCAAAGCCGTCGTTGATTGCGTTGATACACACGAGCACTTGTTCGCAGCCGTTGTCTTTGAATTTCTTTCCGCAGTGCTTTTTCCAATCTTTTTTATCCTTTCGATAGCTGGACAAGGCTTTTTCCAAACGCTCTTTGTTTATTGCAGAATGAGCATAACCTCCCGCGACGAGAAATTTACTGTTCTTTGTCTCGACGTTGTTGGCGCTGTCAATAAGCAAAAGCGGTATTTTTCGCAACAAAGCTTCATACGTTATAGCCGCCGTGGGAGCTGATATTACGCAATCCGATATATAATACGCCCTCTCCATTTCCGTAGCGCTCTTGACGAAATATACGTTGTCGGTGACGTTGGACTCGGCTTTTTTTGCTACCCTTTTGAATTTATTCTCTATTGACGTATTGCCGCCTTCGATAACGATAAGATTGTATTCTCTGTTGCCGCTTATTCCCAACAAAGCGTCATAGAGATATTTTGAACCGTATCTGCCGCCGACCATAGTTATTACGGGCAAATCGTTGCGGATATTGAATTGCTTTCTTATATCTTCTTTTGACCTTTTTATCGGCGTAGATTGCTTTAAAGGCATAGAAATAACGTAAATAATATTCTCGTCTATCCCCTTATCTATCAAATCTTTTTTGCATTTGCGCGTGATGACAAAGTATCCGTCGACGTCGTGACTGACAAAGTTATCTTGCAAAGTATAATCGGTCAGCAATGCGAAAATCTTGCCTTTCAACTTGTACTTTTCCCTTGCGACTACGGCTTTGTGTATCGAATACTGCGTGGTGCATATGACGTAATCAGCGTCGAATCGCATAGCTATATTGTCAAATTTGCGCCATCTTTGGAATGTCTCCGAATTAGGTTTGAAAGGAGCGATATTGCCGTCGCTGTCTTTTTTTCGCGTTACTTCGGCGGTGGGTAAATTTACGATTACGTTGTTGAAAAAAGGCGCGTGACGGTACGTCGCTTTGTAAAGCGAGTGAAAAGCTTTTATTAACAGCAAATTATCGTATTTTCTGTCGTGCATAGCAACAACGTCATAATTTCCGTCGCTCTCAAAATAATCTTTGAGCGCCAGCGCCGACGTGTCGTACATATCCGAATAATAAATCAAAACCGTCTTTTTCATTTTCCCGACTTATACCTTTTTCCTCAATATATCCAACTCTTGCAGTTTTTTATCCGTGGGGATAAATATTTTTTGCTGAACGACTTTTGCGTCGTCTATTTCGTTCATATCGGCGTCGAACATCTTGTCTACTGTCAACACGTCGTTCCAATACTCGCTCGGAGAGAGTATCTCCAATTTGTCGCCTTTTCTAAATCTGTTGCGCATCTCGACTTCGAGCATACCCATATCTTCTCTGTATCCTATGACTTGCGCGATAAACTCATAATCGCATTTCGGCTGCGACGTCTCCAAGCAGACGTTGTCGGCGCTGCCGTAATAAAATCCCGTGGTGTAATCTCTGTGAGAATTTTTATACAGCTCGTCGGCAAGATACTGCGGAATGGCAAAGTCTCTGCCATATTCATAATAAAGGTCTATTGCCTTGCGATAAGCGTTTACTACGCTTGCAACGTAATAGGGCGTCTTCATTCTGCCCTCAATTTTAAAGGAGTATACTCCGCTCTCCGCAAGTTCGCCTATATGAGCCAACATATTCAAATCTTTTGAATTAAGAAGGTAAGTTCCTCTCTCTTCTTGACCAATCGTTAAGGGATTTCCCCCGCGCTTCGACTCCACTATCGAATATTCCCATCTGCAAGCCTGCACGCAATCGCCTTTGTTGGAAGACCTTCCGCTCAACGCGTTGGACAGCAGACACCTGCCTGAATACGCTATGCACATTGCGCCGTGCACAAATGCTTCGATTTCCGCGTTATTAGGCAGATAATCCCTTATGCCTTTGATATCATCGAGTCGCGTTTCTCTTGCAAGCACAACGCGTTTGACTCCCTGCTCCGTCCAAAATTTAGCCGCGTATTTGTTGGTGGTATTGGCTTGAGTGGAAAGATGTATTTCCAAATCGGGAGCTACCCTCTTGCAAAGAGCGAGAACCCCCGGGTCGCTGATTATCGCCGCGTCAACGCCGATTTCATTCAACTTTACAAAATACTCTTCCAAACCGTCAAAGTCCTTGTTGTCGGCAAATATATTGGCTGCAACGTAGATTTTTTTACCTCTAGAATGAGTGTATTCGACAGCTTCTTTCAATGACTCGCCGTCGAAATTTTTGGCGTTGGCTCTCAAACTGAACTTGCTTCCACCGACGTATACCGCGTCCGCTCCGAAATGCAAAGCAGTTTTGAGTTTGCTCATATCGCCCGCAGGCGCCAAAAGTTCGACCTTGTTCATCCTCTCTTCCCTTCCGTACTTTTAATCTATATGCTTCTTGACGTAATTTATATCAATTTTTTTATTACGGCTATGCCGTTGCCTTCTTCTATTATTCGCGATTCCAACCGCCCGTCGCTTTGTATATAACTCAAAAAGTCGCGCATATTGCGCACGATAGTCCTGTGTTTGTGCGGCGGATAGGCTTCGCCTTTGACAAGTCCGAGATACAGCACGTCGTCGCACAGTATTATTCCGTCTTTTTCAATATGCGGCAAAAGCATTTTCAACTGTCTTTTATACGCCGATTTCGCCGCGTCTATAAAAACGAAATCATACGTCTTGCCTTTGACTAAGTCGGGCAATATATCGTCGCTGTCTCCGCAATAAATTGTTATCGACTGCTCAACGCCGAGTTTTTGCCAAAGTTCTTTTGCTCTCTTGACGCGCTCCGCGTCTTTTTCCACAGTGTCTATTTTGCAATCCGACAGCGTCGCCATCAATCCCGAAGAATAACCTATTGCGGCGCCTATCTCCAAAACGCGTTTGGGGCGAACTGTCTCGAATATATCTGTCAAAACTCTTTCGCACTCGTCGGAAAGTATCATTACGAATTCTTTCCTTGCGCCGTCGTGTACCTCTTGAAGTATACGCCGTTGCTCCTTTGTCATTCCTCTTCGCCCTCTTCTTCGTCTTCAGCTTTGTTTTGCGAATGTTCTATCAAAAGCGGCAAAATCATAGGTCTTTGTTTGACTTTGTTGAGAATCATCCTCTCAAGCTTGCGTTTGACATTGTTTTTCAAACCGCCCCTGCTCTTTTCGTCTTTATAACTCGAAGTTGCGAATATATCCTCTATTGTGACTTTTAATTTCTCCAAAAATTCTTCTTCGAATACAACGCCTCGAGAAAGTATATCTATCGCGGTGAGTTCTCTGTTGTCAACGTCTATTGTCAACAAAGCTATCATAACGCCGTCGCTCGAAAGCTGTTTTCTGTCGCGAAGCACTCCGCTATCGACGTTGCTGTTGCCGTCGACGTATACCTCGCCAGCTTCGACGCTGTCGATAAACTGTATCGACTTCTTCTTGATAGCCACGCGATTGCCTATATCCGCCAACTTAATATTTTCCTGCGCTATGCCCAACGAAAGCGCAAGCTCCTCGTGTTTTTTTAGATGACGGTACTCGCCGTGCACGGGAATAAAATATTTGGGATTGACAAGCGTAAGCATAAGTTTTAATTCGTCTTGGCACGCGTGTCCCGAAACGTGCAACTGCTCCAAAGAGCCGTATAGCACCTTCGCTCCCCTGCGATAAAGATTGTTGATAAGCGTATAAACCGCCTTTTCGTTGCCCGGTATAGGTTGAGAAGATATTGCGACGACGTCGTTGTCGCCAATCACCACCGACCTGTCTTCGCCGTTTGCCATACGGGTAAGCGCGCTCATAGGTTCTCCTTGCGAGCCCGTGGAAATTATGCACAGTCTGCTCGGCTCTATCCCTTTGATGTCGTCTATATCCACAACGGTGTTGTCGGAGTATTCCAACATACCCAATTCTTTTGCTATTTCGGAAATTTTGACCATACTGCGACCGTCGAAAGCAACTTTTCTTCCGACCTTTTCGCATATTCTTATAATCTGCTGAACTCTGTTGACGTTGCTTGCAAAAGTCGCGATTATAATTCTTTTGTCGGGATGAGATTCGATTATCCTTTGCAAAGTCACGCCGACTTCTTTTTCGGATATCGTCGTGCCCTTTTTCTCTACGTTGGTAGATTCGCCGAGCATAAGAGAAACTCCCTTATTGCCTATCTCCGCGATACGCGCCAAATCTATACACTCTCCGTCAACGGGAGTGTAGTCTATCTTGTAGTCTCCCGTATGGAACAATACTCCTCCCGGATAACTTATCGAAAGCGCAAACGCGCCCAAAATCGAGTGAGTTACGCTGACGAATTCCACCGCAAACGCGCCGACTTTCTTTACGTCGCCGTTTTTTACGACGTGCATTTTTGGCATATCCATCTTCTTTTCCGTAAGCTTGTGTCTAATCAACGCTATAGCAAGAGAGCTGCCGTAAATGGGAATATTTCCGCATTCTGCCAAAAGATACGGGATTCCGCCTATATGGTCTTCGTGTCCGTGAGTCACGAATATGCCTTTGATTTTTTCCAAATTAGCCTTTATGAACGAAAAATCGGGAATTACAAGGTCGATTCCGGGCGTATCGTCCATCGACGGAAAGGTAGAACCGCAATCGACGATTATTATATCGTCGCCGAATTTAACGGCAGTCATATTCTTTCCTATCTCTCCAACGCCGCCTAAAAAAGCTACTTCAAGTTGTTTTGGTTGTTTTGCCACAACTACTCCTTTCGTTACTATATAAATTCGCCCGACACGGGCGCAAAAATATACAAACTTCTTAATATATAGCTATATTATATAATAAAAATATAGAGTTGACAAGAAAATACGGGACGCTTTTTGACTCTTAAAGGCTTTTTTTGAAATAATTTTTATTCGATAATCCCGACGCTCAATTATAAATTTTTATTTTTATACCGTTTTGTCCATATAATTAAAAAAGCAAAGCGTTAAAACTTTGCCTTTAATATACCGTCCTAATTAGCAGTTTATTAGTAATATCGCCGATTAACCCAAAACCAACCTAAAGTTTTCGGGATGAACGCAAACGTAATGATTTGTCAGATAATAATCTGGCAAAGTGCCTATGTCGGACCAAAAGCAATCGGGTTTGTAGGTTCTTATATCGCCCAAAAGTTTTGGGAATACATCGTAAGAAAAGTCGCTCTTCCCCTCGGGAATGTCCTTCAAAATCGACTTGTCAAACGCATAAATACCCATATTAATCAACCCCGACACAATATATTTCGGTTTTTCGGCAAAAGAAGTAACGATACCGCTATCGTCGGTTTTGACTAGACCGAATCCTCTTGCGTCAGGCATATATCTAACTGACATACTGACTTTTGACGAATGCGACCTGTGAAAATCGCAAAAGTCTTTAACGTCTATGTTGCAAAGCCCGTCGGCAGACATAACGACAAAATCGTCCTCTATAAACTCTGCAGCGTTTTTAACGCCTCCCGCAGTTCCCAACGGCACGTCTTCGTCAAAGTAAGTCAAACTTGCTCCCAACGCCTTGCCGTTGCCGAAATAGTCCATAATCATCTGCGCTTTATATCCTACCGTAACCGCAATATCTTTTATTCCGCCGGCAACCAAATTCTCTATGACGTATTCCATTACCGGTTTGTCGATTATTTTAACCAAAGGTTTCGGCAACGAATCCGTCAACGGACGCAATCTACTGCCCATTCCTCCTGCCATAATTATTGCTTGCATAATTCCTCCTCGACATATTTTTTGTCTTTTCGGTATTAGTCTATGGCAAATTAAGGAAATTATTCGGCAAATAAAATTGTTCAAGTTTTTTGAACATAGTTCAGTATAGTGCGACAGAGCCTACGCGTTGCGAAATTTGTGAAATATTATACAATAATTTCGATATTATGTTGCCAATATCAAAGTCGGGTGCTATAATAATATAGTATTAAAATTTTGGCGCGGATATATTATACGCCAATCAAGGAGTAAAAATGAGAGTTTATAATTTTTCAGCAGGTCCTTCGATGCTGCCTATGGAAGTGTTGCAACAAGCTCAAAAAGAGTTTCTCGACTATGACGGAAGCGGTATGAGCGTGTGCGAAATGAGCCACAGAAGCAAATATTACGAAGCAATCAACAACGAATGTATAGCGCTCCTCAAAGAGCTTATGGGTATTCCCGACGGATACAGCGTAATTTTAGTTCAAGGCGGAGCTTCAACGCAATTCGAAGCTATACCCCTCAATCTCTTAACGGGCAGCGGAAAAGCCGATTACGTTGTGACGGGCAACTTTGCAAAAAAGGCATATAAAGAAGCCGTTAAATACGGCGATATCGCCGTAGCCGCTTCTTCGGAAGACAAAAAATTCTCATATATACCGAAAAATTTGACGATAAGAGACGATATCGATTATCTCTACATTTGCCAAAACAACACGATATTCGGCACAAGATATACGCAATTGCCGCAGACAAAAGCAAATTTAGTTGCAGATATATCTTCCAATATATTGAGCGAAAAAATGGACGTCAGCAAGTATGCGGTCTTGTATGCGGGCGCTCAAAAAAATCTTGCTCCCGCGGGCGTTACGATAGTTATCGTCAGAGACGACCTCGTCACCGACGGCGTAAAGATTTGTCCGACTATGCTCAAATGGAAAACTCAAGTCGAAAACAACAGCCTTTACAACACTCCTCCGTGTTTTGCTATTTATATGGCTATGCTTACGCTCCGCCATCTCAAAAAGCTGGGCGGCGTGGCTGAAATGCAGAAAATCAACGAATACAAAGCCGGTCTTCTCTATGACTTTATAGACAATTCCAACTTCTTCTCCAACGGCGTTAACAAAGAAGACCGTTCGCTTATGAACGTACCGTTTGTTACTCCAAACGCCGAATTGGACGCAAAGTTTGTCAAAGAAGCTACCGAAGCAGGTCTCGTATCATTAAAAGGACACAGACTCGTGGGCGGAATGAGAGCGTCTATTTACAACGCTATGCCTTTAGAAGGCGTAAAGACTCTTATCGAATTTATGAAGAAATTCGAAATTGCCAATAAGTAAGAGGTAGATTATGGTGGAAATACTTAAACTCAACGAAATCAGCGGCAAAGTCAACGACATACTTACGTCGGATAAATACTCCGTTACTGCGGAAGCAAAAAATCCAAATGCAATAATTCTGCGCAGCTTCTCTATGCACGAATACGATATGCCGTCAAGCGTAATCGCAGTCGCAAGAGCCGGCGCGGGAGTCAACAACATTCCTTTGGACGTTATGACTCAAAAAGGAGTCTGCGTTTTCAATACCCCCGGCGCAAACGCAAACGCGGTTAAAGAGCTTGTACTCTTTTCTCTGCTCGTCTCATCAAGAAAGATTTACGAAGGCATAACTTGGACTCAAAATCTTGAAAAAGACGGCGCCGTTGCCAAACAGGTCGAAAAAGGCAAAAAAGCATTTGTCGGTCAAGAAATATTCGGCAAAACTCTCGGCATTGTCGGTTTAGGCGCTATAGGCAAGCTCGTTGCAAACGCAGTGTTGGCTTTGGGTATGAAAGTCATTGCTTACGACCCGTTCGTAACTACGACGGACCTTGCAATTGAACTTACCGACGATATAAACAAAGTATATGCAAACAGCGATTATATAACTTTGCACGTCCCCGCAACGCCGCAAACCAAGAATTCTATCAATAAAGAGACAATTTCGCTTATGAAAGACGGCGTACGCATAATCAACCTTGCGCGCGGCGAACTAGTCAACAACGACGATATAAAGCAAGCTATTGCAGATAAAAAAGTAGCTAAATACGTCACCGACCTGCCTTGCGACGAACTCCTCGGAGTCGACGGAATCATCACAATACCGCATCTTGGAGCGTCAACGGCAGAAGCCGAAGACAACTGCGCGATTATGGCGGCAAACCAACTCAAAGATTATCTCGAGAACGGCAACGTCGTCAACAGCGTCAACTTCCCCAAATTGCAAGTTGCTAAAACGGGTAAACCCCGTGTATGCGTAATTTCCAACGACGTAGAAAATATAGTGACAAAAGTCTCGGCTGCGCTTAAAAATACGGTGAGCATATCCAGCGCGACAAGAGGAAATATCTGTTACGTAATCGCAGACCTTGCGGAATCTCCCGATGCAAACGCTATGGAAGCTATAAAAGCCGCAGCTTTGAGCGTAAGAGTGATTTAATAAAAAATTATCAACAAATTAAGGGCGTATCATTTTGATATGCTCTTTTTCATTGCTTTATAATACAATTAAAACGTCGTTAATCATACAATTTTAGCTAATTTGTCGATTTTGCAAAAAAAAATTGATTTTTGTATTTACTTTTTTACAAATTGACATTATAATTTAATTACAATAATATTATTGTTATATATAGGCAAACCTATATGTGGAAGTGAAAAGCAAGACGGCAATAGGCTGTCTTGTTTTTATATCTAAGCTTTTTCTCCGTCGAAAGCTTGCGACAATCTATATTAATAAATATACCGCCCTATTCTTTAAAATAGAGCGGTATTAAATATTTATTTTAAATCAAACTTGCCGAAGAAGGATATTTATCCTATCTTCTTGCAGACATTAGTTAAGTCTAGCCTTAAGGTCGTCAGCTTGCTTTGCAAGTTCTTTTGGCAACTTGTCGCCGAAAGACTTATAGAATTCTTTGATTCCGTCAGCTTCAACATTCCAAGCGTCTTTGTCAACCTTCAAGATACCCTTCAAAGTGTCGAGCGAGAAATCGTCGAGTCCTTCGATATTGATGTCCTCTGCCTTAGGTACAAAACCGATAGGCGTCTCAACAGCGTCAACTTCGCCGGCAATTCTCTTAAGCATCCAGTCAAGCACGCGCATATTGTCGCCAAAGCCCGGCCAAATAAAGTTGCCGTCTTCGTCTACTCTAAACCAGTTGACATTGAAGAATTTGGGTTGTTTGTCTACGTCGACAGACTTGCCCATATCGAGCCAGTGTTGGAAGTAATCTCCCATATGATATCCGCAGAACGGACGCATAGCCATTGGGTCGCGTCTTACTACGCCTACAGCGCCAGTAGCCGCAGCCGTGGTTTCGCTGCCCATAATAGAACCGATAAACACACCGTTTTCCCAGCTTCTTGCTTGATATACGAGCGGTACAGTAGAAGGACGGCGTCCGCCGAATATAATAGCGCTGATAGGTACGCCTGCACCGTTTTCAAACTCGGGAGAAATGCAAGGACAGTTCTTTGCCGGAGCCGTAAATCTGGAGTTGGGGTGAGCCGCCTTGACGGGCTTACCGTCTGCGTCGACTGTTTCGGGAGTCCAGTCTTTTCCTGTCCAATCGATAAGGAAAGCGGGCTTCTTCTTGTCTGCAGCGTCTTTTTCGAGAGCTTCCCACCAAATTTCGTTTGTCTCGGGATTGAGAGCAACGTTGGTGAAGATAGTATTCTTTCTCGTAGATGCCAAAGCGTTGTAGTTAGACTTGGAGTTAGTGCCCGGAGCTACGCCGAAGAATCCGTTTTCGGGATTGATAGCATAAAGTCTGCCATCCGGTCCCTTCTTAATCCAAGCGATATCGTCGCCGACAGTGAATACCTTGTATCCGTTCTTTCTGTATCCCTCCGGCGGAATAAGCATTGCGAGGTTGGTTTTTCCGCAAGCAGACGGGAATGCCGCGCACATATAAACAGTCTCTTTATTGGGTTTCTCAATTCCCAAAATGAGCATATGTTCTGCCATCCACATTTCGTTCTTTCCTTGATACGAAGCAATTCTGAGCGCAAAGCACTTCTTGCCGAGCAATACGTTGCCGCCGTAAGCGCTGTTGACAGAAATAATAGCATTATCTTCGGGGAATTGGCAGATATATCTTTCTTCGGGGTCAACGTCGCATTTTGCGTGCGTGCCTCTAACGAAATCGTTGCTGTCGCCGAGAGCTTTCAACACGTCATTGCCCACTCTCGTCATAATTCTCATATTCAATACAACGTAGATAGAGTCGGTAACTTCGATACCAACCTTGGAGATAGGACCGCCTACAGGACCCATAGAGAAAGGAATAACATACATAGTACGTCCCTTATATGCGCCGTCGAGGATACTCTCCAATTTTGCGTAAGCCTCTTGAGGCTTCCACCAGTTGTTGGTAGGTCCGCAATCTTCTTCTTTGCGCGAGCAAATGAAAGTTC
The DNA here is from genome assembly GCA_910588015.1 of uncultured Christensenellaceae bacterium. Taxonomy (GTDB): domain Bacteria; phylum Bacillota; class Clostridia; order Christensenellales; family UBA3700; genus RACS-045. Next base: position 660 of record CAJUOK010000031.1, on the reverse strand, counting down.
TCCCCTCAACACGAGCAACGTCGTTGGGTTTTGTTCTGTGCAACAAACAACCCGGCAACGTCTTTTGGTTAAGCTCTATCATTTCTCCCGTGGAGATTGCTTCTTTTGTCAAAGCTTCGTATTGAGCCTCTTCGCCTGTTATCCAAACAACTTCGTCAGGCTTACAGAGGTCGACTCTGCTCTGAACAAATTCCAATACTTTCTTATTTGCAGTATTTGCCATAGTTTAAAACTCCTTAATATATTTAAATTTTGTTTTTACCTATAATATTATAGCAAACGGGCAATTCAAATGCAATCAATCTCAACAATTTTTTATTTATCTTTAAATATCCCTCTTCTTGGCGTGTGTCTGGACATAAAAATATGGAATTAGCTTGCTTCCCAAAGTAATTCCATAATTCACAGTTAAACTACGCAATAATATTTTTGCCATTGACACGTATGTCATTTCGACTGGAGCGTAGCATAATGGAGAAATCTCAATCCGTTTGAGATATTTCGACTGCGCTTCGTTCCGCTCAATATGACACAGTAATGCGTTTAACCTCAGTCTTTATTAATTGTCTCTTAAGCATTGGTAATTATTAACTCAATTAGTTATTAGATTTCTCCACTTCGGTCGAAATGACAGATAATATGTTAACATTTCAATGTCAT
>CAJUOK010000030.1 GCA_910588015.1 uncultured Christensenellaceae bacterium | reverse complement strand
CAGGAAGCGAAGGAACAAAAGTCAAAGTCAAGGAAACGGAAGTAATAATCGACGATTCTCAAGCATATGCAACGGCAAAGAAAATGATAGACTTGAGAGAAGACCAGATAGAGAGATACGCAGAGTATCTCAAAGAGCAAAAGGCAATGAGATAAATAAACTGAATAGATTACTCGACTACGCTCAAGATGACAATTATAATAATTATGGTGAAAACACCTTGCTCTGTCATATTGAGCGGAACGCAGTGGAGTCGAAATATCTCAAACGGATTGAGATTTCTCCACGCGTTACGCTTAGTCGAAATGACAGAAAACATATATACTCATAAATGTAATTGTTTGCTATGTTACGTTGATTGAGTATAGAAAGCTAAATTAAAAGCGGCTATTATAGCCGCTTTTATCAATATTGATTGTGATATTATAAAGTGTAATTTACATAATTAAGGTCGTAAATTATATCGTCTTCTTGGAATCTTGTGACTACGCGTCTGACAAATCTGCTGTCGCCTTGCATTTTCATAGGCGCGGTGGAAATCATACAACTTATTGAGCCGCTTGCGGGGAAAGTCTTCGCAGTCGTAAACGTGCATTTTACAACGGGAATATTAGCGGTAACAGTATGGGGGTATGTAATTGTTACGTTGCCGCTTTCGTCAGCTTCCGACGTAGTTATATCTCCGCTGTTGTCGGCAGTTCCCGAATTTACGGGCGTACCGCTTGTTATTTCACCCGATTGCTCGCCGCTGTTTATGGTCTCGCTGAAGCTCTTTTCCAAAACAAAAGTTGTTTTCAAAACTATATTAGTCGCGCTTGCATATGAGCAAGAGAAAGAAGCGTTTTGTGTAGTATTCTTTTCGCTATTGTAAGTCGGTACTACGATTGATAACGATGCGGAAAGAGTAGTCGCTCTTGCAAATTGATACAAGAAAGAATTGTCGACCACAAAAGCAGATTTGCTGTATTTCGCGCTATCTGTAAATGTTGCGCCGTCTTTTATAAATGTGACGTTGGTCTTTTTTTCTTCGTATACGGTTATTGTTTCCAAACTTGATTCTTCAACGGTCTTGACGTAAGACAGCTTCGGCTCTAATTTGTGAGAAGCATAACTTTGAGTCTCCTTGACAAATTTTTTGCCGTCGAGTTCGGCTGTCATAGTAGAAGTGAATTTATAGCCGGTGAATTTGCTCAACGCAGGTTTTACCGACTCGTTTGACGTGGTTATCTCCACGTTTTGGTTGAAAAGCGACTCCATAACGGAGACGTACTCGCCTATTTTTACACCGTCTTTAGTAACGTCGTATTTGCATACTTCTTTGCCGCCCTCGTGCCAACCGAGGTTGTTGTTGATTTGAGCCATAATGGAGTTTTTGGAAAAACTTTCTCCGCAGCCCGCAAAAACAAAAAGCAAAGAGGTAATTAGCATTATTGCGATTATAATAATAGATATCTTTTTCATAATAAACTTATTATAACATATTCGACGCGTTTTGCAATAAATTTCCCGACAATATATTGCCAATAATGTCAAAAATTGTTACAATTATCGTATGATAGAATTGATTTTGACAAATACTTTGGATTCGGCTCCCATACTTGACAAACTCAAAGAGCGAACTGCCAAGTCGAAAAAACATTTACTATTTGTGCCTGACAGGTTTTCGCTGTCCTATCAAAAAGCCGTGTTGGAGCACTTGAATATTAAGGGTACTTTCGACATTGAAGTTTCTTCTTTTCCGCGTCTTGCCGACAAATTGATAACGGACAAAAGACGCGTTTTGGACAAGCAGTCGGAAATTATGCTTTTGCGCAAAGTCATAGACGATAACAAGGACGGGTTGTTGCGATTTGGCAAAATGGGAAAGAATGCCGATTTTGTCAACGATATGTACGCGGCTATTTCGCAAATACGCAATAGCAACATTTCGGTAGACCGATTGCGCAACGCAATTGAATTCCTGCCCAAACGCATTGCCGACAAGACAAAAGATATAGTCAAGATTTATCATAATTACGTAGTGTATATTCAAAACGGATATTCCGACGGCACAAGCAAACTTCAAGCGCTTTGCGATATGATTTACGGCGGCGCTTTGAACGATTGCGAGGTGTATATATCAGATTTTACGTCGTTTTCGGCAATAGAATACGATATTATCAAAGCTATTATGCTCAACGCCGCGCATACGCATATATGTCTTGTCGACAGCGACGGCGAAAATTCTCACGTTTTCCCAAAAGACGTAAAAAATCGATTATTCTCGCTGGCTGACGAAGTAGGGATAAGTATGGATATATCTTATTCTAACGAAACTCTTAAAGGCGACGCAGATTTGATATACAGAGGTCTATATTCTTATACCAAAATCGACGGTGAAAAAGACGGAAGAACGCATATAGTTGCTTGCGCAAATGCGGCTGACGAAATTAAGACGCTTGCAAGGCAGATTAATCGTCTTGTGCGTGCAGAGGGAGCTAGATATAAAGACATAGCCGTCGTGTGTTGCGATTTGCAGGCTTACGCTCCATATATCCAAAGCGCTTTCAAGAGTTTTTCCATACCGTATTATGCAGACGTAAAGCAATCTCTTGTCGACCAATCGTTGACCAAGCTTGTCGTTTCGGCAATAAAAGCCGTCGGCGACAGTTATTCGCGTTCAAGCGTATCGGAATTCGTCAAACAGACAATTTTGGGATTTGATTTCGGCGAAGTGTGCGCTTTTGATAATTATTGCGCAAAATACGCAATCGACCGCACGAGATTCTTAAGCCCGTTTACGATAGGCGAGGAAAAAGAACTGTCTGTAGCGGAAAAAATCAGAGCAAAAGCCGTTGAGCTGTTGCGCGCTTTGGATACGGAAGGTAACCTCATAAAAGACCGCGTCAACGCCGTTAAAAGATTTTTGAAAAACTGCGACGCAAGCGCTCTTGCGCAACAATTGGCGGATTGGCAAAATCAAAACGGATTTTCCGAATACGCTGCTATTACTTTGCAGTCTGTCAAAAAGATAGATTTTATTTTGGAACAATGCGATTCAATGTTGGGGCACAACGTCTCCGATTGGGAAGATTTTTGCGGAATACTCGTCACGGCTTTCAAATCGGTTAAGATGTCCAACGTTCCGCTATACAGCGACAGCGTATTTATCGGCGAAACGAGCGAAAACAGATACGCCAACGTGGATTATATGTTTATAATAGGCGCGCTTGCGGGCAAGTTTCCGCCTGAACACGTCGACAACGGAATTGTTTCCGAGAGGGAGTACGTTGCTTGGGGAGCTATGGGAATAGACGTTCAGCCAGATTGCAGACGGCGAAATTCCAAAGAAAGATTGAGCGCGCTTATGCTGTTGACCCGAGCAAAAAAACGTTTGACGATAAGCTATCCTGCGACGTCAAGCGACGGGCAAGAGCTTATGCCGAGTTCAACCGTCGATTATATGCGCAAAATATTGGACGTAAGCATTGAAAAAACCGCACGACCTAATCATAATTGGGCGCGTCAAGATTATCTCGACTATATATCTTCTGGCGGCAACGTATTGCAAGAATTTTTGTCGCTTCGCGCTTTGGAACTTGACGGACGAATACAAGTCAACGAGATATTCAAAGACGTGTCGGATATTCTTTACACTTTGTCGTGCGAGAAATACGGCAAGGATTACGTTGATTTTCTGATTGGAGAAAAACGCGGAGACATTCAGCTTGACGGTATAGGCGACGTTATGTTCAACGGAGAGCATACGTCGGTATCTCAATTTGAAAAATATTTCAAATGTCCGTTTTTACATTTCAATGAAAACGTGCTCAAGCTTAAGCGTAAAGAAGTTGCGGGATTGGAAGTCAAGGATACGGGCATATTGCTGCACGCCGTTATGGAAAAGTATTTCTCTCTCGAAAATTGCGCGGAATTGAACGATACGGAGATTGAAAAGATTGTCGCTGATATATTTTTAGATGTACTGAAAAATAATAGCGAGTATACGTTTTTGACGGAAGACAAGAGACAGGCTTCGACGTTAAAACAGTTGTCGGCGCAAGCCGTCTACGTAATCAAAAAACTTGTTGCCAATATGCAGGTTACCAAATTTCGCCCTTGGAAACTCGAGGCAGTATTCGGCGCGCGTTCCGACGCGGATATGGCGGGTATGCAGATTTCTTGCGGCGGTCGTAAATTGAGCTTTGACGGAGTTATCGACAGAATAGATAAATACAAAGACAACGCGATTATAATAGATTACAAATCAAAACACAGCATAGATTTTACGCCCTCGGATATTTTTTACGGAGACAGAATACAGCTTTTCGTATACCTAAACGCGCTACTTTCGAGCGGCAATATAACTCCGCAAGGAGTGTTTTATCTGTTGATGAACAACAGGTTCGTCAAGAGCGGCGACGCTGTGGAAAAGAGATATATGTTCAACGGATTCGTCAACAGTCAAGACGCGTCTGATTTGGATAAAGGCTTTGCGGGAGACGGAGAATATGAAAGCGGAGTTTATCCCATAAAAAAAGTTGTTCAAAATGGAGGAGATTCCTACGTCGCGCAGAAGCAGGGATTTGTTATGAACAAAGAACAGTTTGATAAGACACTGAATTACGTTATGCGTCTTACGTCAAAAGCCGCGAAAGAAATAGAAGAAGGATATATAGCAAAAAGTCCTTTGAACATACAGGCGGACAGCCGCCGCCAAGCTTGCAATTATTGCGATTACAAGTCGGTGTGCGCGCGTTCTAAAGTTTATACGCGCAACGTTAAGGCATTGGGGCTTGACGATTTTATCGAAACAATCAAGGACGGCAGCGAGGTGGACAAATAGTATGGCATCTATAAATTGGACAAAAGAGCAATTGCAAGTCATCAACAGCATATACAACAATACTTTGGTGTCGGCGTCTGCGGGAAGCGGAAAGACCGCGGTTATGCTCGAAAGGGTTATGCGCCTCGTCACAGGAGAAAACGGCGAGAAGAAAATTCCAATCAAAAGAATAGTTATGGTTACTTTCAACGAATCGGTGGCTTGCGAGCTTAAGAGCAAGATAAGCGCAAAACTTTCCGATAAAATCCAAGAAAGACCGGAAGACGGCAAGTATCTTCGGGAGCAAATCGAGGACGTTCCGCTTTGCGATATTTCCACTATGCATTCGTTTTGCTCCAACATTATTAAAAATAATTTCGAATATTTAGGGGTGCAGCCTTCGTTTTCTATTGTAGACGACAGCGAAAAAGATATAATATTCGGCAAGGCTATCTCCAACGTTTTGAAACAATACAAAGAAAACTATGATTACTCCGTTGACATACTAATCAACTATTTCGGAGGCGAAAGCAGATTTTGCGAAACGCTTTCGAAACTTTACGGTTTTTTGGAAGCGCAGCTCGACAGGGATAAGTATCTCGACGAAGTAGCATTTTCTTGTTACGGCGACGATTTTAAACTTTGTGCGCTGGCTAAAAATTTTCTTGCCGAAACGCATTCCCGTTGCGTGGATTTAATAGACGAAGGACAGAGCAAAGAGGCGTATTTCAAAAGCGCTCATATGGATAAACGAAGAGAGCACGTCGAGTTTACTTTGCTTTTACTCAATAAAATTTTCAATACGCGTACGCTTGAAGAACTGGCGGAAACCGTGCGTTTTGCGCCTGATATTGCAAGGCTTCCTTCTTCGAAAAAAAACGACGACGCAGATAAGGAAATAGGGAACGACTATAAAGCATATAACGATTCCGTAAAGGATTTTTTGAAGTCGCTCAAAGGAGTTTTTACTTTGAGTTACGACGACGCGCAATTAGATATTGCAAGAAATAAAAAGTATCTTGTCTCTCTTGTGGATATGTTGCGACAGGTGTATCAAGAATATTCCGCTCTTAAGAAAAAAGATAATAAAATGGATTTTGCGGATTTGGAGTATTATGCCGTAAAAGCAGTGCAAAACGACGATATTGCCAAAGAGCTTTCAGACAGTTACGATTATATATGCGTTGACGAATATCAAGACATCAACGCCGTCCAAGAATATATTCTTACACAATTGTCAAACGGTAAAAATATGTTTATGGTGGGCGACGTCAAACAGAGTATTTATCAATTCAGATTGACAGACCCGCAGATATTTTTGAGTAAGTACAGAGATTATCAGCGAAAGCCAAATTGCGGCAATGCTTTTTCCCTCAATAGAAATTATCGCTCGGAAAAGGGCGTCATAGATTTTGTCAACGCCGTATTCGACGAGATAATGCGTCGCGATTTGGGCGGTATCGATTACCGTTCGGAGAGCAGATTGATTAAGGGAAGCGAAAATTGCGACGAAATCGACGCGCGTCCGGTGCGTATTGCTTATTTTGCAAAAGAAACCAAAGAGCTGTCTGCGCCTATCGGAGAAGACGGCGTTTACAGTGTGAGAGACAGCGCAAAAGACGAAGAAAAAGAATGCGTGCAAGAGGCTGATTATATTATTTCGCAGATAAGGAATTTGGTTGGCAAAGCCGAAATTCCCGAGTCTTCCGAAGACGGGAAAAAGACAAATAGGACGGTCAAGTATTCTGATATTGTTTTGCTTTGCTCAAAGCGCAGCGAAAGCGTGGAAAAGATAGTCGGCGCGCTAAAATCTGCCGGCATACCTGTCGACGGCGGCAGAATAGTAAAAGAAAAACCCAACTCGTGCGTGAGTTTGTTCTGTTCGTTTATAAGAGTGCTTGACAACCACCGTCAAGATATTCCGCTAACGGATATTCTTACCTGCGGCGTATTTGCTCCTTTCGGCTACAAAGATATGGCTGATATAAAGGCGGCATACCGTAAAGAAAAGTTTTTCCACGAAGCGGTAGAAAAGTACGCTAATGAAAAGAACGACGGCATTGCGCAGAATTTGCAAGAGTTTTTTGCAATGCTCGACAAATATCGCCGCGTCGCTTCTTTTGTCAGCGTAAGTCGTCTAATAAATATACTTATCGCCGATTTTAATTACCGCGCATATATGACGTGTTTTGAAGGGGGAGAAAGAGAGCTTGCAGGTTTGGACGGTTTTATAAGTTCTTTGGAGCAAAAGTCTTACGACAGAAGTTTGAGCAAATTTGTGGAAGCGTTGGACAACGCTCCCGATTTCGGCAAGGTGTCGGGCGAAATAGGCAATGAAGGCGACTGTGTTTCGACTGATACGATTCACAGAAGCAAGGGATTGGAATATCCCATAGTCTTTTTAATAGACTCGGGCAAGCAAATCAATTTTACCGATTTGAATACGCAAAACGTGATATACGATAAGAGTTACGGCGTTGCTATCAAAAGTATAAACGAACAAGACAGATTTTACGACGACAGTTTGCCGTTTAAGTTGATGCGCCGCGCAAAAGTCAAAGATTTGACGGAAGAATTTATGCGATTGTTTTACGTTGCGACGACTAGAGCGAAATATATGTTGTTTGTGACCGCTACGGGAGGACTGAAAAAAGATTTCGGCGAAACTTCCGTAAAGAATCCCAAAAGTATGATTGATTGGCTAAACAACGTCGCGGTAGCCGATGAAAATTTTGCGAAAAAGTATATCGACGCGAGTTCTCGAGAAGAATCCGACGGCAAGACAGAATCCGGCGCGTCTTTCAAACGCGAATATTTATATGCTCAAAACGCGAATGCCTTTTTGCAGGAGCTCGATTGCAATTATCCGTTTGCTTCCTCGACGACGTTGCCGCTCAAGCATACGGTCACTTCGGTAAATAACGCGTATTACGAAAAAATATATCGCAATGACGACTTGACGTCTTGGGATACCGATGTTATCGACAGCATAAAGGACGGAGATATTTTCGGCGACGAACCTTTGGATAAACGCGATTATGCAGACGAAGGCGTGGCTTATCACAGAGTTTTGGAGTGCATAGACTATGATTGCTATACCAAGGACGACGTTCAAGCGCAAATAACCAAAATGATTGAAGACGGTCTTTTAAGCGAAGAGCAGGCAAAATTTGTAGATTCGCAGTCAGTGCTCGAATGTCTTTGCAGTCCCATAATGCAAGAAGCGAGAAAGTATCCGCACTATCGCGAAAAACAGTTTATGTTGGATTTGCCCGCTTGCGAATTTTTGGATACCGACAGCAAAGACAGAGTGCTGTTGCAAGGAACGGTGGATTTATTTATTCAAGGAAAGGAACGCGGCGGAGAAAACATTTTGGTAGATTTCAAATTCTCTCGCAAAAGCAAACAAGAAGTGAAGAAAAGATACGAAAAACAATTAGAACTTTATGCCAAGGCAGTGGAGGAGTGCTTGGGTATAAAAGTAGATAAAAAAGTCATTTTTATGCTTGGGAAAAATCAAACGATAATCTATTAGATTTTATCCGCAATCAACTGTATAAAAATTTAATAATAGGCAAGTATTTAGATAGTAAAAAACTCGGCAGATGTATACATATTTATATTGGAGGCTTAAATTTTGCTATCGTTTATTACAGACATCTATTCGAAGTTCCAAACTTTTATGGCAAGTTGGAAGGTGTGGCAAATCGTATTATTTGCCGTTGCCGTTCCGATTGCCGTATTGTTTATCCAAACTCTTGCTTATTCGGCAAGACACGTTTACGGTAAGGCGTACTCGCGACTCAAAAAATTCTTGAAAAAGTATTCGTATCTCTGTCCGAGCACAGTTTTTTCTTTTAACAAAAAAGTCGTCAGCGTATTCCCAAAGTACATCAAAAAACAGACCGCTCACATTGCAGACAGCGGTATGCCCATTGAAGAATTTGCCAATACTTTCAGCTTTTGTTATCAACCCAAGGGCAAAAACATTGTCGGTTCCGCTGCGCTTGCGCATATAGTGTTATTGGGCATCGTGATTGCAATGAACGGTTATTCCGTCGGAATCGTGTCAAGCGCGATATTGGCGACGTTTGCCGTCTGGTTGGCAGTTATTATCGTCGACGGTATAATACGCAAAACTTTTGCTTTTGCAGATAAGATATACCGCAAAAGATTTCTTATCAAATTGGATGCCAACACTATTTATAAAGAAAAAAGCGTGGATTTGACTGTTCCCAAAATGGAAATAGGCGAAGACAGCGCGTCAGAGCTTGCAAGAAGCGTCGAGGAGTTTTTGGCGGGAGACCCCGACAGAAGTATCGCAAAAGTCGTATTGAAGGGGCTATATTCGGCAAAATTTTCTTCGGCAATGAGCGCGCAGAGCAAAACGCGTCTCAAAAATGTAGTCGAGGAGTTAAAAAATTACGTCGGATAGGTTGCCAAAAGATTTTCAATAGGCTAAAATATAATAGTTGAAAACTCCTTTTGTGATTCTCGAATATTGCGTCAGGCGCTCAACGCTTTAACTTAAGACAAGGAGGGTGTGGCTTATGATAGAAATTTACAGAACAGATTCTGAAAATAAGCTCATACAAATCGAAGAAAGCGTATATACGGAAAGCGGTTTCGATGCCAAGGACTGTTGGATAAATTTGACGAATCCGTCGGATAAAGAAGTTGCTTTCGTAGCGTCTTTGAGCGGTATTGACGACGACGTGCTCAAGACTCCGTTGGACGACGAGGAGCGTTCCCGTTTGGAAGTAGAAGACGATTATACGCTCGTGCTTGTTGATATTCCAGTGATAGAAGAGGGTTCTGAAGATTATTATTCTTATTTTACCATACCTTTGGGCGCAATCGTAAAAAAAGACCTTTTTATTACAGTCAGTCTAAAAGACACTGCGATAACCCGAGACTTTGTTCGCAACAGAGTCAAAGGCTTCGCTACATACAAGAAGACGAGATTTTTGTTTCAAATACTCAATAATATCGCGACAAAATATCTCGCATATCTAAAACAGATAGACAAAGCGTCGCAGAGAATTCAAAACGAGTTGCATAAGTCTACCAAGAACAAAGAGCTTATTCAGATGCTCGACCTTGAAAATTCGTTGGTATATTTTTCCACGTCGCTTACGGGAAACGACGCGGTTATTTCCCGTCTTATGCAAAACAAATTCAACACCAACAACGTTCTCAAGACTTATCCCGACGACACGGAGCTTCTTGAAGACGTAGCTATAGATACAAAGCAAGCTATGGAGATGTGTTCTATTTACAGAGATATTTTGTCGGGAACAATGGACGCTTACGCTTCGGTTATTTCTAACAATCTCAACATTGTTATGAAAGTGCTGACTTCCATAACGCTGGTAATTTCCATACCGACTTTGATAGCGTCGCTGTTCGGAATGAACACTTGGGTGCCGGGGCAGTCCAGTCCTTGGGGATTTTGGGGCGTGTTAGGCTCTTCTGGATTGATATCTTTAGCCGTTGCGCTATATCTCAAGAGAAAGAAGTTGCTTTGATTCAAAACAATTTTATTTAAGCGACGGCAGAATTATAAATTTCAAAGCGTTTGATATAGGAGTTTATGCGATTTACTTACTGTCCCGATTGCGGACAAAAACTTACAGAAAAGATTATGGGAGACGAGGGGTATGTTCCGTTTTGCGAAAAATGCGACAGACCTCTTTTCGATATGTTTTCGTCGTGCGTAATAGTCTTAGTAGCGGACGGCGACAGACGCGTAGCTCTGTTGCGTCAGAATTATATATCTGACAAATATTATAATTTGGTTTCGGGTTATATCAAACCAAAGGAGACCGCCGAAGAGACGGCTTATAGAGAAGTCGAGGAAGAAATCGGTATCAAATTGACTTCGCTTGAGTTTGCATTTACAAGATGGTTTGACAAAAAAGATATGCTTATGATTGCTTTTATCGGCAAAAGTCAGGGCGGAGAAATCAAGTTGTCCGACGAAGTCGACGGCGCGCAGTGGGTAGACGCAAAAAAAGCTCTCGGTATGGTTCATCCCAAAGGCAGCGTGTCTTATGAATTAATTGAATATTATCTAAACAGCCAAGAAAATTTTTAAGTAAAATTTTAAATTTGGTATTGACATTATTTACCTTTTGGAATATAATATTATTGATAGTAATTGAAAATTTTCTTCCAACATTAATTATTTCAATATTTTAAAGGGGAAAAATTATGAAAAGAAATACAGTTATATATGTTTTGCTTGTATTTCTGTTGGCAAATTTGCTGATATTTACAGGTTGCAGTACTTATGAAAAGAATGGCGGGCTAACTTTGAAAGAAAGCGCTGTCATTATGTCGAATGACGTTTTGTCGGGTAAATTAAATACGCGTTATTCTGCCGATATAAATAAAGAAATCTATGATTTCACAGGAGAATTCAATTATTTATATTGTTATGACGAAGAATTGGATTATTATGCAATATATAATATGAATTCCGGCAAAATTATGGAGAGAAGCAATGGCAACATATTTGAAGGCTTTTTTGATTACAAGTGTTATTACGGCGGATATGGGGCATATTTTTATCAAGACGGGAAAATCATATATAGCATAAATGACGGTAGTTCAGCGACAGAAGATGACTCGTTTAAATATTTAAGTGAATATAGCGAAAATCTTAATCAGGCTAGTATAGATGACAGCGAGTTTAAGAGCAGAGAAAATATAAAGGCGTATGTTGAGAATGTTTTATATCAAGACGGAACAGTTATTTCTAAATGTGATACAATATCAAATCGGTTAAACAATAACTATTTCATATCAAATCTTAACTATTTTAGTCTAACATTATGCAATAGTTTATATGTTGGGAGCAATGCTGTATCAGGAAATAAATATTGTAAGCTTATATATAATAGTAATACAATAGGCATTTATGACTTTGGAGATTATGATGGGGATTTATTTTATGATACGCTATTTCCAATTAATGACGCAGGGTCTTGTGGATTAGTTGCCGCAACAATGCTATTGCAATACTATGAACGTAATCAAATAGTAAAGACAATACCTTCTAATTTTTATACGCAGGCAAATCGTGTGCTTAATGATAAAGCAGTTTATAAAAAAGAAGAAGTTCTATCAGAAATTTTGCATAGCGAACTTATCCGCCTGAATAACAGCGAAACTGGAGCAAATTTTTTAGATATAAGAGATACATTAAAGAGATATTTTGAAATTTATAATTTACCATATTTAAGCGCAACTACTAGTATAGGTTATGCAGATATGAGACGTTCGATAGATAATGATGAGCCTTGCATAGCTCACATCCGAGGAAGCGTCACATTTGATATTTTAAAAAATGATTTGTATAATTATGATAAATATAAAGTAACGGGTGATGGACACGTGGTTATTTCTTATGGATATACTTTAGATGATTATTATTTACTTGACGAATTTGTTTGCCATACAGGATGGCAAACAGTAAACAATTTTAATAGTGTATCTTATATATCCAAATTATTTATCGTAGGAAATGTAAGATTGATGTACTAATTTAAAGTAAATGTTAAATGGGGGCTTAAATGGCGAATCGACGAGCAAAAATCTTTGATTGGTTATGCGTGATAATTTCTATTGTCATATTGGTATTGGAATTTATTCCGGATAATATAAAAATTGTATCTCTAACAGGTACTGGCGAAAATGATTATATTGTTAGATATGGTACATTTTATGGCAATCCTCTATCCGGCGGTTATCTATTGAAAGACATCATAATTGCTATTTCATTCTTTAGTCTTGTATTCTATCTTATTGTATTGGTAAAAAGTAACCGAAATATGCGAATTGCAAATCTTATAATGGTAATATTAGGCTTTGGAGCAAGTATAAAAAATTTAGTAAATTCCGGCAATTTCGTTACGGGATACGAAATAACTATAGCGCTGTTATTTTTTATTTTAATGTTTATGAGTTTTGTATTTTATGATAAATCAAACATAGTTTCAAATAAAAAAAGAGTGGCGCTAAATTATTTGATTGTATTTACGGTTGGTTTGGCATTAGTCTTTCAATTGATACCAACGAGTATGCAAATAGTTCAACAATTCAATTTTAGTTCATATATCAACTTTATCAATACTATACATTCATATTTTGAGTATGGTGAAAATTGGATGTTAATTTTGGGATTTTTAACGGCAAATATTACGTTTATTTTATTGATTTTTAGTTTGATAACATTGTCAAAAGATAAAAAGGTGCTTTGCATTGTACAGTTGGCAATGTTATCAATATGTGTATGCTTTAATATAACAATTCTGATTATGGCAGGCATTGGCTCTGCTATAACTTCATACAGTATAATAATAATGATATTATTTATAATTTTAACTATTATACAGAGTGTAAAATTGTATGCGCATTTAAAACGAGATATAATTAAATCTTCAGTGCAGTATTTATCGACAAAAGATTGTTTTATTGAATACGAAGGGGGCGGCAATGATTGAAAAAAAATACAAAAATTACAAATTGGCTCAATGTGGTGATTTCAGCCGTAGCGCTTATACTAGAATGTGTGCCGAGAAGTTTGAAAAGCGCGTGTATGATTGGACCGAATGAATACGGACCTATACATTTTTCGTCGTATTTCGGAAATCCTTTAAGCACGCACGGACCGTTTGAAATAACTTTGTTTATTGCCATTTGGTCGATATTAATTTTAATTTTCAATATTGTTGTTTTGTTTAAAGATAAAAAAGCAATTAGAATAGTTTTGCTAACGTTGAATTTGTTGGCATTTTTCGAAAGCGTTTTGTTGTTTTATGCTTTGGGAAATTTCGTTACTGCATACAATGTCATAATCGCAGTATTGATTTTTATTCAGTTAGCTTTGCAAATTATTTATTTTTGGCAGAATAATACTCAATTCGATAAAAGAAAGACGGCGTTAAATTGTTTTAGCCTTGCGGCTATTTCATCGGCGCTTATTTTGGAAAGTATATATAAAAGCATAAAATACACCTATTCGTTGGTTGAAGGCATAGAGAATATTGCTTATGACCATTATTTTGCGCAACCTTCAGGTCTTATAAGCGTGTTGACTGCCATTGTAGCAAGTTCTACGGTATTTGCTTTTTTGTTCGTATTCATATTATTGTTCAAAGACAAGAAGTCAATACGAATTACGTCTTTGGTATGGGCGTCGATAGGCGCTGCGGCAAACGTTGCGCTTTTGATAGTTCTTGGCAAAACAATAAGTATTTACAATGTCGCAATAAACCTGTTGTTGATAGTTCCGATAATTATCAGCGTAATAACGTTAAAAAGTCGAGAAACCATAAAAGCCTAACGCTATGTTATAAATGATTTGCGATATTTGCCGAATAAAATTAATTTGAATACACGTAGGATTTTTAGGCGTGATAATATTTTTAATATAATATATTGATAAATATATAACTATATATAAGTAATTATGGATTTTGCGAATTGATAATTATAAAATATTTGCGATTATTAGGTGGAATAATCTAGCTAAATATATGCAATTAAAAAATTTTTAAAATCTTTGAAAAATTTGTTGACAACCATAGTTGTTAATGATATTATATAAAGGCTGTCGACGACGGCGCGAGAAAATAACTCATTCGTGGGGGATTAGCTCAGTTGGCTAGAGCGCCTGCCTTGCAAGCAGGAGGTCAAGAGTTCGACTCTCTTATTCTCCACCACTAATGGGCTCATAGCTCAGCTGGTTAGAGCACACGCCTGATAAGCGTGAGGTCGGTGGTTCGAGTCCACTTGAGCCCACCACTTTCGGTCTAACCGAAAATTTTTTTTGCACATTGACAACTGCATAGTAGAATCTAACCAGCTGACGAGG
>CAJUOK010000029.1 GCA_910588015.1 uncultured Christensenellaceae bacterium | reverse complement strand
CGCTTCGTCGAGTGTCAGTCTTGGCGCTGCTTCTTTCTTGTGTTTAGCGGCAGTAGCTACTTTTACTTTAACCTCTTTCTCAACTATCTTTTCTACCACTTTCTCTACAGGTACTTCTACCCGCACTTCTTTCTCTACTATCTTCTCGACCTCGACGGGTACTTCGACCTTGACTTCCTTTTCAACAATCTTTTCTACGGGTACCTCGACTATCTTCTCTATTATTTGAGGTTGCGCCTGCGCAAATTGACAGTCGTTTTGTTTTGACGACAGTCCAACTATTTGTTTCATCATAATTTCTTGATTGCGTAACAACTGTTTTATAGTTTCGCTTGACGCAGGCTCATCTTTTAATGCTTTGATTTCTTTAAGCAACTCGTTGCTATAGCTTGTAGCAGCTACTTCTCGCTCAACAACCTTTTCTGTAGGTTGTTCGGAGAGCCTTTGCATCAACATTTCATTTTGTTCTATGAGTTTTTGCACAAGTTCGTCATTGGTAGAAGCCTGTTGCGGCAGATAATTCTGTACGCTGGGCAACATTGCGCTCACTGCGTCGTTTATCATCCCTCTCATTTCTTCTGCGCCTACATTCTGTTGCGCAAATGCGTACTGTCCAACGTTTGCATTGCCGCTCATCATTCCCATAAACATCATTCGCATATCTTCTTCTTTTTTAGCCGTTCGTCTTTCCTCATACTCGTCTTTAGCGTATTCCAATTGCTCTTCGGCTTTTCTTTTTCTAACGCCCGAGATAATCATTACAACCAAACTTACTACTACGCCGCCGAGCACCGCGCAAGCTATTGCAGTCCAGCCGCTAGAAGCCATACCCAAAAACGCTCCCGCGTAGTAAGTCTTATATTTGTTTTCCGTCGTCTTTTTGGCTTTTCTTCTTTTATTTTCGTTACTTGCCGTCTTACTTAAAAACGCCAAAATGAGTATAAACCCTATTGCGCTTACGCTTATTTGCCATAATGGCAAGTCCTTCAGTTTGCTTATTAAAGCGTCTATTTCTTCGCCGCCAATGCCTCCTATATTACTCCCGCCGCCATTGCTATTGCTCTTTACCGTAAACTCGACGTTTTCTGTCTCACCTGATTCAATTACTTCGCCCTGCTTGTCTACGAATTCATAGTTATAAGCATTATCTCCCAATATGACGGCTTGAACCTTATACGTCTTGCCCTTTTCGAGAGTAGCGCCGTCCGGCAACTTATTGCCGTCGCTATCGTAATATATATATCCGACTACGTCTTTTAAAGCGTCGCTCAAGTTGGAAATCACAGGTACGCTTCCATTTGTATTCCATTCGACCTTAATTTTTGCTTTAGCTATACTAAACGCTATCGTATTTTCGCTTAGGTAATAACTTTCTTCGTCGCTTTCGCTCAAGCTCAATTCCACGACATAGTCTCCCGCATTGACGGGTATTTCACCGTCTGCCATAGCTATTTTCTTGCCGTCGACTACTTTATAGTATTTCTTTAATAAACTGCCAAGCTCCAACGTACCTTCAGTAATTTTAAAATCTCCGCCGTGAGGATTGCCGTCATAGATAAATTTATCGTTTTCTATCACAACTTCGACTTTTTCTCCGCTGTTGCCGACTCTAAACGACGCTCTTTTCGTCTCCTCGCTTATTTTATAATTCTTCGCAGAATTTTCCGTCAATACCGCTTCCGCCCAGTATCTGACAACATTTTCCCCGACTTCTATATCTTCCAAATCGATTTCTTGCCCGTCGTTTGTCGTATAAATATATTTATCTATAAACTCTTGATATATATCTTTTACTTTTGACACTTTAAAGCCTTTTCCGCTGTCTATGCTTTCCCATTCCAAATTCAAAGTAGCTTTTTCTATACGCCAATCCAATGTCCAATCGAATTCTCCGTCATAAGTTTCCGGCTTATCGTACAATGGCGTTATATAATTACCGTCTGTATTTTTAAATCCCAATATTCTCGCCGTATAGGTTCCCGCGGGTTTAAACTCATTGCCGTCGTAACCGTCGTCTATAACGGAAAGCGTACCGGGCAATCCTGTCAACTCAACTTTATGCGTAACCGTCTTGTCATATATAAGCGTACCGTCAACATAATTCCATTTGACGTTGCTCATATCGTATTTACCCTGCTTAATTTCATAATTAATCGTAAAACTTGCGCTGTAAGCGTCGTATGTGCTGTCGTAATTACATAGCCAAACCGTCGCCTTATACGACGCTCCTACATTAGTCTGCGCTATATCTCCCTCATAGCCTTTATTTCCTATAGACGTATCAATCTTGACTCCCAAGGCTTTTAGGTTGCTATCGTCTACTGAAAACGCAAATTGCTTGCCGTTGTAAGTCAATAACAGCTTGCCGTTTTCCAGTTGACCTATAGCCGCATTATTTACTTTCCACCTTATATCGTTGGCTGTTACCGTAATCCCGTTGCCCACTATGCTGAACGCAGCCGTTTTACTGTCTCCGTCAATATAGTAATTTTTGTTGTCCGCCATATTGCTTTTTAGTTCGACGACGAACAAATAACTTCCTATGCCGAGAGTTCTTGGTATGTTGACCTTAACCTTGTCTCCCTCCACTATTTTTTGCGCGTCTATCGCGTCGTATTTATTACTGTCTCCCGTCTTTAGATAATATACATAATATTCAATGTTATCGCCGCTGATTCTGCCGTCGGAAATTGTAAAAGTTACTTGCTCTCCCACTTCCCAACTAAAGTCTTCGTCGCTGCAATCTATATTTGTACCTAACTTTATTGCGGTAATACTCACCGATATTTTAAATGCCGACGTTACTTCGGTATCGCCGCTTACGTCCCAACACGTCGCCTTACCGTTATCAGCCAAAGCTATATTCACCTCATACGTTCCTGCATTCTTCGCTGTCAATACGCCGTCGGCATAAGTCATCCCCGCAGGCGGCGTTATTGTGACCTTATCCGTCACCTGCGACACGTTGAACGTCAAATTTGAACCTGTATAAGCCTGTTCCACTATCGCCATACTCGGTTTTGCAACCTTTGTCCTATTTCTCTTAAATTCTATGGAATATGCCTTGTTCAACTCATAACTACAGTCGTTGACAATATAGGCGCTAGCCTCGAATGTTCCTATCTCTCCCTCAGGATAATCTTCATACTCTTTTCCGTTGTCTTTGTTTTTATATCTAAAGCCAAACGTAGGCGCGCGCCCGTTTGTCTGCGTATCTCCCGAAAAAATCTCTCCTTCGTTCACATTAACCTGCGGTATCTTGTCTTCGTTCAACGTCAAAGTTATCCCTATTTTCTTTTTTATAATCTTGAAAGTAAAAAATCTTATTTTTTTACTTTCTCCTATGCTTATATTTGGTTCTCCGAGAAATTCGTCATCGTCATTTGTTAATGTGACTTTTACTTGATATGAACCGACATTTGTCATTCCGCTTGGATATTCCAACGACATTTTAGCTCCGTCGTACCAATCCGTCTTGCTTGTATCGACTATATCTGCCAATGTTTGGGCTTGACCGCTATATTGGTTTACAACGTCTTTAGGTTCTTCAAAGAAAATAGGCGCACTCATAGCTGCCGCTTTAAGATTGAGATGAAATGCCGGTCGAACCGCATTGATTGCGTCGACGTTTACTTCGGCAAGCGCCGAATTACCGTATCCTGTTCCCAAAGCTGTCAGCGCATACACTGCTTGATAAAAAGAATACCAATGTCCCGAACGAACCCAAGTAACCGTGTCAGCCGCTCTTTGGTCGTCCGATAGCAACCAAATGCCTTCTTCACCGCTTATTCCCGTTTCTGCCAAGCTAGGCAGCCAAATTTTATCGTTCGCCCAGTTTGTATAGCCGTCATATTCGGCATAAGAACCATATAAACCGTTTCCTCCGATATCCAAAGCGTCATTATTGTTGTTGTAATTAAAGTTTTCAGGACGTGAAGGATAAGAAATTTTGTCTTTAGCGGTTTGCGTATGTTGCCAAGAAATATTGTCCGGAACTTCAATAAATTCCATTAAACTGCCGGATGTTAAATCCATTGTAAACATACTCCATTCGCTATCGGTATTTTGCTCTACAGGCGTAAGAGACGAAGCATTATATGTTTTGGCGTAACTTCCACCATTATTAAGAGTAATTGCGCGCATTGAACTCGTACCGTACATATTATTAGGGTAAGCCCCTTTTACATTTTCGGATTGACAATGCCATTCGACAGATTTGATTTGATTTTGTTCAGCTGTCGTAAGCCATAAAGTAAGAATAGGGTCGCCGTCCGGATTATCTGCAGTGGGATTACTGCGTGACAAATAAGTTGCAGTCCATTGTTTACCTGCAATAGTTACCGTTACGTTATTGCCGTTATTTAATGTTCTGAAATCCTGCGAAGACTTTTCTGTTTTGCCAAGATTTTCTATAGTCGTTAAATCTGGACGGGTTTCCCCGCTTATTTTTGAAATCAAATTCCAAAATTCTTTATTAAATGCGTTTCCTCTTCCGCTTTCATAATCGGAACAAAATATTTCTCCGATATTTATCGAGCTTTCTCCTAACGCTTCGGCGCTATAATTATGGTTGAAAGTAATAAAAACACTACATAACAACGTTATTGGAAGTATAATTAGCAATAATAATATTTTCAATTTTTTACTTTTGCTTGATTTCAACATAATAACTCCTTACACGCAAGTATGCTTTTTATATAAGCGACCTAATTCTTTTGTTAATTTACGCTTAAAATCATATATAAAATATATACATTCTATTCCGAAAAAAGTATACTTTTACTGACCAAAAGTTATTGCAAAATAATGTATCGTGAACTATAATAATATTGAAAAAATATGCCGTTTCGCGACAAGCAAAACGGCAGTCAGTAAAAGTATACTTTTTTTAGAATTTCTTTTATTTGTATATATTATTTATTAAAAAAGAAAATTTAAGAGTATAAAAAATGCCAACGTTTTCTATCTTCGTTGGCATTAAATATTATAGTTTGCTTTTTAGATACCTACCGGTATAGCTCTTTGGATTTTTTGCCACCTCTTCGGGAGTACCGGTGGCAACAATCGTACCGCCGTTGTCTCCCCCTTCCGGTCCTAGGTCGATTATATGGTCGGCAACTTTGATTACGTCGAGATTATGCTCTATTACGATTACCGTATTTCCCTTGGACACCAACCTCTGCAAAATCATAATGAGTTTTTTTACGTCTGCCGAATGGAGTCCGGTTGTTGGTTCGTCGAGAATATATACGGTCTTACCAGTAGAGCGCTTGGACAGTTCTGTCGCAAGCTTGACTCTTTGAGCTTCGCCGCCAGAAAGCGTCGTCGCCGGCTGCCCCAGTTTAACGTAAGACAGCCCAACGTCGTTTAGAG
Source organism: uncultured Christensenellaceae bacterium (assembly GCA_910588015.1). Classification (GTDB taxonomy): domain Bacteria; phylum Bacillota; class Clostridia; order Christensenellales; family UBA3700; genus RACS-045. The sequence continues at coordinate 11,403 of CAJUOK010000029.1, read as the reverse complement.
TGGAAATCTTGTTGTAAATCTGCGGAACGTTGCGGAAAAACTCGCAGGCTTCCGCAACCGTCATATCAAGCACATCGTATATGCTCTTGCCTTTAAATTTGACTTGAAGCGTCTCTCTGTTATATCTCTTGCCGCCGCATACGGCGCAAGGTACGTAGACGTCGGATAAAAAGTGCATTTCTATCTTCTTTATTCCGTCGCCCGAACAGTTCTCGCATCTGCCGCCCGCGACGTTGAATGAAAATCTTCCGCTTGTATATCCTCTTGATTTAGCGTCGGGAGTCTTGGCGTACAAATCTCTTATCGCTGTAAACACGTTGGTATACGTCGCAGGATTGGAACGCGGCGTTCTGCCTATAGGACTTTGGTCTATAGCAATGACTTTGTCGAGTTCTTCTATTCCCAATATTTCTTGGCAATTCAAAGTTTTTTCTTCGCTGCCGTTGAGTTTGTTTTGCAACACGGGATAGAGCACTTCGTTGACAAGCGACGACTTACCGCTGCCGCTTACGCCTGTGATAAGACAAAACGTTCCCAGCGGAATATCCGCGTTTATGCGCTTAAGATTGTTTTTTACCGCGCCTTTGATATGCAAAAATTTGCCGTTGCCCTCGCGTCTTTTTTCGGGAAGCTCAATAACTTCTCTGCCCGACATATACGCGCCAGTGATAGATTTTTCGCAAGCCATAACTTCCTGCGGCGTGCCGCTGACGACGACTTCGCCGCCGTTGACTCCCGCGCCCGGTCCTATATCGACGATATAATCTGCTTTTCTCATCGTATCTTCGTCGTGTTCGACTACTATCAGCGTATTGCCTAAATCTCTCAATCTTTCCAAAGTCGCAAGCAATTTGTCATTGTCTCTTTGGTGAAGACCTATGCTCGGTTCGTCCAATATATAAAGCACTCCGACGAGTCCGCTGCCTATCTGCGTGGCAAGTCTTATTCTCTGCGCTTCGCCGCCCGAAAGCGTCGCCGAAGAACGGGTAAGCTGTAGATAATCGAGTCCGACGTTGACCAAAAAACCAAGTCGGGATTTGATTTCCTTAAGAATTTGATTGGCAATGATAGACTGCGTTTCGTCAAGCTGAAGACTTTCGAAGAACGCCAAAGACTTGTCTATCGACAGCGCGCACACTTCAAATATATTCAAGCCGCCCACCGTCACGCCAAGCACTTCTCTTTTTAGTCTTTTGCCGTCGCAAACGTCGCAATGCGCCTCGGCAAGATATCTGCTGAGTTCTCCTCTCATAAACTCCGAATTGAGCGACTTATATTTATCCATAAAATGATTAGCCACTCCGTCAAAGTTATAATTGGTTACGCCGTCGGAAAATTTGCGGTTGACCTGCACTTTTTCTCCGTCGCCGTAAAAAAGTATATCCAATACTTTTTTGGGCAGTTCCTTGACGGGAACGTGTGTTGAAAACTTATATTTTTTACCCAACGCCTCGTAAATAGAATGAGGATAATTAAAGTAATCCATACTCCAACCGCCCACGTCAAACGCGCCGTCGGCAATAGACTTGTCCCACTTGACAAATTTTTGGGTATCAAGCACGTTTTTGAATCCAAGTCCGGAGCACTCGGGACAAGCTCCGAACGGAGAGTTGAATGAAAACATTCTCGGTTGAAGTTCTTCTATGCTTATATCGCAATCGGGACAGGCGTATTTGGTAGAATATAGTGAAATTTCTCCGTTTATCTCCACTTCTACAAGCCCTTCCGCCAACTTTAGCGCCGCTTCCAAACTGTCTGTCAAACGTCTGCCGACTTCTTCTTTAATTATGATTCTATCTACGACGATTTTAATGCTGTGCTTAAAATTCTTGTCGAGCGAAACTTCTTCGTCGAGAATATTGTATTCGCTGCCGTCAACGATAAGTCTGCTGTAACCGCTCTTTCTATAACCGTCTATTTGCTTGGAATATTCGCCTTTCCTCCCTCTGACTACGGGAGCAAGCACGCGGACTTTTGCGCCGTTACCGGCGCTCAAAACCTTGTCTGCAATTTGGTCAACCGACTGCTGAACGATTTCTTTTCCGCACTTGGGACAGTGAGGAATTCCTATACGCGCATACAGAAGACGCAAATAGTCGTATATCTCAGTCACGGTGCCCACCGTTGAACGAGGATTGTGCGAAGTAGTCTTTTGGTCTATTGATATTGCGGGAGACAGTCCGTCGATATAATCTACGTCAGGCTTGTCCATCTGCCCCAAAAACTGACGGGCATACGAAGACAGACTTTCCATATATCTGCGCTGTCCTTCGGCAAAAATAGTATCGAATGCAAGCGAAGACTTGCCGCTTCCGCTCAAACCCGTAAGTACTACGAGTTTGTCGCGCGGTATCTCCACGTCGATATTCTTAAGATTATGAACTCTCGCGCCTTTTATCGTTATGTTCTTCTCCATATTCACTCCTTGAAATGCCTAATCCTCTTTATTATCAATATATTACTTCTTCAATAATTTTTTTAACTCTGCAATCTGCTCGCGATATTTGATTGCCAACTCAAAATCGAGATTTGACGACGCGACTTTCATCGCCGACGTAAGCCTAGACAACTCTCGCGATATATCCTTTTGCGAAGTTGCGGGTCTGTCTTCGGCTTTTTTGGATATCTCCAAAGTGTTGGAAATCTCTTTGACGATAGTCCTAGGCGTAATGCCGTGCTCTTTATTGTAACCGTTTTGAATTTCACGGCGGCGATTAGTCTCGTCAAGCGCTCTTTTCATACTGTCCGTAATGACGTCGGCATACATCACAACTTTTGCCTCGGCATTTCTCGCTGCTCTTCCTATCGTCTGAATAAGAGAAGTTTCGCTTCGCAAGAAGCCCTCTTTATCCGCGTCGAGTATTGCGACAAGTTGCACTTCGGGAATATCCAGTCCTTCTCGCAACAAATTTATGCCCACAAGCACGTCGAATTCTCCTTTGCGCAAACCTGCGATAATCTCCACTCTCTCAAGCGTGTCTATATCGGAGTGCATATATTTGACTTTTATATGCCTTTCGGTCAAATACGCCGTCAGACTTTCCGCCATTTTCTTTGTCAAAGTCGTGACCAACACCCTTGCTTTTTTTGCAACAGTATCGTTGATTCTAGATATCAAATCGTCTATCTGTCCGTCTATCGGATGTATTTCTACCTCGGGGTCGATAAGTCCCGTAGGTCTTATGAGTTGTTCTACGACTTGTCCGGCTTGCTCCAATTCGTATTTTGCCGGAGTTGCCGACACGCAAATCATCTGTCCGACTCTTTCGTCGAATTCATTAAACTTCAAAGGTCTGTTATCGTAAGCGGAAGGCAGTCTGAATCCGTAATCGACCAAATTTACTTTTCGCGACAAATCTCCGTTAAACATTGCCCTTACCTGCGGCAAAGTCATATGGCTTTCGTCCACAAACAACAAAAAGTCTTTTGGAAAGAAGTCCAACAACGTGTATGGCGGCTGTCCCGGTTGTCTGCCGTCGAAATAACGGGAATAATTCTCTATGCCGGAACAATACCCCATTTCTTTTATCATTTCCAAATCATAGCTCACTCGCTCTTTTAGTCTTTGAGCCTCGAGCAGTTTGCCTTGTTGATTAAACAAATCTACCTGCTCCGCCATATCCGCTCTGATTCTGTCAAGACAAGCGTCTCTTTTTTCCTTTTCGACGACGTAATGCGTGGCGGGAAAAATATTGACGTGCTTGAGCGTGCATATTGTCTTGGCAGTAATTGGGTCGAATTGAGATATCTTCTCTATTTCATCGCCCCAAAACTCCACTCTTATTGCATAATCAGAGCTCTCAACGGGGAAAATCTCCACGGTATCGCCGCGTACTCTGAACGTCGCGCGGACAAACTCTATGTCGCTTCGCCTGTATTGAATTTCCACAAGATTGTCAAGCAACGCGTCTCGGTCTACGCTCATACCCTCGCGCAAAGAAATTGCCAAAGCAAAATATTCCATAGGAGCGCCCAAACCGTAGATACACGAAACGGAGGACACGACTATCACGTCGCGACTTTCGCAAAGAGCGCTGGTCGCAGAATTGCGCAATCTGTCGATTTCGTCGTTTATCGACAAATCTTTCTCGATATAAGTATCCGTTCGAGGTATATAAGCCTCGGGCTGATAATAATCGTAATACGAGACAAAGTATTCTACTCTGTTGTTGGGAAAAAACTCTCTGAACTCATTGCAAAGCTGCGCCGCCAAAGTTTTGTTATGAGCTATGACAAGCGCGGGACGTTGACATTCCTTGATGACGTTAGCCATCGTAAAAGTCTTGCCGCTGCCCGTTACGCCAAGCAAAACTTGAGTGCGCAAACCGTCGTTTACGCCCTCCACAAGTTTTTTTATTGCCTGGGGCTGGTCTCCGCAAGGAGAAAATTTACTTTTGAGTTCAAACATAATTGCAAATGTATTTTAGCACAAATGTTCGCATTTGGCAACTGTTACGACTGATAAAATTGTCGAAAATCCAAAAATGCAATGGCTAAAATATGTAATTTAAATAAATCTATTGCATATATTTCCAATAATTAATTATAAATACTTTTATATAATTTTAAGCCTATTTGTCGGCAGTTTTTTTCTTTTTGGGTTTTGGCAAAGGAGTTACTTTTTCCAGTTTGCTTACTATATTCACAGCCCTATCTGCATCGTCGATATCCAAAATATAGTGGTCTTTTGCTCCTTTATACGGTATTCCCGTGGGAGCGTCCGCCAAATCGTCCTTGACAACGTCTAGCGGCTTGACAAACACCGTGTCATTGCACACCAACAGTACGGGTTTGTCATTGACGTATACCATATATTCGCCGAACATTTTTTTATGTCTGACTTCGCCGACTCCTCGTATTTGTTCGCATACGTATTCTATAAATTCTACCGACGTAGCCATAATATCTCCTTTATTTTGTAAATACCGCTTTTAATATCGTACCTATTATAAAACTCAATACCGCTCCGCCTACCGTCAAAGCAATTTTCATTCTTACCTGTCTTTTTTCTTTAGCTATCTGATAAGCAAAATCGTATCCGCCTTTCTGAAGAGTGATACAATAATACTCTTCGCCTTTTTTCTCTGTTGTGATGAGCTCGAAATATCCCTCGCTGACAAGAGATTTGAGCGACGGCGCAAGTTCGCTTTTTTTGAACTGAAAATTATAAGGCATCGACGCAAGCAAATCGTTTTGCGAAATAAGACAAGTGCCGTCTTTTTCCACAGCCTTGTAATACACCGCTTTCATAAGTTGTTTTGTCTTTTTATTCAGCATTATCTACCTCAAGCCAAAATAGTTATCAATATTGCGGCAACCGCCCCGAAAATCGCGCCCATTATTCCGCCTGACATCAAACCGCCCAAAAAGCCTCTGCCCATAGCGCTCTTCTTCATTTCTTTTAGTTCGAATTTGCGTTTTTTTACGACCTCGTTGCTCGTAGGCATAACGACAAGACTGCCGTTCTCGTCGGTCTTTATATAGGCATTGTCAAGACTTTCTGCTTCCTTGTTGTCCGATTGCGCCGCGATTTGCTCCAAATATACCTTGTATTCCTGCACCAAAACTCTCGCCTTATCCGTCAAAGTAAAGCACACCTCTTCGGCGTCGGCATATTTATTGATAAGGCAGCCGTTCATTTTGAGTTCTTTCCAAAGCGCCTGTATATCCAAATTTTCTTCCTTTTGACTGCTTATGGCGCGTATATCTTCCCAATCTATTACAATATATTTGTTGTCGGGATATTTATCGCATAAATCCACAAGAAAAGTTGTCGCCGAGTTTGTCAGCATAGCTATCTCCTTCGACGGCGTTAGACATAACAACAATGCCCGCCGCGCAAACAAAAGTCAATTATACTTTAAGACGCGTCGTATAAAATGGCGCGCCTTGTTAAAATTTATTTTTCTACTCTTATTACGTTTTCAACGCTGACGACATTGGGCAGTTTTTTGATTTCCTCTATGGCGTTCTTCATAGCGTTTTCGCTCGTCTTGTGCGTGATGAACACAATAGGAATTATTTCTTTGTTTTCATCTTGACGCATTTGCGCTATGGACACCTTGTATTTTTTGAATACTGCCGCAATATCTGCTATTACGCCGCTTACGTCTCTTGCGTTGAGTCGCAAATAATAGTCGCTTTCAAAATCCGTTATGATTTCTTTTTTGTCCATTATATCAAACATTTCGCCGTATCTTGCGTGTTCCACCTGTCTTGCGCAGAATACGATGTCGCTGACTATTGCGCTTCCCGTCGGCAATGCTCCGGCGCCTCTGCCGTAAATCATTATGTCGCCGACTGCGTCGCCAACTACGAATACCGCGTTAAAAGAACCGTTGACGCTTGCAAGCGGATGGCTCTTCGGCAAGAAAACAGGATGTACTCTCGCTTCGATTTTCTTACCTTTTTGTTTTGCAATAGCAAGCAATTTGATTACGAATCCCATTTCTTTTGCGATTCTGATATCCTCTTTGGTAATCTTCGTTATACCTTCTCTGTATATAAGCTCGACTGGCACTCTCTTGTTGAAAGCAAGCGAAGAAAGTATGCTCAATTTATAGCTTGAATCATAACCTTCGACGTCCGCTACCGGATTAGCCTCGGCATATCCCAAAGCTTGCGCGTCCTTCAATACTTCTTGATAGTCTGCGCCTTCTTCCGTCATACGGGTGAGTATATAGTTGGTCGTGCCGTTGATTATAGTCTTGATTTCCTGTATTCCGTTGGCTTGCATTGCCTGCGTCATAGTTCTTATAATAGGCATACCGCCGCCCGTCGTAGCTTCGTAATAAAGTCCTGCTCCAGTCTTTTGAGCAGCCTTTTCAAGTTCCGGCCAAAACTTGGCGAACATCTCTTTGTTGGAAGTAACAATGCTCTTGCCCGCCTCCAATGCCTTTATAAGAAAAGTTCTTGCAGGCTCCGTGCCTCCCATACACTCTACGACTATGTCAACGTTGGGATTTGCGCAAATTTCATCTATGTCTTTGGCAAGAATCGAAAGGTCGAGTCCAAGTCCCGTCACTCTTTCGGGCACTCTGTCCAATACTGCGGCAATGTCTATATCCACTCCGTATTCTTCAGCAATCTGACTCCTGCGGTCAATCAAAATTTTGCAAGTTCCGCCGCCTACAACGCCGAGTCCCAGTACGGCTACGCCAACTTTTTTCATATATATCTCCTAATATTAATATTTTATATGATATTATTTTATATTATTTTTTAATTTTTGTCTATATTATACGCCGATAATTTTATTTTTTTAGCGGCAAATAATTTTTGCGGCATTTTTTGTTATTTCAAGCCTTTTGGGCTTTTTGGTTATCGTCAAATTATTTGCGAAGTTCTCGTTTAGTTCATATCGTATATGAGTTTTAGCCCTTTCAACGTCAAAGACCTGTCTACGACGTCGATTATCTTATCGCTGTCGACTCCTATAACGACCTCGCTCAAACCGCCTGTCGCAATTACCTTTATATCTTGATAGCCGCTCTCTTCCTTGAGCTTTTGGACGATATACTTGACCATTCCCGTCGAGCCGTAAATCATACCCGCTTGCAAAGCGTTGACCGTGGATTTTGCTATAATGCTGTCGGGTTTTACTATCTCTACTCTCGGCAGTTTTGCAGTGTTGTTGACAAGCGCTTCCAGTCCCGTGATAATACCGGGGGCAATACAACCGCCCAAAAATTCGCCTTTGTGCGAAATGACGTTGAAAGTCGTAGCAGTGCCGAAATCCACAACAATGCACGGTCCTCCGTAAAGCCTATAAGCGGCTACGCTATTGACTATTCTATCCGCTCCGACCTCTTGAGGATTGGAGTATCTGATATTCAGTCCGGTCTTTATGCCCACTCCTACCATTATAGGCTTTTTGCCGAGATAATACTCGCAGGCGTGCTCTATAGTATAGTTTAGAGAGGGCTGAACAGACGACATTATCACGCCATCGAAACTGTTGAGCGCAATATTTTTAGAACCGAATAAACCTGCAAGCAATATGCCTATTTCGTCCGCAGTCCTTATGACTTTGACGGACAGCCTCCAAGAATGAACAAGCGTATTGCCGTCGTATACGCCTAATTTGATGTTGGTGTTACCCACGTCTATTACAAGTAACATTCTTCCTCCCTGTGCTATCCGAACTGCGGATAGTTATAGTTTTGATTTGCTAATATAGTTGCTTTTTCTACAGTAATATCAGATAATATATCACCGTATAAAGCAATTTGCCGACTCTGGCGAAGACAAGAGGTCTATTCTTTAAAATTTCTCCACTTGGCTTCGCTACGGTCGAAATACAAATATTAAATACACTAAATACTGTCAGTCTCTTTTGTTAATTCTTCCAATATAATTTCCCTGCCAGTCTTCGGCGGCGGAACCAATCTCGCCTGTCGAAGCGCGATTATTATAGGCGGAACCAAAATAGAAAATGAAATTATCTCTATCAAAAAATTGATTCCGAACCAAGTCAGTATCAGTTCCAAACTTATCTGCGTGCTCTGCGTGCCATTGGTAAAAACTTTGCCGTTGTATAATAGTACCGTGAACATACCGCAAAAAAACGTATTGGTAACTACGCCCAACGCAGTGCTGATTCCGCTTATCGCGCCGTCTATTGCGTATATTTGTTTTTGATTGACGATACTTTTCGTTCCGTCTTCGCCCAATCTATATTTTGGATGCAAAAACGCTTTTCGCAATCCCAAACCGACAAAATAACTCACAACGCCGATTAGTATTCTCGGGACCATACACACCAATGGATTTTGCCACACCGGCGCCATAAGACTTGTCGCTTTGGTGGTATACCAAGCAAGTTGATTGATGACTGCCATCAACACTCCCAATATCATCGTCATCTGAAAGTCGTATCCTTGGGCAATAATAAGAAGCGGCAATATCATAAACGCCAACGTCACAGTGCCGAAAGATATGGGGAAAAAACAGAAAAAGATTGTCAGCGCCAACATAAGCGCCAAGATTGCCAGGTTTTTGGACCTGCGCGCGTTTGGGTTGTCACCCGATTTAAAATTAGACATAAACACCTCGCTTGAGTTCCTTGCGGATACCCATCCTGCCCCGCCAGTCTACGGTCGGGGGTTAATAATAAATTTTTCGGACATACGACCTATCCAGTATCGCTGTCCGACATCAGTATACAATATACAATTTCAAAATTCAACTATTTTAATAAAACGGCAATTAAAAATTGAAACTAATTAACTAAAAGTCACTCAACATTGAGTATATAATCAAGCGGATTCACACATACGCCGTCCTTATAAAGCTCCAAGTGCAAATGCGGACCATCGGCAATTTCTCCAAGCGCCTCGTCTGACACTTTGCCGACAGTATCGCCTCGCGCAACAGTATCTCCTATATTTAAAGAACTGTAGCAAATAAGTTGATATACGCTCGTAAATCCATTTGAATGCTCTATCGTCAGCTTCGTTCCATAATAAGCGTCTGTCGTTATATCTTTAACAATTCCGTCTTCTATGCATTTTACTATGCTTCCCGCCGACGCCGTGAAATCTACGCCTTCGTGCGTGGACCAATAGTTGTGAGTAGGATTAAACACCAACTCATTGTCGCTGAACAGCTGACCTAAAGTATATTCATCAAGCGGCGCAATAAAACCTTCGCTTTTTCCGCATTTGACGCATTTTCCATTTTCATAAGTGTGTCCCCCATATTTTATAATATTATTGCATAGTTGGCACATTTCAGTATAAATACAACCGGTTTGCGTAATAGTTAATTGGTGCGACAGCCTTGGTATTATTTTTATTTCATAATGGGTATCACTAACAGAGCAGTACCTTACCAACTCCCCCTCTTGCGCGCAAGTTGCCTGCTTTAACTCTTGCCAGTCTCCAAAAGTATGTCTTAAAATTACATTGACCTCGTTAATTTGATTTTTGCCTTTACTGTCTGAAAAATATTTTTCACATTCCGAACATTGCCAATATGCTATATTGCCTGTCGTTTCGCAAGTAGGTTCGACCGCCTCGATATAAATAAGAGAATGCGAGTGACTGTTTGCGTAATTTATACTTTTTGCGTTATTTATACTGAATACGCAATTTATACCGGCTGCGCTCAATGCCGCAATAACAATTACGGCAGCTAAAACAAACGCCAAATATGTTTTAGATTTTTTTGGCTTGGGCTGTTCTATAGATTTGCTAAATATTTCTTCGCTATATTTGCAAAAAATCTCTTCGTCGGAATTCATATTATCTTCCATTTTCAATTCTTGACTCACTTTATAATTTTATCTGTTTCAAGAGAGTCATTTTCCTTGGTCTCTTGCAAATATGATTTGTATTTATTTTGATATTTTGTAAAGTTGATAATTTCCCAAACCGTGTCGACGATAAACACAGGCAAAAATACGAATACCGTAAACTTCCAATATATATCTGCAAACACTGCTACAAATGCCGTCCATATAATGAATACTACGGAAGTAATTATGCTTTTGAATATTTTGTATGGCAACGGCTTTATGGAAAAGCTTAACCACCAAGTGAAAAAATTGTATTTTTGCATAATCTGATTTTAGCACAGCGCGACGGATATGTCAATTTAATAAAAGCTTTTCGACCTATCCGCAGCGACGCAAAACGACAAAGACAATTCGAATAATCGATATAAACCTATCATATACTCTAATATGGCAAAAATCAAATGGCTTTGGAGCATTGCGATAGCTATGGGCATAGTGCTTCTTTACGCCTCGTTAAGCGCATATTTTGTCAAAATCGACGGTTGGTATTTTCAATTGAAGCTACCGCCACTCGCTCTATCCCCAAAAGGTATGGCAATAGGCTGGAGTATCGCATATATCGTCAACATAGCTATTATTGCAAGACTTATATTCTATCGAGAACACGCGCCTATAATTTTACCGCTCGTAATCATCGGCATTGTCAATATAATTTGGTGTATGTGCTTTTTTACTTTCCGTTGCGCTCTTGCGGGCTTTATCTTATTGATAATACAATGTATTTTGGTTTTCGCCGTATTTATAATGCTAATACGTCGCGACTCTCTTTCTATGATACTGTCACAACCTCTTTTGGCTTGGTATATTTATCTCACTGTAACCAATTATTATATTTACGTTTTAAATATTTAAACTATCAATGCGGTAAAAAACTACCTTCAATTATTTCAAATGGAGTGGAGAAATCTTAACCCGTTTGAGATATTTCGACTCCACTACGTTCCGCTCAATATGACATAATAAGGTATTGTATCCTCAATCATTGGTAATTATCAATCAATTATTATCAATTGTCACCTCGAGCGTAGTCGAGAGGTCTCATCAAGTTTTATAAGTACCGACAAAATGGAGCGTAGCGACATTTTCGTTTGGTCGGTAGGGCGAAG
>CAJUOK010000028.1 GCA_910588015.1 uncultured Christensenellaceae bacterium | reverse complement strand
TATGCGACAGCCAAAGAGATGATAGACTTGAGAGAAGACCAGATAGAGAGATATGCGGAATATCTTAAAGAACAAAAGGCAATGAGATAAATAAATTGAATAGATTTCTCGACTACGCTCGGAACGACAAAATCAATAAGTCGTTTTGAGCGTAGTTTTTTGTCACCTCGACCGTAGTGGAGAGGTCTAATACATATTAAAGATGAATTAGATTTCTCCACGCGCTACGCTTGGTCGAAATGACATATAGCATAAGATATTCATTTAAACTTACTTATTTTTTCGTCATATTGAGCGTAACGCAGTGGAGTCGTAATATCTCAAACGGATTGAGATTTCTCCTTACGCTATGCTTCAGTCGAAATGACATTGTTGAATATAAGAATTCTCTATATAGGGCACCCGACTATATTATCCGTTATTAAGACAGAAACCATATGATACATTGACTATAGATAGGACGTCTTAGCTATTAAAAACGGCTTACCGTAAAAGGTAAGCCGCAACTGTTTTTTGCGATACGAATTAAAAATAATCTTGGATTAAACGCCTCTTTCGATTGCAGTTATACCAGTTCTGCAAACTTTAGAAATTACAAAGCCTTTGGCTTTTTGATTGTCGGAAAGGGCAGACATAAACAAGTCTATTTTGTCAGACGTGCCAGTAAGCTCGATAATCATAGACTTTTCCGTCACGTCGACGACTATTGCGCCGAATTTGTCGCATTGTTCTATAACGAATTTATCAAAGAAATTGCCGTTGGCGGTGAGGATTTTTACGAGCGAAAGCTCTCTGAAAACGCTTTTATTTTCATCCAACGCCTGTACGCTTATTGTTTCTTGCAATTTTTTTGTTTGACTGATAATTTGCGCAAGACCGCTTTCGTCGCTTTGCGCGACAACGGTGATTCTCGAAATATGCGGGTCGTCGGTTGCGCTGACCGACAGTGAATCTATATTAAATCCTCTTCTTCCGAAAAGAGAGGAAATTCTTGCAAGTACGCTGGAATTGTTTTTTACTACTATTGAGATTACGTTTTTCATATTCATATCCTCGCGATTTCTTTATAATACATTATACATATGCGTTGACAAAAAATCAACTGTTTTGATTTAATGCTTGCAATACCCAATCAAGAAGCGCTACTATTGGCAAATTGAGAATTATAAAGCTCGTAGTAAAAACCTTTTTTGCCGAGTAATTCTTCGTGATTGCCTTGTTCTATTATATTGCCGTCTTTCATTACGAGTATAACGTCGCATTCTCTTATTGTCGAAAGTCTGTGGGCGACAATAAACGAAGTTCTGCCTTGCATAATGCGATAAAATGCCTCTTGGATTTTTATTTCCGTTCGGGTATCAATCGACGAAGTTGCTTCGTCAAGTATAAGCATTGGCGGGTGAGTGAGCATTATACGGGCAATACACAGCAACTGTTTTTGTCCCTGCGAAAGGTTGTCGCCGTTTTCCGTCAGCATTGCGTCGTATTTATCGGGGAATTTCTCAATAAAATCGTCCGCTCCCGCAAGCTGCGCGGCTTTTATGATTTCTTCTAGCGACGCGTCTTGTTTGCCATAAGCAATATTGTCCTTTATCGAGCCTTTAAAGAGCCAACTGTCTTGCAGTACCATACCGTAGCTGTCGCGCAGACTTGTTCTGGTTATTTTCCTAATATCTTTGCCCGACATAGAAATGCAACCCGAGTTGACGTCGTAAAATCTCATAAGCAGATTTATAAGAGTTGTTTTTCCGCAACCTGTCGGACCGACTATAGCAATTTTTTGACCTTGAGTGACGTTTAAATTGAGATTTTCTATCAAAGGTTTGTTGTCGACATATCTAAAGCTTACGTTTTGAATATCAAGCGTGCCGTCGCAATTTTCAAGTTTTTCGTTTTGAGCGTCGCTTTCTTCTACGTCTTGGTCCAACAATGAGAATATACGCTTTGACGCCGCGACCGCCGACTGTATTTCCGTGATGACTCCGGTAATTTCATTAAACGGCTTTGTATATTGATTGGCATAGGTGAGGCAAGTCGCCAATATACCTGCCGAAAGAGTTTTGGGAGAGCCTGCCCAAAGCGATATAATAGCGCCCACAACGCCTACGCTTGCGTATACGAGATTGTTGACGAATCTTGTGCACGGATTTATCAAAGCGCCGTAGAATTGCGATTTAAAGCCGCAATCATAGAGTTCTTTATTGAGTTTTTCAAAATCTTTTTGGCAAAGATTTTCTTGACAAAAAGCTTGAATTAAGTTTCTGCCCGTAAAAATCTCCTCCACATAACCGCTTATTTCACCGCGTTTGACCGCTTGAGCCGCAAACGTACTGTGCGAACGTCTCGTGATAAACGCCGCTACAAAAAGCGAAAGGGGAGTGAGCACGAGTACGACTAAAGCTACAATCCAATTGATATAAAAGAGTATACCCAAAGTTGCGGCAATAGTCAGCACCCCGCTGAACAGTTGGGTAAAGCCCTGCAACAATCCTTCGGACACTTGGTCTATATCGCTTGATATGCGAGCTATAATATCGCCTTGACGCTGCGAATCTATATATTTGAGCGGCAAGTTGTTGATATGCTCAAAAAGTTGATTGCGTATGTTGCGCACCGTTTTGCAAGTGAGAGAATTGACGCTTGCCGACAGCGTCCACTGCGCTATTGAGCCAACCGCTATCATTGCGGCTATGATATAAATATATTTGAATACTTTGTCAAAATCAACCGCGCCTTCAATCATACTGTCAATTGCATAACCTGTCATAAGCGGAATAAGTATTGAGACTGCTACGCTCAAAATAGAGCTGACGAAGGAAATTACGATTAGCGGCGCATACGGTTTGGTATAGCCGATAAGTCTGAATAATGTTTTTTGATTTTTAGTCTTCATCTTTGACCTCCGCATTTTCCGTGAGTTCTTTGGCGGTTTTTTGTTGCGACTCAAAAATTTCGCGATAAATATCGCAATCCTTCAAAAGCGCTTCGTGTTTGCCGATGCCGACCGCATCGCCTTTATCCAAAACTATTATTTTGTCGGCGTTTTTTATAGAAGTCGCGCGTTGCGATATTATTATTTTTGTTGTTTCTTCAGGCAGTTGTTCGTTTAGTGCTTTTCGCAATGCGAGGTCCGTCGCAAAGTCGAGAGCGCTCATACTGTCGTCTAGTATTAAAATTTCGGGATTGCCTACAAGCGCTCTTGCGATAGATAGCCTTTGCCTTTGACCGCCAGAGAAGTTCTTTCCCTTTTGCTGAACTTGCGAGTCGATACCGTCGCTCTTTTGCGATACGAAATCATATGCCTGCGCAATTTTCAAAGCGGATATTATTTCTTCGTCGCTTGCGTCCTCTTTTCGCCATTTCATATTGGAGCGTATTGTGCCGCTGAAGAGCACGGCTTGTTGAGGCACAAGTCCTATTTTTCCGCGCAACTGCCTAAGCGGATACTTTTTGATATCCACGCCGTCTATTTCTATAGCTCCTTGCGAAACGTCGTAAAATCTAGGCAACAGATTGACGAGCGTAGATTTGCCGCTGCCTGTGCCGCCTATAATGCCGACGGTCTCGCCTTTTTGAATATCGACGGACAAATTCTTGAGAGCGGGGGAACCGTCTCCGTATTTAAAAGATACTTCCTTAAATGAGATGGCAGGCGCGCCTTCTATAGCAGAGATGTCTTCTTGCGCTTGGTCCTTAACTGCGGATTGCGTGGCAAGGAGTTCGCTTACGCGCTTTGCCGAAGCGTATGACTTTGAAAACAGCACCATCACGTTGGCAAGCACGACGAGAGCCAAAGATATTTGCGTCATATAGTTGATGAAGGCGACCAATTCGCCTTGCGTGAGCGAGCCTGTGTTTATCTTGTTTGCGCCGAAATATAGCAACGCGACTATTGCCAGATTGATTATCAAAAACGACAGCGGGTTGAGCAGCGCCGATATGCGTCCGATAGCAATTACGCTTTTTGCATAGTCTTGCGTGGAATATTCAAAACGTTTTTGTTCTCGTTCCTGTTCGGTAAAAGCGCGCACGACTCTCATTCCGTTGAGGTCTTCTCTCGCTATGGATGTTATTTTGTCGAGTTTCTTTTGATTTTTTGTATATACGGGCAAAGTCTTGGACATTATCAGCCATAGCGCCAGCGCAACCAGCGGCGCGGCTACGAGGAATATCCAACACATAGAAGGTTTGAGTATGATTGCCGAAACAGTCGCGCCGATAACGAGAAAAGGCGCTCTTATGGCAAGTCTTATGAGCATTGCAACGCCGAGCTGCACTTGATTTATATCGCTGTTAAAGCGCGTGACCATTGACGAAACTCCGTATTCGTCGCTATTGCTCATCGACAGAGTATTGATATGATAAAACAGCACGTTGCGCAGTTCTGTGCCGAAGCCTTGCGAACAGCGAGAAGCAACGTATTGGCAAAACAGAGCGGCGGCTAATCCGACTGCTGCGAGCAATACGAGAACTCCGCCCATTTTAAGAATATATATTTTGTCGCGACCGTTGAGTCCCACGTCTATAAGTTGCGCCATAACGTATGGAACAATAAGTTCGAATATAGCTTCTAAAAGTTTGAATATCGGTCCGAGAACAAGATGTTTTTTATATTTTTTCAAGTACGGATAAAGATTTGACATAAAATACCTTTCCTTTATTGACTCCAAAATAAAATTATTATAAAATATTATATAATCTAAATAAAAATTATGCAACCGTTGGAGAGCATATCAAGGGGAATATTACTGGCAAATGAAGATAATATTGTCAATACGGGGACATAATTAGTTTGTAATCAATTAAATTCGAGGTTGGAATGAAAGACGGTTTTATTAAATGCGGCGCTGCGTCTATAGACGTGACGGTTGGAGATTGCGATAAAAACGCGCAGGCGATAGTCGACGCGATAATCTCTGCCGACAAAGACGGCATCAAGCTGTTGGCACTGCCCGAGCTGTGCGTGAGCGGATATACTTGCGGAGATTTGTTTTTGCAAGACGCGCTGTTGGACGGAGTTGAAAAGGCGATAGATTTTATCTTGAAAAAAACAAAAAAGACTGACGCGGTTGCCGTCATAGGAGCTCCTTTGAGAAAATGCGGCAAGTTGTATAATTGCGCCGTGGTAATACGCGGCGGTGAAATATTGGGAGTAGTTGCCAAACAAAACATTCCCAACTACGGGGAGTTTTATGAAGCCAGGTATTTTGTCAGCGGTAAGGATATAGATATTTCAGATATAGAGATAGCGGGCAGAACTTCAATTATCGGTAAAATGGTGTTTGTCAATTCCAACAAGGCTCAATATTCGTTCGGCGTAGAGATATGCGAGGATATGTGGGTGGCAGAATCACCGTCAATAGAACTTGTGGAAAAAGGCGCTAATATTATCGTTAATATCTCTGCAAGCGACGAAGTCGTCGGCAAGGCTCCTTATAGAAGGACGTTGGTGTCGGCGCAATCGGGTAAGCTTAATTGCGGTTACGTCTACGCAAGCGCAGGCGAGGGAGAATCGACGACGGACGCGGTTTTTGCGGGACATAATATAATAGCCGAAGGCGGTAATATACTTGCGGAAAGCAAGCTGTTTGAGAACGGAATTGTCTGTTCGGACATAGACGTAGACAAGCTTGCTTTTGAAAAGAGAAGAGTCAACACTTTGAAAGGCGCTGACGGGGAATTTATAGTAAAATTTGACCAAGCGCTGTCTGAAAACAAGTTGACAAGGAAGTTTTCCGGCGCGCCGTTCGTTCCCGACGATACCGAAAAGCGCAAGGATAGATGCGAACTCATATTGCAAATGCAGGCAAACGGACTGAAAAAACGAATTGCGCATACAGGCTCAAAAAAGATAGTAATAGGGCTTTCGGGAGGACTTGACAGCGCGCTTGCGCTTTTGGTTGCCGTCAAGGCGGCAGACAGTCTAAATATGGACAGACAGTCTGTTTTAGCAGTGACAATGCCTTGCTTCGGCACGACTAAAAGAACCAAATCCAACGCGGAGATTTTAGCAAACGGTTTGGGAGTTGATTTTATAAGCGTGGATATTTCCGCGACGGTAGAAAGCCATTTTAAAGATATAGGTCAGAAGAAGACGGATTTGAATACGACTTTTGAAAACGCGCAGGCGAGAGAACGCACTCAAGTGCTTATGGATATTGCCAACAAGACGGGCGGACTGGTATTGGGTACGGGGGATTTATCCGAACTTGCGTTGGGTTGGGCGACTTACAACGGCGACCATATGTCGATGTACGGAGTCAACGCATCGATACCCAAGACGCTTGTAAGATATCTTGTCAAATATTGCGCCGACGAACATAGCGGCGACAGTGTGAGCGACGCGCTCAACGATATACTCGCCACGCCGGTAAGTCCCGAATTACTGCCTGCAAAAGGCGATGAAATAGCGCAACAGACGGAAGATATAGTCGGACCGTACGAATTGCACGATTTCTTCTTATATTATATTTTGCGTTGGGGGTATCCGCCGAAAAAGGTTTATAGAATAGCCGCGCAGACGTTTGACGGAATATACGACAGAGAGATTGTCGGCAAATGGCTGAAGAATTTTTATAAGAGGTTTTTTGCTCAACAGTTCAAGCGTTCCTGTTTGCCCGACGGACCTAAAGTGGGAAGCGTAACGCTTTCTCCTAGAGGGGATTGGAGAATGCCCAGCGACGCAAGCGCGAGCTTGTGGTTAAAAGAATTGGATGCTTTGCAGTGATTAAACTTGTAAACAAAATCGGAGCGTTTTACGGTAATTCCCATAGGGAATTTTAGGCGTGGACGAACTTGGCTACTCGTAGCCTAGTGAGATATAGATATGTTTTATATAGCACGCAAAATTCAATGGGTTGCGCTCTTCTATTTTTCGTGATATAATGATTGTACGATAAACAGTAATTTATTGGAGTGTTTATGAAAATAGCGGTAATAAACGGTACGGAAAAACAAGGCGTTACATACCACTTGAAACAAACTTTTTTGAATAATTTTCAAGGTGCGGATATAGTTGAGTATTACCTGCCGAAAGATTGCCCGTCCTTTTGTGTTGGTTGCACGAATTGCTTTATGAAAGGTGAAAGCAGTTGTAAGGACTTTGATTATATCAATATTATAGAAAAATCGCTTTTAGAGGCTGATTTAATCGTTATGACTTCTCCTGCGTATGTTATGCACGCTACGGGTGCAATGAAAGCGCTTCTTGACCATTTTGGCTACCGTTGGATGCCACATAGACCGGTCGCAGAAATGTTTGGCAAACGTGCCGTTATCATCACGCAATGTTTGGGTTCGGGCGCAAAATCGACGGCACAAGATATAAAACACAGCCTATCGTGGTGGGGTATTTCTAAAATCGGAGTATTTAATAGTGCGCTTATGAGTAACCTGATATGGGATAAGCTGCCCGAAAAGAGGCGGAAAAGTCTGACAAGAAAAATCAATAGCCTTGCCCGCAAATTTGCAAGGATAAATTATGCAAAGCCTGCCCACACGAAGATTGCAATGAAAATAAAGTTTATGATATGTCGCTTTATACAAAAGCAAGTACAAAAAAACGGTGTCGCAGGACTTGACTATGAATATTGGCAAACTAATGGTTGGCTTGCTCGAAAGCGTCCGTGGAAGTATTGACAGATAAATTTCAATTTAGCTTACTTTGTCGGCATAATTATGTATAGAAAAACACTCTCGGAGATTTGTCCGAGAGTGTTTTTCTCATCGCTTGAAAGCACAACTCTTAAAAATTTAGTTTTTAATTCCCTATGGGAATTGCGCTTTTGACGCTCCGATTTTTGAGTTCAAGTTTTTTATTTATTCAATATGCCTTGATAAATTGCTTCGGTTTTGGAATTGTCCATATCCGCTTCGGAGTAGCTGAAGATGATTTCCGACTTGCTTGTTGCCGAACCTTCATACCATAACATCAGTTTTCCGATTTTACCCGACCAACTTTCGTTGATTTGATATCTCTTTGCAAGACCGTTTTGCCATATTTCCGCAACTATGTCGCAGTATTCGTATCTCATATTCTTACCGCTGTTGTCGTTTTCCAATCTGCCTATCGTTGTGCCGTCCGCATTTGCGACTGCAACGTCGATACTGAATTTTAATTGATAATAGACGTTGCCTTTGTCGTCTGTCTTGGATTCTATTGATATAGCTTTGCTTGAGTCAACGACGTTTTCCAATCCCCAGTTAATGCAAGTTTTTCTTGCCTCGTCATAACTTCTCGAGGACATTGCGCTTTCGGTTTCGTCCCATTTTGAGCCTTTTTTCCATTTGGCAACTTCTAATATACCGGTTTCTTCGTTATAGACGATATCGCTTGCTTTCTCAATTCTGTTGTACTTGCCGTTGTTGACGTATCTGATTACTGCAGAGGTGACAAAAGATGTTTCCGTTCCGCCGAAATTGTGATTTACGGGCAGTTTTATTGTCGTATCGTCTTTGAGCGTGTCGCTTTGTTTTCTCAATCTTTGATAAATCAATTGACCGGATTTGTCTCCGATTTTGGTTTCGCCCATTTGGTTTCTGAAATAGGCAAAGTGGTCGCATTCTATTTCGTTTAAAGTTGCGCGTTCCATAATTTGAACGATTTTTTTGGCGTCGGTGAGAGAATCGTCGTCGACAATATCTTTGACGTTACGCTCAACTGCGTTCATTTTGGCGTCGTTTGCCGCGTCAGGGTATTCCAAATAATCTTTAAGCACGGTTTTGTAATCGATATTGCCGAATTCTTCTACCGTTTGAGATTCGGGCGCGCACGCCGCAAAGCTTAAGCATAGAGTCAAAGCAACCGCCGCGATTAAAAATGCCGATAAAATTTTTTTCATAAAAAAACTCCCTTTATCATTTTTATATTATCAGTATAAAATTATCAAAAGACAAAAGTCAATATCTTTTTTGATTAAATTATGGACAAAACGGCAACTTTGGCGATTGCCGTTGACAGGCGGCGTTAGCGCGGTTATAATTATAATATATAATTGTATTTATCGATATATTATATTTATCGGTATCCAAAAGGTGTGTTATGCTTGAAAGAATTGCTCTTTATCCCCATCACGTCGCGAGACTTATCGCTATAAGAAAAAAGATATACAAAGTCGTTGCGCATATGTCGTGCGAGGCGGCATTGAGCAAAGAGCCTATCGCCAAAGACTTGTTGGATAAGGCTAGTTTTTCGCCTATTAAAAAGGGAATGGTGTGGGGCAGCGATTTTGATTGCGGTTGGTTTAGATTCAAAGGTCAAGTTCCGACAGACTGCAAAGGTAAAAAGGTGGTTGCGTTGATAAATATTCAAGGCGAGGGCTTGGCTTATATAGACGGAGAACCTAGGCAGGGTATCACGCAAGTGCTTGACGGCATAGACCTCGTTCAATCGGCAAAGGGCAAGCAGGTCGTAGATTTATTCGACAGCGCGCAGGGGGGAGAACAAGTCGAGCTGTTGGTCGACGGAGGTTTTAACGGAAAACGCAACAGAACCGACGCAAAAGTCAAGTTGGTTCGCAAAGACATAGCCGTGTGCGACGAAGCGGTTTTGACTTATTATTACGATTATCTGCAGCTTTTTATGTTGGCGTTGACTTACGGGAAAAATAAACATCTTACAAAAGAGCGTCTTGACGAAATAGACAAGGCTTTGAGCGCGTCTTATAAGCTTGCAAAAAAGAGTATGGAAGAGGCGCACGAATATCTCAAAAAAGTTATTACAGCGCCGGTTGATGAAAACGTGACGGAATACACTGCTATCGGACACGCGCATATCGACCTTGCTTGGCTGTGGCCTATCAGAGAGACAAAGCGCAAAGCCGCGCGTACTTTCGCCACCGCTCTGCACAATATGGAGAAATATCCAGATTATAAGTTCGGAGCTTCGCAAGCGCAACTTTTTCAATGGATAAAGGAAGAAGAGCCGACGTTATACAAAAATGTCAAAAAAGCTGTTGCCGACGGAAAAATGGAATTGCAGGGCGGTATGTGGACGGAATGCGATTGCAATATTCCCAGCGGAGAGTCTATCATAAGACAGTTTTTATACGGCGAAAAGTTTTTTAGAGACGAATTCGGCAAGAGTTGCAAGGTAGTGTGGCTTCCGGACGTTTTCGGTTATCCTGCGTCTTTGCCGCAAATCATACGCAAGTGCGGCAGAAAGTATTTTATGACTATCAAACTTAGTTGGAATATGCAAAACAAATTTCCATATAAGACATTCGTGTGGAGAGGAATCGACGGCAGCGAGGTTCTATCGCATATGGCTCCGCAGGGAAATTATAATTCCACAGCCACGCCAATGGCTATTACCAAATCGGACAACGGCAATCCACAAAGCGACAAATTGAAAAAAGCTTTGCTAGTGTACGGCATAGGAGACGGAGGAGGCGGTCCGGGAGAAGCGCCTATAGAGCTTCTCGAAAGACAGAAAAACGTCAAAGGAATGAGCAAAGTCGTCAGACGTCACGCCGTAGAACTTTTTGACGATTTGCAAAACGATTACATAGAATTAATACCCAAATACGACGGAGAACTTTATCTTGAAAAACATCAAGGAACTTATACGTCGCAAGCGTTGAATAAGCGTTATAACAGAGCTATAGAGCAGTCGTTGCATACGTTGGAATGGCTTATGGCGACTGCGAAAGTTAGGGGTATCGAATATGATTGTCAAGGACTGGAGGAGATATGGAAAGAGGTGCTTTTGTATCAATTCCACGATATTATTCCGGGCTCGTCAATTCGCAGAGTATACGAAGAATCCGTTGCGAGATACGAGAAAATGCAATCAGACGTCAATTCTATGATAGACGGACTGTTGGACAAGTTGTCTGTAAAGGGCGCGTTCGGAGTTGTCAATCCGACGAGTTTTGACAGAAACGAGTACGTCAAAGTTGCCGACGATTGGTATAAGTGCGACGTTAAAGCTTATTCTTCGGCGTTGCTGACAAGATTATCGTCGGAAGACAAAGACGGCTTATCTCGCGGCAAGGACTTTATTCAAAACGACAAAGTCAAAGTGCATTTTGCAAAAGACGGCTCCATAGATTCGTTTGTCGATTTGACGAACGGCAAAGAACTGTGCGGAGAATTTCTCAATAGATTTGCAGTCTATCCCGACCCGAAATCATATTACGACGCTTGGGATATCGATATAAATTATCCCCAAAAACGCCGCAGTACGCTTAAATTGGAAAAACATTTGTCATATATCGACGGCGCGAGCGTAGTTATGGAAAACGTATATACATACAGAGACAGCACCGTCATTCAGTCTGCGAGGTTGACAAAGGGAGACAAGTCGTTGGTATTCGATACCGCAGTAGATTGGAGAGAGTCGCACAAAATGTTGAGAGCGGAATTCAAACCTACCGTGTATTCGGATACGGTCAATTGCGATATTCAGTTCGGCAACGTTGACCGCTCGACGTTGGAAGACACGCCTGTTCGCAAAGCGCAGTTTGAAATATGCGCTCACAAATTTATCAACGTTGACGAAAAAGACTACGGCGTTGCAATTCTCAATGATTGCAAATACGGACACAGAGCCAAGAACGGTTTGCTATCTCTCAATTTGTTGCGTTCGCCGAAATATCCCGACCCGCAGTGCGATATGGGAGAACATAAATTTTCTTACGCATTTTATCCTCACGAGGGAAAATGGCAGGATTGCGACGTTGTAAAGAGAGCATATGCCTTTAATAACAAACTAATAGTCAAGGATAATGCGCCCGCGTTGCCTTCACTTTTTGAATTTAGCGGAGTGATACTCGAGACTGTAAAAGTAAGCGAGGACGGAAAGAGTATAGTCGCAAGAGTTTTCGAAAGATACGGCAGAGAATGCAAAGCAAAAATAAAAGCCAATTTTCCTTGCAAAGGGATATATGAAAGCAATATGCTCGAAGAGGAAAAACAAGTTGTCGCAGGCGAAGAATTTGATTTTGGCAAATATGAAATAAAAACTCTTTTATTTGAAATATAAATATTAAATTTTTGTTGCAATTATAAAATGCCGACTTTGAAGAGTCGGCATTTTATATGTTTAAATTAATTTTTATTATATAAATTATATATTAATTTAGCTAAAAACCGTTGATTTCCAAAAAAAGTATACTTTTACTGACCCAAAGGTATTGCAAAATAACGTATCGTGAACTATAATATTATTGAAAAAATACGCCGTTTCGCGATATGCTAAACGGCAGTCAGTAAAAGTATACCTTTTTTGTAAATTGCGAATTTTTATTAATATTCAAATTTCGCAAGTCTTTCGTAGCTCTTACAAAACGATGAAAAGGTATAGGAGTGAAATATTATGGATAAAAATAAGCCTATCAAAAAGTGTTCGAAAAATTTAGTATTTATCTTGTTGACGGTTTGTCTGATATTGGGAATGTTTTTTGCAATGTTCTCTTTGCAGAAAAACTTAATTAATAATTCCCCAAATAAAGACGGCGTACAAAATCTTGCCACCAACGTAGAAGATTGTCCGTCAGATAGTTTTTCGCAGTTCAAAAACAATTCTAAATACAGCTATACCGATGTGACGAAGGCTATAGCATATCACAACGCTTTGAATAGCGGTTCCAAACCTACGGAGGAAGATATTGTAGACGTCACAGTTAATACAAGCGCGACTCGCGGTTCCAAAGAAAATCCTTACGTTATTTCCACTATTGGTGAATGGAATGCTTTGGCTTCAAGCGCAACTTCATATAGTGTTACTCAAGGCAAGTATTATGCGCTTGGCAATGATATAGACGCGGACGCGACAGTTGCGGGCGCGCAAATAGCGCAGGTGCCGTATTTCGCAGGCGTTTTTTGCGGCAACGGCTATTCGATTATCAATATTGAGACTCAAATTTCTTACACAAGCGGCGGTAGCGGATTGTTCAGAGCCATTCAAAATTCTGTAATCTGTGATTTCAGCGGTGTAATCAAATCAAAAGGCAATATTTCAGACAGCTATCAAACCGGCGGTTTAGTAGGAAATGCCAATAATAATAACTCTATTTTAAACTGTCATTTCGAAAGTGAAATCGAGATGACTAATTCATTTAACGGTAATAATACAAGCGTAGGCGGAATGATAGGTTGGGCAGGCGGCACGATAAACCTATATCGTTGCACTATAAGAGCGGTATTGAAGACTGCAGGTCTTGGAGGCGCATCATTTCAGGGAGGATTTATAGGTTCTACGCCTTCAAACGCGCAAATTAAGATATACGATTGCGTTTCATTTTTTGATATGCAACAAAATTATCAATCATCTGTAACTCGTTATTCGGGCGGGGTAATCGGTTGTTTGGTCAGTTCTTCAGGCGTTAATATCGAACTTTCTAATGTTGTGTCAATGCGTACTGCAAAGGCGGGGAATTTAATATGGGACGCTTCGTTAATTCATATTCAAGCGAGTTCGTATGTACCTGCAAGTATGAAACTTACCAACGTATATTCGACAGGTGTTTTTGTTAAGCAGACTGGTGCGACTGCAACTCCTCAAACATATTCTTTGTATGGAGTTACGGCAGGAACCGGAAATAACCACTATTTGAATGCGAGAGCGGTTACCGTTGCGACAAATGTGCATAACGGCGCAGACTATACAAGAAAGGTAGACCTTAACTCCGTAGGAAGTTTTACGACTGTTCTCGACGATACTGTCGCTACATCTAGTAATTATTACAGTCACCTTATAACAAGTACAGGCACGGCGAATCCGTCAAACACTCCGGAAGGTCAGACGCAGGCAGAAGAAAAATTGTTTTCTGCTGCCAAAGCCGATACCGCGTTGCCTGACGGCATATGGACGGACAAGACTTTGATAGGCAAAGATTTTACTTATCTTAACAATCCGGTGCGCAACGATATGCAAGTTACGGTTACCTATAAAAATTACCGTCTTTCAGATTCGGGAGACGACGGGTCAACAACGTATAACGTTACCGACGACAGTTTTATTATTGTGCGCAAGGGCGACTCGCTTTATACTCCGACAGAAGAAGCCAACCACAAATTCCTCGGATGGACGGAAAACGTTGACGATATAAGCGACCCGTTTAAAGAAATGAAGGCAGGACTTCGAGGAGAAGTGACGCTTTATGCGGTATGGGAATATACTGGGGGCATTACTCAAACTATTGCAGTCACAAATGCGACTTTGGACGGAGCAATCTATAAAAGAGTATACGAAAATGGAGTCAACGTTTCGTTGGCAAGCAGTATCTCCGTTGACGATATGACGAATGCGGATTATAGCTATCAATGGTATAAGGCGGAAAGCGGAGGCAAGGTAAAAGTGCCCAACGGAACGCAATCGGCGTATAGCAAAATAACCAACGTCAAAGACAGCGGCATTTATTCGCTTGAATTTGAATTTTATTGCAAGAACGAACCGTTGTGGACTGGTAAAGATTCGATAGAAGCTCCCGAAGTGGAGATATCCCCCGCGCAGTTGTATTTGGAAAGTTTGAGCACAGAAGATACGGCGTACGTGGGTATGGATTACAAAGAAATAAAACCAATAGCCAAGATGTACGCGTTGACGGGGGGAAATAAAGAATATATTACGGGAACTACGGCTTGGAAGCTGAATTTGGGAAGCATTGCCGAAGGAGATTTGAAAGACGGCAAAGTTACCAGAGACGTGACGTTCCAACCCGATGACAGTTATTTGGGTAATTACCTTGGCGCAAAAGACAGCGCAGGACAGGTAATAAGCTATAGCGGAGCGTTTGAAGTCAAGTATTTGTCGATAACTTTCGATATGTTTGACGTCATAGGCGTGACGATGGTGCTCAACGTTATCAAATATAACGATAATTTGCCGTATGCGTACGTCGCAGATTTATTCGACGACGCGTTTGCGGAAGAGTTGGAAAAAGATTCGTCGCTTTCTGGCGCGTTGTCGGGAGAGAGTCCCGCGTTCATAATAGACGGAACGCCTATATTGGTGAGCAAATACAGAAAGCAGACCAATTCGACAGGTTCGCCGACCACTGCGTACGCCAACGTAAAAGAACCTATAACTATAAAAGTGACGACAATGACGGCGACGTACGGGGTTACGTTTAAGACGGAGACTGACACGACTCAAGATACAAATGCATATAGATACGGAATGCATATTGTAGAGCCGCCCGCTCCGACCAAGGACGGAGAACTGTTTATCGGTTGGTATTACAACGCGGCAGAACCTGACAACGCGACGGCAGAGCCTGACACACGTTGGGATTTTGCAAAAGACCTAATCAAGAACGATATGTTTTTGACTGCCAAATTTTTGAGAGCCGACAGAATAGAAGACCTCAAAGTAACAGTCGTCAACAGGAAGATAATGGCTTTGGACGCGCTGAAAGCGGGAGATTTAAAAGTCGAAGCTATGTACGTAGGCGGAACGGAGGGAACGTCGGATTTTCTCAAAGAATGGGCGGAAGTGCCTTGGGGAGATTATAAGATAAAGTATAAAAAACCCGATAACAAATTGCACGTTTCCGATATTGATTTGGTAATTGACAGCGTAAAGATTACGTACGTTTTCAACGGAGTATCTCTTGAGATTGACGTTGACATTCCGCTCATTCAACAGGAATTGGATATCAGCGGAATTTTGGCGCAATACAACAACGGAAGCGTAACCAAACCGTATACAGGCGAAGTCGTTGGCATTGACGAGTTGCGTCCCGACAGATTTCCCGCGTACGACGGAGATAAAGTTGCGTCGCAGGTAGAATATACCTATATAAACAAGGATGGAGATGAAGTCGATGCAGACACTCTTAAAGGACCGGGAACGTTTTACGTCAACATTACTTTCCCCGACCTTAGCGCGGATTTTAAGTTGTCCGACGATGTGCAGATAACGCTTAAGATAGTTGAGTCCACGGCGGTTACTGTAGTGTGGAATACAAAAGAGCTTATGTATACCGGCGAGGCGCAACATCCTATCGCAACGGTAATGATAGACGGAGTGCCGGTAGAGGATATAGAATTCGAATATCAAGCCGATATCGGCAGCAAACCTCTTGAAGAAATGATAGCAAGGGGAACCTATAAAGTCAAGATAGTGCTCAAGAGCGACGCGTATACAATAGCAGAAGGCGAAAGCATTACCTTCCAAATTGTCAAAGCTGTGTTTGCTACGCCGACTTTGGAGAACACGTTGGTATACGACGGTACGACAAAGAAGCTTGCTGATTTATTGACTGGATATTATCCAAGCGTAATGAGCATAAGCACGTCTCCCGAGGGAAAAGACGCCAAGACTTATAGGTCGGTAATAACGTTGGGCGACACTACGAACTGTTCTTGGGAAACTCCCGATACGCAGTACGGTTCTTCCGTGACCGTCACTTGGAAGATAGAAAAAGCGCATTTGATTGCAGATTGGGATAAGTTTGATTTCATATTTGCAGAAGGACAAATGCAATCTCCCAAATTAAACGGCGTGATAGGCATAGTGGCAGGAGACGAAACCAAGTTTGATTACGTTGCGGATTTTATTATGAGCGGAGATATTGAGGCGAGCGACGTTGGTTCTTATACTGTGAGCGTATCGGCAAATCCAAGCGCAAGTTGGTACGATAATTATGAATTGGACGGCAATACGGAATGGCATTGGGTAATTATGCCGAGAAGCGGAATGCAAGTCATCACAATAGAGTGGGATGAAAATACCTTCGAATTCAACGGCAAGTTGCAAAGACCTAGCGCAACTGTCTTGGATAGCGACGGCAATCCGTTGGAAGGCGTTAATTTGACTTTTGGCGGAGATTATACCAATTCCATATACGCGGGAGAGTATACCGTTACCGCAACTGTGGAAGGTAATTATTTTATACGTCAAGGAGCAACTTTCAAATATAAGATAACGCTTAACGCCGACGGCGAAGGCGCAAATCCCGACGGAACGGGAAGCGGAGATATAAACAGCGGCGAAAGTAACGGTGGCGGAACCGTTGATTTAAGCAATATCGTTAATATACTAAAAGAATATTGGCAGGCTATAGCCAGCGGAATAAGCATAATACTCATAATAGCATTTTTGGCGAAGACTGCAAGCTATGAGGGTAGAAGAAAAAAAGCCAATAAGACTGCAGACGAGAGATATAAGAGTTATTACGCAGGAGCCGTGGGCTTGTTTGGTTTGGCGTCTACGGCGTGGACGGCGATAGCGTGCGTTCTAATGGGGTGCGCGGTTGCAAGCCTTGTTATTATGTTGATAGCCAAGAGCAGGTGCATAAAAGCCGAGGACGATTTGGCTTACAGCAAAGAAGAGTATGAACGCAATAGGTCTGAAATGGAGGCAAAACAGCGCGACGAAAATATGCGTATGATGCTTATGGGCATTATGGGCGGCAACTCCAACGGCGGCAATATGGGGCAGGGAATGCCGCAAGGCGCATATATGGGCGGAGGCTACGGACTGGGAGTCGAAGAGATGAGAGGACTTATATCCGAGACTGTAAGCGCGTTACTTCCCGGCGTTCAGCAGATGTTGCCGCAGCAAGCATCGGTAAGCGACGAAGTTCTCAAACAACTGACGGAGGAGATGAAGAGCAACAGAGAAGATATCCGTAAGAATGAAGAGACAATGCGCGATATAATGAAAAAACTTGTCGAACAGCCAACGGAGAAAGTTGTTGAGAGAGAAGTTGCGGCAACTAGCGTCAATGACGAAACGCTAAAGCAGATGATGAAGAATCAAGAAGTTCTTATGGAAAAGATACTCGAGCTGTCTTCTAATCAAAATACTCAACCCGCGCAAGCGCAACCTCAAATAATTGAAAAGATAGTGGAAGTACCCGTTGAGAAGATAGTAGAAAAGGAAGTTAAAGTCGAAGTACCGGTCGAGATAGAAAAAATCGTAGAGGTGCCGGTAGAAAAGATAGTTGAAAAGGAAGTCAAGGTTGAAGTGCCCGTCGAAGTCGAGAAGATAGTAGAGAAAGAAGTAAGGGTAGAAGTACCTGTAGAGA
>CAJUOK010000027.1:18006-21383 GCA_910588015.1 uncultured Christensenellaceae bacterium | reverse complement strand
TGCTTGGTGGTTTGAGTTTGTTAAACTTTTTAAAAAATCAAATTTTTATCAAAAAATCGTTGACAATACGCAAACTATGGCGTAATATGTAAATAACTTAATAGTGATTACACAAACCGTGGAGAAAGAAGAGTACCTATCGATTACGGCTATACAGAGAGTTGCAGGCGGTGAGAAGCAATGAGAAGTATGATAGCGAATGGACTTTTGAGGGCAGAGTAATGTCTGACGGAATCCCCTCGTTAGTGGGAAGACGCGTGACGGCGCGTTAGGGTGGCAATAAAAACAAGACAGTCGAGTCTTGTCCCAATTATCGGGACAGGACTTTTTATTTTTAGTACAGTAATAGGAGGACGCTAAAATGGCAAAAATACCGCACAGATTTTATTTGACGGAGGAACAGTTGCCTACGCAATGGTATAACTTAAGGGCAGATATGAAAGAACAGCCCGCTCCGCTTCTCAATCCTGCAACAGGAAAGCCGGTAAAGGAAGAAGACCTTTATCCTATATTTTGCAAAAAACTTGCTCATCAAGAAGTTGATTACAAGACCAGATATTTTGATATACCCGAAGAAGTGTTGGATATGTATAAAATATTCAGACCGTCGCCTCTCTGCAGAGCTTACAATCTCGAAAAGGCGCTCGGCACTCCTGCAAAGATATATTACAAATTCGAGGGAAACAACACGTCTGGAAGTCACAAGCTTAATTCTGCGATAGCGCAAGCATATTACGCAAAAGAGCAGGGCTTGACTTCTCTTACTACAGAGACTGGCGCAGGTCAATGGGGCACGGCGCTTTCGGAAGCGTGCGCATATTTCGGACTCCCGCTCGATATTTTTATGGTCAAAGTATCTTACGAACAAAAGCCGTTCCGTAAGGCGGTAATGCAGGTTTTTGACGGCAACGTAATTCCCTCGCCTTCGACAACCACGCAAGTCGGTAAAAAAATATTGGCGGAAAATCCCAACACCTCCGGCTCGTTGGGCTGCGCAATATCCGAGGCTGTTGAAAAGGCGGTTGGTACGCCGGGTTGCAGATACGTGCTTGGCAGTGTGCTCAATCAAGTGTTGCTGCACCAGTCCGTGATAGGACTCGAGAGCAAGAAGGCAATGGAGATACTGGGAGAATATCCCGACGTCGTAGTAGGTTGCGCGGGCGGCGGTTCCAATCTCGGAGGACTTATAAGCGCGTTTATGCAAGACAGACTTCTCGGCAAGAGCAATACGAGATTTGTCGCGGTAGAACCTGCGTCCTGTCCTTCGCTGACCAGAGGTAAATACGCTTACGACTATTGCGATACCGGCAAGATTACGCCTTTGGCAAAGATGTATACGTTGGGCAGCGGATTTATTCCGTCGGCTAATCACGCGGGCGGTTTGAGATATCACGGTATGTCGCCGATACTTTCCAAGCTCTATCACGACGGCTATATGGAAGCCGTGTCATACGAGCAGACAAAGGTCTTCGAAGCGGCGGTGAAATTTGCAAAGTGCGAGACTATTTTGCCGGCTCCCGAATCGGCGCACGCAATAAAAGGCGCGATAGACGAGGCGCTCAAGTGCAAAGAGAGCGGCGAGGCAAAGACAATTCTATTCGGTCTCACCGGCACCGGTTATTTTGATATGAAAGCATATTCCGAATATCTTGCGGGCAATATGAGAGATTATATCCCCACAGACGAGGATTTGCAAAAGGGATTTGCTACGCTTCCCAATATCCAAGAGCTTTAAGACTATGAATACGGAATTTATCACTCCGCCAAATCACGTAGGCTTTAAGGCAAAAAAGCTTTTTGGCGAAAGCGGAAAAATCATAGACGGAGCAATCGCGTATATTGCGCCTGACGGCGGCGGACCATTAGAGCCCCATACCCATTTGCGCGACCATTTGTTTTGCGTATTGCAGGGCGAAGCAAAAATATTGCTTGACAGCGGAGAGGTCGTGTTGAAAGAGGGACAGAGTTTTTTGGTAAAAGGCAATATTCCTCATTCTGTATGGAACAATGGCAAAGAGCAGACAGTTATGCTTGGAATAACGGTAGAACAATAAAATTTGTTATCAAAAGGGTTTACAAAAGTAAGCCCTTTTAGATTTTTATTAGCTCTAAAGAATTCGATTGTATGTCGAATAAATATGAAATATAATAAAAATTGTTAAAAAAAATACGTTTAATTTATAATATCCGAAAGTATTATAAGGTAAATCAAACAAAATTGTCAAAAATAAGTAAAGATTATTATAATATGTATATATAAAGTAAAAAATTCCTAAAATTATTGAATATGTGTTGACTATCGACTTTTATTTAGGATATAATATACCCGAAATCTATGAGAAGTTACAAAATCATTTCCGCGTTATCCTCCAAACTCAAAAAAGTATATAAGGTGGAAAGTCAAGGAAACGTCTATATACTCAAAGAGTATAAGAGCGTGGAGGAAGCCGATAGGGAAATGAGCGTTGCCGAAAAGGTTGCGTTGACGGGTTATGCGCCAAAAGTAATAGAGCGCGAGGACAACCTTGTAATGTACGAATATGTAGAAGGCGAGAATTTTTTTGACGTGTTCAAAACGGCTACGATGACCGACGACGTCGAAATGATGGAGCTTTTGGCGACAAGGCTGACGATATTCTTGCAAATCATACATTCATTCACGTCCAAGACTATGAAGGAAATTGACTTCAACAGTTATAAAGTGCTGGACGGCAGAGTAGTAGGAGTAGATTTTTCGCAGGTGGACGAAGGAATGCCGTATGAAGACGCGGCGAGCGCAATTGCTTTTGCTTTGACAAATTGCGTGGGAGAATATTACGGTTGTTTTCCTTTCATATATAAATTGCTTTCGTGTTTCAAACTGGAGATGACGGACGTCGTCAACGAAGTGAAATACAGATTGCAGCAAGTGACAAGTAAGCAAACCGGCACAGCTAACGTTGATTTAGACGTTCTGATAGACGGGCTTGTCAATTTTGACAGAAAAGGTGTGGATTGGCGAAAGTTAATCTAATTAAATATTTAGGAGGTATGTATATGAAATTTGCAGAGAGGTTGAAAGAACAAAGACTTATCAACGGTTACAATCAAGAATACTTGGCAAAGTATATGCAAGTATCCCAAGTGTCTATCAGCAATTGGGAGAGAGGCGTTAAGGAACCGAGTTATCAAGCGTTGATAGATTTGAGCAACTTGTTTGGAAAAACCACAGATTATATGTTGGGACTCAAAGACGACGACAGCAAGAATATGTAATCGGTTTGACTTTAAGAGTGTAAGATAAGTAATGGATTACGGAGCGGCTAAAAGCTGCTCCGTATTTTTATTAAATCAAAAACGTTTGATAAAAAAATATCGACGTTTATTTACGTCGATAT
>CAJUOK010000027.1:0-17987 GCA_910588015.1 uncultured Christensenellaceae bacterium | reverse complement strand
AAAAATAAATATCATTGAGGAGTAAAAATATGAAGAAGCAAGTCGTGGTTTTAATTGCCGTTTTGTGCATTATTTCTATGTCTGCGGCAATATTTGTCGGCTGCGATAAAGACGCGTCTGCAGTGATAAAAGGCGTAGACGGCGTTAAGAATATCGCTATTGACAACAATGCCAAGACAATCGCGTTTGACGTAGACTGTTTTATTGATTCTTTGAGCTTGAGTAATTTCAAGGTTGACAAAGGCGTGAGCGTAAGCGCTTATTATGACGAAGCAAAGACGCAAGCCGTCGGCAACGAATTGCCGCTTAAATTGGGAGAAAATATATTTTTTGTAGAAGCGAGCTCAAAAAAATCTTCCACTTTCTATAAAGTCAGTGTTAACAGAGAGTTGCCGAGTTCAAACGTTGACGAAACCAAGACGGTTAAGTCCATTGAAGTTGCGCAAGCCAAAGATACTTATACCGTGGGCGAATCTTATTCGCAAGGAGTGCTCAAAGTCACCTATACCGACGGAAGCATAGATTACTTAACGCTTACGTCCAGAATGGTGAGCGGATTTGACACGTCGTCAAAAGGCGAAATCACGCTGACAGTTACGCTCCAAGGCGCAAGCGCTACATACAAAATAAAGGTCGTTGACGTAACTCTTCCGCAATATCCGCAGGTAAGTCCCGCGCAGTTGGATAGCGAAGTATTTGTCGACACCGTATGCAAATGGTATGCAATTATTAGGAGCATTGAAGCAAGAAGTATAGATTTTTTAGAAGAGGAGTTTGAATATCAATATCAAATATTAAAAGCCGACTCCTTTGTGCTTTACGAAATGGCGCCGAGATTAGCCAATTCGGGACTGAGCACGGAATTGCTTGCAAAAATAGATAAACCTGTGACCGAAATACTTAAAGCCATACTTGACATAGCTTTTATTGAGTATGAAGGAGACGTTTATGAAAACTTAAAAAAAGTTTTGGACTCCGACATAGTGGTAAGAATGCGCGATAGCGCAAAAGAACTTTTGGACTTGATTGAGCCCGAATATATAGCGACTTTAGGCAAAAACGAAATCGATAGTTTGCTCAAAGACTTTTTACCGGAAATAAATTTCGACGAAATGGCGGAATCTGCGGAAAAATCAGGTTTAAGCGAAGTTTCTCAATTTCTGAAAGAACTTCAGGAAAAATCCGATAAATCGGTATTTGCAAGTCTTCTTGCTGACTATGACTCTATGGGCTATGTAGCTCAAACTATTTTGGACGTTTGCGATGTAATTTTAGATTGCGACATAGACTCGATAAAGTCGGCAGTTTTGTGTATTGTTGATATTGCGACTATGGACGGCGATAAGTTTGGAGAATTGATTGCAGGAAAAGGTAAGTATTCTTATCGCGAAATCATATCTCACGCAAACACCGTTGGAGAATTTATAACTACTTTCGCAGATAGCGTTATTTCAAAACAAACTATTGTGAAGTTGATAGCAAACGACGTAATGAATTTGTTGTTCAATTATTACGGAGGATATATGCCACAGATTGAGGCAATAGTTGACTTATCTAGCGATTTCGGGTTGTTTAAATCTATCGGAATGTTTCTCAAAAATCTTACGGTAGCAGACATTACAGATATTTATATGGATTTCAACGATTGGCAGGTTGCCAATAACAACGACGTATCCGAAGAAGATAGCAACGCTAAATTTGCAGTATTAGCTACGCGCGTTGCAAAACTTGTTGGCAAAGCTCTCGATTATTCGTCTGATAAAGATAATTCGGTCAAGGCGATTTGCAATTTGATAAAATATTTGGACTTTGATTTTGAGATTGCCGAAGACACTTTGTTGCTGTTTATAGATAAAGCTGCGAGTGTTGAAGACCCAACCAAGATGACCAAGCAGCAGGCGTTGGAAATATACTCTATATTCGAACAAAGTATACTGGAAAAATCTAATTCAATTACAGGCGGAGTCTCCGCTTATATCAAACAAGGCGCGACTAAGGCTGAATTTGCACAGCTATTGCAATTATCTGAATCTGCTATCTCAAACTTTGATTCTTCTTCAACGGGAATTCATTCTACTGTAATCAACTATGACAATCAGACGATGAAAATAAAATATTTTGTTTATTCGTCCGACACGGCAAATCAAATGCAGTTTGACTGGGTTGGCTCAACAGGTTATATTGGCAATATAACTTTTGAAAAAAATGCTGCGGCAGAACAGGTAAAAGAGGAAGTGTTGAATTCTTGGTTTGCGAATAATGGATATTCTTATATAGACCCGACAAGTATGTATAAAATTCACGTGTCTATAAAAAACTGTAAAAATATCAGCATTGTGGGATTGGATACTTCCAAAGCAGGCAGAGGAGTGGCTTACGCTGTAGGCGAACACGAAGTTATGGGCAAGCAGGTATTTCCTTTTGATTATTTGGTATTAGGCGGAGGTGAAGACGAAAAAGTCTTAAGCGGATATAGATTAAGCTCTAACCAATACGCATATAAAGTGGGAGATAAATTCAACGGCAGTTTTGAAGCGTATTACAATTTTGGCAATTTTGAATATATTGCTATAGACGAAAATAATTTGAATTACGACTTCTCGACGCCTGGATACAAGGTTGTGACTTACACTTATCAAGGTAATAAATATACTTGCGACGTGCGCGTTTACAGCCAAGAATACGCAAAAGAGTTTGATTCTATTAGTATTATGTGGTGTTCGTCGTACAATTATTTGAAAGGAAGCGCTCAAGCGTTTGTATTTAGTAGTCTACAAA
This sequence comes from uncultured Christensenellaceae bacterium, assembly GCA_910588015.1. Taxonomy (GTDB): domain Bacteria; phylum Bacillota; class Clostridia; order Christensenellales; family UBA3700; genus RACS-045. Next base: position 15,209 of record CAJUOK010000027.1, on the reverse strand, counting down.
TAGAAATAATAAAAGATTTAAAATCAACTATATTGGACTTGCAAGGTATGACTGTGGACGAAGTAAGAGCGGAAATCAAAAAAATAAATCCCGACTACGATATTGCGCTCACAGGTTTTGATACTAATAAGGAAGCCGGCGAGTATGAGTTTTTCGTTGTAATCACGAAGTTTGGAAAGACCGTTGCAGCGATAGCTGAGCATTACATTATCGAAGACGAACTGCCGTATGATTGGCTTTACAGTGGTGTGGAGATTTATACAGCTGACGGTAATACTCAAGCCGACTCTCTTGAAGATTTGAACGTCAAATATATAGTAATTGACTGCAGTTATATGAAAATAGTATGCACATTGTCCGATTTGTCTAAATACGGCGAGTTGAGTTATAGGGGTTATTGGCTATTTACGACGCTCGACGGAATAGAGCACTTTGTTTCGTTGGCAAACGACTAAATGAATAAAAAAAGTGTAATAAAAATTACTGCATTAATTATCGTCTCTGCCATACTCGTTACGGGTGTGGCATTGACAATTTGCGGAGGCGTTTATGCAGTCAATAAAGAGGATTTGTCAATATTGGTATTTTTAGACGCCGCTGGGGCAGACAATAAATTCGTCTCTCGATTGGCTGAATGTATAGATGACAACCAAGAAGTTGTAGACGCGTTTATGTCGGGAGCAATATCGCTTTCAGATATCGAATTTTGTCAGTTTGCCGTTAACATCGCTGGGCTGTTTGGCAGCTTGAATAATGAAGAGCTGACGGACGCTGTCTACAATTATCTTCACGGAGAAGTCAAATTCCAAGATATAGGTTTGATTGGCAAGTATTCTTCGCTGATAAAAAATAAAAGAGTATTCGATAAATTAGAACAATTCGACGATTCAAGTCTAAAAGCTATTTTGAACAAGTGCAGAAATCTTTCCTATGAACATTGTAAGGTAATATCGGCGCAGTTTGTTCAACTGTGCAACTACATATATCTAAACGGCAACGTCAAACTTTCGGCGGTAATAAATGCGGCGGTTAGAGCAATGCAATCGCAAGACGATATATTAGAACACGTTTCGTTGAGGGATATCGTAAATTCAATCAAGTATTTATCTTACGCTTTGGCGCAGTGTAAGCAATTGAACGTTACGTTTGACGCGTTGAATATTATATTTGAGAGCAAGGCTTTTGAAATACTGTCTCGCAGTCCCAACGTTATTAACTGCGCTATAAACTTTGTCGACGTAATAGAAGTTGACGTTGCCGCAGACATAATTTCGTATACGTTTGCTCCTAACATTGCCGTTGCATTATTGCAAAGCTTTGATAATTTAGGGATAATCAGCGACGGCAACATCACTTTACTGTCTGACGAAATGAATTATATTTTTGCCCAATTAGCAATAGATGTAGTTGAATTCAATAGCTTTTATAATTTTGTCAATCAAAAGAATTCTGACGGCGCATATATTTTACAGCCTCAAAATCTTACGCAAATTCAAAAGGAATATATTTGCGATTTTATAAATCCCATAGAAGAGTATATCAAAAGTTTTGTAAAAGCTAGTTAAGACTGATTGCAATCGTTTGATTTGTTATACATCTTCATTGCCTGTTGAGTCATATTTCCCTCTTCGTCGTAGACCACGAGTTTTTCAACATTTAAGGAATGTTTGCCGCATTTTTTGCACACAAGCGCAAAGGTGTCTGCCTTTTTTGATATTTTGGGATATATCAACGTCAAAGTCTTGGGTATCAGATTGTTTTGCGAGCAATATGTTATTACTTCCGCCATACGGGACGTCTTGTGAATAATAAAAAATTCGCCTGCGAATTTGAGAATCGCCGCCGCGCTCTTTATAATGCCTCCCAAATCGCAAGTGCTTTCGTGCCGCGACAGCGCGATTTGTTTTTCTTCGCGTTGCGCGCCGCTGGATTTGGCAAAATAGGGAGGATTGCACACCACGGCTTCGACGCTTTCTTTGCCTAGATAGTCTGCGGCGTCTGTTATGTCTCGGCAAATAATCTCGACTTTGCCGTCAAGTCCGTTCAGAGTTACGTTTCTTTTTGCAAGTTCTGCTACTTCGGGTTGGAATTCTATGCCGACGACTTTTTTGCAAGGAGTCTTGGCGGTGAGCAACAGCGATATAACGCCGTTGCCGCAACCGAAATCAACTATCGTATCTCCACGTTTGCATTTGACGGTGTTGGCAAGTAAGACCGCGTCGGAAGTAAAGCAGTATCCGTCTTTATACTGCAAAATCTTAAGTCCTTTACATTGCAAATCGTCGAGTCTCGTATCGTCCATATATCAATATTATAATATTATTTATAAATAGTCAAAATAAAATTCTCAATTGTATTTACAAAATGGAAAATTTTGGATAAAATATTAATATCAACCAAATGGAGGTACGGCTATGAAATATGTTTGCAGCGTTTGCGGATTTGAGTATGACGAAGAACTCGGTTGCGAGGAATGCGGAATTGCTCCGGGCACAAAGTGGGAAGACGTCGACGGCGACTTTACCTGTCCGTTGTGCGGAGTGGGCAAAGACGACTTTACGCAAGAATAAAATTAAGTAAGAAAAAAGTGCGGGCAGAATTGCCCGTATTTTTATATTATCTATACTTTTTGATTATGCAAGGCAATAAAAAATAAGCATTTGAAATTTTATATTTAATCTACTATAATATATAAAAATCTACGGAGGTATTTTACATATGAAAAAAGTGGTGATTGTTTCGTCAACGCCGCGTAAGGGCGGCAATTCGGAGATATTGGCAGAAGAGTTTGCAAGAGGAGCGGCGGACGCGGGCAATGCCGTTGAAATAATACAACTGCGCAAATTGAAATACGGGTTTTGCTCCGGCTGTCTTTATTGTCAAAGCCGCGGAGCTTGCGCTCTCAAAGACGGCATAGACGACGCGCTTTTGAGCAAATTACAGAACGCCGACATTTTAGCGTTTGCCACTCCGATATATTATTATTCCGTTAGCGGACAGCTCAAGACTTTTTTGGATAGGTGTAATCCGCTGTATACCAAAGAAAACAGATTCCGCGAGGTATACTTGCTTGCTTCCGCGGCTGACAGCGACCAAAGCGCAATAGACGGCGCAATCAAGGATATACAGGGCTGGATAGACTGTTTTGACGGCGTGGAATTTTCAGGCGTTATAAAAGGCGTGGGAGCGCAAAACGTCGGGGATATCAAGGCTACTTCCGCTTTGCGAAAAGCATACGAGACGGGCAGAGAGGTTTGACTTGACAAATTCCTCTTTCCGGTGATAAAATTTTAATAACAGTTTTATCTAAAGACAAGAGGAAGTGTATGAAAGAAAAACTTGCAAAATTGACGGAGCTTTTGCTTGATACTGGCAAACGCAACAATCTTATCAATTTCAGAGACAACAAGTCCAATACGTTGGAAATCGTGTTTCCCGATTTCAATTCCGTATTTAAAAAAGCCGACGGCAACGTTGTGTTGGAAGTTTTTGACCCGCAAATATCGCAAGACGTAAAGGAAGAAAAAATCAGCGAAGCAAAACTTAAAGAAATGCTTGCCGACAAAATCGGATACGTCGATAAATATTCCAAAAAATTGAAAAAGGCGTCGCAAGTGCTCGCCTACAATCCATACGTAACGCCTGCCAAAGCTTTGCGCAATCTTGACAGAAGAGCGAAGATAGCAATAGAAGAGAACGGCGTTAATATAGCGTATATGGCGTTTGGTTTTATCGCTTGGCGCGACGGTTCGGAGCCCGACGCGATTTACGACGCTCCCGTTTTGCTTGCTCCGATATATCTTTCTAAAGATTCGGGCGTTGACCCGTACCGTATGAAAGTTATCGGCGACGATATGATACTCAATCCCACTTTTGCATACAAAATGCAGAGCGAATATAAAATTACGTTGCCTGAATACGACGGCGAGAATATTGACGATTATCTCGGACAAATTGGCGCGCTTGTCGGCAAATTGGGATGGCAGATTTCCAAAGAATGTAAGGTCGGTTTATTTTCTTTTCTTAAGATAAATATGTATATGGATTTAAAAGACAACGGCGACGCCGTTGTCAAAAATCTCAACGTTCGCAGACTTTTAGGGGATATTTCGGCGACTCCGCCGACGTTGTCGGAGACGGTTGAATCGCAATACAACGTCGTCGACGCAGATTCTTCTCAGCTTAAGGCTATCGAAATGGCAAAGGCGGGCGACAGCTTTGTTTTGCAAGGTCCGCCGGGCACGGGTAAAAGTCAGACAATTACCAATATAATTGCCGAATGTCTCGGCGACGGCAAAAAGGTGCTTTTCGTCTCGGAAAAACTTGCCGCGCTCGACGTGGTGTATTCAAAACTTAAACAGGCAGGTCTTGAGGATTTTTGTTTGCAGTTGCATTCGCACAAAGCCAACAAGAGAGATTTTATTCAAGAGCTGTGCCGCACAATGCGTCTCAATAAAAGCGCGGTTTCGTCAAAGGCGGCAGAGGAAGAGGATAGGCTCAATAAGTCGCACGTCATTTTGGATAATTATGCTCGCGTGTTGCACGGCAAAAATCAAGTTATCGGTAAATCGCTTTACGCTCTTATCGAAGAGGCGTGCGCTTGCAAAAATTCCGACGAATTGGATTTTTTCATAGACGGTATACATCAAAAGGACGAGGCATATTTGCGCAACGTCGTCGAATTGATAGAGAATTATACGCAGTACGCGCCGTTTTTCGGAAATAATTATAAGGATTATGCTTGGTACGGATATGCGTGCGAAGATTCGTCTTTTCAATCGCGTCATAATACAAAGAATTCCTTAAATCAAATTGCAAAGCTGTGCGAAGAAGCGCAACTCAAAACTCAAAAAGTCAAACAAGATTTTAATATAGACGCAATAGACGATTTTAAATCAATTAAATATTATTCTCAATTATTCTTGCTGTTGAGCAAATCAAAGTTTATCGACGGTAAGTTGCTTGACAAGTTCAAGTTAAAATACGTCGCCGACAAAATCGTCAAATTGAGAGCGTTGGCAGACGAACTCAAAATTTTGAGAGACGCCATATCCAAAGATTTTCAAAGCCAAGTCTTCCAACTTGACGCGGCGCATTGCAAAACCGTGCTTTTGCAAAACGGCGGCGTTTTTGCAAGACTGTTTTCAAAAGAGTACAAAAAGGTCATTACCGATATTAAGAATAGTTGCAAAGGCGGAAAAATAAATCACAAACGCGCTCTTGCTTCTGTGGAAGTGTTGGCAGAATACGAGAATAAAATCAAAAACTTCAGAGAATCTGAGGGGGATATAGTCGACAGATTGCCTTCGTCATACGTCGGTATTGATACGGACTGGGATACTTTAGATAAAGAGCTTGGAGAACTCAAGGGCTTGTTGACTTCGATTGGCGATTTCGGAAAGCTCTCTGAACTCAACGGCGATGAATTTTCGGCATATCAAGACGCTTTGCGCGACTTGGGCTTACAGCTAAAGAATTTGTCGGATAAGTTTGACGGCGAATGCGCGGTCGGAGAATTCGACGCGACCGTAGTAGATTTATACGCTATGCCGTTTAATAACTTAAGCGAAAAAATCAGCGCCTGTCTTGCCGATTTCGATTCTATAGACAACTGGAAATTATTCGTCGGCGTATTGGATAAATTGCGCAATAAGCAAGCGCTTAAATTCATCGACGTTGCGATAGCCGCCGATATTCCTTTGGAAGATTACGCCGACGCTTTCAAAAACATTTTCTATTTGCAATGGATAGATTATATTATCGGACAGGAAGAATTTTTGCGTACTCTCAACAGAGTTACGCACGATAAAGTCGTGAATATTTTTTGCGATAAAGATATGCGCAATTTTGAGATTAGCAAAGCAAAAATACGCTCAATGCTGTCTGCATTGCGTCCCGATTTGAGTTTGGTTGCTCCCGGCAGCGCGGTAGCCGAGCTTCTCAACGAGGGCGGAAAGAAACGAAGACTCAAACCAATTCGCACGTTGCTTTCAACAATAAGGGAGCTTGCTCAAAATCTAAAACCTTGCTTTTTGATGTCTCCGTTGAGCGTCAGCACGTTTTTGACGCCGGATATCAAATTCGACGTGGTGGTTTTCGACGAGGCTTCGCAGATATTCCCGCAAGACGCGATTGGCGCGATATACAGAGCAAAACAACTGATAGTTGTGGGCGATTCCAAGCAGATGCCGCCAAGCAACTTTTTCAACTCCGTCGTTGACGTTGAGGAGTTGGAAAATGACGACGACGTTGTCGATTTCGAATCTATTTTGGATATGTGCTCGACGGTTTTGCCGCAACTTAGGTTGAAATGGCACTATCGCAGCAGATACGAGCGTCTAATTGATTTTTCCAATAAGAATTTTTACGATGCGGAGCTTGTGACATTCCCTTCGTCCAAAGTTGACAGAGAGGGAATCGGCGTGGACTTCAAATACGTTGAGGGCGGCGTATTCGACCACAACAGCAGAACAAACAGAGCGGAGGCGGAGTATATAGTCGACCTCGTATTCCAAAATATTCGCAGTTATCCCGACAGAAGTTTGGGAGTCGTTGCGTTCAGCATAGCTCAACAAGATTTGATAGAGAGACTTTTAGCAAAGAAAAGATTGCAAGATACGTCTTGCGAGGAATTTTTCAGAACAGATAAGGAAGAACCGTTTTTTGTCAAAAATCTCGAAACTGTGCAGGGCGACGAAAGAGACACCGTTATATTCAGCGTAGCATACGCAAAAGACAAAGACGGCAAGATGTTGCAAAATTTCGGACCTATCAACAAGGTGGGCGGAGAACGCCGCCTCAACGTCGCGTTTACAAGAGCAAAGCTCAACGTTCAGCTTGTCGCGTCGATACGTCACTTCGACATCGACCTCAAGAATTCTTCGTCCGTCGGCGCGAGAATGTTGAGAGATTATCTGGATTATGCTCAAAACGGCGCCGTAGCAGTATGCGCAAACCAAAATACCGACGCGTCTGAAGAAGAGCTGTTTGAATTCGAATCGCAAGTCGCAGAATTCTTGAGAAGCAAGGGTTATGACGTTGACGTAAAAATAGGCTCGTCGTCGCTCAACGTGGATATGGGCGTAAGAATACCCAACGGAGAAGATTATATATTGGCTGTGGAATGCGACGGCAGATTCTATAAGTCGGCGAAAAACACGCGAGACAGAGACAGATTGCGAAAGAGCGTTTTGCAGAGAATGGGTTGGCATTATCACAGAATATGGGCAATCGATTGGATAAAGAATAAAAAAGTCGAAAAGGAAAAACTTTTGCAGGCGCTCAAAGAAGCGTTGGACAATCCGTCTGTAAATTACGTGTCGCAAAGCGATATATTGATTGACGCTTTCGAGGTGGAAAAGCAGCTTGAAGAATTCAAATTCGCCGTTTACAAAACGGCTGATATTCAAAAGGCGAGAGCAAAGGCAGGCAGCGATTATCTCAAATATCTGCGATTGATTTTGGAAGTCGAAGCTCCTCTTTCGGAAGAACTCTTTTTGAAGAGAACAGTGCGCGATTTCGACAGAGAAAAGGTTACCGACGCGGTGTGGGAGCAATTCCAAAAGAGGACTTCGCGTTGCATAAGCGAGGGTATTGTCAAAAGAGACGGATTTATGTATTTAAAGAATAAGCCTGTAGAATTACGCACGCCGAGCGAAGATTTTACAAGAGAGGCGAAGTATATTTCTCTTGTCGAGCTTGCGGAAGGTATGTTTAAGATAATATCCAAAAATATAACGGTCGAGAGATTGGGGCTATATCGTATGCTTGCCAAGTTGCTCGGATTTTCAAAACTCGGAGAAGCTATGGTAAGGAGATTTGACGAAGCTTTGGCTCTTATAAAGGATTCGATAGACATCAATGGCGAAGAGCTGTCCGTAAAAGATTGAATATGTTAGAATTTATAAATGCAAAAACGCATACTGATATAGAGACGGTGTCCGCGCTTGCGATTGAGATTATGCAAGAGCATTACGACCCTATAGTAGGCAAGGAAATCAACGCTCATATGCTTGCCAAATATCAGTCCGTCGAAGGAATTTGCGAGGAGATAAAAGACGGCGCCGAATATTTTTTCGTAAGAGCTGACGGCGCAAACGTCGGGTTTTTGGCAATTGCGCCCAAAGACGGTTTTATGTATTTGAGCAAATTTTATCTTGCAAAGAAGTATAGGGGAAACGGATATTCAAGGGATATGATGACGTTTGTCAAAGCGCGCGCCGAGAAATGCGGCTTAAATAAAATCACGTTGAACGTCAACGCCGACAATGGCAATACAGTGAGCGTTTACCGTCGTTTTGGGTTTGAAATTGTAGAAGAAATATATAGGGACGTCGGCGGCGGTTATTGCGTGCACGATTACGTTATGCAATTCAATTTAAAAAATTCTCAAGAATAAGTTTACTTTTTTAACGAACTTTTTACCGATAAGGTATTAAAATGTATATATAATAATAGCGCGTGTTGCGATTATAAATAAGAGGTAGCAATGAAAAATACATTAAAATCGGTTTTTATTACAATAGGCGCGATAATCGGTATTTGCTTAATTGTAGTTGGCGTCATAACCATATATATTTTTAGCAGCCCAAATCCGGTGGTGCTTTTGCTGCGTCGCGGTTTCGGAGGAGAGGTAAATCCTATCAACGTATACAATTACCAAGAAATTAGAGAAGAAGTTGATATTCATAAAGATTTGACGTATCCTTCGCAGGATTCGAAAAACCAATACGACGTATATCTTCCCAAAAACGCAACAGGCAAGTTGCCCACGGTCGTATGGGTACACGGTGGAGCGTTTGTCGCAGGCTCTAAAGACGGAATAGAAAATTATGCCGTTATGCTAGCCAGCGAGGGTTATGCCGTAGTCGGGGTCGATTACGAATGGGCTCCCGAAATAAAATATCCCGGGCAAGTAAGGCAAATAGAAGAATGTCTTAAAGAACTTGGCAACGTCAAAGATAAGTATAATTTGGATTTAAATAATATTATTTTAGTCGGAGACAGCGCAGGCACGCATATTGCGGCGCAAGCAGTTTTGTTGGCTACGAATTCAGCATACGAAGAGGTTTTGGGAGTAAATAGCCAAATCAACTCCGACAGCCTAAAAGGCGCGATTCTTTATTGCGGACCGTACGACGTTTCCAAAATGTTGAATACAGGCAATAAAACTTTTGACTTTTTTGCCACAAGGATAGGCTGGGCGATTTTCGGCAAAAAGGAGTGGAAAAAGGGCGAGATTGTCAAAACAACGACGATAAAAGACTACGCTACCGACAAATTTCCTCCTACTTTCATACCTGACGGCAACGACGGTTCTTTTGAATCTCAAGGCAGAGAGTTGGCGGAAGATTTGCTTTCAAAAGGCGTAGACGTCAAATCGCTTTTCTTTGAAAAAGAAGTATACGGCAATGTGCCGCACGAATTTCAATTCAATATAGGAGATAAGGGCGCGGGCGCAGAGTGTTACATACAAACGTTGGAGTTCTTGGCGAGTCTTGATTTAACTGTATCGATTTAAAAGTTGTTACGCGCGTATTGATTTGTAATATAAAAATATTATGAATAATTATTCACAAAATCGCTCGAAACGGCATATTATGCATAAATATTCAAAAATACAAATAAATATACACAAATTATTGAATTAAATAGGGAATTATGCAAAAAAATCAAAATTTTGTGTATAAAAATACTTGCTTACAGTAAAAATCGGTGCTAGAATAAGATTACAATAAATTTATAAGAGGTTTTACATTATGAAAAAGAAAGTTTTGATTGCTATTTTGGCAGTTGCTCTTGTCGGCGTAAGCTGTATGGCGTTCGTCGGTTGCAACAGCAAAGTAAAAGTAGGTTTTCAATCGGGAACAACCGGTCAATTCTATACCGAAGAATTCACCAATCTCAATCCTTCTCAATATCCCAACGCTACGTTGGCTGTTCAAGATATGATTAGCGGCAGAATAAGCTACGTTATCACCGATATTGCTCCAGCAAAATCAATTGCTGCGCAGTTTGCAGACAAAGTAAAAGTTATCGATATAGGTTTGACGGAAGAAGAGTATTGTTTTGCAGTCAACCCCAAAGATACCAAGGGTATATTGGAAAAGCTCAACAAATTTATGAGCGACAACAAGGAAGAATTGCAAAAGTTGCAGAACGCTTACGTTCAAGGCACCAATGAAAAGAAAGTTATTTATTCGGCTAGCAATCCCCAGAATCCTTTGACGGTTGCTACAAGCCCCGACTTTCCTCCGTTTGAAAACGTGAGCGGAGACGGCTATGAGGGATATGACCTCGAAGTTATGGCTATGTTCTGCGAGGAATACGGTTTTGACCTCGTTATCAACAGTATGGACTTCGATTCGATAGTTCTCAACGTTGGCAACGGACAGTCGGATATCGGCGCCGCAGCTTTGACGTGGAGCGAAGAACGCGCAAAGAGCGTAACATTTTCCAATTCTTACTACGACGCAACGCAGGTAGTCGTTTGCTTGAAGAGCGACACGGCTTTTGACGCTTGCAAGACTAAAGAAGACGTTGAGGCAATACTTGCCGCGCTTTAATATAAATGAATTTAAGTAAATCTTGGAATGCATTTTATGACCAAATGGTCACAAACAATGGCTACACGAGGGTGTTGGACGGTTTTAAAAACACCCTCATTATTGCCGTTTTAGGACTTATTATCGGTATTGTTATCGGTACTGCGCTTGCCGTCACCAAAGTTATTCCGCAAAAGAAAGCAAGCGCAAAAGTATTTTCCAAATTAACCGACGTATATGTAGGACTATTCAGAGGCACGCCTATGGTAGTCCAACTTCTCGTAATGTATTACGTAATCTTTCCGATTATAGGACTGGGAAGTATTCCGCCAGTTGTCGTTGCTATAATGGCTTTCGGTATGAACAGCGGAGCTTACGTATGCGAGATAATGAGAAGCGGTATTCTGTCAGTGGATAAAGGACAGATGGAAGCGGGCAGAGCGCTGGGTATGAGCTACGGACAAACTATGATAAAAGTAGTTATTCCGCAAGCAGTAAAAAATATTTTGCCTACGTTAGGCAACGAATTTATCTCTCTTGTCAAAGAGACTTCGGTAGCGTCGTTCATAACCGTAATAGATATGACGAAGGCTTTTCAGAATATCGGAGCGGCAAATTACGATTACTTTATGCCGTATATAGTATTGGCAATTTGCTATCTTGTGATAGTATACGTCATCACTATAGCTATAAAATTGATAGAAAGGAGGATGAGAGCAAGTGACAGAAGATAACAGCAAGAATTTGCCCGTCGAGCAGGACGTATCGCCAAAAAAGATGATATATGTGTCCGAAGACATTGTCAATACGGGAATTGGCGTAGTGATAGACGTGCAGAATATCTATAAGTATTTCGGACAGCTCAAAGTCCTCAACGGAATATCTTGCTCTATAAAAAAAGGCGAAAAAGTTGCAATTATCGGACCGTCGGGAAGCGGCAAAAGCACGCTTTTGCGCTGTATGAACTTGCTTGAAGAACCCACTTACGGCGAAGTGTGGCTTGATTCGAGTATCATAACTCCTGTCGACCCGTATTTGCATAAAAGCATATTGAAAAAGTCTTTGACTTTCAAAAAGCTGATGAGCGAAGAAATCAAGAAACTGACTAGTAAGTCAGAGGAAGAAAAAATCAAATACGAAGATTTGGTAAATTCAATAGACAGAGATACTTTCGATATCTTGTCCGACAAGGTAATGAGAGATATAAAAGTCGGAGACAAACTCAAAAAACACGAAGGCAAAGACTTTGCGCAAGCTGTCAAAGCGTATAAAAACAGATACAGCGTCAATATCAATAGAGCGCGTCAACGCGTGGGAATGGTGTTTCAGCATTTCAATCTTTTCAATAATTTGACGATTTTGCAAAATATGATACTGTCGCCTGTCAAATTGAAACTTAAGTCTAAAGAAGAAGCCACAAGCAAGGCTTTGGCTTTGTTAGAGAGAATCGGTCTGTCGGATAAAAAAGACGAATATCCGTCCAAATTATCCGGCGGACAAAAGCAAAGAGTCGCAATAGCAAGAGCGTTGGTTATGGACCCCGAAGTAATGCTTTTTGACGAACCGACTTCTGCCCTTGACCCCGAAATGGTAGGAGAAGTGCTTTCGCTTATCAAAGACCTTGCCAACGACGGAATGACTATGGTAATAGTAACTCACGAAATGGGCTTTGCCAAAGAAGTTGCAAATCGAGTATTGTTCTTGGACGGCGGAAACATAGTGGAGGAAAATACTCCCGAAGAGATTTTCAACAATCCGCAAAATGACAGATTAAAAGACTTTTTATCAAAAGTTCTTTGATTATTTTTGATATATATTTGATTGACGCGCAATAAATTTGATTTAATCAAATTAAATTTTACTTAACGATAGCAAATCCGACGTATTAAAATTACGTCGGATTTTAACAATTGTAGTATAAATTTTTGATTAAAAATATAATTTGAAATAGTTAAAATCTAAATTTTCCAAAAAAAGTATACTTTTACTGACTTAAAGCTATTGCAAAAAAATGCGTCGTGAACTATAATATTATTGAAAAATAATGCCGTTTCGCGGTATGCAAAACGGCAATCAGTAAAAGTATACTTTTTTTGTAAAAACAGTCGTTGATTTATTTAATATTAATAAAGCGCGCGACTAGGAGAAACGGTGAAATAAATGAATAGTATAAAAAGAAAAACTGCGTTAGGCTTATTAATAATTTTAATGATAGTTGTTTGCGTATTTACTGCAAGCATACTGGCAGTGTCTGCGCCTCAAAAGTCGACTGACGCGTTGACATCTACCACCGGCGCAATAAATCTCGGAAAAGGCAAGGATATTTGGGATGACACTTTGGGTAAGTTTGACGGCGACGTATTGGAAGAATTTACTGATAAGGTCTTCGGTACGGAAAATTGGAACGAATTTGTAAAGACGAGAACAGATAGCCAAACGCAAAGCTACGTCATACCTGCGTCGACAATTAATGCAAAAATGGGCAATACAACTCAAGGCGTAGTCGTTAAGTTGGGCGGTCTTGATTGGATAGTAACTTCGCTCACACTTACTAATGACGATAAGCAAGACGTGGTTATGACGTTGTATTTAGCTAACTCGTCATCTATATCGACCAATTTTTATTCGCGTTACGGTAATGTCGGAGACACGATGTACAGTTGCAGTATATTGAGAAAGAGATTGAATTCTGAAAATATGTTTAAATTGTTTTCCGACGGCACGACAGAAGGAAGTTTTGCCAGCAAATATTTGGTTCAACCTAAAAATATAAAATACCAACTCAACCAAACCGATTATAATCGCGGAGCAAGCTATAATCACGGAAACGACGCGCTCGGCGAACCTTTGAACGGCAGATGGGATAGCGCCGGTAGATATTCGCCAGGACAGATATATAACGGGGCGAAATACGAAGACTGGGGAGAGGATTATATATGGATACCGTCTATGGCAGAGACGGGAGTTTCATCAAAACATATTTGGCAATTGACTAGTCAACAATGCGCCGCTGCCAAGAGGTCTTGGTTGCGTTCGGGCGCTTGTTCGGAGCGTAACAACATATACTGTATGAATGCCAGCGGTTCGCAAGGGTATGATTATGCGACGGCTAGTATGGCTATACGTCCTGCTATTCACCTTAATCTTACGGAAGCAGTAAAAAATTCGATAAAAATATTGACTAATCCCGAGGATGTAACCAAGACTTATAATGCTAATGACCAGGACGTAAAGGATTCCGATTGGTATAAGACAGAGATTTTTGACGATTCCGAATTTATGAAAGTCGAGTATCTCAACGAAACAGGAACAGCTATTGCCACGCCTCATAATGCGGGAAAATACAAGGTGAGATTTACTATTCTAAACAAAGACGCTTGCACTTGGTCGACTGACGACGGAGAAGATTTCAGGGATATAATATTTGAAATAAAGCCAAAAGAAGTTGGTTTTACTTGGGGAGAAAACGCCGATAAAATTCCTATAATTACAGAGTTTGATTCCAATGACGTTATAAGCGGAGACAGCGTAAAATTTATAGTGCATTATAAATCTACAAGTGTGGGGAACGACCACGATTCCACGGATTTGCCAAAGAAAGTCGGATGGTATACGGCGACCGCAAAGATAGACAATTCCAATTACGTTGCAAAGGCTCCTATAGATAAGTCATTCGAGTTGAAAATTCGAAATATATCTTTGCCGACTATCGCGCCGTCGAATACTCGCGTATATAACGGAGCAGCTCAAAACTTTGTGTTTACTTATGATTCCCAAGATATAATATTGGAAAGACCGAGTAAATTCAACGACAGTCATTATACGTTGAATTCCGATAAAACAATGGCTACCGCAAAAATGGCGGGAGATTATTTCGTTAATTTAAAGCTTGTCGACACGGACAATACGCAGTGGTCGGGCGGAGGTAACGAAGATAGAGAATTGCAATTTAAAATCACAAGCGCTTCTTTGGTTTTGGATATCACAGACGGAGAAATAATAGACTGCATTGTCAACACCAATCAGTCAATTCACATCGAAGTTATGGACGCGCCGAAAGGCAACGATGAAGTTGTCATAGATTTTGTTGCAACGTTCAACGGCGGAATGGAGCAAACTTTGTATAGCGGTTTGAGCGTAACTAAAGACGACGTCAGTTTTGATATCGATTTGGAAATAGTAAAATTACCTATATCAGGAGTTTGGGATTTGAAATTGCAGTTGAGAGACGGAGTGAGCGCCAATGTCAACTACACCTTGGATTGCGAAATTCAATTAAAAGTTCAAGAAGAATCGGAAGACGGCAACGACGTTTGGAGATTGAAAGCCGGTAATTCAAACGTTGGCAATCCTTATAGAAGTCCCGGCGGAACTCTAAACGTGCGTTTCCCCAATGCGGTTGTATATGACGGCAGGACGTTTTCTATGACGTTAAGACCGTCGTCGGCGACAGGACATACCGTCGATACGCAATATAATGAAGACGGATATGTCGATGGATATAAGACTGTTGTAAGCAATGCAAACAATGCAGACGTTGGCAAGAATGCCGACATATATACGACATACGTTAGATTGCTTGACAGCAACAATACTCCTGTGATTTATTCGATAGAATGGGAGATAACGAAAGCAAAATTTGATTTAACAAACGTCAAGTGGAGG
>CAJUOK010000026.1 GCA_910588015.1 uncultured Christensenellaceae bacterium | reverse complement strand
TTGACGGATTGAGAGAATACGCAATGAGCAAGGATAAGTGTAAAGAGAAGAAGTCTACGTATTTCATAGTATTGGGACAGTCGTCTGTAAATCCTTTGATAAAGCTGACGGTAAAGAAAGACACAACTGTAGCATTATTCAAAATGGAAGACGAGTATCTCAAGGACATAAGACGCAATGCGGGAAGCGACGGAACAAAAGTAAAGGTAAAAGAGACAGAAGTCATAATAGGAGACGCGCAAGCATATGCGACAGCCAAAGAGATGATAGACTTGAGAGAAGACCAAATAGAGAGATACGCGGAATATCTCAAAGAACAAAAGGCAATGAGATAAATAAATCTTGTCTTGTCACAACAAATATAAATAATATGTCATTTCGACTGGAGCATAGCGTAATGGAGAAATCTAAACAATATGAACTGGATGAGACCTCTCCACTGCGGTCGAGGTGACATATTGATAATAATTGGGTTAGCAGTATCATTTATGTCATATTGAGCGCAAAGCGGTGGAGTCGAAATATCTTAATCAGATTAGATTTCTCGACTACGCTCAAAATGACAAAATCAATAAGTCGTTTCTAGCGTAGTTTTCTGTCACCTCGACCGAAGTGGAGAGGTCTCATCAATATATAAAACGGATTAGATTTCTCCACGCGCTACGCTTGGTCGAAATGACGAGTTTTATACTGGTACGTCAATGACATAATTTGATACAATATAAATAAGAAGTACCGACCAAATGAAGCAAGGCAACATTTTCGTTTGTTCGGTAAGTAAAAGTTTAATTTTAGTTATGGAATTACTTTGGGAACAAAGCAATTCCATATTTTTTTAGGTTGATACGCACATCCCGTAACCTAGACCGAAATTGAGAGTGGTATGCAATAAAAAATGTACAAGAAATATCGACTTCCTTGTTAAAGCATAATATTTTTAAATTAGGCAAAAATTATTGACAAGGTAATATACGGTAGTGTAATATATAGAAAACCTAGTAAATTACTGGGAATTAAATAAGGCGATAAAGATTATGAAAAAAATCAAGTTTAATATACAGGGGATGACGTGCGCTGTTTGTTCCAATACCTGTCAAAAAGCTATAGGTAAGTTAGAGGGCGTTATATCGTGTAACGTCAATTTTGCCAGTGGAGTCGCATTGGTAGAATATGACGAATCCAAAACTGATGAGCAAAAAATTTTTACTGTTGTGGATAAAGCGGGATATAAAGCCGTAGCAATATCTGCTCCTCAAAAGGGCGAGCGTATAGGCGTGCTTGCGGCTATGTTGATTTTATCTTTTTTGCTGTTGGCTTTTGCAATGTTGGGAATGCTCGGAGTTAAGTATCCTTCTGCTATTTCGGCAGAAGAGTCGCCGATAGTGTTTACTGTAATACAGCTTATACTTTGCGTACCGGTAATCGTTATGGGTTTGCCGTTCTATATACGCGGATTCAAAAATCTCATCAAAGCAAAACCTAATATGGACAGTCTTGTCGCAGTGAGCACGACAACGGCTTTTGTTTATAGTTTTGTAAATTTTGTTTTGATATGTTTAGGCGATTTTCACAAAGTGCACGCTCTGTATTTTGAGAGCGTCGCCGTCATTATCGCAATAATATCTCTCGGCAAATTTTTGGAAGGCAAGTCGTTGAAGAAAACCGGCGACGCTATCCGTCGGCTTACGCTTTTGACTCCCGCGTATGCTACCGTCAAAAGAGACGGAGAATGGATACAGGTACAGAGCAGCGAAGTTAAAGAAGGCGATACGGTGCTTGTAAAGGCAGGCGAAAGTTTTTGTTGCGACGGTATTATTTCGGAAGGGACGAGCAACGTCAATGAAAGTATGCTCACCGGCGAGAGCTTGCCGGTTGACAAAGGAGTGGGAGACAGAGTATTCGGCGGCACAGTCAACGGCAACGGAATTTTGGAATTTACTGCAGACGGAGTCGGCGAAGCGACAAAGCTTTCTAAAATAATAAAACTTGTGGAAGAAGCCCAAAATTCAAAAGCTCCCATTGCCCGAATAGCCGACAAAGTTTCAGGAGTTTTCGTGCCGATAGTAATGAGTATAGCAATAATAGCGGGGATAATATGGTGGGCGACCAACGGCTTTGCAATGTCAATAAAAATATTCGTCAGCGTTTTGGTGATAGCTTGTCCGTGCGCATTGGGATTGGCTACGCCTACGGCAATTATTACTGGTATAGGAAGAGGCGCCAACGGCGGAATACTCTTTAAGAATGCCGAAAGTCTCGAGCGATTGGGCGGAATAGATACCGTTGTATTCGACAAAACAGGCACAATAACCAAAGGAAGTCCGACTTTGACGGATAAATATATTTTGGGCGATGAAAATCAGATACTGCGATACGTAAGAGCAGTGGAAAGCGTTAGCGAGCATCCTATCGCAAAGGCAATTGTCAACGCCATAGCTCCCAATGAGTTGACTGCCGACGTCAAAGTGCTGTCGGGTTACGGTTTGGAAGGTATAGTTGAAGGTAAAAGAATACTGTGCGGAAATATGGCGCTTATGATTAAAAACGGAATAGACGTCAAAGATATAGAAGACGCCGCGGAAAGATTTTCAAAAGACGGCAAAAGCATAGTCGTTGTCGCTATCGAAGAAAAAGCCGCGGGCGTGTTGGGTATTTCCGACGTGCTAAAAGACGACGGCAAAGAGGCTGTCGACGAACTCAAGAAGTTGGGACTGAGAGTTATATTATTGAGCGGCGATAATAAAAATTCCGCGCAATATATAGCAAAGAGCGCAGGTATAGATGAGGTAATAGCAGACGTATTGCCCGAGCAAAAAGGCGAGGTTATCGACGGGCTTATTTCCCAAGGAGCAAAAGTTGCTATGATAGGCGACGGAATAAACGACGCTCCCGCGCTAGCAAAAGCAAACGTCGGAATAGCTATGGGCGGAGGAAGCGACGTGGCGGTAGAAAGCGGTCAGGTCGTAATAGTCGGCGGCAGCGTTTTGGGAGTTGTCAGAGCCGTTAGATTGGCTAGAGCAACGATGAGAAATATAAAGCAAAATCTGTTTTGGGCGTTTATTTACAACGTAATAGGAATTCCCGTTGCGTGCGGAATACTTTATCCTCTGAACGGTTATACTATGAGTCCTATGTTGGGAGGATTGGCGATGAGTTTGTCGTCAGTTTCCGTTGTGGCAAACGCTTTGAGACTAAATCTGTTTAAATTCGGAAAAGAAAAAAATATGAGTTGCGGCAATGGCGAAACCTGCGCTATGCAGATACAAAACGATAGCGAAATTGAATTGCCGATACAAATTCAAGAGCAAACAATCAATTCTCAAAAAGAGTTGGAAGAAAGGAGAGATAATATGCAAATTAAAGTAAACGGAATGATGTGCGCGCACTGCGAAAGCAGAGTAAACAAAGCCGTAGGCGCAATAGACGGAGTATTTTTTGTTCAGGCAAATCACGACGACGGTATCGTCAACGTGGAATTCGACGCTCAAAAAGTCGAGTTGCAAACAATTAAAGACGTTATAACGGAGCAAGGTTACGAAGTCGAATAGTACGCGATTGGGCGGCTGAAGATTGTTGACATAATATCTGCTTTGTACTAAAATATATTATTATAGTTAATGCTAGAGGACGATATGTTTGAAAAGATAAAGAAGATATTGAGCGAAGAAGAAGTCAAGGATATGACGCGGCTTTCTGCGGAATGTCAAAATATAAAGGACGATAGAGACCAAATTGCAAGAGATATAATATCCGGCAAAGATAAGAGAATGATGCTTATCATAGGTCCCTGTTCCGCGGATAATCAAGACGCCGTATGCGATTACGTTGCGAGACTTGCCAAAGTTGCTGAAAAAGTTAAGGACAAAATATTTATTGTTCCGAGAATTTATACCAACAAACCGCGTACAAGAGGAGAGGGATACAAAGGCATTTTGCACAATCCCGACCCTCATAAGAACGTCACGGATATATTAGCGGGTATTTTGGCAATAAGAGATATGCATATCAAGGCAATTAGTGAAAGCGGTATGAGCGCAGCCGACGAGATGTTATATCCGGAAAATTATCATTATCTTGACGATTTGCTTACTTACGTAGCAATAGGCGCAAGGTCTTCAGAAAATCAACAGCATAGATTGGTAGCAAGCGGAGTAGACGTGCCCGTGGGTGTAAAAAACCCTATGAACGGCAGTATGAGCGTTACGCTCAATTCTATTTACGCCGCGCAAATCCCCAACGAATTCAAATATCTCGATTATCAAGTCAAGACGAAGGGCAACGATTACGCTCACGCAATTTTGAGAGGAAGCGTAGACGTATACGGCAATAATCATCAAAATTATCATTATGAAGATATAGTCAAGTTCAGCGAGATGTATAAAGCGCAAGGCTTGAAAAATCCCGCTATTATTATAGATACCAACCATTCCAATTCGGGCAAAAATTATATAGAACAAATTAGAATTGCGCACGAAGTGGTCAACAATATGCACTATAGCGTAGATATTAAAAATATTGTAAAAGGTATGTTGATAGAATCGTATATCGAAGACGGCAGTCAAAAAATAACGGAAAACGTATACGGAAAATCTGTGACGGATTCCTGTCTCGGATGGGAGAAGAGCGAGCGTCTTATTTGCGACATAGCAGACAGACTGTGATAATTGCGCGAGGTAAAAATGAAAGAGATTAAAGTAAGCGAAATCGATAAAAACGTATTAAAGGCTATTTCCGAAGAATGGATGTTGGTAGGCGCGACAAACTGCGAAAAATCTAATGTGATGACTGCGTCCTGGGGCGGAATGGGGTACCTTTGGAATAAAAACGTAGTTTTCGTATTCATTAGACCTCAAAGATATACTAAGGAGTTCGTTGACGCGAGCGAGTATTTTTCTTTGAGCTTTTTCGACGCTAAATACAGAGATATGCTCACGTATATGGGAAGGACTTCAGGCAGAGACGAAGATAAAATCGCCAAATGCAATCTCACCGCGTTGCAGGAACGCGCGCCTTTATTCGAGCAGGCGAGTATGACTTTTATATGTAAAAAACTTTATAAAGACGAATTGTCAGAAGACGGATTTATGCAAAAAGATATTGTTGGCAAGAATTATACCGAAAAGGATTTTCACGCTGTATACATAGCCGAGATTCTTAAGGTATACGTAAATTAAAGATATTTTTATTATGATATTATTAACGCGCGTATATGATTTAAGTAACGCGCGTTAATATTTTTTTCATAATTATATATATCCTATTTAATTACGGAGGCAATAATGATAATTATAGATAAGCAAAGCACTTATATTTCACCTAGCGCTAAAATCGCCGAAGACGTGATAATATATCCAAACAATCATATCATAGGCAATACGGTGATAGGCAAAGGTTGCAAAATAATGCCCAATTGCATACTTACAGATAGCGTGATAGGAGCGGGATGTACCGTAACGGCAAGCGTTATGGAAGAAGCGAGAGTGGGAGATACCACGACGGTGGGACCGTACGCGTATCTTCGCAAGGGCGCAAGCGTGGGAAACCATTGCAGAATCGGAGACTTTGTCGAGATAAAAAATTCATCGGTCGGAGATTACACCAAGGCGTCGCACCTGGCGTATATCGGCGACGCGACGGTCGGAGAACGTTGCAACATAGGTTGCGGAGTGATATTCGTCAATTACGACGGAAAGACAAAACACCGCACGACGGTGGAAGACGACTGTTTCATCGGTTCGAATTGCAATATCATTGCGCCCGTCACGTTGAGAGAAGGGAGCTATATAGCGGCGGGAACTACCGTAACGGAAGAAACGCCTAGCGACAGCTTTGTAATCGGCAGGTCAAGGCAAATTGTAAAAGGGGCAAGGAAGGACAAAAGAAACAAGATGAGATTCGGTACCGACGGTATGCGCGGATTGGCATACGAAGAGTTGAGCGAAAAAATAGCTTTTGAAGTTGGCAATGCTTTGGGACGTATCAAGGAAAACGCCAAAGTCTTAATAGGCAGGGATACGAGAAGTTCGGGAGTAGACCTATCCGCTTCTTTTATCGAAGGACTCGTTACGGCGGGCGGCAACGCTATGGACGTAGGAATAATGCCGACGGCAGGCGTGGCTTATCTGACGAAAAAGCACGGTTGCGATTTCGGAATTGTCATAAGCGCGTCTCACAATCCGCCTCAATATAACGGTATTAAAGTTTTTGATTCGCATGGGTATAAGATTGATAAAAATCTTGAAAAACTTATAGAGTCTCATATAGGAAAAGACAGCTGTATTAGGGAAAAGGGAGAGCGTATAAAGTACGAACAGGCAGAACGCGAATATATCGATTTTTTGGCGGCAAAAGGCGTTGATTTATCGGGAACTAAAATATTGCTCGACTGTTCCAACGGAGCGGCAGGTAAAATTGCTCCGCAGGTATTCAAGCGATTGGGCGCAGACGTAACGGCGATTAATACTCAAGACGACGGAATATCCATCAACGCTGATTGCGGCGCAGTCAATGCGCATTTGTTATGCGAAACTGCCAAAGATTACGATATGACGTTTTCTTTTGACGGCGATTCCGATAGACTGATAGCTTTGGACGAAAACGGTAATATTGTTGACGGCGATAAAAACGTTTATATCATAGGAAAGTATTTTAAAGATAAAGGTATATTAAAAAATAACGTTGTCGTGGGAACGACTATGACAAATATGGGGATAGAAAATGCTGTCAATGAATTTGGCGCCGATTTCGTCAGAGAGGACGTGGGCGATAAATACATTTTGCGCAGATTAATTGCCGACGGCGGAATATTGGGCGGAGAAGGCTCGGGACATACGTTGATGCTCAACGAAAGTTCTACAGGCGACGGCATACAGACGGCGGTAATCGTGGCAAAGATAGCAAAAAGTTTGAAAAAGCCGCTCTCTCAACTTGCAGAGGTTCAACTTTATCCGCAAATCATAAGTTCGGTTGATGTGAAAGATAAAGAAATAGCAAAGATTCCTGCAATTGTCGATAAAGTAAAAGAAGTTGAAAAAAGTCTTCTTGGCGAAGGAAGAGTCATACTGCGACCGTCGGGTACTGAAAATAAGCTAAGAGTTATGGTGGAATGTAAAAATATGGAAAAAGCTGAAAATAGTGTTAAAATTTTAACAAAATTAATAGAAAACGAGAACTTAAAACTCTAAAATAAAAAAAATTAATACATTTTAATAAACTTTTAATAAAACTTTTCACTTTGTTATTGAAAAACAAATATAGATATTATAGAATTGAATTAGCAAATTTTAAAAATATTTGTGAGGGAGGAAAGTTTTATGAAAAAGAATAAAGCGATATTACTTATTAGCATTATTCTTGTGGTCGCAATGGTCTTGGCTCTGGCAGTAGGGTGTCAAAACAATAACAATGACCAAGATTCCTCGTTGGGCTCCGACAACAACAAAGTCGGTTCGGCATTGATAGACAACGCGCACAAAGGTATTACCTTTACCGTGTTGTCAGACAGCGCCGTATCCAACGCTGCGGACTTGATTAGCGTAGTGAAGACGACCACAAAAGAGAGCGTAGACGCTGAAGTAGTTGCAGAAGGAAAGGGTAGATACGTTGTTTATCCGCCTACAGGTTTCTATACAATCGGCGATATCTACAAAATCACCATCGACAAGTCGTTGCGTTTCGACGGCTACAATGAGAACGTAAAAGAGATTATCTTTACGGTTACGCAGGATTTGACCAACAGCGTTCAGTACGTAGACGGCGTTCTTTCTTTTGACAAAGCAAGAATGAGCGGCAAGTTCGAGCACTTTGCAAAGAGAGAAAACAGCGAACAGCAGGAGATTTTCGGTTCTTTCAATTTGCAGGCTAACGGCGCGGAAGTCAACAAGGGCGATGTAATTCTCATTGAAGATGCAAAGAACGGTCTCCAAGAGGCTTACAAAGTCGAGGAATGCAAGCGCATAGATTCAACTTTGGTAGGTATTTCTTACGTAAAGCCGCAGATGGTCGAAGTATATGACGAATTCACCGTCGAAGAGGCGCGCAGTATGGACGCTGAAAACGACGAAATCGAATTTATCTATGAGGAAATCGCAGAATCCGTTGAAAACAGTGAATTGGCTCAAGCAGCGGTAAGTTTCTTCGGAGCAAAGCCGACTTTCAGCTTCGATGTTAAGAAAGTTGACGACGCTATCAAAGCAAAAATCACTATGACGATTCCGAGCGTAGTTGCAATCGACGATTTCAAGACTGATTTGGTTATCGAATTCGACTGCACGATTAAAGTAAACGCTCTTGTAAACGTAGATTTGGAAGGCAACGAAGTTGACGCGGGCGTAATCGCTTACGTTTATAACAAAGTTGATACTACTATCAAACTTCAATCGGGTTACAGCTTTGCAGACGTAACCAACTTGACTGAACTCATCGAGAAGACTGCGCAGATGCAAGACGCCGAAGCAGGCGTATCCGCACCGCTCTTCACTTGGATTCTTCCAATTGCCAACGGCGCTGTATCCGTAAGATATCAATGCGATTTGACCTTCTCGTTTGCATTCGCAGGTTCTTTCGGAGTTACGATATCTTCCGACTTCAACTATATGTTGGGCGCAACTTACGATAAAGTAGAGGGCGTTAAGACCTTTGCAGACAAACTCGAAGGCAGCGGCGTTAAGAGCGTAGAAGTAGACCTTTCGGGTAGCGCTAAAATGAAACTCGGTCTTGCCAACACATTGTCGCTTGACGTACTCGCAGGCGTTTTGGGACTTGGCATTAAAGCTGAAGTAGGTAATTTCAACGGTCTCTACGGATTTATGAATACGGGCAACTTGCTCGCAGAAGAAGTATCCGTATCTGGAGCGGTTTATTTTGAAGGCGGCTTCTATTACGATATAGATTTGTTGCTTGCTCTTTCTATAGGTAAAGTTGCAAATATCAGCATAGGAGACCTCAGCAAGGCTATAGATATTACTCAAGGAGAAATCGTTCTTTATAAAGCAGGAGAAGAAAGCGTTATCACCGACATTGTCGGCGGCAACACAATCGTACTTTCGGCAAAGGAGACAAAACTTCCCGAGTATGACGCGTTTGCTTACAACCTCAAGAACAGAGGTAACACCTACGCAACCAAAGTTACATTGGAAGACAGCGTATGGAACGGCAAATATCTCAATATCGAGAACGGTAAAGTAACGGTTATCGACCCTTCGGAGAAATTCGAACAGCAGATAGAACTTGAATACTTGACTTCTTACGGCAAAGTAATAAAAGTTAAGACAACTTTCGTATATGACGGCACCGTTCATATGGACAAAGCAGATTTTGATTATGACAAGTCCGGCAATGACAATATGAAGAACCTTGAAATCAAACTTTCCGGTACTATGGTAGACGATAAGACCGACGAAGTTGTTTCGGCTGACGTAGAAGGCGCAACTTACGACGTAAACTTCAATGTGCTCACCATTCCGTACGAAGCTCTTGCAGCTATGGAAAACGGTACGCACAGCATTGCTATCAGAGTAAATAATGCGGTATGTTATGCTAGCGTAACCGTAACCGGTACGGCAAGCGCGCTTGGATATAACCTCGGCGACGAATATTATATCTTCACTGCAGAGCAGGTTGCAAATATGTCCGACAGCTCGATAGACTATGCAGGCAAGAAGCTTGTTCTTAAGAACGATATAGATATGAACGGCGCAGTTATCAATCCTATCGGCGTATTCAACGGTTCGCTTGACGGTAACGGATATACCATTTCCAACTACACTGTAGAAGGAATGTATGACAATAACGTTGCATTTATAGCAATCAACAACGGTACTGTAAAGAACTTGACTTTGGCAGGCGACGTAAATGCAGTTATCGCGGCTAAGACTCGCAACGATTATAAGGTTGCAGGCGTTGTAGCTGTAAACAACGGCACGTTGAGCAACGTAAATATCACGGGCGCAGTAAACGTAGAGTCTACCACTCTCAACGCATTCGTAACTATCAAAGTTATGGCTTCTGTTGCTGAAGGCAATACCGACGGCGTTAGCGCAGACGTAACGATTAAGGCTGTATCCAAGTTCGATATCGCAAACGTAACGTTCTATATCGACGGCAGCGTAGACGAGTCCAAGGTTGAAAAATCTTGCACCAACGCAGCAGTCAAAGACGGCGCATTAGTCAAATTTGTTAAAATATAACAATTGACAGGTTACAACGGGAGGCGATAGCCTCCCGTTTTTTACGTTTTTATTTGTAAATGTTGATTTATACGCTTAAAAATATTATAATTAATCTATAATATTATGATTGCGAGAGATACCCTATGAAGAGATATTTTAAAATTATTGCCGCCGTTGCGGCGCTTTGTTGTTTTATGTGCATAGGCGTATGCTGTATTAAACCGTCAAATGCAAGAGTTACGATGAGCTTTGCCGATGATACGGATTACGGTATATATTGGTTTGGCGAAGACAATGACGATTATGTAAGAAGCAGCGCGCAGATGGACAAGAAATATTTTGATTCGTCCAAGCCTACTTTGGTTTTTTTCCACGGATGGGAACCCAGTAAAGAAAACTCTACAAACGGGTTGTTTGAAGATTTTGTTACTCATAAAGAGACTATAAGCAAGACGGGAACGACTGATATCAGAGATTATGCAAAAGAATTTAAGAAGCAGGGATATAACGTAGCCGCTATGAGTTGGTTTGCATATGCAGCTTCGCTCGTTAATCTTTTTAATTATATATGGGTATCTTTTGACGGAGGAGAAGCTCTGTCCGTAAAGTTTGCAATGGAATTTGCTATTACGGTAGGCGAAGATTATGACAAGGAAATAAAATTTGTCGGACACAGTTACGGAAGTCAGCTTGCTTTGGCGACTACGTATCAACTGATAGAATTGCAAAGCAAAAAAGCTTTTGACAATAACAATATCATTCCCACGCGGCTGACTCTTGCAGACCCGTATTTCGGAGCGACAGCTTTTATCGGCAATT
This sequence comes from uncultured Christensenellaceae bacterium, assembly GCA_910588015.1. Taxonomy (GTDB): domain Bacteria; phylum Bacillota; class Clostridia; order Christensenellales; family UBA3700; genus RACS-045. Next base: position 10,471 of record CAJUOK010000026.1, on the reverse strand, counting down.
GGGACAAAGTGCAAGATGAAAAAATTTCTTTTACTCAAGAACCCATAGCAAAAAGAGCTCCCAGCGTTTTGTTCGCAGATATCTTGGATAGTGTTGTAAAACAAAAAGATATTGCTGCGGATATGTATTTCGGTATGTCTATAGCTTCGTCTAGTTATTATAAATACGACGGTAGCGATGAAAGTTTCGAAAAGCTTTCTCGCAATTCCGTCATTGTCAAATGTAAGGGATTGGACAATAGGTATGGCAATCTCGACATACACAATATAGTCAGAGATTGGACTCTTTTGAGCATTGCCGACAATGTCGGTTTGACGGACCAGTATAATAACGTCGCTCCGTCGGGCGCGGCAACAGACGGGCAGATAAAGAATATGAGAGGAAAATGCTACACTCAAGTATACAAAGGATTGGACTTGAGCAAAGATTCTATGGTTTTGGTAGACAGATTTTCAGAAAAATTTTAACGCAATGAATATTTATTCAGCATATTTGCATATTTATTCATATACAATGTAAATTATGCAATAATTATAGAAAATTCATAAAATTTTGTGAATAAATATGTAAAAAACGCTTGCAAAAGCAATATATGTGGTATATTATGTGTATATAAAGTTTTTGGAAAAAGGAGACACCTAAAATGAGTAATATAAAAAAAGTGGTATTGGCATATTCGGGAGGACTCGATACCTCAATTATTATACCGTGGTTAAAAGAAAATTACGATAATTGCGAAGTTATCGCAGTGAGCGGAGACGTTGGACAGGGAACCGAATTGGACGGACTTGAGGAAAAAGCAATCAAGACTGGAGCCAGCAAACTTTATATCGAAGATTTGACGGACGAATTCGTGGACGATTATGTATTTCCGACCGTAAAGGCAGGAGCTGTTTACGAAAACAAATATATGTTGGGTACTTCCTTTGCGCGTCCCGTTATCGCAAAGAGAATTGTGGAAATCGCTCTTAAAGAAGGCGCGGACGCTATATGTCACGGCTGTACGGGCAAAGGAAACGACCAGGTGCGTTTTGAGCTTGCAATAAAGGCTTTTGCTCCCAATATGAAAATTATTGCTCCCTGGAGAATTTGGGATATAAAATCAAGGGATGAAGAAATAGATTACGCAGAAGCGCACAATATTCCTCTTAAAATCAACCGCGAGACCAATTATAGCAAAGATAAGAACATTTGGCATTTGTCGCACGAAGGTTTGGACCTTGAGGACCCTGCAAACGAACCTATGTACGATAAGATATTGGAGATGGGCGTAACTCCGGAAAAAGCTCCGGACAAGTCGACGTACGTCACGATAAGTTTTGACAAAGGCGTACCCGTTGCGGTAGACGGTAAAAAGATGAAAGGAAGCGACATCGTGCGCAAACTCAACGAGTTGGGAGGCGCAAACGGCATAGGTCTTGCCGATATCGTTGAAAACAGACTCGTGGGTATGAAGAGCCGCGGCGTATATGAGACTCCGGGCGGAGCTATACTTTATCACGCTCACGAGGTGCTCGAGACGCTTTGTTTGGATAAAGAAACCTCTCATTATAAACAACAGGTTGCAATCAAGTTTGCGGATTTGGTATACAACGGTCAGTGGTTTACGCCGCTTCGCGAGGCGTTGAGCGCGTTCGTAGACAGCACGCAGCAGACCGTAACGGGCGACGTAAAGCTCAAACTTTATAAAGGCAATATCACAAATGCCGGCGTAACGAGTCCGTATTCGCTATATGACGAAGACATTGCAACGTTTGCTGAAGACGACGTATACGACCAGATGGATTCTCAAGGATTTATAAATCTATTCGGACTTCCCATAAAGGTCAAAGCTATGATGGACGCGAAGCGTAAAAAATAATACGGGTTTTAATATAAATACGATTTCATAAAGATAGTTACTTTTAAGGCAGCTATCTTTATGGTTTAAAATAAAGACGAAAAGGGTAGCGTTATGGCAAAAATGTGGCAAGGCAGGTTTAAGAAAGAGTTGAACGAGAAGGTCAACGACTTTAATTCTTCGATATCTTTTGACAGCCGTATGTATAGACAGGATATTCAAGGCAGTATCATTCACGTCAAAATGCTGGGCAAACAAGGGATTATCGACGAAAAGGACAGCAAGATTATTGCAAAAGAACTTGCCGCAATTTACGACGACTTGGAAAGCGGCGCGTTGAGATTCGATATGAACGCCGAGGACGTGCATATGTTTATAGAACAAGCGCTTACTGAGAGATTGGGCGACTTGGGCAAAAAACTGCACACGGCAAGAAGCCGCAACGACCAAGTAGCAGTTGATTTGAGAATGTATTTGCGCGGTGAAATCGACGTTATCGTAGGACTTATCAAAAAGCTTATCGCGGTGCTTGTGGAAAAAGCCGAATCAAATCTAAACACGGTTATGCCGGGTTATACTCATTTGCAGAGAGCGCAGCCTATTACTTTTGCGCACCATCTAATGGCGTACGTCGAGATGTTCAAACGCGATATGGTGAGGCTTTTTAACTGTTTTGACAATATGAACGAATGTCCGCTCGGAGCGGGCGCATTGGCAACTACTACGTATCCGATAGACAGAGAATTTACCGCAGAATATTTGGGATTTAAAAATCCTATGCAAAACAGTCTTGACGGCGTGAGCGACAGAGATTACTGCATAGAATTGGCAAGCGCAATCGCCACCTGTATGATGCATATGTCCAGACTGTCCGAAGAAGTTGTGATGTGGAGCAGTTGGGAATTTAAATTCATTGAGCTTGACGACGCGTATTCCACAGGTTCGAGCATAATGCCGCAAAAGAAAAATCCCGACATATGCGAACTTATTAGAGGCAAGACGGGAAGATGCATAGGCAATCTCACGACGTTGCTTTCGATGATGAAAGGTCTGCCTTTGGCATACAACAAGGATATGCAGGAGGATAAGGAGGCGATTTTCGACAGCGTCGATACAGTCAAGCTTTGTTTGTCCACGCTTGCGCCTATGTTGGCGACTATGACGGTCAACGTCGAAAATATGTCCAACGCGGGCAAAAAAGGATTTATCAACGCGACCGATTGCGCCGATTATCTTGTGAAAAAAGGATTACCGTTCAGAGACGCATATAAAATTACGGGAACTTTGGTGTCAGTTTGCATAGACGGCGGCTATACGCTTGACAATTTGCCGATTGCGGAGTATAAGAAGTTGAGCGATAAATTCCAAGATGATATTTTCGACGCTATTTCATTGCAAAAATGCGTAGACGAAAGGAAGGTCACAGGAGGTCCTGCGCCGCAGGCTGTGGCAAAACATATAGAAAAAATAAGAAATACGGTGCTTAATGATGAAGAAGATTAAGGTAGGAATTATAGGCGCAACGGGATATGCGGGAGTCGAACTCGTACGATTGTTGTTATTGCATCCTTGCGTTGAGTTGACAGCGCTGTCGTCGGTGAGTTACGAGGGCAAGAAAATAAGCCAAGTATATCCCAATCTAAAAGATATATGCGACGAAGTGTTGCAAAACGAAGATATAATAGACAAATGCGACGTTGTGTTTACGTCGTTGCCTCACGGATTGAGCGAAAAGTTTGCGGCAAAGTGTTTGGCAAACGGCGTTAAGATGATAGATTTAGGCGCAGATTTCCGTTTGGACAGCGCGGAAGAATATAGCAAATGGTACGGTAAGAAATATGAAGAGGAAGACATTCACTCGCAAGCGCTTTACTGTATTCCCGAATTGCACAGAAAACAATATATTTCGCAGCCTATTATAGGCAACCCGGGCTGTTATCCCACAAGCATAGCTTTGGGGCTAGCTCCCGCGATAGGCTTGGCGATTGACAATACCGTGGTGATAGATTCTAAATCGGGAGTTACCGGCGCGGGCAGAGGTCTTGCCGACAACACTCATTATCCCAACTGCAACGAGGCGTTTTCTCCTTATAAGGTTGCGGCTCACAGGCACACGCCGGAGATAGAGCAGACGCTGTCAAAGCTCAAGGGAAAGAAAGTCAACGTTACGTTTGTTCCGCACCTTCTTCCCGTCAACAGAGGAATCGTGTCGACGATTTACTTCAACGTTGACAGACCTATTAATGCCGAGGAGCTGCGCGAATTATACGCAACGTATTACAAAGACGAGAAGTTTGTTCGCGTGCTTGAGTTGGGAGAGGTTGCTAATTTGCGAAACGTAAAGTATTCCAATTATTGCGATATATCAATACATTACGACGAGCATACGCAAAGAGCGATAATCGTATCGACGATAGACAATATGGTCAAGGGCGCCGCAGGTCAGGCAATACAAAATATGAATATTATGTTCAAACTTGACGAAGATAGCGGATTGAATTATATTCCGCCGTCATTCTAAACAACGAGGTAAAAATATGAAAAAGATAAACGGCGGCGTGAGCGCTGCGAAAGGATTTAAAGCCAACGGCGTGCACTGCGGCATAAGGAAAAACAAAGACAAGTTAGACTTGGCGCTGATAACTTGCGACGTGCGTTGCGCGGCGGCAAGCGTATATACCAAAAACAAAGTCAAAGGAGCGCCTTTAACAGTGACAAAACAAAACCTGTCCGACGGTATGGCGCAAGCAATCATATGCAACAGCGGCAACGCCAACACTTGCAATGCCGACGGCATAGAAAAGGCGACTGCAATGTGCGATTTAGTGCAGGCGCATACAAAAATTAATAGCGGCGATGTGATAGTCGCGTCTACAGGCGTGATAGGAGAACCGCTCAATATGCAACCTATACGAGACGGTATGAAGTCGTTGGTAGACGGATTGTCCTACGACGGAAGTTCCTTTGCCGCTCAAGCTATAATGACGACGGACAGAGTGCAAAAAGAGATTGCTTATTCATTTGAACTCGACGGAAAAGAATGCAGAATCGGAGGAATTGCCAAGGGAAGCGGAATGATAAATCCCAATATGGCTACTTTGCTTTGCTTTATGACCACCGACGTGGACATTTCATCAGAAATGCTCAACGTCGCTCTCGGAAAAGTGGTCAAAGATACGTTGAATATGGTTTGCATAGACGGAGACACGTCCACCAACGATATGTTGAGTATAATGTCGTCGGGACTTGCGGGCAACGGCAAGATTACCCAAAAGGGAAGTCAATTTAATACTTTTTGCAAATGTCTTCAGAAGGCGCTGACATATTTGGCAAAAGAGATTGCAAAAGACGGCGAGGGCGCGACCAAGCTTTTGGAATGTAAAGTCGTCAAAGCCAAGAATACCAAGTGCGCAAAATCCATTGCAAGTTCAGTCGTATCTTCTTCGCTTGTCAAGGCGGCGATGTTTGCGTCCGACGCGAATTGGGGCAGGATACTTTGCGCAATAGGCTATACCCAAGAACAGTTCGACGTGAGCAAAATAGACGTAGACCTAAAATCGGCGGCAGGTACCGTGCGCGTTTGCGAAAACGGAGCGGGAGTTAAGTTCGACGAAGAGATTGCGACGAAAGTGCTCTCGCAAAGCGAAGTGTGCATTCTCGTCGATTGCAACGACGGAAATTCCAAAGCTACCGCTTGGGGCTGCGATTTGACGTACGATTACGTGCGTATCAACGCAGATTATCGCACTTGAAAACAAATAGAAAAAGCAATAAAGAAACAGAAATAAAGCCGATATATAAGGAGAAATCTATTATGAACGACACACAGCGGGCATTGCAAGCCGAAACGCTTGTCAACGCATTGCCGTATATACAGAAATACAGAGATAAAATCATTGTCGTGAAATACGGCGGCAACGCTATGCTCAACGAAGAATTGAAAAGAGCCGTTATGAACGACATTGTGTTGCTGTCTTTGGTGGGAGTCAAAGTTGTGCTCGTTCACGGCGGAGGTCCCGAAATAAACGATATGCTCAAGCGCGTTGGCAAAGAAAGCAAATTTATCAACGGGCTTAGATATACCGACGACGAAACCGCCGATATAGTGCAAATGGTTCTTGCGGGCAAAGTAAATAAAGACCTAGTGAAATTGCTGTCGGAAGTGGGCGGTAAAGCAGTTGGCTTTTGCGGCATAGACGGCAATATAATAACGGCAAAAAAGAAATGCGGAGAAGTTGACCTCGGCAACGTGGGCGAGATAGAAGACGTAGACGTCGACCCGATATTGGTCACTTTGGAAAACGATTATATACCCGTGATTGCGACTGTTGCAGCCGGCAAAGACGGCAAGATATACAATATCAACGCAGATACTGCGGCGGCGGCTATAGCGGCTGCGTTGCACGCTGAAAACTTGGTGCTTATGACGGACGTCAGAGGACTTCTATTGGACAAGGACGACGAAAACACGCTGATAAGCGAAGTAAAAGTCAGCGACGTGCCAAAACTTATCAAAAAAGGCGTGATAAGCGGCGGTATGATACCCAAGATAGATTGCGTGGTAGAAGCGGTCAGACAGGGCGTAGACCAAGCGGTAATTATAGACGGCAGAATAAAACATTCGATAATTATGGATATGCTTACCGACAGCGGTATAGGAACGCTTATCAAGTAAAGGAAGATTTATGGAAAAAAGCATAAAAGATATTGATAAAAAATATATAGTCAACACCTACAATAGATATGACCTCGAGATAGTCGAGGGTATGGGAGTCAATGCCTACGACGTTGACGGCAGAGAATATATCGACCTCTCGTCAGGCATAGGAGTCAACAGTCTTGGATATTGCGAAATGGGTTGGGTAGCCAGCGTTACGCAACAGTTGTGCAAACTCAATCACGTCAGCAATCTATATTATTCCCGTCCCGACGCGTTGCTTGCCAAATCGCTTTGCGAGCGCACGGGTTACGACAAAGTATTTTTTGCCAATTCGGGAGCTGAAGCAAACGAATGCGCAATCAAGATTGCGCGTAAATATTCGTTTGACAAATACGGAAAGGGCAGAGATAAGATAATAACTTTGATAAATTCTTTCCACGGCAGGACGATGGCAACGCTTACCGCGACGGGACAAGAAGTGTATCACGATTTCTTCTTTCCTTTCGTCGACGGATTCGAGTATGCTCCCGCGGGAGATTTGCAGAGCGTAGAAACATATGTCGGCAAGGGCGACGTATGCGCCGTAATGATAGAACTTGTGCAGGGCGAAGGCGGAGTTATTGCGCTCGATAAGCATTACGTCAAGAAGTTGAGCGAGATTTGCAAGCAAAACGATGTGTTGCTGATAATAGACGAAGTTCAGACGGGCGCGGGCAGAACCGGCAAATTCCTTGCGGCTGAACATTACGGAGTAAAAGCCGACATCACCACGTTGGCAAAGGGGTTGGGAGGCGGACTTCCCATAGGCGCGGCGCTGGTGGCAAAGAATTGTTCCGACACGTTGGGATTCGGTATGCACGGCACTACGTTCGGCGGCAATCCCATAGTATGCGCCGGAGCGAATTACGTTATGGCAAGAATGGACGAAGATTTCTTGTATGAAGCCGAGCAGAAAGGAGAGTATTTGCAGGAGAAGTTGAGTCAACTTGACGGCATAGAAGAGGTAAGCGGACTGGGACTGATGATTGGATTTAAAGTAAAAGATATGTCTTCGTCGGATTTTGTAAAAGAGGGAATAAAGCGCGGTTTGATAATGCTTACAGCCAAATCAAAAGTAAGATTATTGCCGCCGTTGACAATCACTTACGACGAGATAGACAAAGCTTTGGCAATCATAAGCTCTATGTTGGCAAAATAATAAGAATGAAATAAAAACGATGAACGAGGTTATATGAAACATTTATTGAAATTATCCGATTTAAGCGAGACTGAGATTATAGATATACTCAATCTTGCGGACCAGCTCAAATATGAAAAAAAGCATAATATTCCGCACAATTATCTCGAAGGCAAAAGTTTGGGAATGATTTTTCAAAAGTCGTCCACGCGCACAAGAGTGTCTTTTGAGACGGGAATGTATCAGCTAGGCGGACAGGCGCTGTTTTTGTCCAATCGCGATTTGCAGATAGGCAGAGGAGAGCCGGTTGAAGATACGGCGAAGGTTTTGTCGAGGTATCTCGACGGCATAATGATACGCACGTTTGAACAAAAAGAAGTAGAAGACTTTGCCAAATACGGAAGCATTCCCATTATCAACGGGTTGACGGATTACGCGCATCCTTGTCAAGTTCTTGCCGACCTTATGACAATAAGAGAATATAAAGGCGAGTTTGACAATCTCAAGCTCACTTTCGTGGGAGACGGCAATAATATGGCAAATTCGCTGATAGTCGGCTGTCTCAAAGTGGGAATGAAAGTGGCGATTGCCTGCCCTAAGACTCATATGCCCGACAGCGGAGTTTTGGAATTTGCAAAAAATTACGGCGAAAAATTTATGATTACCGACGACGTTTTGCTTGCTTGCAAGGATGCGGACGTGCTTTATACCGACGTGTGGGCGTCTATGGGACAGGAAGGCGAAGCCAACGAGCGCAAGAAGGCGTTCGCGGGTTATCAAATAAACGCCGAAACTTTGGCAGTCGCAAAGAGCGACGCAATGGTGCTTCACTGTCTGCCTGCGCATAGGGGAGAAGAAATCACCGCTCAAGTCATCGATTGTCACCCCGAGATATTCGACGAGGCGGAGAATCGCTTGCACGCTCAAAAAGCTGTGCTTGTCAAACTTTTGGCAGATTAATAATGAAACTTATCAAATCCAACTCATATAAAAGTTACTCTCTTTTTCAAATGCAAGAGGGTGACTTTGTTTTTGTCAAGCAATTTCTCGATAACCAACGTTCTCGCTTGAATAAAATCGAGTTCTTTTATCCCTATAAAGATTTTGAGTTGAAGGCTGTACTCAAAAGCGGTTATTTTTGGGGTTTGTTGGATTCAGACGAATTGATAGCGACTTTTGCTATTGATTTGGATAAAGAATATGCAAAAGAGCTTGCCGAACTGATAAATTCTTTTAATAATAGCGGATTGAATTACGTATACGAAAGCTCCGGACTTATGGTTGCGGAAAAATACAGAGGGCAGGGTATCGCAAAGTATTTGCTTTCGCTTGCCATAGAAAAAGCAAGGGATTTGGGCATAGCCATATGCGGCGTCGTGCACACCCAAAACGTTGCGAGTATGTCGACTTTCTTTTCGCTGGGATTTCAATTGCGCGCAATATGGCATATGAGCGAGAATTACGACTTTGTATATTTGCTTAAAAACTGCGAAAAGGACGACGTCAACGGCGAGGAGTTAATTTTAAAAAAAGTATTGCAATCGCAGATAAATGGTGATAAAATAAAAAATATAATGGAGGTAATCAATACCGATACAAAAGAACACAGCGCTTTGCTGTCGAAAGGATACGTAGGTATAGGCTGCCGAAATAATTTATTATATTTCAGTAAAAAAGGAGAACAAAAATTATGAACAAGAATCAACTTATAGGCGCTATTGCCGCAAAGGCAAACTGTTCTAAAGAAGTAGCGAGCGAATGTTGCGACGCTATGCTTGAAAGCATTATGGAAGCAATGAGAGGCGGAGATAAAGTTACTTTGCCGGGATTCGGTAATTTCGAAGTTAAGACAAGAGCCGCTCGCGTAGGCGTCAATCCGGCTACCGGCGCAAAAATAGACATTCCCGAAAGCAAAGTAATATCTTTTAAGCCTGCAAAAGCAAGCAAAGATACGCTTTGATTTTTGCATTTGATTAAGCGAGACGGTCGATAAGAATATAGCGTCGATATGCAACATATGTTATATTAGATTATGAGGAGACGGCGGATATTGCGCTATAAAACGCAATATCCGCTGATAGTTAAAAATGGCGCATCAACTTACAAGGAAGCAAAAAGCATACAACTATTTCAAAGAGGGATATAATTGCTGTCAATCGGTGGTAATGGCGTTTGAAGACGTTTTGCCGCTTGATATGGAACAGCTTAAAGCCGTGTCCATAGGTTTTGGAGGAGGATTTGGCAGAACGAGAAATTTGTGCGGAGCAGTGAGCGCTTTCGCCATTGTCTTGGGATTGTATTCTTCGCATTCAGACAGCCCCAAAGAAGCAAAAGCCGATATCTATAAGCGTATACAGGCGCTTGTCGCAAAGTTTAAAGAGCTCAACGGTTCGGATAATTGCGGCGTGCTTCTTCAAAACGTCAAAAATCTTACCACGGGATATATGCCTCAAGAGCGCGACGAAGAATATTATAAAGTCCGTCCCTGTATAAAGTTCGTACTTGACAGCGTAGAACTTCTCGAGGAAGAGATGTTTGGCGACAATAATTAAAACAAATTATTTTTATTTGGAATTCAAAAATCGACGCATCTTAAATTGCGTCGATTTTTTGCACTCTTTTATTTTCTTTTTTTATAATTAGCACTCAAAAAACTTTCTAAATTATCTAATTTCCAAAAAAAGTATACTTTTACTGACTTAAAGCTATTGCAAAAAAATGTGACACGAACTATAATAATATTGAAAAAATACGCCGTTTCGCTATGCATAAACGGCAGTCAGTAAAAGTATAC
>CAJUOK010000025.1 GCA_910588015.1 uncultured Christensenellaceae bacterium | reverse complement strand
TTTGTATGAACTTCTTTCTTTTTATTGGGTGTTGCACTTGATAGTATAATTCACCTTTAAAATAAAAAACACGGCATAATTATGCCGTGTTTTGCGATTTATTTATTGCTTTCATATTCTACGTTTGCTTTTGCCTTCGATACTTTCTATCTTAATTTTCCACACGGCTGTAATGGGAAGGCTTCTTTTGATTTCTTCGTCGAAATGCGACATATAGAGCGGGGTATGTCTTTGGCATAAAGCTCTCAGAGCATTGATTTTTTGCATATCATCCGTCACCTCGTAGGCTTTTCCAAAAATTATCGCGCTTTCATACAAAGTGGAGAATTCGTCGTCAAGTCTTTTGACGTCGCCCACGCAAGATATGCATACGCTGTCGTTTAGCCGCAGACAGTCGGTTTTTTTTCCGGACTTTGCGCAATGGAAATATAGACAATCGTCTATTCTTGCCATACTCAAAGAAACACAATACGGCATACCGTCTGCGTCTATTGTCGCAAGCGTCGCCCATTGGCATTTATCCACTATTTCCAGCGCCCATTCTTTTGGCATTTGTCTGTCTTTTCTTCTCATATCAAATCCTTTTTTAACCGAATATTTCTATGGCTGCAATCAATCTCAACTTTTCGCAGTCAACAAGTTCTTTTCCGTAGGCGTCTATAAATCTTTTAGCGTATTTATGAGTCTTCAAATTGAAAAACAGAGTATATATACCCCAAAAAATATCAACGTGTCTGTCGCCTACGCCGCCGTTGCCTACGTCGATAAATCCGCTCAACTTCCAATCGTCAAGTATTACATTCGGCAGACAGTAATCGCCGTGCAGAAGAACTTCGTTGCGCAACAAATGTTTTTGAGAATCAATTATATCCCAAGCTTCGTCGGGATTGTTTAAATTGAGTTGTTTTAATATATCTTTGTCGCATAATCCCTCTCGATAGTTTTTCTTTGCGCTGTCAAGGAATATTTGGGTATGGTTTTTAATCGGACAGTCCGAGTAATCCATACTGTGCAATTCCCTTAATATACTGGCAAGCGTCTCGCAAAGCTTTTGAGGCTGTTGCAAATATTTGGGATTTATGCAGTCGTCGCCTTTTACTTTGGCTGTTACTAAAAAATCGTTTGTATCCGATATGTATTCGAGCGCTTTCGGCGCAAGTCCCAAAGAATAATAATATTGCGTCATCGTCGCTTCGGAATATAGCGCGCCTTTTTGAGAGGTTTTGATAAAATATCCGCCGTCTTTATCCGAGTAAATTACTTTAGCTTGCGGAGAACTGCTGCTGTCAAAAATATTTGTGCCTTCAAGATAGCGTCGCAGTGACGGGGGATATTCTTGCGGATTTATTTTTATCGGAGTCAAGTTCATATATTAAAGTATAATACAAATGGCGACAAGTGTCAATACAAGCTATATCAAAGCGTTTTTAGAGAAGTCTTTTGCCACCTTTTGGATATATAAAAGACTATGGATACGCCCGCGCCCAATACCCATCCGATAGGCCAGCTCCACCATATGGATTCGTATGACATTCCCAATGCTTTAACAAATAAAAAGCTTAATCCCACGCGTACTACTAAATCTGTCATTGTGCTCGACGTAAAACCTGCCATATCTCCCGCGCCTCTGATAAATCCGTCGAAAATTATCTTTATGCAGACTATGATATAAAACGGGGAGAGGATATACAAAAACTTGGAACCGATAGATATTATCTCTTCGTTTTTATCGCTGACAAATACTCCTATAAGTTGTTTTGCGAATATGAGATATAACGCTGTGGAGACTAAAGCAATTGCAATCATACTGACAAGTCCGCCTTTGAGCCCTTCTTTGGCTCTGTCAAGATGATTGCCGCCCACGTTTTGTGAAGTAAATGTTGCCATAGCGTTGGATATTGTCAGAAAGATTGAAATTATAATGTAATTTATTTTGAAAGCAGAGCCGTACGCCGCCACTAAATTTGCGTTGCCGAAAGAATTAACGAGTCCCTGTACGAACAGCTGACCTATGGATACCGTTGAATTCTGCAATATACTGGGCAATGATATGAGCAGTATGCTTTTTAACGCGCCTATTGAGAAGTATGCATTTTCAAACAACGTTTTTGATTTAGCAGTCGGCGCCTTTTCGACGGGCGCGCCTTCATCAGGCTGCGAAGTATAATCGTCGGGTAGTTTAGCCATATTTATCAGAAGAATAATCAACGATATTACGCTTGCCAGTCCTTGCGCAATAAAAGTTCCCCAAGCCAATCCTTTTACTCCCCAATCAAGGTATTTGACGAATATTATGTCGATTATTACGTTGAACACCGTGGAGAAGATAAGAAGCGCCAGAGGAGTTTTGGAATTTCCCAAAGCTTGAAAAGTAGAGCTTACAACGTTGTATACAAAGAGGAATATCAAACCGTAAATATAAATGTCAAGATATTCTGCGCTTTGTTTAAATATTTCTTCGCCAAGTTCTTTGGAGTTCATAAGAGAAAGGAGCGGACGGCAGACGAAAATTCCTATCAGCGTGAATATCAACGCAAAGAAAACTATATTTATAAGCGATGTGAAATTGGCGGTCTTTGTTCGCGCATATTGCTTCGAGCCGAATATTCTCGATATTACGACGCTTCCGCCTATGCCGAATCCGTTGCCGATTGCTATAAAAACCACCGTCACGGGATATGCGGCGTTGACCGCCGCCAAGGCGGCTCCTTCGTCGTGGATAAAATTACCTGCGATAAGAGAATCGGCGATGTTGTAAAATTGCTGAAACAGCACGGATATTATCATAGGTATTGCAAACGCATATAAAACTTTGACAGGCTTGCCCACCGACATATCTTTGGTTGCCATAAACGCCTCCGTAATTTTTCTTAAAAATTACCATATACGTTATACTCTTCATTGTCGGAAATAGCAAGTAAAAAATGTAAAAAAAATTTAATATTTTCACAAAATCGGTATTGTATATTAAAAATAATTATGGTATAATTTGGATAAGTATGAAAAAGGAGAAGGGATAGTTGGATAAAAAGATACCCGTGTACCTCTTTCACGAGGGGACGAATTATGAGGCATATAAATTTATGTCGCCTCATCAGAGCAAGAGAGAGGATAAAGAAGGTTGGGTGTTTAGAGTTTGGGCTCCTCACGCCAAATCGGTCAGCGTAGTCGGCGACTTTAACGACTGGGACAGAGAGATTCATCCTATGAGCAAGATAAGCGACGGCATTTGGGAAGGATTCGTAGAAGGTCTCAAAATATACGATATATATAAATTCAGCGTGGAGACTGCCGACGGCAAGTTGAGGCTCAAAGCCGACCCGTATGCAAGACACAGCGAGACTTCTCCCGCCAACGCTTCAAAACTGTATACGTCTAATTTTAAGTGGACGGACAAAAACTGGATTGCGGAGAGAGAAAAGTTTGACGCTTTCCATTCGCCTTTGAATATATATGAGCTTCATTTGGGAAGCTGGAGAAGATATGCCGACGGCAATATACTCAATTACAGAGACCTTGCCGACGAACTCGTGGCATACGTCAAACAGATGGGCTATACGCACGTCGAGATATTGCCTATAAGCGAATACCCGTATGAGGGTAGTTGGGGATATCAAGTCAGCGGAATGTTTGCGCCCACTTCTAGATACGGCGCTCCCGACGACTTTAAATATTTCGTCAACAAATTGCACAAAAACAAAATCGGCGTAATACTCGATTGGGTATGCGCGCATTTCCCAAAAGACGGTTTTGGACTTTACGAATTCGACGGAGAGCCTTGTTACGAATATTCCGACCCGCTAAAGCAAGAGCATAAGGAGTGGGGAACGAGAGTATTTGATTACGGACGGCGCGAAGTCCATTCTTTCCTCATATCCTCGGCAGATTTTTGGGTAAACGAATATCACGTCGACGGAATAAGAGTGGACGCTGTCGCTTCAATGCTTTATTTGGATTACGGAAGACAAAACGGACAATGGCGTCCAAATGCGAGCGGCGGCAATTATAATCTCGAAGCTATTGATTTTTTGCAAAAGCTCAATACGCATATGCTGTCCAAATATAAGGGCTTGTTGATGATAGCCGAAGAATCGACGGCATTCCCCAATGTGACCAAGCCTCCGCACGACAACGGACTGGGTTTTAATTTCAAATGGAATATGGGCTGGATGAACGATATGCTTTCATATGTTTCGCTCGACCCGTTCTTCAGAAAAGACAATCACAATAAAGTTACTTTTTCAATAACTTATGCCTACAGCGAGAATTATATTTTACCGCTGTCGCACGACGAAGTCGTTCACGGCAAATATTCTTTGCTCAACAGGATGCCGGGAGCTTATATGGATAAGTTCAATTCGCTGAAAGCATTCTTCGGATATACTATGGCGCATCCCGGCAAAAAGCTGCTGTTTATGGGCGGAGAATTCGGACAGTTTATAGAATGGGATTACAAAAAACAGCTTGATTGGTTCTTATTGGATTACGATTCGCATTATAATTTACACGAGTACGTCAAGGACCTCAACGCTTATTATCTTGCCAACAGAGAGATGTATTATCTCGACACGACATACGACGGCTTTAAGTGGATATGCGTAGACGACAATACGCAAAACATAGTGTCGTTCATAAGAAGCGACGGCGAGGGCAACTATACTATAGCTGTGATAAACTTTTCGCCGGTTAAGAGGGAAGGATACCGTATGGGCGTTCCCGAAAAGAGGGCTTATAAAGTTGTTCTCAACAGCGACGACAAAAAATACGGCGGAGAGAGCGACAAGATGAACTTTACGGCGCAAAAGGGCGAGATGCACGGATATCCTTATTATATAGAAATGACGATACCCGGCAACAGCGCAATGTATATCGCGCCTGCGAGAAAACTGAAAAAACAGGAAAAAGAGACAAAATAAATAAGCAAATAATTACGATAACAAATTTTATATATTGTAGGAGGGAAAATGCATACCAGCAAAAAAGAATGCGTCGCTATGTTATTGGCGGGCGGACAGGGCACGAGACTTTATTCTCTTACGAGAGATTTGGCAAAACCTGCCGTATCTTTCGGAGGAAAATACAGAATTATAGATTTTCCGCTGTCAAACTGTATTAATTCGGACATAGACACCATAGGAGTTTTGACGCAGTACAAACCATTTGATTTGAATCAATACATAGGCAACGGACAGCCTTGGGACCTTGACAGACTCAACGGCGGAGTTTTTATATTGCCGCCTTATATGAAAGGCGAAACGTCTGATTGGTATAAAGGAACGGCAAACGCCATATATCAGAATATAGAATTCGTAGACAAGTTTTCTCCCGAATACGTGCTTGTGCTGTCGGGCGACCATATCTATAAAATGGACTATGCTCAAATGCTGTCTTACCATAAGGAAAAGGGAGCGGATTGCACCATAGCCGTTATCAACGTGTCTTTGGAAGAAGCGTCAAGATTCGGAATAATGAATACCAATCCCGATAATTCGGTATATGAATTTGCAGAGAAGCCAAAACAGCCCAAGAGTACCAACGCCTCTATGGGTATTTATATTTTCAATTGGGCAAAATTGAGAAAATACCTCATCGAAGACGAAGCGGACAAGACTTCTCAGAACGACTTCGGCAAGAATATCATTCCAAAGATGCTTGCCGACGGACAGAAGCTGTTTGCATACAATTTCTCAGGATATTGGAAAGACGTGGGCACAATTTCCTCTCTTTGGGAGGCGAATATGGACGTGCTTGATACGTCGAGCGGCATTAATCTCGACGACAGCGCGTGGAAAATTTATGCGAGAAATACCGCCGAGCACCCGCATTACGTCGGCAAAAACGCGGTAATAAAAGACTCTCTTGTTACAGAAGGTTGCGAGATAAACGGCAAGGTAGTCAACAGCGTGCTGTCAACAGGCGTGGAGATATGCGAAGGCGCGGTTGTGGAAGATTCGACTGTTATGCCGGGCGCTAAAATATGCAAGGGCGCGGTAGTAAAATACGCAATAGTAGGCAACAACGCAGTTGTTGGCGAAAACGCAGTCGTAGGAGACAAGCAGGACGGTATGGTTGACGGACAGTGGCAAATCACCGTTGTCGGACCGAATGCTCAAGTCAAGGCAAACAGCGTAGTGCCGGTCAAGGCTATGGTAGATTAAGGAGAGACGGTAAGATGAAAAATACTATGAGTATAATTTTTGCGAGCGACAACGAATCAAAGCTCAACGAACTCACTTTGCACCGCACGACGGCGTCTTTGCCTTTCGGCGGCAGATATAGATGTATAGATTTTGCGCTTTCCAATCTTGTCAACAGCGCGATTACTACAATCGGAATAATAACGAGAAGCAATTATTCGTCGCTTATGGACCATATACGTATGGGACGCGATTGGGACCTCAACAGAAAGAACAGCGGTATCGCAGTATTCCCGCCGTATGCGTCCAACACTTCAACCAACGTTTTTAAGGGAAAGATAGAAGCGCTTTACGGAATATTGGATTATATAGAGAACTCCGACGACGAATACGTTGTCGTCACCAACAGTAATATTATAGCAAGCATAGACTTCGACGACGTCTATGAGGCTCACGTCGCAAGCGGAGCGGATATTACTATGCTCACCTATACCGCGCAACCAACGACTTCGAGAAGAGTGCTTGTCGAGAGCGACCTCAGCGGCAGAGTGAGAGGTATGAGAATCACGCGTAGCGCAAGCGAAGAATATTTTGAAGTGGGGCTTTTCTGTTATTTATTCAACCGCAAACAACTTATTCAGCTTGTCGAAGACAGCTATGAGAGAGGCAAGATAGACTTCGAAAGAGATATTTTGCAGGCAAATTTGGACGTGCTGAATATTCACGCTTACAAAGTAAAAGGACACGCGGCTTTGGTCGACGACATAAAATCCTATTACAGAGAAAGTATGTCGATACTCGAAAGCGACGTCAGAGACAGCCTTTTTGACAGCGTGGGTAAGATTTTTACCAAAGTTAAGGACAGCGTGCCGACTAGGTATTGCAAAGAGGCAAAAGTCGTCAACAGTCTTATAGCAGACGGATGTAAAATCAACGGTACCGTCGAAAATTCCATTTTGTTCCGCGGCGTAGTAGTCGAAGACGGAGCAGAGATACGCAACAGTATCGTTATGGAAGGCGGGCGCATAATGAAGGGGTCTAAACTCAATTATGCGATAACCGACAAAGACGTTACGGTCACAGAAGACAAATCGCTTGGCGGCAGCGAGTTCTATCCGGTCGTAGTTGTCAAAAACAAGACGGTATAGTATCGCTGAAAGCGATGAGTTTGAAGCAAAACAAAGCATTGCGGCATATGTCGCAAGATAAGACTGTCCGTTGGACCGTTATTGAACAAACTGTTGTTTAGCAACATAATAGGAGGATTGCGCTATGCCTACTCAAAGCAAACCAAAAAAGACTTCGGCGCTGAAGCCCGAGGTAAAAAGCACAAAAATCGATTTGGGAAAAAAGATATTATTCGCGACGTCCGAAGCCGTTCCGTTTATAAAGACCGGAGGCTTGGCAGACGTTGCAGGTTCGTTGCCTAAAGCTCTTGTGGACGGCGGAGTGGATTGCAGAGTCATTTTGCCGCTGTATATGGATATAAAACAAGAGTTGCGCGATAAGATGGAATATGTGGGAAACACTTACGTCAATCTTTCGTGGCGCTATCAGTATTGCGGACTTTTTAAGGCTGTGGAAAACGGAGTTACATATTACTTTGTTGACAATGAGTATTATTTCAAGCGCAGCGGACTTTACGGTTATTTCGATGACGGCGAAAGGTTTGCGTTTTTTGCAAGGGCAATACTTGACAGCATAAGACTTATGGACGGTTTTGTTCCCGATATAATTCACTCCAACGACTGGCAGACTGCGCTTGTTCCCGTATTTCTCGACGTGTTTTACAGAGGAGACGAATTATATAAGAATATAAAGACAGTATTTACAATTCACAATATAGAGTTCCAAGGCAGATATAGCGGATTTATGTCGGGCGACGTGCTCGGTTTGCCGGATTGGGCAAGAGAGTTTGTCGATTTCGACGGCGACGTCAACTATATGAAAGGCGGAATCGAAAGAGCCAACAAGGTAACTACTGTGTCGCAGACTTATGCGCAGGAAATCCTCAACGCATATTTCGGTTACGGAATGAACGATATTTTGGTCAACAGACAGTTCAAACTGTCGGGTATCATTAACGGAATCGACGTTGACGCAAACGACCCGCAGACTGATAAATACGCTTACAAAAATTACGGACTAAATACTTTTGCGCTTAAGAAAGAAAACAAACTTGCTTTCCAAAAAGACCTTGGATTGCCTGTGGACGAAAATATACCTATGATAGGTATGGTTGGCAGACTTACTCACCAAAAGGGCTTGGATTTGATGTCTCCCGTCATTACGCGTATATTGGATATGGGAGTACAATTGGTAATTCTAGGCACGGGCGATTACAAATACGAAGAAATGATGAGAAGCGCCCAAAGCAGATATCCCGGCAACTTGCGCGCGCTTATCACTTTTTCCGCCGACCTCGCAAGCAAGATTTATTGCGCGAGCGATATGTTTTTAATGCCTTCGAAATTCGAACCCTGCGGTCTGTCGCAAATGATAGCAATGAGATACGGTTCTCTTCCTATAGTCAGAGAGACGGGCGGGCTTAAAGATACCGTAATTCCCTATGATTATACTACCGGCAAAGGCACGGGATTCACTTTTTATTCTTACAACGCTTACGATATGCTTAACGCAGTTGAAAGAGCCGTGGGTATGTATAGAGATTATAAAGAGGACTGGAGTAAGATTGTCGATAACGCGATGACGCAGGATTTCAGTTGGAAAAATATAGCTCTTCGCTACGTAGACCTATATAAAGAGTTGTAAATTTTAAAAATACGAGGTCAAAAATTTATAAAATAGTGATTTTTTGTAAAAAATCTGTATTTTGACTTGTAAAATGTAGCAAAAATAATTATTATATGATATAATTTTAAAGCTTAAAATTGTCCGACCGAACGCTAAACGTCACGGTCGGACGGTTTTGCGAATAATTTTGCTTATTTGGAGACAGTATGGAAAATAAGATAAAAGAATTAAAAAAGACAGTTTCGCTAAAATGTCAGACGTATTTCGGTAGAACAATAGAAAACGCAAGCAAGAATCAAATATACAGAGCAATTTGTATGACGGTTAGAGATATTCTTACCGACAAACGTCTTGCTTTTAAGAAAAAGAGATTGGAGCAAAGCTCCAAGCAGGTATACTATATGTCTATGGAGTTTTTGCTTGGACGTTCTTTAAAAAATCATTTGTTCAATCTCAAGATGACTGACGTTTTCGACGGACTTTGCAAAGAGCTAGGATATTCTATCGAAGATATGTACGCTATAGAGCCCGACGCAGGTTTGGGCAACGGCGGTTTGGGCAGATTGGCTGCTGCTTATATGGAATCTTTGACCAATCTTAATTACGTTGCAAGCGGATTTTCTATCAGATACGATTACGGTATTTTCAAACAAAAGATAGAAGACGGCTGGCAGGTAGAGTTGCCCGACGAGTGGCTTGAAAACGGCGACGTATGGCTTTCTCCCAGAATGGAAGATACCTTTGAAGTCAAGTTCGGCGGTTACGTGGAAGAAAGATGGGACAATGGCAGACTTTATACCGAACAAAAAGACTGTTATACAGTACAGGCTATACCTTACGATATGAATATCAGCGGATACGACGTGCCCGCCGTAAATAAATTGAGACTTTGGACTGCAAAAGCTCCTATGGATTTTGATATGAAACTTTTTGCCGAGGGCGAATACGTCAAATCTTTGGAACAAAAAGCTTTAGCGGAGAGCATTTGCAAAGTTCTTTATCCTGCCGACCATCACCAAGAAGGCAAAATGTTGAGACTTAAACAACAGTACTTCTTTGTGTCGGCGTCGATACAGTCCATACTTAAAAAACATCTCAAAGACTATAAGACTTTGAATACTTTGCCCGATAAAGTGGCTATACACATCAACGACACGCATCCTACGCTTTGCATACCCGAACTTATGAGATTGCTTCTCGACGAATACGGATATTCTTGGGATAAAGCTTGGAATATAGTTACGCGTACCGTTTCTTACACCAATCATACCGTTATGGCAGAGGCTTTGGAAAAATGGCCCGAAGGACTTTTCAAGCAATTGCTGCCGAGAATATATCAGATAGTTTGCGAAATAAATCGCAGATTTACCGACGAGCTTTGGGCGTTCTATCCCAACGATTACGGCAAAGTCGACTACAATGCGGTGCTGTCTGGCGGTCAAGTGAAAATGGCAAATCTCTGTTTGGCTGCGTCGCATACGGTCAACGGCGTTTCCGAACTTCACTCGCAAATTCTTAAGGACGAAGTCTTCAGAGATTGCTGCAAAATGCATCCGCAAAACTTCACCAACGTTACCAACGGTATAACTTACAGAAGATGGCTATGCCAATCCAATCCGTTGCTCAGCGATTATATTTCCAAACTTATCGGAGACGGATTTATGCAAGACGCCGACAAACTCAAAGATTTGGCAAAGTTTGCCGACGACAAAGCCGTGCTCGATAAAATTTGCGATATTAAGAGAGCAAACAAAGTCAGACTTGCCGCTTATATCAAAGAGCATAACGGTATAGAAATCAATCCCGATTCTATATTCGACGTGCAAGTCAAGAGACTTCACGAATATAAGAGACAGCTGCTCAATGCCTTGCATATTCTTGATTTGTATTACAGACTCAAAGAAAATCCAAATCTCGATATAACTCCGAGGACGTTTATATTCGGAGCAAAGGCGGCGCCTAGCTACTATATGGCAAAACAGATTATAAGACTTATCCATTCTTTGGGCGACCTTATCAACAATGACCCCGATATAGGCGGCAAACTCAAAGTCGTTTATATAGAAAATTACAGAGTTACGCTTGCAGAAATCATAATGCCCGCGTCCGACGTGTCGGAGCAAATATCCATTGCAGGTAAAGAAGCCAGCGGAACGGGTAATATGAAGTTTATGATAAACGGCGCGGTAACTATGGGTACTATGGACGGCGCAAATATCGAGATATACGAGAACGTAGGCAAGGAAAATATTTTTATATTCGGTATGCTTGCCAGCGAAATAAACGAGCTCAACAGAAGAGGTTACAATCCAAGAGATTATTATAATTCCAATTCAAGAATTAAGGCTGTGATAGACGGTTTGAGAGGAGGAATCGCAGGCGTTAATTACGGCGAGATAGCAGACTCTTTGATTTCCAGCGACGGATATAAAGTGCTTGCGGACTTCCAGTCATACTGCGACTGTCAAGACAGACTCGACAAGGCTTACAAAGATAAGTACGCTTGGGCAAAAATGTCTCTTCTTAACACAGCTTATTCGGGCTTCTTCTCTTCGGATAGAAGCGTAAAAGAATACGCGGACAGAATTTGGAAAATGAAACCCGTCGATTATTGCGCGGCAAAGAGCGCGGCGAAGGTTGCTGCCGAACAAGCTAAACCCGCAGCCAAAGCTCCTGCGAAAACGGGCAAAAAAGTTAATAAGTAATTAAACCGATTATAGCCTTGTTCACAATAGAATGAGGCTATAAAAATAGGGCGATAGGGCGCGAAGTGAGAGAACTTATATATTTCGACAGTAAAAATCCACATTGTAAATATCCATTCGGCAGCGTAGCGCAGGGAAAGGAAACGACTTTTAGAATATTCGTAAAGGACGGCGTTTTTGTTCAATCCGTAGAATTGCACGTCTATGCGGACGGCGCGGATACTCCGTACGTCTTTCATATGTCGTTCGTCTGCAAAAGAGGCGACGAGAGCGAATTTTTTACTAAAATCAATCTCAACAAAGTAGGTTTGTATTGGTATAAGTTTATCTTCAAGACGGAAGAGGGGATATACGAATACGCTAAGGAAGACGGAGATTTTCAATTCACCGTATATAATAAAAATTTCGTCACTCCCGATTGGATAAAGGGCGGAATCATATATCATATATTTGTCGACAGATTTTGCAAAGGCGAAGATAAGGACGCCGTTTTCAAAAAACAAGGCGTACTTAAAGAGTGGGGAGAAGACGTCACGATAGTAGACGACGACGGAGTCTTTAGAGCAAACGATTTTTACGGCGGAAATTTTCAAGGTATTATAGATAAGTTGCCCTATCTCAAGCGATTGGGCGTGACTTTGCTGTATCTTTCGCCTATATTCAAATCCTCGTCCAATCACAGATATGACACGGGAGATTACGAACTTATAGACGAATTGCTAGGAACGGAAAGTAAATTCAAGGAACTTATAGATAAGGCTGAAAAGGCGGGAATACGCGTTATGTTGGACGGCGTTTTCAATCATACGGGCGCCGATAGCAAATATTTTAATAAATTTGGCAATTATCCGGAAATAGGAGCGTATCAGTCCAAACAAAGCCCTTATTACGAATGGTTTGATTTTTATAACTATCCCGACGAGTATCATTGCTGGTGGGGTATAACCGTTACTCCCACGGTGAGTCAGCGCGCAAAGTCGTTTAGAAATATGATAAGCGGCGAGAAAGGCATTATCGATAAATGGACGAAGTTGGGCGTAAAAGGTTGGAGACTCGACGTAGTCGACGAACTTCGCGAAGATTTTGTCGAAGACATTCGCAAGGCGGTCAAGCGTAACGGCGAAGAAAATCTTATCATAGGAGAAGTGTGGGAAGACGCTTCGAATAAAATTGCATATTCATATCGCAGACATTATTTTCAAGGAAAACAGCTCGACGGCGTTATGAATTATCCCTTCAAAGAAGCTGTTTTGTCCTACGCCTTGGGTGGTAATGCGGCTGAATTTGCCGAGACCGTTATGACAATTGTCGAGAATTATCCCAAGCAATGTTTGGACGCGACGATGAATCTCATAGATTCCCACGACACCGCAAGGGCATTGAGCGTATTGAGCGGCGTAGATATGAACGGTACGGATAAACAATACCGTAAGAACTTCCGTTTGAGCAAGGAAGGATATGATTTTGCCAAAAAGAGATTGATTATGGCTTCGACTTTGCAATTTATGCTCCCCGGCGTACCTTCGATTTTCTACGGCGACGAACAAGGAATGGAAGGATATGAAGACCCTCTTTGCAGAAGATGTCTGGATTGGGATAATATCGACAGTGAGTTGCTGGCGCATTATATTCAACTTGGCAAAATCCGCAAAAAGTTCAAAGACCAAGTCTGCGGAGACACTTATTTTGAACATCAAAACAATCTTCTTGTGCTCTGTCGCAAGAGCGGCAACAAGACCTTGAAAGTCGTCGCAAATAATACCAATCAAACGCAATCTTTCTATTGCCCAAAGGCAAAAGAAGAATTGCTGTCGGGGCAGAAGTTGCAGGGAGCCAGTTTTGAGATTTTAGTAGGTGAAGTGGGGATATTCTTAGTTTAAATCATATTATATATTAGACTATATCTATGCTCTTTATCTTGATATATAATTTGATTTTAATAATCAAAGTTAACATAATGTCAACCTTTGTTGACATTTTAACTTAAATATATAGACAATAAACTGATTTTAATATAAAATTAAATAAATGATATTAATAATTAAGGGGAGAAATTATGCGAAGACAAGTTATTAAAAGTATTTCTATATTTATGATTTGCATTTTTGTATTATTTGCTACTTTTTCAGCGTGTAGTAATGATCCTTATAGCAGGTTTGATTATAACGTTACGAGTTTTGACCATATTGAATCTGATGTATTCAAAGCAAATACAGATTTTCCTCAAAGAATAGACTCTGTTGAGCAATTGAAAGAGTTTTGCAATGATACAGGAATGCCAATTAATGATAAAAGCAATCGAAACTATGATTCTGATATTTATATAAAGTTGAGAAGTTATCATAATAGGTATTTTAAAAGCAATTCGTTGATTATAGTATTTATAGGAAAACCGCATCGACAAGAATTAGAATTTGCAAATTTGAAGATTATAGATGATACTTTGATTATAAATATACTTAATGAATATGACCCCTATGACGAAGGAGTAGAATATCCTACTGTTGCGGATGACCATTTGATGTTGATTGAAATCAATAAAAATTTAATTAGTAAAGTAAAGCAAATAATCATTAAAGAATATAATCATTTAATCTAAAGAAGAAAAAAATACAAAAACAGATTTGCGGCGAAACTTATTTCGAAAGTTGCGGAGAATTGCTTGTAATGCGCAGACAAAGCGGCAGTAAATCTCTTAAAATCGTGGCTAACAACACGCCTTATTCTCAAAATATTTATTTGGCAAGGGAAAGCACGGAGTTGCTTTCCAACCAAAAGGTTGCAAGCGGAAATTATCAAATCAGGTGAGATAAAGATTTTTTATCTTTGAGCAAGTTTTTAATTTAAATTTGAAATGTTTATAATAATGGCAAGTCTAGTTTGGCAAAGCATATAATACAACGTGAAAGACTTATCATATTTACCGAAAATTTGTCAAACAAAGTTTGACGTTGCTTCGCCGTCTTCGTTCGGGAGCGGCGGCAATTTGGCTTGCGTAGCATATCCCAATACAAAAGAAGAAATGATTTCGGCGATAGAGTTTCTCAAGCAGGAGGGGCGCGACTGCGTAGTATTAGGCGCGTGCACCAATACTTTGATAAACGACAGAGGGTTCGACGGCGCAGTAGTATCCACAGATATGCTCAAAGGAAAGAGCGTATGCGGCGACAGAATTTATCTATCGGCTGGCGAAAAAATGAGCGCAGTTTGCCGATACGCTTTGGAAAATTCATTGAGCGGAATAGAGGGGCTTTGCTCTATTCCCGGCAGCGTGGGCGGCGGACTCTCGATGAACTGCGGAGCATTCGGCAGAGAACTTGCGGACGTTGTTGAATACGTTGACTTGCTTATCGACGGAAAAGTCGAGAGAGTATACGCAAAGGACTTGGGCTTTGCATACCGTCATTCCAAAGTAAAAGAATTGGGCGTTGCGATAGGGGCGAGCGTAAAGCTTGCGGCAGGCAATAAAAACCGTATAGCCAAAGATATGAAAGGATACGCTATCGCAAGAGGAAAATCGCAACCTAAAGGCAAGTCTTTGGGAAGCGTGTTCAAAAAAGCAGGCGACGTATCCGCGGGATATTTTATCGACAGAGCGGGACTTAAAGGATATAGAATAGGCGGCGCGCAAATTTCTCAAATGCACGCCAATTTTATAATTAATACGGGCGGCGCGACCTCGGCGGATTTTTTGCGGCTTGCCGATTATGCAAGGCAAGAGGTTGACAAACGCTTTGGCGTTAAGTTAAAATATGAGATAGAATATTTACCCGCTGTGTCATCAACAGACCACATCTAAACTGCGGACTTCGGTTGCCTTTCGCTACGAAATACAAATCGAATTACGCAGTTTATACGCAAGCGATTTTATAAATAAAATTGTGTTCTGTCGACGCCACAGCGTGTAGGGATGTAACTTTAAGAGATTTCTGAGTAAGAGGTAATAGGGTGGACTTTAGAATTACTGCGGACTATCATTCGCATACAACGTATTCTCACGGTAAGGGAAGCATAGCCGACAACGCTCTCGCCGCAAGTCAAAAGGGCTTGGAGATACTTGCCATAACCGACCACGCGGTGCGCCACCCGTTTATCGGTGTAAGTCCCAAAAAATACGACGCGATTCGCAAAGATTTACAGCAAGTGCAGAGCAATTATCCCAACCTTGAGCTTCTTATGGGAATAGAGGCAAACGTATTGGGCGCCGACGGAGAAATAGACGTGACCGAAGAAGACGCCAAGAAATTGGATATACTTATTGCGGGTTATCATTTGACGTCTTTTCCTTACAAATTTGCAGATTATTTTAAGATTACTTGGAATGCGCTGACGAAGTATATCGTTAAGTCGACAAAGGGGCAGATAGCGCGCAATACGGCAATGTACGTCAACGCAGTCAAAAAACATAAGATAGATATTCTCACGCACCCCGGATTCAGACTTGATATAGATTATAAAGAAATAGGCAAAGTTTGCGCGGATTACGGCACTTATATAGAACTTTCATCGAGACACCGCACGCCAAACGATAAAAATATTGAGGGATTATTGGCGACGGACTGTCAATTCGTACTTGATTCCGACGCGCATAAGAGCGAGGATATAGGCAACTGCGAGTTTGCCAAGTCGCTTGTCGAAAGATTTGCCATTCCCAAAGAGCGCATAGCAAATATCGACGGCAAAAGACTTGAGTTGCGCTCCAAGTCTTGATTTGACGGACAAGCGTGGAAGGCGTAAATTATGAATTTTACTACAAGTTTAAAAAACGAATTGTTGAAATCTTTGTCGCGGCAGACTAGCGAAAAGCAGGAGAGGTTTGCGTTTCTTTGCGCTTTGACTAAAATGCGCGGGGGGATAGACGTATATAAAAATTCAATTACGCTTACCTATGAGTTGGACAGTTTTGACGACGTGACGGCGATAGCGGAAATAATCAAAGAGTTTTCCGATGCGGAGACATATTTGACTGTCGACGGATTAAAGGGTGAAAGTACGCCGAAATTGCAAATCAAGGATAAATACGCCAATGAATTATTGCGCGCAATGTCGCTGTCTCATTTTGACGACGGAAAGTTTGTTTATGACGACGGTATCGGATATATGGGAAGTACGGTTGAAAAAGGACTTTTTCAATTTTATTTCAAAGGCGTGCTTTTCGGCGGCGCGAAGTTGATGTTTCCCGACGCAGAATATCCCAACTACTGTCTTCAAATATCTTTTTCCGACGGCGCGTATTGCGACGCAATCGTTTCGATTTTGCAAAACACGGAAATATCGGCAAAGGTTTACGAGCGCAAGAGCGTCAACGTGTTGCAGTCGCGAAGCGGCAACGATATCGCAGATATGCTCGCGTTGGCGGGAGCGGTAGACAGCGTGTTGCAACTTAACAATCTTATGGCGGAGAGAGAAAAGGAAAATCAATTCAACCGTCAAAGCAATTTATATATGGCGCACTATAAAAGAGCAGTCGACGGAGCGCAGAAGTATTTGCAGGCAATAGAGTATTTGCAGCAAAGCGGCGCTCTCCGAGAAGCGGACGAAAAGCTAAAAGCCGTTGCCATTGCGCGAAAGGAAAATTACGACGCAAGTATGCAAGAACTTGCGGATATAGTGGGGACGAGCAAAACCAGTTTGTCGAGGTATCTCAACAAACTTTTGGATATGGCGGAGGAGAAGAAGAATGGACGAAAGCAAAAATAACGTCGGCGGAGGACTTTTAGACAGCATCGAAGAAATGTTGGCGGACAAGCCTTTTGCGGAGAACAAGGCTGCGTTTGACGAACGCTCTTCTCTCGTTGACGAATCGCCTATAAATCAAGAAAAGAAAGCGCAGGCAAAACGCGACGCTGTTTTTGAAAAATACGAAAAGCCTTTTGTGCATTTGCATCTTCACTCGGAGTATTCTTTGCTTGACGGACTTGCGAGAATCACAAAGGGCAAGAAGTCGCCGCTTTTGGACACTTGCAAAGAATTGGGAATGCCGGGTTGCGCGCTCACCGACCACGGCAATATGTTTGGTGCTTATACATTTTTTAAAGCCGCCAACGCGCGCAATCTCAAGCCCATAATAGGTTGCGAATTTTACACCTGCGACGATATGCTCAAGACAGACAGCGCGGAGCGCAATCACTTGGTGCTTATCGCCAAAAACAACGAGGGATATAAGAATCTTGTCAAGATGGATTCTCTCGCATATATTGACGGATATTATTACAAGCCGAGAATAGATATCGACTTGCTGTCCAAGCACAGCGAAGGCGTGATATGTCTTTCCGCCTGTCTTTCGGGTCGCATACCAAGACTGTTGTTGGCAGGCGATTACGAGGGCGCGAAAGAGTACGCTCTAAAACTCAAATCAATGTTTGCCGAGGGAGATTTTTATATCGAGCTGCAAGACCACGGTTTGCCCGAGCAAAGGGCTATCCGCAACGACTTGGTACGACTTGCCGATGAGATAGGAGTCAAGCTCGTGGCGACCAACGACGTGCATTACGTCAACAGAGAAGACTATATCGCGCAAGATATTTTGGTGCGTATCAACACCGGCAAGACCATCAACGACGCGACGGGAATGGAAATGGGTAACGACCAATTCTATCTCAAGAGCTATGAAGAGATGATGGAAATTTTCAGTTGGTGTCCCGAAGCAGTGACAAATACCGTCGAGGTAATGGAAAAGTGCAACGTGCGTATAGACAAAGAAGACCTCTATCCGCCGTATAAGCCAGACGACGGTTCCAAGCCCGAGGAATATCTGCGAAAATTGGCGTACGAGGGATTAGAGAGAAGGTATCATACGATTACCGACGAAATAAGAGAGCGCGCCGAATACGAATTGGGTATTATTATCAGAACCGGCTTTGCGGAATATTATTTGATAGTGTGGGATTTTATCAACTACGCCCGCACTCAAGGCATTCCCGTAGGACCGGGAAGAGGCAGCGGCGTAGGCTCGATAATAGCTTACGCGATAGGCATAACTAATCTCGACCCGCTGAAATATCAGTTGTTCTTCGAGCGTTTTCTCAATCCGGAAAGAGTTTCGGCTCCCGATTTTGACATAGATTTTTGTATGGACAGGCGCGGCGAAGTTATCGACTACGTTATACGCAAATACGGCAAAGAAAAAGTATGTCAGATACTTGCGCTCGGCACAATGAAAGCCAAGGGCGCGATAAAAGACGTCGCGCGAGTTTACAACGTGCCTTTGGACATAGTCAATTCTACGACAAAGCTTATCCCCAACACGCCCGGCGTAACGCTTGACAAAGTGCTTGGCAGAGACCCGAGCACCAAAGAAGACGACCTCAAAATTCGCAATCCCGAAGTAATTGAGATTTACGAAAACAATCCCGAGATGCATCGCGTTATAGATATGGCGCTGAAGATAGAGGGCTTGCCGCGCAACTGCTCGAAGCACGCGGCGGGCGTCGTAATATGCAAGGAAGTCATAAGCGACCACGTTCCTTTGCAGCGCAACGGTCCCGATATAACCACGCAATTCCAAAAAGAAGAAGTCGAAGAGCTTGGTATGCTCAAGATGGACTTCCTCGGACTGACGACTTTGACAGACATAGACAAAGCTATCAGATATGTCGAAAAGAACCACGGCGTAAAGATAGATTTCGAAGAGCTTGGTTATGACGACCCCGAAGTCTACAAGCTGATAGGCACGGGCGAAACCGAAGCCGTGTTCCAACTTGAAAGCGCGGGTATGAAAGGCTTCTTGAAGAACTATCAGCCGCAAAACCTTGAAGAGGTTATCGCAGGTATTTCGCTTTACCGTCCGGGACCTATGAGCTGTATTCCCGACTATCTCAACGCGCGCGCCAACAGAGACCTAATCAAATACGACGCGCCGCAGCTTGAGAGCATTTTGGACGTCACGTTCGGTTTCTTCGTATACCAAGAGCAAGTTATGCAAGCCGTGCAGGCTTGCGCAGGATATACGCTTGGCAGAGCGGATAATTTGCGAAGAGCGATGGGCAAGAAAAAGGTCGACGTAATGAATGCGGAGAAGACGGTGTTTATCAACGGTTGCGCCGCAGTGCCCGAAGTTGTCAACGACCAAGGAATCGTAATCAAGAAGTCGGCTCCCGCCGTAGACGGAGCAATCAAGAGAGGCATATCTCCCGAGAGCGCGGAAAAGATTTTTGACGGAATGGCGGACTTTGCAAAATACGCTTTCAACAAATCTCACGCGGCGGCATACGCCACGTTGACATATCAGACGGCTTTCCTCAAGCGTTATTATATGCTCGAGCTTTTTGCGGCTGTTATCAACAACCGTATTACAAAGTCTGACGAAATCGCCAAATATCTCGGCTACGTCAAGAATTACGACAAAAAGATTTATCCGCCGGATATCAACAAATCCGACGTAATATTCACAGTGGAAAACAACGACGGACTGCGTTTTGGCTTGGGAGGCATAAAGAACGTCGGCGAGGCGGCTATGCAGGCGCTTGTCAACGAGCGCAACGCCAACGGCGAATACAAGTCTATCAGCGAAATGTTGGACAGACTACCTGCGGGCACGATAAATAAAAAGATGATGGAATGTCTTATCAAAGCGGGCGCGTTCGATTGCTTCGGACACACCAGAGCGGCGCTTGCGGCAAGTTATGAATCCATTATGCTTGTCAGTATGCACGATAAAAAAATGCAGTCCAACGGTCAGATGAGTTTGTTTGGTCTGTTGGAAGAAGACGATTCGTCGCAAGAAGACAACGTGCCTTATCTCAAGGAATACGGCGACAAACAGTTGCTTGCTTTTGAGAAAGAGATGCTCAACGTATACGTCAGCGGACATCCGTTGGACGAATACAGAGAGGAGATAAAAAAGTTTGATTTCAATATCTCCAAGATATCCGACCTTTTGGCAATGAATCTCGAAGAAGACGAACTTGACGAAACGGATATGCAGCTGCTCGCGCAGTATGAAAACAAGACGGTGACGATGGGCTGTATGCTTTCTAAAATAGAAAAGAAGACAACCAAGAGCGGCGGAATAATGGCGTACGCGACGGTGGAAGATTTATACGGCGAAATGGAAGGCGTATTTTTCCCCAAGACGTATGAAAAAAACAGGGGACTGCTCGTCAACGATAACATAGTCTTGCTCAAAGCGGTCGTAAAACGCAACAACAACGGCAGGCTCAATCTCAACGTAATCGACGTTCAGCCTTGGCGCAAAGCCGACGGAGAAAGCAACGTCGCTCTTGCAGAAGACGCGCCGAAAGCAAGTCAAGCAAAGCGAAAGGTATATATAAAGATAGACGACAGACATCAACTGCGGCAAGTCCTGAATATATTGGAAGTATATCCCGGCGCAGATACCGTGATATTCAAAATGTTTGACTCCGACAAGCCTATGCAGTATGAAAGAGGCGTAAATCCCAGAGATAATTTTGTCAATCAAATCAAAGCAATCGTCGGCGCGGCAAATATAGTTATAAGAGATTTGTGAAAAAACAAAACAAAGCTATGAGCATAATTTTGATTAACTTTGGCGTAAAGAGCGGAAATTCATCCGCTCTTATTTTATTTTGACAATCGGGAACAAGAAAGTGTGACATTCATTGCAAAAATAAATATTGTAAAATTTTGGGTTTGCATCTTGTATATTGGCGCAAACTATGTTACCATATAACTGTCAAGAAAGTATTACACAAAAGAAGAAACGAAAGTTGATTAAGTACCCTAGAAACCAAAATAAAAATACAGGAGGTAACAAAAATGAACAAAGTAAAGACAATTTACAAAATTCAGACTATCATTCTTCTTGCAGTAATGCTATGCTTGATTGTCTGTCTCACCATCGGGGGTACTGCCTCCGCGGACACCGCGCAATATGCAGCTGAAGAAGATGAATACGACTATATGACGTTTGATATTATTTTTATGGCAGTTGCGAGAAACGGTTTGCAAAAAATGATACCTATTGCTGGAGTTCAAATGCATTTCGGAATAGATTATATTCCTTCTACTGATGCGGAATATGATTATTATGTGGTCAGATTAGATGTGCAAGTTGCACCTGAAAGTTTTGCTACTCTTAAAAAATTTAATATGTTACCCGCGCGGTGGGATGAGGACGGATTTAGTCTTGTCGACATAATGGTTAATGATGATATTAATTCCAATATATCGGGAAATATGAAGTACGAAACTATAATACAAGCAAAGGAAGGAGTAGATTTTTCTTATAATGATGTCAATATAATGTGGGATAGCAATAGATATATCTATTTTGACTTTATATCGCAATTTCAGACTCCAAATTGTAATCCTTCATTTAAAATTGAAGGCATTGAAAATTCAGGGTTGCCCAGCGGTTATACAGGAAAACCTATGGAGATTAAAAGAAAAGGTGCAAGTAATAATTATTCTGACTTAAATAGTAATAAAGGGAAAACTTGTACGGCTGTTTACTACGCTACATATAAAGTGCGTAAAAATATAAGAAAACGTCATTTCGGTTTTGTTTTTAATCAGCTGGAAGTATGGGGACAGATAGGACAGCCGTCGTTCAGTTTGAATACAGATAAAGATAAATTAACTGTGCTAGCCTCTTGGGAAAACGGTTTTAGCAACAGAGCGATAAACGCTACTATGACTCCTGCGTCGGGCGGTCAGTATTTTGCAAAAGTTCTCGTTGGTTCTTCTTTAAAAACGGTAGAGAATACAGAGACATCGTTTAATTTTGCAGAATATTAATTAGAAAAAAATAAGGAGGCAAGGAAATGCTTAAAGTAACCGAAATCGGGAAAGAATTCCAAGATAAAGTGGCGTTGAGCGAAGTTAGCTTGATATTTCCCGACAAGGGACTTGTGATAATCAAAGGGGAGAGTGGGAGTGGCAAGACCACTCTCCTCAACTTGCTTTCTGCGTTAGACTATCCCACGTCGGGTTGTATAGAGTATGACGGAGTGGAGATAACTTCAAAAAACAGCGAGAGTTATCGAAAGAAAAAATGCAGTAATATCTATCAAGATTATATGCTTATAGAAGATATGACTGTCGGGGAGAACATAGAGCTTGCCTTGCAGGCATATGGAGAGCCGTATACTGAAGAGTCTATAAAAGCATTGTTGCAAAAGGTAAATTTGCCCCAAGAATATATAGCAAAACAAGCGTCTAAACTATCCGGAGGAGAAAAACAGAGAGTTTCTATCGCAAGGGCTATTGCTAAAAAGGACGCTATAATATTTGCCGACGAACCGACGGGAAATCTTGATTCGCAAAACGGCGAAACGGTAATGCAATTGCTAAAGGAGATATCTTCAGACAGGTTGGTAATCGTGGTCAGTCACAACGAAAGTTTTAACGCAAGATATGCCGATTATACAATCGAGATTGTCGACGGAATCGTGGAGAATAGCGATTTGCCTAATGAAGAGTCAAAAGAAGG
>CAJUOK010000024.1 GCA_910588015.1 uncultured Christensenellaceae bacterium | reverse complement strand
ACGCAAAACGGCAGTCAGTAAAAGTATACTTTTTTTGGAAAAACTATATTTTATATTTATTTTTATAAATAATTTATTAAAATGAGAATGTTTAATAGTAATCAAAAATGCCAACGATTAAATTTCGTTAGCATTTTTATAATAGCTTATTTCTACGCATAACCGTTGTCTCGAAAATACTACGCTTCGTTTGAAATGACAGTAGTTAATTATGTATATATCCGATAAGTCAAAGCAAATGCTTTACTCCGTCCTTTTTAGACACGCGGTACAGCGTAATCTTACTGCCGAGAACCTGCACTACTTGAGATTTTGATTTTTGCGCCAAGTCTTCGGCAATTTCTTTTGCGGAAAATTCCGCATTTTGCAAGACTGCTATCTTGATAAGTTCTCTGCTCTCAAGCTGTTCGTCTATTTGTTTGATAAGCATATCGCTTATTCCGTTTTTTCCTATATGCGTCGTGGGTTGCATTTGCATTGCCAACGACCTCAAAGTTGCTCTTTGACTGCTTGTCATATCGTACTCCTTATATCTTTCTTCTTTTTCTGCAATAAACTATGTCAATTTTATTCGACGAAATCAAACTCTATGTCAGCAATTCTCACCGTGTTGCCCTCTTTGCAACCGTTCTTAACAAGTTCTTTTATAACTCCTCTGTCCTTCAAAGTCTTTTGGAAATATCTGAAGGACTCGTAATCGTCAAGCACTACGTTGCGCACCAACATATTGATAAGACCTCCGTGCACTTCAAAAATGCCGTCTTCGTCGACAGTGACTATATATGACGTGCTGTCATTGCGATTTTCGTCGAATTCCACGACCTGCATAGGCTCGGCTTGAGGCAACGTGTCGAGCATATCGACGATTTGCGAAAGCATTTCCTTTGTTCCGCTGTTGGATATTGCCGAAACTCTTATTACCTTTTGCCCGATACTCTTCTCGAATTCTTCGATTACGCTATCGTCTTCGAGCAAGTCGCATTTGTTGGCGACGACAATTTGAGGCAGCGACGCAAGCCTCGAAGAATAATTTTCAAGCTCTCCGTTGATAGTATTAAAATCGTCCAAAGGATTACGCCCCTCTATGCCCGATATATCCACAACGTGGACAATCAAACGCACTCTCTCGACGTGTCGCAAAAAGTTGTGTCCCAGTCCCGCGCCGTTGCTTGCCCCTTCGATAAGCCCCGGAATATCGGCAAGCACGAAATCTCTGTCAAAATATTTTACAACGCCCAAATTAGGCGTAAGCGTGGTAAAATGATAATTTGCTATTTTGGGTTTTGCCGCGGATACGACTGACAATATCGTCGATTTGCCCACGTTTGGGAAGCCTACCAAGCCTACGTCGGCAATCGTCTTGAGTTCCAGAGTCAATTCTATTTCCTGCGTCTTTTCTCCGCGTTGGCTGAATCTAGGCGCTTTGCGTTGAGCTGTGGCAAAACGCGCGTTACCTTTGCCGCCCAGTCCGCCTTTTTGCAACAAAAATTCGCTGTCGTCATAAAACATATCGGCAAGCGCATTGCCGCTGCTCTTTTCTTTGATAACTGTGCCCTTGGGAACCTTGATATAAAGCGGCTTGCCGCTCTTTCCCTTGCAATTCTTTGCTCCGCCGTTTTCGCCGTTTTCCGCTCTGAAATGCTTGGCAAATTTGAAGTCTATCAACGTGGACGCGCTTTTGTCCACAACGAATATCACGTCGCCGCCGTTACCGCCGTCGCCGCCGTCGGGACCGCCCTGCGCAACGTACTTTTCGGTATGAAAAGATATGATACCGTCGCCGCCGTTGCCTGCCTTTACAAATATTGTCGCTATGTCTAAAAACATTTGTTTATCCTACTTTTGACTTTATTTACGCCGTGTTATTTGACGGCAATATTTAAGCCTAATCTTATTTTGCTTCTCTATTTTATGCGCGGTCGGTCAGCTTTTCTATAAT
Source organism: uncultured Christensenellaceae bacterium (assembly GCA_910588015.1). Lineage (GTDB taxonomy): Bacteria > Bacillota > Clostridia > Christensenellales > UBA3700 > RACS-045. The sequence continues at coordinate 22,193 of CAJUOK010000024.1, read as the reverse complement.
AGCTTTTGCGGCGCGTCTGCCCGCGCCCATAGCCAATATTACCGTTGCGGCGCCCGTGACTGCGTCGCCGCCGGAATATATGCCGTCTACCGTCGTCTGCATAGTCTCTTCGTCAACTATTATAGTACCCTTTTTGGAGAACTCCATACCCTCGCAAGCTTTGCGAATAAGAGGATTGGGACTCGTGCCCAACGCTACGACGACTTGGTCGACTTGGATAACGAATTCGCTTCCCTCAATCGGTTCGGGTCTTCTGCGTCCCGACGCGTCCGGTTCTCCCAACTGCATCTTTACGCACTTGATACCGCAGACTTTTCCGTCCTCGCCGAGTATTTCCACAGGATTGGTGAGCAATACCAATTTGATACCCTCTTCCTCGGCGTGGTCGATTTCTTCAGCTCTTGCGGGCATCTCTTCTCTGCCTCTGCGATAGATTATGTATACTTCGCCGCCGCCTATTCTCTTGGCTGTGCGCGCCGCGTCCATTGCCACGTTGCCCGCGCCTATGACTGCGATAGATTTGCCGCAATATATAGGAGTAACAGCGTCTTCTTTATAAGCCTGCATAAGGTTGGCTCTTGTCAATAGCTCGTTGGCGGAAGACACGCCGTTGAGATTTTCTCCCGGAATATTCATAAACATAGGAAGCCCTGCGCCCGTGCCGATAAATATCGCGTCATACTGCTCTTTGAGTTCCTCAAAAGTTACAGCTTTTCCCACGACTGTGTTGAGCCTAAATTCAACGCCCAAAGCTTTGAGCTTGTCTATCTCTTTGGCTACGACGTCGTCCTTGGGCAATCTGAATTCGGGTATGCCGTATACCAACACGCCGCCCGCCTTGTGAAATGCCTCGAATACCGTCACTTTGAATCCCGCCTGCGCGCAATCTGCCGCGCAAGCCAATCCCGCCGGTCCGCTGCCTATCACCGCAACGCTCTTTCCGTTGAGCTTGGGAGCGCGCATATGCGCAGTGCCCTTTTGAAGTCCGTAATCGCCGACATATCTCTCGAGCGCGCCTATTGCTACGCTGCCGCCCAACTTTGCTTTGCGAATACATTTGCCTTCGCACTGGTTTTCCTGCGGACATACTCTTCCGCATATAGCCGGCAAAAGCGAAGACTTGCTGATAACGTCCAAAGCTCCGTCCTTATCGTTTTGAGTAAGACAGTGTATGAAAGCGGGAATATCTATGCCTACGGGACATCCCGTACGGCAAGGAGCATTTTTGCAATTGATACATCTCGTCGCCTCTTCCATCATAAGAGCGTCGTCAAAACCGAGATTAACTTCTTTGAAATTGCGTATTCTTTCCTGCGCCGATTGGTGCAACGTCTTGTTTCTTGGTGCGTTGTTCATACTATCAACCTCTCAAATTGCATTTTTGCTCGTGTTCTCTATAAAATTTCGACCTCGTCATAGCTTCGTCGAAATCAACTTTGTGACCGTCGAATTCCGGACCGTCTACGCAAGCGTATTTGGTCTTTCCGTCAACGCTCAGTCGGCATCCGCCGCACATTCCCGTGCCGTCTACCATAATCGTGTTCATCGATACTACCGTGGGAATGTTATATTTTCTCGTCAGTTCGCTGACGTTCTTCATCATTATCATAGGACCTACCACAAGCACGCAGTCTATCTTGTCGCCCGCGTCGATTCTCTCTTGCAATACGGTGGTGACAAAACCTTTGGTTCCCATCGAGCCGTCGTCTGTCGATATATAGACGTTTTCGCAATTGGCTTGGAATTCGTCAATATCAAAGAGCAAATCTTTTGTCCTCGCTCCCATAATAACGTTGCTTTTCAATCCCTTTTGTTTGCGGAGTTTTGCCTGCGGATAAATTACCGCGCAACCTATGCCGCCGCCTACCAGCACGAGATTTTCGTACTCGTCCAAATCCGTCGGATTACCCAACGGTCCGACCAAAGCGTAAAGCTCGTCGCCCTCTTTGAGCAATGCCATTCTGTGAGTGGAATATCCCACTTCCTGCACAAGCAAAGTTATCGTCTCTCGCTCTTTGTCATAGTCGCATATCGTAAACGGAACTCTCTCTCCTCCTTCTTCGACTATAACGATTACGAACTGTCCCGGCAAGCAGTGCTTCGACACGACGGGCGTATGCACGACGTATTTTTTTACCTTTGGAGCCACTTCGTATATTTTTAAAAGTTTGTTCATATAATCACCTGCCTAAATTAACTTGTGGATTATTTATAATTCTCGATTTACTGTTCAACAACCCGTATAGAACTTGCAATAGTCGCATATCCTACATTCTCCGCAGTTTGGCTTTCGCGAAGAACAGGTATATCTTCCGTGATGTATCAATAGATGATGAGCGTGAGACCAATACTCTTTGGGAATGGCTTGCATAAGAGCCATTTCCACTTTGAGAGGGTCGTCGCTGTCGCAAAAACCTATGCGGTTGGCAAGCCTTAAAACGTGAGTGTCCACGGCTATCGCGTCGCCGCCGAACGCCACGGAATACACCACGTTGGCGGTTTTCTTACCCACGCCCGCAAGAGTCATAAGCTCTTCTATCGTCGAGGGAACCTCGCCGCCGAATTTCGTCATTATATCTCGGCTTGCCGATATTATATTCTTTGCCTTGTTGCGATAAAATCCGCAAGAAAAAATATACGGCGCAAGTTGCTCTTCCTCAAGCTCTGCAAAATCTTCGGGAGTGGAATAAATTTTGAACAGTTTTTGCGTGACCAAATTGACTCTCTTATCCGTGCATTGCGCCGACAGTATTACCGCGACAAGCAATTGAAACGGCGTGCCGTATTCAAGCTCGCATTCTGCTTGGGGATGCATTTGTTCGAGCTTGTCAAGCATATCTTTTATTTCTTCGGAGTCGAATTTTTTTGCCATAATAAATCGCGCCTATCAGCTAAATTGCAATATTCTCTTGACTGCCTCGAGCGTGGTTTCTCTATCGCCGAAAGCCGTCAGTCTGAAATAGCCCTCGCCCATTTCGCCGAATCCCGAACCTGGCGTGCCGACCACGTTGGCTTTGGTGAGCAAATGGTCAAAATATTGCCAGCTCGTCATACCGTCGGGACATTTGAGCCATATATACGGAGAATTTACGCCTCCGATATGCCATATGCCTTTTTGTTGCAACGCTTCGTGTATAATGCGCGCGTTTTCTTTATAATAGGCTATATTTGCCGCTATCTGTTTGCGACCTTCGGGTGAAAATACCGCTTCCGCGCCGCGCTGAACTATGTAAGGCACGCCGTTGAACTTGGTGCATTGACGTCTGTTCCAAAGCGAATTGACTTTTACTCCGTCGAAAGCAAGCTCTTGCGGAACAACGGTATAACCGCATCTTGTGCCGGTAAAACCTGCCGTCTTGGAAAACGAACAGAACTCTATAGCGCAAGTTCTCGCGCCGTCGATTTGGAATATGCTCGTCGGCAAATTCTCGTCTCCGACAAAAGCCTCGTAAGCACAGTCGAAGATTATCAAAGCATTTTGTCTGTTGGCATAATCTACCCAAGCTTTGAGTTCGTCGCGAGTGTAGACAGAACCCGTCGGATTGTTGGGAGAACAGATATAAATTATATCAGCCTTATAATTTTCGTCGGGCATCGGCTTGAAGCTATTGCTTTGGTTGCCTAGCGCGGTGTCTATCTTTCTTCCTGCCATAATATTTGTGTCTACGTAAGCCGGATACACAGGGTCGGGAATAAGCACTTTGTCGGACGGGTCAAGTATATCCAGAATATTTCCCAAATCGCTCTTTGCTCCGTCGCTTATGAATATCTCGTCGGAAGATACTTTTACTGCCTTTTCAGCATAATAATTTGCAACCGCCTCGCGCAAAAAGTCGTGTCCTTGTTCGGGACCGTAACCGCGGAAAGTCTCCTTGACTCCCATCTCGTCGACAGCCTTGCGCATTGCCTCCGTGACTGCGGGAACAAGCGGCAACGTAACGTCGCCGATACCCAATCTATATACTTTTACGCCCGGATTGGCGGATTGAAATTCCTTTATCTTTTTAGCTACCGTCGAAAACAGATAGCTGTCTTTTAAGTTCAAAAAATTTGTGTTTATCTTCATCTTTTACCTCAATATAAATATCAATATAATATATTATTTGATTTTGCTCTCTTTCATAACGACGTATTCTTCTCTCTCCGCGCCTACGGAAACGTAAGTTATCGGACAGCCCACAGCCTTTTCGAGATATGCGATATAATCAAGCGCCTGCTTTGGCAAATCGCTTGGCTTTCTGCAAGAAGATATATCGCAATTCCATCCGTCCATATACTCGAATATCGGAGTGGCTATACGCAACTCTTCTCCGCTCGGGAAAGACGTTGTGACATTGTCTCCGACTTTGTATGCGACGCATACGGGGATTTTCTTCATATAAGAAAGCACGTCGAGCTTTGTAAGCGCAAGTTCTGTCGCGCCTTGCATTTCCACGCCATATTTGGAAGCAACGACGTCGAACGCGCCAACTCTTCTCGGTCTGCCCGTAGCCGCGCCGTATTCTCCGCCCGCCGCTCTCAATTCTTCGGCTTCCGAGCCGAACATCTCGACCGTGAAAGGTCCTTCTCCCACGCAGGAACTGTAAGCTTTCATAATACCGAATACGTTGTCGAGTCTATATTTAGGAATACCCGCGCCGATAGGAGCGTAAGCCGCTATCGTATTGGAAGAAGAAGTATAGGGATTGATACCGAAATCGATATCTCTCAACGCGCCCAACTGCGCCTCGAATACGACTTTCTTGCCCGCCTTGAGACTCTCGTCCAAAAACTCGCCTGTGTTGCAAACAAATGGTTTTAGCTTGTTGCCGTATTCCTCAAGCCAGTTCATTATTTCGTCTACTTCTATTTTATTGGAGCCGTAAGCCTTTTCGATGAAGAGATTTTTCCATTCGACAATACCCTCGATTCTCTTTCTCAACGCTTGAGGATGGAACAAATCTCCCATCATTATTATCTTCTTGAGGTATTTGTCGCCGTATACGGGCGCAATTCCTCTTCGTGTAGAACCGTACTTTGCGTCTCCCAATCTGTCTTCTTCAAGACAGTCCTGTCTGACGTGATAAGGCATACATATTACGGCGCGCGAACTTATCTTGAGGTTTTCGGGAGTTATTTTAACGCCCTTTTCCGTAAGTCTGCCCATTTCGCCGACAAGGTGTTGCATATCTATTACCATACCGTTGCCCATAACGTTGACAACTTCGGGACGCAATATTCCCGACGGAATAAGATTGAGAATAAACTTACCGAGATGATTGATAACCGTATGTCCCGCGTTGTTGCCGCCTTGATATCTGACCACGACGTCGTAATCGCTCGACACCAAGTCGACCATTCTGCCTTTGCCTTCGTCACCCCAGTTGATTCCTACTATTGCTGTTAACATTTTATATTCTCCTTTTCGCTTTCGGCGAATTTACTTGTTGTTTTGTACTTAAATATCGCATATATCTTCGTCCTTTGGCAAACGCGATATTTTATCTATTTATCACTATGATATTTACGTTTTGGAAATATTGCTTATTCCCACTCTATAGTAGCCGGCGGTTTGGAAGTAATATCGTAGACTACTCTGTTGATATGTCCCACTTCGTTGACTATTCTCGTGGAAATTTTCTCGAGTACGTCGTCTGGTATTCTAGCCCAATCTGCTGTCATTGCGTCGACGGACGTGACGGCTCTCAATACCAACGTGTAATCGTATGTTCTAAAGTCGCCCATTACGCCCACGCTTCGCATATTGGTGAGCACTGCGAAATATTGCCAAATCTTATCGGAAAGTCCGTTGAGTTTGACCTCTTCTCTGAAAATATAGTCGGCGTCGCGCAATATGGCAAGTTTTTTCTTGGTGATATTGCCTATAATTCTTATAGCAAGTCCCGGTCCGGGGAAAGGCTGACGCATTACGACGTCGTGCGGCAAACCAAGCTCAAAGCCAACTTTGCGCACCTCGTCCTTAAACAAATCGCGAAGCGGCTCTACAATTTCTTTGAAGTTGACAACGCTAGGCAATCCGCCCACGTTGTGGTGCGATTTGATAACGGCGCTGCTGCCCAATCCAGACTCTATTACGTCGGGATATATCGTGCCTTGCACAAGATAATCCACCGCGCCTATCTTCTTTGCTTCTATCTCAAAAACGTCGATAAATTCTTTGCCGATGATTTTTCTCTTCTTTTCGGGTTCGCGCACTCCTTGAAGTTTTTTCAAGAATCTCTCAGACGCGTCGGCGAGTATGACGTTCATTCCCATATCTTCTTTGAATACGCGCATAACTTCCTGCGCTTCGTTCTTTCTCAAAAGACCGTGGTCTACGAAAATACAAGTCAAATTGTCTCCCACCGCTTTGTGAATAAGCGTGGCTGCAACTGCCGAATCTACGCCGCCGCTAAAAGCGCAAAGCACTTTCTTATCGCCTATCTTGGCTTTGAGTTCCGCTATAGACTTGCTGACAAAGTTGGACATAGTCCAATCGCCCTTTGCCTTGACGATATTGTATAAGAAGTTCTTGAGCATATCCAAACCTTGATGAGTATGCATTACTTCGGGATGATACTGCATTCCGTAAATCTGCTTTTCTACGTTTTCGAACGCGGCGTTTTTGCAAGTGTCGGTCTCTGCTATCGATTTAAAACCGTCGGGCAATTGCGTAACGTGGTCGGTGTGACTCATCCAACATTCTCCGTTTTTGTCCAGACCCTTGAAAAGCAAACTGTCGACGCGATACTCGGCTTTACGTCTGCCGTATTCGCTCTTATCGGCGTGCTCGACCTTTCCGCCGAGCGTGTGAGCAATAAGCTGACATCCGTAGCAAATGCCCAACACGGGTATTCCCAACTCAAATATCTCTTTATCTACGCGCGGCGCGCCGTCTGCGTAAACGCTGTTGGGACCTCCGGTAAATATGATACCTATGGGATTCAACGCCTTGATTTTCTCGATAGAAATTGTGTAAGGATACATTTCGCAGTAAACTTTGTGTTCTCTTACTCTTCTAGCGATAAGCTGATTGTATTGACCTCCGAAGTCTATTACCAATACTTTTTCGTTTGTCATAAACAAAAACTCCTTTGTATATTTAACCTTTTATTGTAGCAGTATATTAATTTCTTTATATTATTTTTTGTTATCGAATCTGTTAAAGAATTCTTTGACTTTGTTTTTCTCCCTGCTGATAAAGCCTCCCGTCTCTTTGAAAAGAGCTTTGAACGCTTCTATCTCCACTCGCATAAACGCCATTATCGGAACTATGCAGATTATGATTATAACAAGCTTGACAATCATATCGGGATAAAGCGTAACCAATGAGAATTTTTCGCTCAAGAACGGATTGCTTACCGCAAAGATAAACGCAACCAACAACAACGCCAACATAAATATTTTGTCTTTGGTATACGGCATACACACCTGCACAAGCACGATAAAGGATACCGAAGCAGTGATAAATACGCTCATAGTGGATATCTGCGGCGAAACGTCAAAACCTATATCGTTGTACATCCAACATACCAAAATAATTGCAAACGCGACGGTAAGTCCCGCGGGCAGCGCCCTTTTGAACACCTTGCTCAAGAAGTTGCCTTTGACGCGTCTGTCATTAGGCTCGAGAGCCAAAATAAAGGACGGAACGCCTACGAACAACGCGTTGATAAGCGTGAGCTGTATGGGCTCGAAAGGATATGTCGCAAACTGGAATATTATCAGCAATAGCGACAGCACGGCGCTGAACGTCGTCTTGACAAGGAAGAGCGACGAGGCTCTCTCTATGTTGTTTATAACTCTTCTTCCTTCGCTCACGACGCTGGGCAATGCCGAAAAATCCGAATCGAGAAGCACTAGCTGCGCTACGTTACGGCTTGCGTCCGAACCGCTCGCCATAGCAATCGAACAATCGGCTTCTTTAAGCGCCATAACGTCGTTGACGCCGTCGCCCGTCATACCGACGGTGTGACCGTGCGCTTTTAGCGCGGCGACAAGTTCTTTTTTCTGACTCGGCGTAACTCTGCCGAATACCGTATACTTTTCAACCGCTTCGTAAATCTTATCGGGAGTGTCGAGGTCGACGGAAGCGTCGACGTATTTTTCCGCATTCTTAAGTCCCGCTCTCTCAGCAACTTTTGACACCGTCAACGGCGAGTCGCCCGATATAACTTTGAGCGAAACGCCCTGTTGCTCGAAATATTCGAACGTCGAAGGCGCGGTGCTTCTTATCTTGTCGCTCAATACTATCAGAGCGATAAGGCTCATATTGTTGGGGTCCATATGGCTGTCTTTGAGTTCTTCGGAAGTGTTGACAAGCACCAATACTCTGAATCCCTGCATAGCATATTCCGTCACGTTGCGCTCTACGGTATCGAATCTCTCCTTGAGTACGAATTCCGGCGCGCCGACTATAAACGTGCCGACTCCTTCAAAACTTACGCCGCTCCATTTTCTTGCCGAAGAAAACGGCATAAGCTTGTTGACCTTATAAGTTTCGTTGGACGAAAAATATTCTTGGCAAGCCTCGAACGTAGCGTTGTTTGCGCCCAATGCTTTGACCATATTTGCCATAATATCGTCGGCGGAACCGCACATAGACGAATAAACGTGCACGTTTTCCACCTGCATAGTACCTTCCGTGATAGTGCCCGTCTTATCCAAACACAGCACGTCGACTCTGGCAAGCGCTTCTATGGAATAGAGGTCTTGAACCAAAGTGCGTTTTTTTGCAAGTCTGATAATACCCAACGCCAAAGCTATGGAAGTCAGCATAACCAAGCCTTCGGGTATCATTCCTATAACTGAAGATACGGTGCTCGTAACCGCTCCCGAAATGCTCGGCGAATACTTTTGATTGGTAAAGAACATCAATATTCCAAGCGGGAAAATAATGACAGTGGCGATTCTGATAATCCAATTTATCGAACGCATAAGCTCGGACTTTGATTTTTTGAATTTTTTTGCCTCGCTCATAAGTTTGGAAGCGTATGTATTTTCGCCTACGGCGATAACTCTTGCTCTGCAAGTGCCCGCTTGAACAAAGCTGCCCGACATCAATTGGTCCCCGTTGCCTTTATGTATATCGTCCTGTTCTCCCGTTAGCAACGATTCATTGGCTTCGCATTCGCCTCCAACCACGATACAGTCGGTAGGTATCTGACTGCCCTGCTTGAGAATAATTATGTCATCTATCACGATTTGGTCTGTCGAAATACTCACTATTTGACCGTTTCGAACCGCGTCTATAGACGGCGCGGAGACCAACGATAGCTTATCCAAAGCGCGTTTGGAACGAATCTCCTGAAAAATACCTATCACGAGATTTATCATAGCAATTCCCGCAAACAGCATATTCTTGATTTGACCGTTGAACATAATCAACAAACATACCAAAAAGATATTGACTAAATTAAATAGCGTAAAAATATTTGACGTAAATATCTTGAGATAAGATTTGGAAATAGAATTGTCTTGATAATTCGTCAATCCTCTCATCTGACGTTCTTCTATCTGCTCGTCGTTAAGTCCGTCTTCCGCAGTAGATTGGAAATTGACGAATTCGGTAGACCTAAATTTCTTCAACTTTTCTTTAAGCTCTTTTGCGTGAAGTCTTTCTTCTTCTTTTTTGGCAGCCTTTTCCGCCGCTTTTTTAGCCCTCTCCAAATCTTTTTCGGAAACTTGCGTATCGGCGACGGCTTTATCGTCTTTATTTCCGTGTTTCTCTTCTTGCTTTTTTTCCGTACCGTTATCGTCGGAATTTGCGGAATCTTGGTTTGAGACCTCTGTCGAGACGATAGTAGCCTTGTCGGAGTTATTTTCGTCATTATTAGGCAAATCAACTTCTTGTTTGTTTTTTGACGATTCTGTTACCTCGGACTTTTCAGTCGACGTATTCTTTTCAATCGACTTTTTCGCGGCGTCTTTTTCTGAAGACCCGTCGACGAGTTGAGCCGCGGGCTTTTCTTCCGCATCTTTAGCGGTATCCTTTGTCGAAACCACGACTTTCTTAACTATAACTTTCTTTACGGGTTTTCCAGTTTCGGGAGATATTTCACCTGTGTCGACAACAGTCTTCTTTATTATTTTTTTCTGCACGACCGTGCCGTCGGGTTGCGTTACCTTGACGATTTTAGCCGTCTGCTCTCCCTGACTTTTTACAACGGGCTTGGACTTGACTGCGCCCGTCTGCGCTTTATTTTCCTTAACCGTCTCTTTTGTATTTTTATCTATGCTTTCGGAAGCGTCGGTCTTTGCCGAAGCCGTTTTTACAGACTTTGCCGAAGATACTTTGGTTTTCACCGCCGTGTCTTCGCCCGTATCGAACATTGACAACTGTTCCGCTTTTTTATTATTATTCTTCTCCGCCATTTCAAAATCCTTATAGCCGATGATATTATATTTAAAATAAGTAGCACATAAATAATATCATACCTAAAATTTTATGTCAAACGTATTTTAATAATTACGCATATTTGCGTGCGTAATAAAAAAACTATTATAGTACCGCTTGTTTATCGTCTTGTTTTAAGATATGTAATTTATGCATCGATTAAACATATTGAACAGTGTTCAATATAATTATATGCATCAAAATCGACCTATATCTAAAAAATATCCAATATTTTCTACTTTAAATATAAAATATAGGAGAAGCTTTTTTATACTTCTCCCGCATAATGTATTAATCTTTTTATAGCTGAAAAAACATTTCTGAACAATGTTCAATATAATTAATCTTGCTTCTTTTTCTCCAAAGCAAGCCGTCTTTGCGACGATTTGATAAACATAGCCTTAAGACTTTGACAATCGTCCTCGGCAATCGCCCTTTTTATCTCGGCAAGCTGATTTTCAAATCGCGTTATCGTAGATATAAGATTGCCTTTATTACCGAAAAACAATTCGCTCCACAAGTCTTCATTTATATTGGCAATACGCGTCAAATCTCTGTAACTGTCGCCTATGTAACTTGCCGTTTCGCTATTCTCGTCGTCGCTGTTTATCAATGCGACGGCTATCGCGTGCGGCAACTGCGACGTATAAGCTATTACTTCGTCGTGAGTCGCCACATCGGTGATTCTTATACGCCCGAAGCCAATATCCGTTACCAGTCGACTCATTCTCTCAATTGCTTGAGAAGACGTCGTAGGCGTAGATACTATAAGAAAATTCGCCCCCTGCAACACTTTGTCGTCGGCATACTTAAATCCGCGCTTCTCTCTGCCTGCCATAGGATGACAAAACAAAAATTCACAACCTTCCGGCACGTTGGCGGCAATTGCTTCTACAAACTTGCTTTTGATTCCCGCCACGTCGCTGATTAAACATCCTTTTTTGATATATTTGCCGTATTTTTCGAGATAAGACACAATTTGGTCGGGATAAAGAGCTATGATTATTATATCGCTTAAAGGAAAAAACTTTTCGGGGGTTTCCGCTCCATCTTTTATAGCTTTGACTGCGATTGCGTCCTCTATGCTTTGTCGCGACCTGTTGACGCCGTATACCGTATATCCTTTTTTTGACAAAGCTATTGCGTATGAGCCGCCCACTACGCCAAGTCCTACTATCGTAATTATCTTATCTTCTTTCATAAATTCCTTTTACCGTCAACGTCAATTGCGTATCAAATGCTTTATTGCCTCGATATATCCGTCGTATCCCATACCTGCGATTTGTCTTACGCAAGCGGGAGCTGTCACCGATATTTTTCTGAAATCTTCTCGCGAATGTATATCCGAAATATGAACTTCTACTACCGGAATCGGCGCAATCGCCTTAATCGCGTCGAATATAGCGTAACTGTAATGCGTATGCGCGCCGGGATTGATAACTACGCCGTCATATCCTTCAAAATAGCAACTGTGAATACAGTCTACTATTTCGCCTTCGCTATTGGACTGAAAAAACCTTAATTCAACGTCGTATGATTTTATTTTATCGGCAATATATTCGCACAAGCCTTTGTAGTCCAAAGTCCCGTACACGCCTTTTTCTCTTATGCCCAACATATTCAAATTCACGCCGTTGATAACAGTTATTTTTTTCATTTTACCACCTATCTAATGCCGTCATTTGGCGACTTTTACTATATCTTTGACAGTTTTATACATATCGTATTCATAACTCTTGACCACTTTGTCGCAAGTGGAATAATATCTTTCTTTGCGTTGAGCGTATATTTCCTTGAGTTTTTGCGCTCCGTCTTTGAGCAACGGTCGCGTATCGGTACGCAAATTGGATAAAATATCTTCGATTTTTCGCTCTATCAGCACCACGGTGCCGCTCAATCTCATTGCGCTGACGTTGCAATCTCGCAAAATCGCGCCTCCGCCTGTCGCAACGACGATATTTTTCTTTTGCGAAAGCTCGAAAATTGCCTTGCTTTCCCAGTCTCTAAATACCATTTCGCCTTCGTCAAAAAGCTCTTTCACGGTTTTACCCGAAATCTTTTCTACGTAATCGTCGGTATCTACAAACTGCCACCCCAAAGTCTTTGCCACACGCTTGCCCTTTACGGTTTTGCCGCAAGACATTATACCTGTAAGATATATATTTCCGCCGTTTTTGAGATAATAATCTTTCATAAGCATATTATATATATCTTTGGCAAGCGAGTCCGAAGTTATGGAATTATTCCATATCTCTTGCGAACGCATAGCTTGCGCAACCAACATATACATACCGCCTACGGCTTTTTTGCCAAGCTCCGCAGCCTTTTGCAACAACTTGGTATATATCGGATTATATACTATATCCACTATTACGGCAAAAGCATTTATAACGCTGTCAGATACGGGACAACCGTCCGCGTTGGGAAACATTCCGACGGGAGTCGTATTGACAAGCACGTCTCCGACGTAACCGTCCAGCTCTTTGTATGTAATATAATCTTGCTTTGCCTTTTTCGAATCGTCGCGCGTGGCGATTTTTACGCTTTTTGCTCCGCGCTTTTTCAAAATATAATACACAGACTTGCAAGCTCCGCCGCTGCCCAAAATAACGAATCTTTTATCCTTTATAGCCACGCCGTTTACCTTGAGCAAGCTTTCGAAGCCGTAAGGGTCGGTGTTGTATCCGTAAAGTTTTCCACCGGAATTGACCACGGTATTTACCGCGCCTATATTCTTCGCCTCCTGCGATACTCCAGTAAGATACTTGACAATCTTTTCTTTGTAAGGAACCGTGATGTTAAATCCGTCGTATGCAGTCAAAATATCCTCGCAACCGCCGTCCATATCTTCCGAAGCAATCTGCGTCACCTCATACGAAGCGTCTTTTTTATAATAATCAAAATACGCCTTATGTATCTGCGGCGACATTGTGTGCGAAAGTTTTTCTCCTATTACGCAATACTTCTTCATAATTTAATCAAACCCCGTCTGTGTAAAATATATATTTATTATCTTGCCGCCGTCGCGGCTCTATCAAACTCTTGTTCCCTTGACGTATTTACCCAATATCTCAAAAAACGACGATACTTCGGCAACGTATTCCAATGCTTCATTGAGCTTATGAGAATTGCACGGATATTCCAAATCCACATAAAAATAATATCTTTCCGGCGAGTTTTCCACAGGTCTCGATTCGATATTCAAAAGATTTATTCCGTTCTTTGCAAAGTATTTCAACGCGTTGAAAAGCGCTCCCGGAGTGGAATCCAAAGCAAACACAATGCTCGTCTTATCGCACGCTTGGCTTCTAAGCGGATTTTTAGCAATGACGATAAACCTCGTATAATTACACGACTGCGACTGAATGTTTTCCGCCAATACGCTTAATCCATATAGCGAGGCGTTGCGCTTGGACGCTATTGCCGCTTTTGACTTATCATTGCTTTGCGCAACGTATTTTGCCGAAGAAGCCGTAGATTTGTAAGGCACAATCTTCCACTTATCTCCCGAAAGATAATTGTCGCACTGCGTAATGGCTTGCGGATGAGAATAAACTTCTTTAATATCGCTTACCGACGCGCCTTCTACGCCCAAAAGACAGTGGTCAATGCCCTGCCATTGCTCTCCGACGATGAAGAAATCGTATTTGCGAAGCAAATCGTACACTTCGGTTATTGCGCCCGTGGAGGAATTTTCGATAGGCAAGACTCCGTATTTTATTCTATCTTCTTTGAGCGCTTGGAATACGTCTTTGAAGGTAGCGAAATTTTCGCCCTCGCCAACTCCGAAAAAGTCAATCATAGCCTGTTGAGAATTGGAACCTCTGTCTCCGTAATATCCTCTTTTGGCAGTCAAGTCCAACGGCATACTGTCAGACTCGTCAAGCATTTTGACAGACGAAATTTTTTGTCTTTGCAAATCTTTGCTCAACTCCATAATCTCGCGCATAAGCTGACGGACGGAGTCGGAGTAGCTCTTGTCGGCGAGATTATCGACGGCTTTATTTAAGACTTCGGATTCTCTCGAAGTTTGCAAAACTCCCGTAGAATGAGTCTTTTTATATTGAGCCACGCCCAATACGACGCCCATTCTTTTTTCGAATAAAGAAACGATTTGACTGTCTATCAAATCTATTTCGCCGCGTAATCTCTCAAGTTCGTCCATACTAAACCTTCTTCGTCTTATCGTTGATTAATTTATATATCTTCTCTGTCGCGCAACAAATCGTATATTGCGATTGCCGCAACGGCTTCTATTACCGGCACAGCTCTGACTACTATGCAAGAATCGTGTCTGCCTTGCAACTTGAGTCTTACGTTTTCGCCCGTAACCACGTTTATCGTATCCTGTTCTTTAAATATCGACGCCGTTGGCTTTATCGCAACGTCGAACAGTATGGGCATTCCCGTGGAAATTCCTCCCAAAATACCTCCGTTGTTATTCGTCGCGGTAAATACTCTGCCGCCGAGACATCTGAACGCGTCGTTGGCTTTGCTGCCTTTCATTTTGGCAAGTTCATATCCTTTGCCGAACTGCACGCCCTTTACCGCGGGCACGGAAAACAATAGACTTGCGATTTTTGACTCGATACTCTCAAAAAACGGTTCTCCAACTCCGGCGGGAAGTCCGACGACAGCGCACTCGATAGTTCCGCCTATGCTGTCACCTTCGGAGCGCGCCTCCTGTATCAAATAGTTCATCGAAGCAAACTTATCGGTAGATATCAAAGGAAATACTTCTTTGGTAAGATTTTCGAGCATATTGCCGTCGACTCTCGCGTCGAAAGTCGCGTCTTTTATATTGCCTATCGAAGATATATGAGAACCGATATACACGGCTTTGTTTCTCAAAAGCTGTTTGCAAATCGCTCCCGCGAATACAAGCGGCGCCGTAAGCCTTCCGGAAGAATGACCTCCGCCGCGATAATCGTTGTTGCCTCCGCTTTTGCGATAATAACCGTAATCGCTGTGACCGGGACGAACCACTTCTTTAAGCTGGTCGTAATCGCCCGACCTCGTATCGGAATTGTATATTATTCCGCAAAGCGGCGTACCCGTCGTCACTCCGTTAAAATATCCGCTGACGATTTCAACTTTATCCGCCTCCGTTCTCGGCGTAGAATATTCTCCTCCGTTGGGAGCTCTTCTCGCCATTTCTCTCTCTATCTCCGCCATATCCAAAGATATGCCCGACGGCAAATTGTCAATCACGACTCCTATTGCCGAACTGTGCGATTCTCCGAATACAGTCAGTCTTATTTTACTGCCCCATACAGTGCTCATTGTGTCCTCCGATTTATGTATTTTAATTTGCCGCCCAGACTCTCGAACACCTCAAAAAAGTCCGGATAGGACTTCGATACGCTTTGCGCGTCGGATATTTTAACCTCGCCGTCGGCAACCGTAGAAGCTATTGCAAGCGTCATCGCCATTCTATGGTCGTTGTGGGAATCCACGCTTGCGCCGCGAAGTTTGGTTACGCCCTCTATTATCAAGCTGTCTTCTTCAGCTCTTATATCGGCTCCCATTTTTGACAGCTCCTGCGCCGTCGCAAAAAGTCTGTCGCACTCCTTAATTCTAAGTCTCGAAATATTGATTATACGGGTGCGTCCGCGCCTCATACAGCAAGCCAACGCAAACACGGGAATAATATCGGGACAGTTGCCGCCGTCAAAAGTCAAAGCTTCGTCATTAGTCGCATTTTTCAGTCTGCCGATAAAATCAATTATGACCTTATCTCCTTGCAAGCTTTCGGCGTCGAGTCCGTTTTGGACGACCTCGTTGCCGATATAATTAGCCGTTTCGTAAAATGCCGATTGAGAATAGTCTCCCTCGATAAAATAATTTTGGGCTTGATATTTTTGTCCGCCTTTTATGCAAAACATTTTATAAGCGTCATTGACAATATCTATCCCGAAAGTCTTCAACGCAGAAAGCGTCAAATCTATATATCCGCGAGATTGCAACTCTCCGTTTATTATGATTTCGCTGTCGCCTTCTAGTAATGGCAAGGCAAACAACAGTCCTGTGACAAACTGCGAACTCACGCCGCCGTCTACGACAAATTTTCCGCCATTGAGTTTTCCTTTTACTTTTATATCCAACTTATGCAGTTGATTTTGAAGACTTTTGTCAATGTATTCTATACCTTGCTCTTTGCAAATATCCGAATATATTTTCATAGGTCTTTCGCCGAGTTTGCCTTTGCCGACAAAAGAATTTACGCCGTCGTTCAACGCCAAAGCTATGGGCAGAATAAATCTCAACGTAGACCCCGATTCATTGCAGTCAAAAGTAATATCCGTCGAGGATTTGCCTTTTATTCCCACAATCTCAAGCAAGCCGTCTTTTTGCTCTATTTCTGCGCCCAAAAGACGCATACAACCGACGGTAGCCTTGATATCGTCGCTCATCGCAACGTTGGAAATTAAACTTTTTCCCTGCGCGAGCGACGCGCAGACAATTGCTCTGTGCGCCATACTTTTGGACGGCGGAACGGTAACTCTGCCGTTTAATTTAGTCGGTGTTATTATTACGTCCATCTTATCCCTATAAAAGGTTATTTTATAAAATAATCTTCGCTTGTCGCGTATAGATAGCTTTCGCCTATCTCTTTAAGCAAAACAACGTTGAGTTTTTTCCCAAGATTCTTTTTATCGTTCTTGATTGCGCGCAAAACCTTTTCCGCTTTTACGCAATCGTCCGTCGGCAGTCCGTAACGGGTCAGTATATTTCTTATCCTATCGGACGTTCCCGCTGCCGTCTGCCCCTGCCTTTCGGATATTTCCGTTATGTATACCATACCTATTGCGACAGCCTGTCCGTGAGTGTAACCCGAAAAGTTGTAATACTTTTCTATTGCGTGTCCGTAAGTATGTCCAAAATTGAGCAACATTCTTTCGCCGTTGTCGCGCTCGTCGGCTTCAACTACGCGGCGTTTGATATCGCAACAGGTATAGACTATATCTTCGACTTTTTCCATAAACTCGTCGCGCGAATTTATGCTCTCTAGCAATTCAAACAGCGCTTTGTCTTTTATGCAACCGTATTTGATAATCTCCGCCATACCGTCGATATAGAATTTGTCCGGCAAGTCATATAAAACGTCAGTGTCTATAAATACCAATTTCGGCTGATAAAAACTACCCACAAGATTTTTTCCTTCGGGCAAATCTACGGCAACCTTGCCGCCCACAGAGCTGTCGACTTGCGCCAGCAGCGACGTGGGAACTTGCGCGAAGTCTACGCCGCGCAAATATGTCGACGCGACGAATCCGCCCAAATCTCCTATTACCCCTCCGCCGAGAGTTATCACAAGGTCGCGACGCGTGAGATTAAAATCCAACATACTTGAATATATAGGATATATGGATTTGATATTTTTCGTGGCTTCTCCCGCTTCGAGAGCCATAAGCTTGCAATCATAGCCCTTTGCGACGAGACTGTCTATCACCGTATTGGCAAATATCGACGCGACGTTGGTATCGCTCAAAATAAAAACTTTGCCGCCCCTGCTGATAACATAGTCGCCGATATCGGATAAATGATTACGTCCGATAATAATATCATAGCTATTCTCGCCTAAATTTACTCTCAACTTTTTCATTTGGATATTACCCGTCTATATTGAAATCGAATTTCTTAAGATTGCAATAATACTTTCCCGATTCGGCAGTAAATTTCAATACGCAATAATCGGGGTCTTTTACTCCGCCTTTATAAAAAATCTTGTCGCCTTTGCGCCATATCGACCGCTTGCTCTCTTCGTCTTCGAGCACCTGCATATTTCCTTTCAACATAACGCCGCGATAATTTATCAGTCCTTTTTTATAAAAATATAAACAAGCTTGAGAATTATCGATATACTGACGCGTTCTCAATGCCGATGTGTTTGTAGACAGCCAAAATTCTTTAATTGAGTTTCTCTTTCTCGGTTTTAGCATAGCTTTGATATAGGGATATCCATCTTTGTCAACCGAGCCGATAAAGCAAACTTTCGACTTGCTTATCAATTTTTCCGCGTCTTTTAATTCCATACCGATTTCCTTAAAACGTATTATTTATATATTACTATAAAAATAATACATTCGCAAGCAATATAAAAAAATTATGTCAAATTATTACCTTCGCCCTCAGTGAAAAGTTGCGTATCTTCGACAGGCGCGCTGCCCGAATCTTGACTGTCTCCGCGCTTCGACGCCAATGGCAACAACAACTTTTTATATGCGCCCATCATACATATAAAGCAAAAACTTCCGCCGACTATCCAACTTGCCGCAGGCGCCCAAAACATACCTTCCAGTCCCCAAAAATGTTCGAAAAGATACGATAGAGCTATTCTGAATACTATGGAAATAAAAGTCGACGCGACAAAAGTTTTGAGCATACCTATTGCTTTGAAAACCGCCTGACTTTGCACAATTATGCACATCAGCATATATCCCCAGCCTATGGATATCAAATAACCCGTTCCCGACTTAATGACTTCTGCATTGTCGTCGAAAAGTTTGACCATACTCTCACCGAGCAAGACGGTGAAGAGCGTGGACAAAATACCGAATATAGCGACGGCAATCCAACTTGCCTTATATCCGTCGACCACTCTCTTGTATTTTTTAGCGCCGAGATTTTGAGCGGTGTAGGTAGTGAGAGCGTTGGTATATCCTCTCATAGGCGTTTGCAAAAGCGCGTCGAGTCTGGTGCCCGAATTGACTCCCGCGACCACGCTCTCGGGATAGGTATTGACCAGTCCCTGTATTGCCAGTCTGCCAACGTATACGAATACTTGCTGCAACGACATAGACAGCGAATACGTCGTGATTTCGAATACCGCGCCTTTGTCGATTTTGAGATTTTGCTTTTTCAGTCTCAACAACTCGAATTTTTTATGAGTGTATATTATGCACAGCATTGCCGACAGCATTTGCGCAAGCACTGTCGCCGCCGCCGCGCCGTTTATTCCCCATTTGAATACGACCACAAATAATACGTCAAGCAACGCATTGAACGCAACCGATATAAACAAAAATACCAAAGGCGTATAGCTGTCTCCCAAAGACCTTACCGCAAAGCAATAAAAATTATACAGATAAGTAAAAACAGCTCCTGCAAAAACAATCTTCAAATAATTGTCTGCTCCGTTTAAAAGCGATTCTTTCGTGTTAAGCAATATAAGAAAAGGTTTTGATAAAGCTATGCTTAACGCGCTCAATACGAGCGTGAATATGATACCTATGATAAGAGCGCTACCCATAACTTTTTTGAGGCTCTCGAAATCTTTATTCCCGAAATGACGCGACATTATAACTCCGCCGCCCATAGCGAAACCGATAAGTAAAAATATGATTATATTCATAATCGGACCTGCGGCTCCAAGCGCCGCCAAAGCGTTGGTTCCGATAAATCTGCCTGCGACGATAGAGTCGGCAACGTTGTAAAGTTGCTGACAAAAGTCGCCTATTATCAAAGGCAGTGAAAATTTCAGTATTATCTTCGCGGGACTTTGAGTCAAAAGCGGAGATTTGAAAAGCGCGCCGTCCATAAACTTCCCTTTATTATTATATATACAATATACGCCGTCGGCAAAAATTTGTTAAACAAATACGGTATAGATAATTAAAATAATTCGAATAATACCGTATAAATAAACAAAAAAGCAACGCTATGTTGCGTTGCTTCTAAAAGTTGCTTATTGCTTAACGTCTGTTCAGCGCCGACACGAGAGCCTTGACGCTGGCGTCGATTATGTCGTTGTGTATGCCGACTCCCCATATCAATTCGTGAGATTCTTCCATTTCGATACAGACGTAGGCTACCGCTTGCGATTTGGACGTCTTTGTACGCGCGTGCTCTTGATATTCGACGATATGATACGTGTCTCCTATCACGTTCTTTATTGCGTTGCTCACCGCGTCGAGTCTGCCGTTGCCTGTCGCGCGCGACATTATCGGTCTTTCGCCGTCTATCTCCATAGTGACCGAAGTCTCTATATCTCCAACTTGCTTATAGTGGTGTTCGATAATCTTAATAGGCGATTCGATATTGACGTATTTGTCTTCGAATACCTTGTATACTTCGTCGGGTTGAAGTTCTTTGTGAGCGTGGTCGGACACGCTCTTGACTGCATATCCGAAATTTTCCCTCATTTTAGCGGGCATTACTATGCCGTAGCGCTGTTCCATAAGATAACCGATACCGCCCTTGCCTGACTGGGAATTGATGCGAATTACGTCGCCCTCATACTCGCGACCGACGTCTGTCGGGTCGATAGGCAGATAAGGCACGGTCCAATGGTCGGGATGCTTTTCCTCGCGCCACTTCATACCCTTGGCGATAGCGTCTTGGTGAGAGCCCGAGAAAGCCGCAAACACAAGTTTTCCCGCATAAGGATGTCTGTCGTGAACTTTGAGGTCTGTAACCTTTTCATACTCGGCTACTATCGGCAAAATATTGCTGAAGTCCAAACAAGGGTCCACGCCGTGAGAATACATATTGAGAGCAAGCGTAATTATATCGACGTTGCCCGTGCGTTCGCCGTTGCCGAACAAAGTTCCCTCTATTCTGTCGCCGCCCGCAAGCAATCCCAACTCGCTGTCGGCAATCGCACAGCCTCTGTCGTTGTGCGGATGCAAAGAGATTATCAAATTCTCTCTGTCAATAAGATTTTTGCACATATACTCGACTTGACTTGCGTAGACGTGCGGAAGCGACATAGACACCGTCACAGGCAAGTTGATAATAACCTTGCGCTGCGCCGTAGGCTTCCATATCTTTATAACTTCGTTGCAAATATCTTTTGCAAACTCCATCTCCGTACCCGTAAAAGATTCGGGCGAATACTCGAAGATAAACTCGCCTTGAGTCTTTGCCGCATACTCGTTGAAAAGCTTTGCGCCGTGTTTTGCAATCTCTATAATTTCTTCGTTAGATTTTTTGAAAACTTGCTGTCTTTGAGCCACCGAGGTTGAATTATAAAGATGTACTATGGCTTTCTTTACGCCTCTCAATGCCTCGAACGTCTTGGCAATAATATGCTCTCTAGCCTGCGTCAATACTTGCACGGTCACGTCGTCGGGAATCAATTTTCTATCTATCAACGCGCGCAAAAACTCGTATTCTGTCTCGCTTGCCGCAGGAAAACCAACTTCGATTTCCTTAAATCCCAATTTGCATAGCAACGTGAAAAACTCCAATTTCTGTTCAAGACTCATCGGCACAACCAATGCTTGGTTGCCGTCGCGCAAGTCAACGCTGCACCATATCGGCGCTTTGTCAACGTACTCTTTTTTTACCCAATCGTTGCACTCTGTCGGAGGCATAAAATAACCTCTTTGGTACTTATCAACGTTTTTCATACTATGCTCCTTATATATTTATTTTTTAATTACTTTCCAAAACTTGAATTTAGAGTTACTATCGCAATAAAAACGCCCCTTGCATTTTCTTGCAAGAGGCGAACCTGTCCGCTGTACCACTCTTTTTCATATCCGCGGCTATCACCGACTTACGATACCTCAACGCTATAACGGGCTTACCCGACATTCTTTACTGCAATTTCAAGAACGCGACTCAAAGGCGAGTTGGCTTTATCCGTCTTGCTGTCTCGCACCGTCCGACAGCTCTCTGCAAAGACTTAAAAGTTAATATTCCTTATCTTTGTCTTTCAAGTATAATATGCATATAGTTTATTATAATTTAATATTCTTGTCAAGCATTTATGCAAATTTTATTTTAATGTATAAATTCGTACATTGTTACTGAATTGTATTTTACGTCATTGACGCTCGCACGAGACGCATCTGCTTGCTCGCTATGCCGT
>CAJUOK010000023.1 GCA_910588015.1 uncultured Christensenellaceae bacterium | reverse complement strand
GCTGACGGTAAAGAAAGACACGACAGTAGCGCTCTTTAAGATGGAAGACGAGTATCTCAAGGACATAAGACGCAATGCAAGCAATGACGGAGCCAAGATAAAAGTCAAAGAGACAGAAATAGCAATAGGCGACGCGCAGGCATACAAAGCGGCAAAAGAGATGATAGACTTGAGAGAGGACCAAATAGAGAGATATGCGGAATATCTCAAAGAACAAAAGGCAATGAGGTGAATAAATATTGCCGTGTCATATCAAATATAAATAATATGTCATTTCGACTGAAGCATAGCGTAATGGAGAAATCTAAACAATATGAACTGGATGAGACCTCTCCACTGCGGTCGAGGTGACATATTGCTAATAGTTAAGTTGATAATACTATTTTATGTCATATTGAGCGGAACGAAATGGAGTCGAAATATCTCAAACGGATGAGATTTCTCCATTACACTTCGTTTTAGTCGAAATGACTTATTAACTACGGTCGAAATGACAGATAGAGTACGCGTCAATGACAAAATGAAGTATGTCATCTTGAGCGTAGTATTTTGTCACCTCGACCGCAGTGGAGAGGTCTAATCAAGTTTTATAAGTACCGATAAAATGTAGTGTAGCGTCATTTTTCGTTCGGTCGGTAGGGCGAAGCGCAACCGTACGATATGGAATTATTTTGGAAAACAAAGTAATTCTATATTTTTTGTTAATCTTCTTTGCAATCTTCGACGATAAACATATCGTAATCCAACGTTTCTACAAAGTCGTCCTGTCTGAATTTAGTATTGTGGAAATTGATAAAATTTTTGAAATGGTGATTGAGAATTACGGGATTTGGGATGTCGAGCTCGTGGCAAATGTCTCTCAACCAAAGTTCGTAATTATCTTTGGTAAGTTTGAGCGCCGAGCGATAAAGCGTATCTTTTTTAATTTTGTCTTCTGTTACGAGTCTAGCCCAAATCTTCATACTTCAATATTATATTAGCGAGTTGGTTATGTCAAGTCAATATACCAATGCGTTGATATTAAGGGGTTAAATTGCAATGGAATTGCGATTTTACGCTTTTTTGACAAAATTGTTAGGCAAAGAAAAGGCAAAATCATTGACAAATTGCTTTAACTTTTATTAAAATAAACAATGACGCAACAGAAATTGCAGATGGGGAGGAGCTTATGATTTCGGAAGCGGTAATAAAGCGTTTGCCGCGCTATTACAGACATATCAAACATCTTGCCGACAGCGGCGTAACTCGCGTGTCGTCCAACAAAATCGCAAGCGTACTCAATATCACAGCGTCGCAGGTGCGACAGGATTTGTGCAATTTCGGAGGTTTTGGACAGCAGGGCTACGGCTATGACGTAGTTAAATTAAAGAACGAATTAGCCGTCATTTTGGGTCTTGACAGAGAATACGATATGATAATCGTAGGCGCGGGAAATATAGGCAGAGCTTTGGCAGGATACAAGGGCTTCAAAGACGACGGATTTTCCGTAAAAGCCTTGTTCGATATAGACCCGCGGTGTTCTTCCATAAACGGAATCAAAGTTTATGAAATGGATTTTTTGGAAGCATACATCAATCAAAACAACGTTGATATGGCGATAATTGCGACGCAAAAAGATTCGGCGCAGAGCGTTGCCGACGAGCTTGTCAAATTCGGCGTAAAAGCCATATGGAATTTTGCTCCCACAGAGATAGAAGTTCCCGACGGAGTGACAATAGAGAACATTTCTATGAGCGAAAGTCTATACGTGTTGAGTTTTCGAAATAAAAATAATCAGTAATTAAGCCTTTGGGCGAGGAGGATATATGGAAAAGAAATATGTCGTGACGAAAGAGGGATATGACAATCTTAAGGAGAGATTGGAGCACCTTATCAACGTTGACAGAAAAGACGCAAGCGAAAGAATAAGAATCGCAAGAGGATTCGGCGACTTGTCGGAAAATGCCGAGTATGACGCCGCAAAAGATTATCAAGCTCAAGTCGAAGCGGAAATTTTGAGCATACAGGCGCAGCTTGACAACGCTGAAATCATCGAGAGCAGCGAAGGAAAACAAAACAAAGTTATAGTAGGTTGCAAAGTCAAAATTCGCGATTATTCCGAAGACGAAGACTGCGAATACACAATTGTCGGCACGACGGAAGCTTCGATACTCGAAGGCAAGATAAGCAACGAATCGCCTCTTGCCGTGGCGATATTGGGCAAGAAAAAAGGCGACGAAGCCATTGTGGAGTTGGGCGACAATTCTTACAAAGTCAAGGTCTTGGCAATCAACTGATTGACATAACAGTATAAAACAGGGCGACCTTTACGGTCGCCTTAAGTATTTTGGAGGGTAGTATCAATGCCGAAACCGCTGTATGACGCTATAAAAAAATACAGCAATAACGCAGTTGCAAGATTTTGTATGCCGGGACACAGCGGACAGCGCGGAGAGGACGGCATATATTCAGCCGCCGTTTTTGATTGGACGGAAGTTGACGGACTTGACAATCTGTTATACAGCGAGGGAGTAATAGCCGACAGCGAAAAATCTATTGCGGAAAAATACGGCTATTCTTACGCGCTTATGCTGACCAACGGCTGTACTTGCGCAATGCAAATCGCAATGGCGTTTGCCAAACAAAGAGGCGGCGTTGCGTTGGCGTACGGCGGTATGCACAAGTCCTTTTATTCCGCGGCGAGAATAATGAACGTGGAAATTCGCGAATGTTGCGATTTGACAGAAGCGAAAAAAATTGCAGAGCAAAACGACGTGGGCTGTATTTTTGTCACCACGCCCGACTACTTCGGCAAGCTGACCGCCCTTGGCGACGTCAAACAATTTGCCGAAAGAATAGGCGCCGCGCTGATAGTCGACGAAGCCCATTCGGCGCACTTTCCCTATTCGAAGCTGCTGCCTGACAATGCTAGCGCATACGCCGATTTAGCGTTTGCAAGTATGCACAAGACGTTGCCCGTATATGGCGGCGGCGCAATACTGTTTGTCAACGAAAAAAGCAACTATGAGATATGCAGACGGCTGAGAGCCGACATACATTCCACGTCGCCCAATTATTTGGTAATGGCAAGTATGGACTATGCCAATGACTGGTTTTCTGCGCGCGGAGAGCAAGAGTATGCTAAAGTAAAAAGCGCGATAGAACAATTTGCTACTCTCAACAAAATAGGCGAAATAGTGAGTAACGACGATTTTACGCGATTGGTATTAAAAATCCAAGGCGCGGATTGCAATCTCGCGTCGTTGCAACTTGCCGAAAGAGGAATATATGCGGAAATGGCATATCAAGATAAGTTGGTATTTATCGTCACTCCGTTGAATTGCGACAAGCTTGCTTTGCTTGCCGGAGCATTGAAGGATATTAGATACGAACGGACAACGGAAGAGATTCAACAAGGCGATATGCGTATGGAGCGCTCGAATAAGTCGGGCAAAATAGTATATGTAAAAATCGAGGATTGTTTGGGAAAGGTGTCGGCGCGCGATATAGGAATTTATCCGCCGGGGGTACCCGCGATAAAAAAAGGCGACGTAATAAACCAAAACGCATTAAATTTTTTAAAAAAGTATTCAAGTCGGTTGTTTGGGCTTGCTAGCGGCAAAGTCGCTGTGATAGAATAAATATACAGACTGCGCATTGTGGAGATAATATGGAAGGAAAGCTGATTACTTTTGAAGGCGGAGAGGGCGTAGGCAAGACCACACAGCTGAGATTGTTGAGAGAATTTCTCAAAGAAAAAGATATTGACGCCGTATTTTTGAGAGAACCCGGCGGCAACGCCATATCGGAGAAAATAAGGAAAGTCATACTCGACGTCGACAATTACGATATGACGGGTATGTGCGAAGCTATGCTTTACAGCGCTGCGCGCGCTCAACTGGTAGAAAAAGTTATCAAGCCGGCGTTGCAAGACGGCAAGCTCGTTGTCTGCGACAGATTTATAGATTCCACTTATGCGTATCAAGGCGTTGCGAGAGGCATAGGCGCGGACAATATAGACGCGCTCAACAAGTTGGCTTGCGGCGGAATAGCTCCCGATTTGACGGTATTTCTCGACCTTGACCCGCAATCGGCTTTTAAGAGAAAAGGCGGCGCGGACAAAGACGACAGGTTGGAACAGGAAGGCGAAAACTTTCACAAAAAAGTTTATTTGGGGTATTTGCAAGCGGCGGAAAAATATCCGAATCGCATAGTCAAAATTGACAGCTCGGGAAACGCTCAAGAAATTCACGGCAAAATAATCGATTTATTGAAGAGCAGAGGTATCGTATAATGTTGAGATACAGCGCGCTTTTGAAGGATACCAACGCTTATCGAAGCTTTATGTCGGATATCAAGGAAGGCAGACTTAATCACTGTTATATGGTCATAGGCGAAGATTCGCTTGCAGTGGACGGGCTTATAGATATTTTTACGCAGACCGCGCTATGTCCGAAAGACGGATGCGGCAAATGCGTGATATGTCAAAAAGTCGAGGATAAAAATCACGAAGACGTCTTCGAACCAAAAAATCTCAAAGCCGACGGCATAAGAGAATTTATCGAAAAGGTGTACGTCAAGAGCGTCGGAGACGTAAAGGTAATGGTCATTCGCGAGTTGGATAAAGTAGATTCCAGAGTGCAGAATTTCTTGCTAAAAAGTCTTGAAGAGCCTATTGACGGAGTGGTGTTCTTGCTTGGAGTCAACAAACAGACGGCTGTGCTTGACACGATAAAGTCGAGAAGCAAGAAGTTGACAATAAGTCCTTTTTCCAAAGACAGGCTGACGGAATTTTTTAACGACAACTACGTCGGCAAGCCAAAAAGTCTAGTGGAAGAGGCAATAGATTGCTGTATGGGTTCGTTGACCAGATGCGAAAGCTTGATGAACGACGAAGAATATTTTTCCGATATGAGCGAGGTTATATTCGTGCTTAAGGAGCTTACGTCGACCAAAGTCAATCTCAAAATGCAAAAGCGGTTGGACATCAAAGACGGCAGACTTTTGCGATATTTGGACATAATGCAATTGATATGCGGCGTTTTGCTCAAACGCAAAAACGCGGCAAAAGTCGAAGGCTTTGACAGAGTAAACGTCTTGCTTGACAGTTTTAACACGGCGACGCTTGTCAATTACAACAAGTTGATAATCGAGGCTAAAAACAAAGTCGCAAGTTATTGCAAAGATGAAAATATACTCGACAATCTATTTATAAAAATGATGGAGGTAAAATACCTATGCCGATGATAGTAGGCGTAAAATTCGGTTCGAGCTGCAAGCAGTATTATTTCGACCCGTTGAATATACAGTTTGAAGAAGGCGACGGCGTAATTGTCGAGACCGTGAGAGGTCCCGAATATGCGCGCGTGGTTCAGCCAAACAAAGAAGTGTCCGACGAGGAGATAAAAGCTCCGTTAAAACCTGTTGTCAGAAAGGCGACGGCAGAGGACGAACAGCGAGTTAAAGAAAATCTCGAGAAAAAAGAAGGCGCATTAAAACTATGCCAAAAGTTCGTCGATAAACACGGACTCAAAATGAAACTCGTCGACGCGGAATATACTTTTGACCGCTCCAAAGTTATATTTAGCTTTACGGCGGACGGAAGAGTTGATTTCCGAGAGCTCGTAAAAGATTTGGCGGGGAAAATGCATATGCGCATAGAGCTTCGTCAGATATACGAACGCGACGACATAAAACTCCGCGGTTCAATGGGTATGTGCGGCAGAGAATGTTGTTGCATATGTCATCTTTCAGATTATGAAAAGTCTACGGTAAAAATGGCAAAAAATCAGAATTTGTCGCTCAATCCCACAAAAGTAAGCGGTATGTGCGGCAAGCTTATGTGTTGTCTTAAATATGAAAATGAGTTTTACGTCGAAGCCAACAAGCGTATGCCAAAACTCGGCTCGACAGTCAAAGTCGAAGACGGACAGGGGAGAGTCGACGAAGTTGACTTATTGAGAGAAAAAATCAAAGTTACGATAGAAAAAGACGGCGGAGTAGAGCAGAAATATTACAAAGTCGGCGAATTCGAAGTGCTGGCTTCTCCCAAATACGGCGCAAAGAAGAATTATACGCAAGAAGAAGTCGACGAAAACGAATTAAAGAAACTCGAAGATTGATATATTTATAAAACAATAAAAAGAACGGCGGTATTTGTTACCGCCGTTTGCGTTTAAAAGAATCCGCAATCTTTGCTTACGTCGGGATAATCAAGCAGTTTGTCGAGAGATATTTTGAGAACGCTGGAAATAACACAGCAGTTTTTCAAATTGGGCAAAGCTGTTTTATCCATATATTTTTTTATTAAATTGGACGATATACCCGTCATTTTCGACAGTTGATTGGGAGTTAAGCCCGTACTTTTTAAATATATAGAAACTTTGTATTTAATTATATCTTCACTGTTCATAATAATTATAATAACGTAACTTCGTTACTCTGTGTTTGATTATATATCATAACTTTAATATTGTCAAATAAATTAACGAAGTTTTGATATTATCTAATTAAATATGGAAGACTTTGGCAATAGACTTAAAAATATAAGAAAAAATGCAGGTATGACGCAAGTACAAGTTGCTGAAATATGCGGTATATCACAGAGTAATGTAAACACTTGGGAAAACGGAAGGAGTTTGCCTTTACCTGAGGGTTTAATAGCATTGGCAAATTGTTTTGGCTGCAGTATTGATTATTTGCTTGGCAGGGAATCAGAGGAAAGTATTATTGTTATAAACGATAACAAAACGTATACCGCCGAAGAGAAAAATTTGATAAATATGTACCGTCAGCTCAACAGCAAAAAGAAAGACGCCGTAATAGATTTTATCAAGTGGCAGTTGTCCTAATTAGTGTCGAAAAATGCATTGACAAAGATATTTAGCCGTGCTAAAATAAAGTTACTAACAAAAAGGAGTACTATGTATTATGGCATATGTTATTGGTGATGACTGCATTAAATGCGGCGCTTGCGCAGAGGGCTGTCCTGTAAGCGCAATTTCAGAGGGTGACGACAAGTACGTCATTGATGCGGACGCTTGCATCAGCTGCGGTTCTTGCGCGGCGGGTTGTCCGGTATCGACAATATCCGAAGAATAAAAAAAGGCGCCGTGCAAACGGCGTTTTTTTATGTCGCTTCGAGCCTATTTCAACTGCGTAGAATAATTTGCAAATCAGATTTTTCGCCGTCTTTGAATTTTGCCCGAGGCGATAAATATGTCGTCTGTATCGGCAAATACTCGTCTTGTATTATATATACAACAAAATATAAAAACTTTTAATATTTTCTTTTAATTTTACGCGACTTATGTTAAAATATATTAACATAGGCAAAAACGGAGGCTTGATGAAAAGAGATTTTTTAGCGTTGGCGCAAATCGATTCTTCGCAGATAGAAAGGCTTTTGAAAAGAGCCGCATTTATGGAAGATAAAATTTCGGGCGAATTCAAGACGCTCGATATTTTAAAAGGCAAGAGCGTAGTCACGCTGTTTTACGAGAATTCCACTCGCACAAGGTGTTCGTTTGAGCTTGCCGCCAAATATCTCGGAGCGCAGACGGTCGGAATAACGACCGGCGGTTCAAGCGTCAAAAAAGGCGAGAGCCTTATCGACACCGCAGTTACGCTCGACAGAATGAAAGCCGACGTAATAGTAATTCGTCATTCCGTGGCAGGCGCGCCCGCGCTTATTGCAAAACACGTAGGCGCAAGCGTGATAAACGGCGGTGACGGACTCCACGCTCACCCCACGCAAGCGCTTTTGGATATGTATACTATGCAAAAGACTTTCGGAAGTCTAAAAGGACTCGAAGTGGCTATAGTAGGCGACGTCAAGCACTCGAGGGTTGCGCAGAGCAATATCGTCGGACTTGCCAAAATGGGCGCAAAAGTCAAAGTGTTCGCTCCCAATACGCTTATGCCGAAAGGTATTCAAAATCAACCTTGCAAAGTGTGCAAAAACGCAAAGGAAGCCTTTGAGGGCAGCGACGTGATAATGGGACTGAGAATTCAGTTGGAAAGACAGCAAAAAGGACTCTTTCCGAGCGTCGAAGAATACAGCAGATTTTACGGCGTGAGTATGGAAAGAATGGCTATGTGCAACAAAGGCGCGATAGTTATGCATCCGGGACCTGCCAACAGAGGCATTGAGATAGATTGCGACGTGCTTGATTCGGATATGTGTCTAAAAGATTATCAGGTTACAGGCGGAGTCGTTACGAGAATGGCGTTGCTCGAGTGGTGCGCGAGCTCGGCGGAAACAGACTGTTAAATAACAGACGCGCGGAGTAGTCCGAGGCGGAATCAAAACCTAATTCGCCGACGGTAATTCTGCGGAATTCAAAATATAACGATTGCGGCGGCAATAATAAAAGCCGCGGCGATTAAAATACAAAGGAGCGTTATGTCATTACTTATTAAAAATTGTTTTGTGGGCAAAGATAAATGCGATATAGCCATAGAGGGCAACAGGATTGCTCAAGTCGGTAAGAATATCAAAGGAAATTTTGACGAAATAATTCAGGCGGACGGCTTGACGGCGTTGCCTGCGTTTATAGATATGCACACTCATTTGAGAGAGCCGGGGTATGAGTATAAAGAAGACGTCGCAAGCGGAAGTATGGCAGCCGTTGCGGGAGGCTTCTCCACAGTGTGCTGTATGCCCAATACAAAGCCCGTGACCGACAACAAGTATATCGTCAAATATATCGTCGACAGAGCCAAAGAAGTAAATCTTGCCAAAGTTTATCCGATAGGCGCTATCACCGTGGGGCTCAAAGGCGAAACAATGGCGGAAATGGGAAGTATGAGAGAAGCCGGCGCAATAGCGATGAGCGACGACGGTCAGCCTGTCACAACCGCGCAAATGATGAGACTTGCGCTCGAATATGCCAAGGACTATGATTTGTTGCTTTGCTCGCACTGCGAAGAAAAATCGCTTATCAACGACGGCGTGGTCAACGAGGGCGAAAACGCTACCAAAGCGGGACTCAAGGGAATACCTTCTTGCGCCGAAGACATTATGATATCAAGAGAAATCATACTTGCCGAAATGCTCGACGCAAAGGTTCATATATGTCACGTCAGCACGGCAAGCGGAGTTCAATTAATCAGAGAGGCTAAAGCAAGGGGAGTCAAGGTATCTTGCGAGACTTGTCCGCACTATATCGCGGGCACCGACGATTTGATACTGGGTTACGACACCAATTCCAAGGTCAATCCTCCTTTGCGTACAGAAAAAGATAGACAGGCTATTTTGGCAGGATTGGCAGACGGCACGATAGACGTTATCGCGACAGACCACGCGCCGCACCATTACGAAGATAAAAACGTCGACTTTTCACAGGCGGCAAACGGCATAAGCGGATTGGAAACGGCTTTTGCTTTGAGTTATACTTATCTTGTGGACAAAGGCGTGATAGATTTGGACAAGCTCGTTCAACTCACAAGCGAAAAGCCGGCAAAGCTTCTCGGACTCGAAAGCGGAAAATTATGCGACGGCGGACTTGCCGATATTACGCTCGTCAACCTCGACGCGAAGTATAAAGTGGACGCCAAGAAATTTAAATCAAAAGGAAAGAATACTCCTTTCGACGGTTGGGAAGTAAAAGGCAAAGTGGTTGCTACAATAGTCGAAGGACAACTCAAATATAAAGAAGAAAGCCTTAAATAAAAGGAGAAATTTATGATAATCGACAGACTTATCGACAAAATCAAACTCACTGACAATCCGTCGGTCATAGGACTTGACACCTGCATAGACTATTTGCCCGACGAAATGAAGAGCAAGTGCGTGACGCTTGCCGAGGCTGGTAAGCAAATTGCCAAGTTCAATTTTGACCTTATCGACGCGCTCAAAGACGTGATACCCGCGGTTAAAGTGCAAGTGGCTTATTACGAAATGTACGGAGTGGACGGTATGATAGCTTTTCGCGATACAATCAAGTATGCGAGAGAAAACGGGCTTTTTGTCATCGCTGATATTAAGCGCAACGACATAGGCTCGACCGCAGGCGCTTACAGCAAGGGATATATAGGCAAGACTACGCTTGCAGACGGAGCCAAAGTTACGCCGTTTGAGAGCGATTTCATAACAATCAACGGATACCTTGGAAGCGACGGTATACTGCCCTTCGTTGCAGATTGCAAAGAGTATGACAAGGGAGCTTTTGTGCTTGTCAAGACTTCCAATCCCACAAGCGGAGAATTGCAGGATAAGATTATGGATAACGGCAAGACTCTTTATGACAATATGGCTACGCTCGTGGACGGCTGGGGAAAAGAGCTTGTCGGCAAATACGGCTACAGTTCTATAGGCGCAGTGGTTGGCGCAACGCATATGGAGCAGGCAAAACTTATCCGCAAAGCTCATCCCAATACCTTTTTCCTAATACCGGGCTACGGCGCGCAAGGCGGCAAGGCAGAGGATTTGGCGGTATGCTTCGACAACGGCATCGGCGGTATTGTCAACTCTTCGCGCGGCATACTGTGCGCATATAAAAAAGACGCATACAGAGGACTCGATTACAAACAAGCGGCGCTCAAAGCGGCGTTGGATATGCAAAAAGACATTTCGAGATGTATTAAATAATCAGAGGAAACAATGGCAAGTTTAAAAGACAGAACGGGAATTATAAAACTCAACGAAAGAGTCGCCAAGGATATCTATAAAATGGTGTTGCAATTCGACGATTTGCCCGACGGAATAAAGGGCGGACAGTTCGTTCACGTCAAACTCAACGACAAGTCGCGCATACTTCGCAGACCGTTTTGCATTTGCGACTATGACGTAAAAGAAAAGACCATTTTGATTTATTACGCTATCGTGGGCGAAGGAACCAAAGTTCTTTCGCAATACCCCGCAGGCGAAAAGCTTCAGGCAATGTTGCCGCTCGGCAACGGTTACACACCCGATAAAAACGTCAAAAAAATCGTTTTGTTGGGAGGAGGTATGGGAAGCGCTGTATTGCCAGCGATACCCACTTCCAATCCGCAGTTGGAATATTATACCTATCTAGGCTTTGCCAACAAGGACAAGGTCGTGCTCGAAGAAGAGATGAGAGCGGTGTCGAAAGAACTGACTGTGGCTACGGACGACGGCAGTTACGGACAAAAAGGATTTGTCACCAACGTGCTTGCAGCCGATATGGATAGAATAAAGCCCGACGTAGTATTTTGCTGCGGTCCCGAAGTTATGTATAAGGCTCTTAAAAAAGCGCTCGAACCGTTTAAGGTGCCGATAATCGTTTCGCTCGAAGCGAGAATGGGTTGCGGCATAGGCGCGTGTTTGGTATGCAACTGCAAAGTCAAGAGAGCGGGCGAAGAAGAAAGCTACGTCAGAGTTTGCATAGAAGGACCCGTAATGAAATTGGACGAGGTGGTGTTATGAGTAATCTAAAGGTAAATATCGCCGGAGTGGAATTCAAAAATCCTATTATAACGGCAAGCGGCACTTTTGGTTTCGGCAGAGAATACGACAGATTCTATAACATCGAAGAGCTCGGAGGCATTTGTACAAAAGGCTTGACGATAAGACCCAAACTCGGCAATCCTCCTCCGCGTATCGCAGAATGTTACGGCGGTATGCTCAACAGCGTAGGACTGCAAAATCCCGGAGTAGACCATTATTTGCAAAAGGACGATTTGTATCTTGCAAAGAGAGACGTTGTCGTTATTGCCAACGTTGCGGGCAGTACGCTCGAAGATTATATAGCTATTGCCGAAAAAATCAACGGCGCGCAAGCCGATATGATAGAGCTGAATATTTCCTGTCCCAACGTAAAGGAAGGCGGTATGGCTTTTGGAGTTTTGCCCGAAAGCGTCGAAAGAGTTACGGCAGCGGTTAAGAAAGCTTGCCCCGACAAGCCTGTTATTACCAAACTTTCGCCCAACGTGGCTTGCATTGCAGACAATGCCAAAGCCGCCGAAGCGGGAGGAGCCGACGCAGTGTCGCTTATCAACACGCTGTCGGGTATGGCGGTCAATTATAAGACTCGCAAGCCCATACTTTTCAACAACAACGGCGGTATGAGCGGTCCGTGCGTAAAACCGGTTGCGCTTAAAATGGTTTGGGATTGTTACAATGCCGTTAAAATACCTATCATAGGACTGGGCGGCGTTACAAGCTATACGGACGCGCTCGAGTTTATGATTTGCGGCGCGAGAGCGGTGCAAGTCGGCACTTATAATTTCGTAAATCCCTATAGTGCAAGAGATATTGCAAAAGACCTTGCTAATTACGTTGAAGAAAATGATATTGATATCAACGATATCGTCGGCACGCTAATATTGAATAAGTAAAATAATAATCAAACTAAAATATAAAATCGTCCGCAGACGATACGCAATAGATTATGTATAGAACTCTTGCTCGGCGGACGGAAGGAGAACATATGTTGACACAGGAACAAGCGCTTGATTGCTACAAAAAAACAGGAGCAATCCTCAAAGGACACTTCAAACTTACGTCCGGCAGACACAGCGACACTTATATGCAGAGCGCAAAGCTCTTCATTGATACCAAACAGAGCGAAACGGTGTGCAAAGCTTTGGCGGAAAAACTTGCCGGCGAAAACGCCGCTCTCGTAGTGTCTCCCGCAATCGGCGGAATCTTAATGGGTTACGAAGTCGCAAGACAGCTCGGCTTGCCCAATATATTCGCAGAGAGAGAAAACGGCGAAATGACTTTGAGAAGAGGTTTTACGATAGAGAAAGGAACGAGGGTTATCGTCGTCGAGGACGTCGTAACCACAGGCGGTTCGGTCAAGGAAGTCGTTAAATTGGTGCAGAGTATGGGCGCTGAAGTAGTCGCCGTAGCGTCGCTTGTCGACAGAAGTAACGGCAACGTTGATTTCGGCGTAAAATACGTCAATTTGATAAGTATGGAAGTCGTATCTTACGAAGCCGACGAATGTCCGCTTTGCAAAGAAGGCAAGATAGAGTTGAGCAAACCGGGTTCGAGAACGGTGTTTAAATAATGCAAGACCAATGGATAACCGCGCTCGACAGAGCATTCGAATCTCTTAAGTCGCAGACGGACTTTTGTCCCAAAGTTTTGTTGACTTTGGGCAGCGGACTCGGCGATATTGCAAAGGAAATGCAAATTGAAAAAATCGTCGATTACAAAGATATAGACGGTTTGCCCGTCAGCACCGTCAAAGGACATAAAGGCAGATTTTTATTCGGTTATATAGGCAAAACTCCCGTTGCGGTTATGCAGGGCAGATTGCATTATTACGAAGGCTACGAGCCGTGGCAATGCGTAATGCCTGTGCGACTTATCGGACTTATGGGCGCAAAAGCCTTTTTTGTCACCAATGTTTCGGGAGGCATAACCTATCCCGAAAAGGGCGCGCTTATGCGTATCGTAGACCATATATCGCTGATACCTTCTCCGTTGAGAGGACTCAACGACGATAGACTGGGAGTGAGATTCCCCGATATGACTCGCCCCTACGACGAAGAGTTGGGAAGCATATTGGACGGCTTGGCAAAGGAGCGCGATATAGACCTCAAAAAGGGAGTGTATATTCAAATGCAAGGTCCTAATTTCGAGACGGCTAGCGAAGTGAGAATGGCAAAAATTCTCGGCGCAGACGTAGTCGGTATGTCCACGGCAATTGAAGTCATTGCGGCAAGACATATGGGAATGAGGACTGTCGGTATGACGTGCGTCGTCAACGCCGCTTGCGGAGTCAGCGACGAGAGTTTGGACAACGTGGTGGAAGAAGACGCGTTGAGAATATCGGGGGACAGTATCAAGACTTTGGTCTTCGAAGGAATAAAAAGAATGGGAGAATTGCTATAACGTTATGATGTTGAGAATTTTCAATGCAAAAATATGGACGGGCGAGAGATTTATCGACGGCGGCGAAATGTGGACTGAAGACGGCAAGATAAGGTATATCGGAGAAGTGTCTCCGTTGATACTGCTGCCGTGGGACAGAGAAATAAACGCCAACGGCAATCTTATTATGCCTTCGTTTAAAAATGCTCACGCTCACTCTCCAATGGTATTTTTGCGTTCTCAAGCCGACGATATGGCATTGCAAGATTGGCTGTTTAAGCAGGTTTTCCCAAGAGAGGCAAAACTTACGCCCGACGATTGCTATTGGCTGACAAGACTTGCCGTGCTTGAGTATTTATCGAGCGGAATAAGCGTCGCAGGCGATATGTATTTTCATCTGGACGCAATTGCCGGCGCTTGCGTAGACAGCGGTTTTCGCAACGTAATTACGGAGGGCGTGACCGAAGGGAATTTGCAAGGACTGGAAAAGACTTTGCAACACGGCATCGATAAGTTGGAAGGCAAAGGCGGACTGATAAATTACAGACTCGGACTGCACGCCGAATATACCAACAGCCAAGAAAGCATACGGGCTCTTGCGGCATTTGCAAAAGAGCATAGAATGCCGGTATATACGCATCTTTGCGAAACTAAAAACGAAGTCGAAGGTTGTGTGCAAAGACTTGGCAAGACACCCGCAGTTTATCTTGCGGAACAAGGCGTTTTTGATTTCGGCGGCGGAGCGTATCACTTTGTGCATTCGACGGACGACGATATAAAAGTTTTGAAAGAACGCGGCGTAAGCGTTATAAGCTGTCCTGCCAGCAATCTTAAATTGGCGAGCGGCATTGCGCCTTTGAAAAAATATCTCGACTGCGGACTCAACGTTGCGCTAGGCACCGACGGACCTGCAAGCAACAATTGCTTGGATATGTTCAGAGAAATGTTCCTTGCTACCGGATTGCAAAAGGCAACGCTTTCGGACCCGACCGCTATAGACGGAGAAGAGACGTTGAGAATGGCTACCTCGCGCGGGGCGGCGGCAATGCTCTTGGACGGGCTCGATTCCATTGAGTTTGGAAAGCGCGCAGATTTTATAATGATAGACTTACATCAACCTAATATGCAACCCATTAACAACGTTCTTAAGAATATGGTGTTTGCGGGTAATAAATCCAACGTGCTTATGACGGTCGTAAACGGCGTTATAAGATATGAAAAAGGCGAGTATAACGTCGGCGAAGACGCGGATAAAATATATTCCAAGTGTCAGTCTATTACCGACAGGATAATGGAGCGCATATGAAATTAAGCGTCAAGGCAAAGCGCAACGCAGGACTAATTGCTATTACAGTCGTTGTAATTGTCGCGATAATACTCGTAATATATTTCGTGCAAAAGAACGACGCCGACGGCAAACTCAAGACGGGCGCTATTGGACAAACGGTGTCGACAGCTCAAGCCGACGTATGCGTAAAGAATATGAAAATATTCAAAAGTCTGGACGGATTGACGGCAGAGCAAGGCAACTGTTTTATATGGTTATCCGTAGAAATAAAAGCAAATAAAAAGATATTTGTTTCTTGCGATAAATTCCAAGTCAACGACGGCAAGAACGTGACGGAAGTTTATAATGCAGGTAGCAAAGAGATAGATTGCGACGGCGAAATAATACTTCAAAAAGGCGAGAGCAAGACTTTGGAATTGGCGTATGAAGTGCAAGCGGAAAGAGTGGCAAGTTTTTATCTTTTTGCATACGGCGCAAGAATAGATTTGGGCGGCACCGTGAGCGCGGCGATTTGAAATGATTGGATAACGAAGTCGAATAACTGATAAATCAGATATTAGATTTGATAAAATTAATAAAAATAAAGTATAATGACATATGTTTACGATTAAACGAAAAAGATGACCGAATAATGATTTATAAGTCTATTTGCGTTTGTAATCGAGTAAAACAATAGGAGATATAATGTTACAAGTAAACGACGTATTTTTGCAATTCGGAGGGCGGAAACTCTTTGAAGAAGTCAATCTCAAGTTCACCGACAACAACTGTTACGGCATAATCGGCGCAAACGGCGCGGGTAAGTCAACGTTTTTGAAGATTTTGTCGGGAGCATTGGAGCCGACCAAAGGCACCGTAAGCGTTGGCAAGAATCAAAGAATAAGCGTGCTCAATCAAAATCAAAACGACTTTGACGATTGTACGGTTATGCGCACGGTGCTTATGGGTCACAAGCGCCTTGTCGATATAATGGACCAAAAGGACGCGCTGTATTGCAAAGAAGAATTCAGCGAAGAAGACGGAATTTTGGCTTCCGAACTCGAGACGGAATTCGCGGAGCTTGGAGGTTGGGAAGCGGAAAGCGAGGCGGCGGCTCTCCTCAACGAACTCAAATTCGGCGAGGAATATCACGACAAACTTATGGGTGAACTTGACGGAAAACAAAAGGTCAAGATTTTGCTTGCGCAGGCGCTTTTTGGCAATCCCGATATTTTGATACTCGACGAGCCTACCAACAACCTCGACGCAAAGTCGATAATGTGGTTGGAAAATTTCTTGTTGGATTTCAAAAATACGATAATTATAGTATCCCACAACCGTCACTTTCTCAATAAGGTGTGCACGCATATCTGCGACGTGGATTACGGGCATATCAATATGTATGTGGGCAACTACGATTTTTGGTACGAGACCAATCAATTGCTTGCAAAACAGGCGAGAGAAGCAAATAAAAAAGCCGAAGCCAGAGCAAAAGAGTTGCAGGAATTTATCGCAAGATTTTCTGCCAACGCCAGCAAATCGCGTCAAGCGACTTCAAGAAAAAAAGAATTGGAAAAACTTACGCTTGAAGACATCAAACCGTCTATGCGTAAATATCCTTATATCAATTTCGAATTCGAACAAGAACTCGGCAAAGATATACTCACAGTCGACGGCTTGACGAAGAAGGGCTTTTTCGAAGACGTGTCGTTTACGTTGCAAAAGGGCGAAAAAGTTGCTTTCTTATCGGATAAATCCATTAACGTGTCAATGCTTTTTGACATACTTATGGGTATAGAGAAAGCCGACAGCGGCACCTTTAAGTGGGGCAAGACCGTCAATCCCAGTTACGTACCTCAAAATTTCGACGATTTCTTTGACGGCGTGGAACTTTCCTTGGTGGAATGGATAAATCAATATGCTGTCAAGGACCATACGGAAAGTTATTTGAGAGGTTGGCTTGGAAGAATGTTGTTTTCGGGCGACGAAGCAAAGAAAAAAGCTTGCGTATTGAGCGGAGGCGAAAAGGTGAGATGTATGATGGCAAGAGCTATGTTGCAAGGAGGCAACTTCGTAATATTAGACGAGCCTACCAACCATCTCGATTTGGAGGCAATTACGGCGCTCAATAAGGGAATGATAAACTTCAAGGGCGGAATGATGTTTGCTTCTCACGACCAAGAACTTATGCAGACGGTTGCCGACAGAATAATAGAAATCAACGGTACGAAGACATTTGACAAACTTACTACATACGAAGAATATCTTGAATTAACGGAGTAAAATACAATGGATAATTTTGATAGTAAAATACTTAAAGTATTGCAAGACGACAGCAGATTTACGGCAGAACAAGTGTCTGACATTGTCGGACTCGACGGCAAAGAAGTGCAAAAGAGAATAAAGGCTATGGAAGAGTGCGGAATTATCGCAAAATATACCGCGCTTTGCAATACCGAAAAATTGAGCGAAGATATAGTCACCGCGCTTATCGAAGTAAAAGTCACTCCGCAAATGAGCAGCGGATTCGATTCGATTGCCCGAGCGATATATTTGTTTGAAGAAGTAAAAGCGGTTTATCTTATGAGCGGCGCGTACGACCTGTGCATAACCGTAGAGGGCAAAAATTTGAGAGAAGTGTCGAGATTCGTATCGGAGAAACTCTCGACAATGAGGGATATCGTCTCCACCGCAACGCATTTTATACTCAAAAAGTATAAGACCGAGGGCGTGATTTTGGACGATGAGGACAGCGAACAAAAAAGACAAGTGATACTATGAATTACCAAAAATATTTGAGCAAGACGGTTATGGATATTCCGCCGTCCGGAATAAGAAAGTTTTTTGACGTGGCAGACAAAGACAAAGAAGTCATTTCTTTGGGCGTTGGCGAGCCTGACTTTAACACGCCCTGGTGCGCAAGCGAAGCCGGTATCAAGAGTATTCAAAAGGGAATGACTCACTATACGAGCAACAGCGGACTTCCCGTGCTTCGGGAACAGATTGCCAAGTATATCAAAACAAGATTCGACGTGCAATACGACGCAGAGAAAGAGATTTTTATTACGGTTGGCGCAAGCGAAGCTATTTATCTTGCTTTGAGAGCAATACTCAACGACGGCGACGAGGTTGTCGTACCCGAGCCGAGTTACGTTTCGTATTGTCCTAGCGTCGCTATGTGCGGCGGCAAAGCTGTGCCCGCCAAGTGTTATGTCGAGGATGAGTTTAGATTGACGGCAAAAAATCTCGAAGAAGCTATAACTCCCAAGACCAAGGCGCTTATTTTGCCATATCCCAACAATCCTACCGGAGCAATAATGCCGAGGGAAAGTCTTGAAGAAATCGCAAAGGTAGTTCAAAAGCACGATTTGTTGGTTTTGAGCGATGAAATATATTGCGAAATGACTTACGGCGGAGCGCGTCACACCTGTTTTGCGGAGATAGACGGAATGAAAGAACGCACCGTGCTTATCAACGGATTCAGCAAGGCATTTGCAATGACAGGTTGGAGAGTAGGCTATGCTTGCGCTCCCAACGAGATATTCAAGCAAATGCTTAAGATACATCAATATATAATTATGTGCGCTTCGACAAATTCTCAATACGCCGCGCTCGCCGCATTGAAATGCGGGTTTGAGGACGGCTTTGAAGAAATCAAAGCTATGGTCGACGAATACGATATGCGTAGACGCTTCTTGGTTAAGCGTCTCAACGGTATGGGATTGACTTGTTTTGAGCCAAAGGGAGCTTTTTATGTTTTTCCGTGCGTTAAGAGTACGGGAATGGATGGAGAAGAGTTTGCAAATAAACTTTTAAAAGAGAATAAAGTTGCCGTGGTTCCCGGCAGCGCGTTCGGCGAAAGCGGAAAGGACTTTGTCAGAATAAGTTATGCGTATTCGCTTAATTCGTTGAAAAAAGCGATGGATAAAATCGAAGAGTTTGTAAATAACAATAAAAAATATTAAAATACCGTTAAAGTTTAAGCATAAAAAATAATAAAAACGCCGTATTTTACGGCGTTTTTGTCATTTTGTTTCAAAAATCCGCGTAAAA
Source organism: uncultured Christensenellaceae bacterium (assembly GCA_910588015.1). Lineage (GTDB taxonomy): Bacteria > Bacillota > Clostridia > Christensenellales > UBA3700 > RACS-045. The sequence continues at coordinate 7,333 of CAJUOK010000023.1, read as the reverse complement.
ATTCGCTATATATTGATATAATATAAAAAATCTTTATTTTAATATTATTTTTACTTTAAATATATTAACTTTTTATAATTAAAAAAATTTTTGAAAATTTTTCGAAAAAACAGTTGACAAAGTATTTTTGGGATGATATATTATGTGTGTAAATAAGATTTACAAATTAATTAGCTCATAATTTTCCCCCTTATCATATAAAGGAAGGGCGATGTTCGTAAGGATATCGTCCTTTCTTTTTATTTAAAGTTTTCACTTAATTTTACTGCTCAAAAGTCTGTCAAAGCGCAAAAAAAAAATTAATATCCGATTTGCAAAAAATAATTGACATATGGAAAAATCCCATTTATAATCAAATTACAAACGAAGATTGAGAGAAGTAGCCGCAGTCAACTGCGCGCAGTGATTCGGGGGCAGTGAAAACCCGATTGCAGCCTACGGTGAATAACACTCAGGAGCGCAAACCCAAATCGTAAGAAAGTAGGGGAGACGGGAAGGCCCGTTACAGCCGAGACTTTTGTCAGAAAGTAAAAGTGATTGATATACCCTTATCAATAAGTTAGGTGGCACCGCGGATAACAGCATTCGTCCTAAAATAAGGATTAATGCTGTATTTTTATTTGGAGGTGCACTTATGTGTTCGATTATGGGTTATGACGGCAAGGATGTCGCGCTCGAAGAGTTTAAAAGAGCTTTGGACGCGACAATTTCAAGAGGTCCCGACGATACGAGAATCGTCGAGACGGAATCTGCGATTTTAGGTTTTCACCGACTGGCGATTATGGGACTGACGGAGGAAGGTATGCAACCTTTTTCTCTCGACGGAGATTATTGCGTTTGCAACGGCGAAATTTATGGATTTAGACCTATAAAGGAAAAGTTGCAAGCCAAGTATTCTTTTAAATCCGATAGCGATTGCGAGATATTGTTGCCGTTGTATCGCGAATTGGGATTGGATATGTTTATGACTTTGGACAGCGAATTTGCTATGGTTATTTATGACGGGAGCAAAAAAAGTCTGATAGCCGCCAGAGACCCGATAGGTATTCGTCCGTTGTTTTACGGTTATTGCAAGTCGGGAAAGATAGCTTTTGCAAGCGAAGCCAAAAACTTGATGCCTCTGTGCGAAAAAGTTATGCCTTTTCCTCCCGGACATTATTATGCCGACGGTAAATTTACGCGTTACGCCGACCCTGCCGAGGTTAAAGAATATATTTGCGACGATTTGGATGTTGTATGCAAAAATATACGCGAAAAATTGATAGCGGGCATTGAAAAAAGGCTTGATTCAGACGCGCCTTTAGGTTTTTTACTTTCGGGCGGTCTTGACAGTTCGCTGGTGTGCAGCGTTGCGCAAAAACTACTCAAAAAACCGATAAAAACTTTTGCGATAGGTATGAGCGAAGACGCGATAGACCTCAAATACGCAAAGGAAGTCGCCGATTATATAGGAAGCGAACACAGCGAAATAATAATTACAAAAGACGATGTATTAAAAGCCGTAGACGAAGTTATTAAGGTGTTGGAGACCTTTGATATAACTACCGTAAGGGCGAGCGTCGGTATGTATTTGATATGTAAGGCGATACGCGAGCAGACAAATATCAGAGTGTTGTTGACGGGCGAAATCAGCGACGAATTATTCGGTTATAAATATACGGACTTTGCGCCTTCGGCAGAACAATTTCAATTGGAGGCAGCCAAGAGGATAAGAGAAATATATATGTATGACGTTTTGCGCGCCGACAGATGCATCTCCTCAAACTCTTTGGAGGCAAGAGTGCCTTTCGGCGATTTAGATTTTGTCAGATACGTTATGGCGATAGACCCGGCAAAAAAGCTCAACGTCTACGGCAAGGGCAAGTACTTGCTTCGCCGCGCTTTTGAGGGCGATTGGCTGCCGCATTCCATATTGTATAGAGAAAAAGCCGCATTTTCGGACGCCGTAGGACATTCTATGGTGGACTATATCAAGGATTATGCCGACGCTCTTTACAGCGACGCAGAATTCTTACAAAGACGTGAGAAATATGCTTATCACGCAATGCCTTTTACAAAAGAAAGTTTGATGTATAGGGAAATATTCGAAAAATATTATCCTAGACAGGCGGAAATGATTGTTGATTTTTGGATGCCCAACAAGTCCTGGAAAGGTTGCGACGTGGACGACCCGTCGGCAAGGGCGCTTTCAAATTACGGGGAATCGGGGAAGTAATATTAAAAAGCGGCATACGGAATATTCCGTGTGCCGCTTGATTTATTCTCTTCCCAATAAATAATCGCTGGTGACTTCGAAAAAGTCGGCAAGTCTTGCGACGTAACTGGCTTTAGGTTCGTTTACGCCCCGTTCCCAATAGTCAATAGCTTTTTGACTTACTCCAATTGCTTCCGCAAGTTTTTGTTGAGACAAGTCGCGTTCTAATCTCAATTCTTTTATGACTTCGCCGATATTCATAATATAATTATAAAAGATTTTCTGCAATATACTTGACGCAAGAAGATAACTTCTTGTATAATAAGTTTGTTAAGAAGTTATCTACTTAATATTTCAACAGACAACTCCTCCTTTTGGAGTTTGTGTATACTTAATCGCGGCGAATAACGGGCAATTGATTCGCTGCGCAGAAAGACCGCAGAGTTATCCGCGGTCTTTTTGCATTTTCGGCAGAAAAACGTTATTACAAAAATTCTGCGAAAGTAAAAATTACTTGGGAGAAAATCTATATGAAACAGCGTTTTTCTGCCTTTGGCGCAATATTTATAGTATTACGCCATAGCTCTTAAAGGGTTGTTATTTGTTTGCGCAACCGCAATTAGAGCAATTTTTTGTTTGAGACTTAGCAGAGCTTGCAGACTTGCTTTTTTGAGTGTTGGTCTGTGAGCTTTGTTTTGTAGTTCTTGCCATAATCTCCTCCTGTATATTAGTAATCATCAAGTGATTACATTAGTATTGTGTACTCAAAGCGGAGGAGTATACTATATTATCACAGGAAAATTTTGGGATTGTTTATACGCTTTCGACCCATTTAAGCATTAGCGCGCTTGCGCCGTCGAAAGACCTATCGAGGCAATCTCGCAAATTTTGCGGAGAAGCTATTTTGAAGGTATAAGTTGCGTAATAATCTTTTAGGGCTTTTTCAAGCGTATCTTTACCCAACATATCCTGCATATATTTCCACATTATCAGAGATTTGTTGTAAGTTATGTTTGTGTAATAATAATTGCTTGGGAACTGCGTAAGTTTGCCGCCGAGTTTTCCTTTTGCGGATTCGCCTACGGAATTTTGTATGTCGATAAATCTGTGGAATTGCGCGTAGGCGTCTTTGAGCATAAGAGAGGAATATTCGACGTTGCCGGTGTCTACGAAATAAAGATATGTTGCATAGCTTGTCAAACCTTCGTCTTGCCAAGCGTCGGTTAGGTTGTTGCTGCCCACGGCTCCGTACCACCATTGATGCGCAATTTCGTGCGCGACCACTTCTTCATACGTAGCGCCGCCCAAAGCTTCGTTGATTACGCAGAGCGCGCCGTATTCCATTCCTCCGGCGACGAACGGCATATCTGCGACGGCAAGATAATCGTATGCGTATTTTCCGAATAGTTTCCCGTAAGTTTTAATGGCTTTTTCGGCATATTCCAATGTCTTTTGGTTTTCTCCAAGATAACTTATTTCCACACCGTCGCAATTGTTTACCGTCTTTGTGAGATTAGAAGATAATATCAAAGCAAAGTCGCGGATATTTTTGGCTTTGGAGGTTACGAAGATTTCGTCGCCCTCTTGATTTTTTTTGCTTTTGCCGCTGCATACGTATTCGCATCCGTCCGGAAGATTGAAAGTAACTTCGTAATTCGCCGTATCGCAAAAATACGGGTCGCCTATCGGAGAATATTCGTCAAAAAACCAATCGCTGTCGACAAAAGCGCACAGCGCGGGATAAAATCCCGTCAAGGAGATACCTTTGGCGTTGACGCCGTAGCGACCGTTTGTTCTGGGCAGTTTGAGCGTATATTGCATATCGACGCTTATTTTTTGTCCGACTTCGAGAGGCGCGTTGAGCGATATTTGCAGAATATTACTATCGAAATCAAAAGCGTATTCTTTGAAGTCTCCGTGAACGCTCGTCAAAGAGAATTCGCCGTAACTAATTCCTTCGGGATAAAAATCGGCTTGTTCTTCAGCGGCGCAGGGCAGAGGCTTTTTTCTGTCGAACGCGTTGGAATAAACGTTGAATTTCAAATTCTCGAGAGGCTTTCCGTAATTGTTGAGGACTTCGACTTTTTGAGAACAAACCACTGTGTCGTCATTGCCGAAATCAAGCCAGATACGATAAGTAGTGGCAGGCTCGTCAACTTTAGAGCAGGACGCTGCGAATGGTATGAGCAAGCATACCGTGATTAAAATGCAAATTATAGATATATATTTCTTTTTCATACAAGATTTTATGCCGTTATTTTGCCATATATGTATTTGTAATATAAACTAAAATTTTGTAAAATCTACAATAATTGGTTCTTGACATATAACAAGTTAAATATTAAAATATAAACAGAGTATTTTCTCGCGTCATATCATAAAGTATACGCGAAAATATAAAGGAGAAAAAAATGGGATTTTTAAGAAATCAATTCAGAAAGGTAATTCAATGGGAAAGCGATAACGTCAACGACATTATCTACAAATATCCTTTGGAGAGAAAGGAAGAGATAATGCGCAAGTCCACTCTCGTAGTCAGAGAAGGGCAAAAGGCGTTGTTTATTCAAGAAGGTAAGTTGGCGGACGTTTTCGGTCCCGGTACGTATCAGCTCAACGATATTCGCAACCTTCCTCTTTTGACGCAGCTTTACAATTGGAAAACGCTTTGGGAAAGTCCATATACCGGCGACGTATATTTTATTTCGACAAAACAGTTCCTCAATATGAAGTGGGGCACTTCCAATCCTATTATGATGAGAGACAAAGACTACGGAGTCGTAAGAGTTAGAGGCTTCGGCGTGTATTCGTTCTCTGTGGGCACTCCCACCAACGCGTTGAGAGAACTTATAGGCTCTATGAACTGTTTTACGGTTCGCAACGTAGACGAATATTTCAAGAAGATAATTACTTCTACTCTTTCCAACGTAATAGCCGAATCCAATATCGCGGCTTTGGACCTTGCGGCAAGTTATGACGACCTTGCGGAAATGGCAAAGGCAAAAGTTGCGGAAGAGTTTGATAAAATAGGTATAGAAATCAAGTCCTTGGTAATCGAAAATCTTTCGTTGCCCGAAGAGGTCGAAAGAATGCTCGACAAGCGTACCAACGTCGGCGTGATGAAGGGGGCTATGAGAGAATACGCGCAGATGGAAAGCGTGGAAGCTATGAAGACGGCGGCGGCGAATCCCGGCGGAATGAGCGGTATGGGCATAGGCATAGGCGCAGGTGTCGGTATGGGAAAAATGTTTGTCGATTCGATGTCTTCGATAGGCAATTCTCAATCGACAGCAGTCGTTGAAGAAAAGGGTATTTGCGAAGACGACGTTGCGGAATGTCCCAACTGTCGCGCAATGGTTCCTCGCATAAGCAAGTTTTGTCCGGAGTGCGGCAAGAATATGATACCGCCCAAGAAGCTGTGTCCGAAGTGCGGAATCGAGGTTGACAAAAAATCCAAGTTCTGTCCGGAGTGCGGCGCAAGAGTGGACGAGATAAGATGTAAAGAGTGCGGCAAAACGCTCAAATCGGGACAAAAATTCTGCCCTGATTGCGGAACTCCGCAGGAGTAATATATTGATATAAAAGGCGTATAGGATAAATTTAGAGTTATGCAAGATAATATAGCGCAAGAAAAAGGCGAAGCTGTCGACGGGCAAATTTACAAATGCCCCAGCTGCGGCAACTTTTTGTATTACGACCCGCAAAGCAACAAGATGAAGTGCGATTATTGTGACACTTTGGTAGACTTACAACAGGTAGAGCTTGCGGAGGAATTGCCCTATGACGACGACGTGGAGCAGGGGTTCGTCAAATGGAGCGGAGTCAAAACCGTAAGGTGTAAGTCTTGCGGCGCGGTTTCGATTTTGCCCGATTACGAAGTTGTGTCGAACTGCCCGTTCTGCAACGCGTCTAATATCGTGGATACCGATGAGATAGAAGGACTTGAGCCAAATGGAATTTTGCCCTTTAAGATAAGCAAAAGTCAAGTGCCAATCGTCTATCATAATTGGTTGAAAAGCAAGAAGTTGGCTCCCAACAAACTCAAAAAACAAGCAAAACGTCAGCCGGCAAAAGGCGTGTACATACCGCTTTTTACTTTTGATACGACGGCAGATTGCGATTATAAAATCAGATACGGTCAACATTATACCGTCACCGTAGGCTCTGGTAAAAACAGAAGGACGGAAACGCGTACCAGATGGTATACGGCAAGAGGACAAATCAACGAATTTTTTAATGACGTTCAAATTGAAGCCAGTAAGTCTATAACGCAAAAAAATCTCAAGAAGCTCGGCGGATTCGACACAGACAATTCTCTTGAGTACCACAACCAGTTTATAAGCGGTTACAGCGCGGAACGATACGATAAGGGACTGGACTCAAGTTGGAGCGAGGCAAAGGAAATTATAAAGTTGAGCTTGAGACAGGAAATCGTGTCGCGATATAATGCCGACGTCGTGGATTACGTCAATATGAGCTGTATTTTTTCCCAAAGGACTTATAAATATTTGCTTGTGCCCGTTTGGTTATTCAGTTATCACTATGCCAAAAAGAGTTTTGGATGTATAGTCAACGGCAGGTCGGGCAGAGTTGTGGGCAACTATCCCAAGTCGCCTGTTAAGATAGGCGGTATCGTCTTGGCAACGTTGGCGGCGGCTGGTCTGCTTATTTGGTTGTTTGTCAAATATTTTGTTTAAAACGATAGCCAAAGAGTTAATAATAATATATAATATCAATAATAATAATTTCGGAGGCAATATTATGGCAATAACTAAAGATATGCTTATAGCCGAGGCGCTTCAGCACGAAAACAGCGAGGCTATCGCAGAAACTCTTTTGAGTATCGGAATGCACTGTTTCGGTTGCGCAATGGCAAGAGGCGAAACGATAGAAGAAGCGGCAATGGTGCACGGCGTTGACGTGGACGACCTTGTAAAAAGACTGAACGAAGCTGCGGGAGAATAAATTTCACTGCTAGGTTTTCTTAATTAATGAATTGAAACGACGCGATTAAAAAGTGCGTCGTTTTTTGTAATCACAAATATTTTCGATACTACTATATATTGTTTTTTAAAAATAGATGCAGATTAACTTCTAAATTATCTAATTTCCAAAAAAAGTATACTTTTACTGACTTAAAGC
>CAJUOK010000022.1 GCA_910588015.1 uncultured Christensenellaceae bacterium | reverse complement strand
TCCTCTCTTCTGTTTAGTTTTTAAGGTGCTCCGCTACCACGCTTTCCGTGACAGCCTACTTATCTTATCACAACCAAATGGATGTGTCAACTACTTTTTTAAACTTTTTCAAAAAAAATTTCTAAAATTCTACATAATATTTTTAGCCTTATTTCTCCTTATTTTGTTATAATCAACCTGTTGTTATCAATGATAATAAAGACACAAAATATTGTGCATTTTAATTTTCGACAATGTTTTTAATTAATATAAATCAAAACGCATTTAAAAGCTTACACCATTATGAATAATCTTGCATTATAATATTAAGCCGTTGATACGCTTTTGTTGATTATATAATTATATATTTATTATTTTATCTATATTATTAACAGAAAAAGATGAAAAAGTATTTACATTATCGAATTTAATATGCTATACTTGATTATGGTATAAACCGAAAACAATTATATTAACATATATTTTGGAGGATAATTTAATGTCAGAGAGAAAAACAGTGCTCGTAACCGGCGCATCCGGCTCTATGGGAAGCCAAGTATTGAAATGCGTGATGGAAACGGGTAAATTCGATTGCGTAATCCTTTTGAGAAAAAAGAGAGCCAACGAAAAATTGAGAGAAGCTCTTTTGAAAAAATATGCAAAACTTAAAACGGGCGGCAAATTAGAAGTATTATTCGGCGACCTTTCCAACAAGGAAGATTGTGTCAAAGTCGTTGAAAAGAGCGATTACATACTCCACTGCGCAGCTATAATCCCGCCGATATCCGACCACAATCCGGTTGCAGCTGAAAAAACAAACTTTAACGGCACCAAGAATCTTGTAGATGCAATTAAAGAAAGCCCCAGAGCCAACGAAATCAAGTACGTTCATATCGGCACGGTAGCAGAATACGGCAACAGAACGTGGCAACATCCTTGGGGACGCGTAGGCGACCCGCTTATGCCGAGCGTATATGACTTTTATGCAATCACAAAGCTCAAGGCAGAAAGATACCTTCTTGAAGCAGATATTCCCAACTGGGTAGTATTGAGACAATCGGGCGTGTTGCACGACAATCTCTTCAAAAACAATATGAGCGACGGACTTATGTTCCACACTTGCTGGAACGTGCCTATCGAATGGGCAACCGCAAGAGACAGCGGACTTGCTCTTCAACACTTGGTCGAATATGACAGCGAAGGAACTCTTCCCGCAAAATTCTGGCAGAAAATTTATAATATCGGCAACGGAGACACTTGCCGCGTAACGGGATACGAAACTCTCGACGCAGGTTTTGCTCTTATGGGCGCAAGACCGGAACAGTTCTTTAAGCCGAACTGGTGCGCAGCTAGAAACTTCCACTGTTTCTGGTATTACGATTCCGACGTGCTTAACGATTATCTCCAATTCCGTACAGAAACTTGGGAAAGCTTCTGGAAGAATATGGCAAAACTCAACTGGTACTTCAAGTTCGGCGCAATTTTGCCAAAGAGCTTCTTAAGCAAAGTAACAATTCAAAAACTATTTGAAAATTCCAACTCGCCGATGTTCTGGTACAACAACAATATCGACGGACGTATTACCGCATTCTACGGTTCGAGAGAAAAATTCGAAGAAATCGGAACCGACTGGTCGAAGTTTAACCTTTTCTGCAAAAATCAAATTAAAGACGAACAAGGCAATCTTGTAGATTATAAAGAAAGAAAGGATATCAAAAACGCTAAAAAATATCTCCTCAGCCACGGCTATGACGAAAGCAAGGACGATAGCGAACTGGATATCGAAGATATGAAGCAAGCCGCAGAATTCAGAGGCGGAAGCGTCGTAAGCGAAACTATGGAAAAAGGTAATCTCTATAAAAAGATTACTTGGAAGTGTCACAACGGTCACGAATTCGACTCTTCTCCGTTTACGATAATCAAAGCCGGTCACTGGTGTCCCGAATGCTGTACTCCGGCTCCTTGGAATTTTGACGAACTGTCCAAGCACATCCCGTTCTTCGCTCAATTATGGTATGATACGCACGACGAAAGCGAAAATAATTTCTTCCCCGCTGACTGCTATATGGATATCATAGAGAAAGAAAATGAACTTAAAAAGAAAAAAAGTAAATAATTTTTAGAGGTATATATATGGAAAATTATCAAAAGGGCGCATCTACCCAAAAACATCAATTTAAAAACGTATTTATTTGCGGTGGTACCGGCTTTTTAGGTTATTACTCCGCAAAGGAATTCATCAGACAAGGCGCTAAAGTAGGCGTACTTGCTCTCGAAGGAGAATTGACTCTTTCTGCAGACTGGTGGCCTAGCGAAATCGACGTAAATTACGGAAGACTTTTTAACCTTAAACCGGGCGACGAGTCTCCTACCGTAACAAAAGAAGACTTGGTCAAGATTTTTACCGGATACGACACTCTCGTATATGCCGTAGGTCCTGACGACAGAATGCACACTCCGACAGGCGTGAGCGGTTATGACTTCTTCCACAAATATCTTGTAGAAAAAGTTATCCCTGTATTTGAAGCAGCCAAAGAAGCAGGCGTGAAAAAAGCAATTCTTCTCAACTCCTATTTTGCATATTTTGACAGAATTTGGCCCGAAAGCCACCTTGCAGACAGACATCCTTATATCAAAGTCAGAGTCGAGCAAGGCGAAGCTCTTATCAAAGCAGGCGGCGGCGTTGAAAACGGCGGTATGGACGTAGTAGTTCTTGAATTGCCTTACATATTCGGAAGTATGCCCGGACGTACTCCTTTGTGGAAAGAAGTATTCCTTGACAGATTCGCAGGTATGCCGGCTATCTTCTTCCCGAAGGGCGGCACCAATATGATTCACGTCAACGGTATTGCAGAAGCTGTCGTTGCATCGGCATATTATGCGCAACACGGCGACAGATTGCCTATCGGTAACAAAGACTGGAAGTTCAAGAATATGATAAACCTCATTATGGAAACTATCGGTTGCAAAAAGAGGTATTTCGGCGTAGGCGCAGGCGTTGCCGCTCTTGGCGTAAAGATGACGGTCGTAAAGAAACTGAAGAAAGACAATCAAGACAGCGGTTTGAATTACAACTATTTGATGCAGGATATTCAATCCAAAGACCTCTTCTATGAAGACGACGTAAAGAAAGTACAAGAATACTTGCACTATGACGAACTCGGATATGACGGCGGCGGCACTGTCGAAGAAGGTATTGTTGCTACGGCAAAAGCTTGCTATCCTCACAGATTTGACGAAAACGGTAAGCTTATCGAAAAATGGCAAGGCGTCAACCCTGTTAGAAATGAAACCGAAACAAACAACGTCTTCGTTAATAAAAAGAAATAATAAATTATTGATGACAAAAAAGGAAGGTGAATGCCTTCCTTTTTTTATTCGTCGCTACGCTCTGCTCCGCAAATCTCCAAAGCTATTTGCGCGCCCAATATAAACCCTTCTTTGAATTTATCCTCAAGGTCTGCATTATTGTAATCACTGGTCGCATTTTGTAAATCAATAAGCATTTGCTTTAACTGCGCATCATATTCAAACTTCTCTAAAATAGCTCTTTCTATTCTTTCAACCTCTTTCCACTCTCTTTCGTGTTTTTTACTAATATCAATTTTGTTGCTCTCGTATATACGAAATATTTGTAATATTTGAGATTTAAGCATATTATTGTTCCTTTTTTATTTATTATAACTCTACAAAAGTAGATTTGTCAAATATTTATCTACAATAGTAGAGTTTTAATTAATAATTCTACTATTGTGTAATAATATAATTATGAATGAATTTATTAAAAGATTAAAAGACCTGCGAAAAGAAAAAGGGGTAACCCAACTTCAGCTAGCACAATCAACTGGAATTAGTGTAAGCGCTATCAGCAGTTGGGAAAATAACACACGCATACCAAGTGCATTAGCAATTATTGCGCTAGCAAAATTTTTTGACGTTACTACTGATTATCTTTTGGGTGTAAGCGACATTTAATTACATTATTGACGCTCGCGCGTTTCGCGCTAGCTTATTATTTTGTTATCAATTCGCTCATTAATAACAAAGCATATTGCCGTGAAACCTCAACCTACTTATATACTGTAGAGACCTCTCCACTGCGGTCGAGGTGACATTAAATAATATACATTCTGAATAAACAGTCGAAACGATATTATGTAATTGCAATTTAGAGCAAACGGTCGAAGTGGCATTATGCAATTGCCATTTAACGTAAACGGTCAAGATGATATTATACAATTGAAATTTAACGTAAACGGTCGAAGTGACATTATATAATTTACATTTTGAATAAACAGTCGAGACAATATTATACAAATGAAATTTAGAGCAAATTGTCAAATAGACATTATGCAATTAACATTTAACGTAAACGGTCGAGATGATATTATACAATTGTCATTTCGACTGAAGCGAAGCGAAATGGAGAAATCTCTACAGTATTATAAAAGCATTAGATTTCTCGACTACGCTTGAAATCTAATTTATCTAATAATCGAGTCCTTTCATCTGCAGGCACAGTGCCATCAACGTGACTTCTTATTAAATACTGCATAACGCAAAATAGCGGCAACAGTCTTTGCATCTCTGATTTGATTAGTTTCCACCATATTCAACGCGTCTTCGAACTTGATTCTTTTGACATTGATAAGCTCGTGTTCGTCGGGCTTATTTTCGCCCACTGCAAAAGACGTAGCAAGAAAAATATTTAACGGCTCGTCAGTATAACCCGGGCTGGGATAAATTAAACCCAAATCAATTAGACTATCGGCAACCAAGCCAACTTCTTCTTTAAGTTCTCTCAAAGCGCACTGATAATGGTTTTCTCCATTATCCAATTTACCCGCTGGAATCTCAAGCAATATTTCGTGATACGGATATCTAAACTGCTCAACCAAATAGACGTAACCGTCGCCGTCGACAGCCAATACTCCACTGCCGCCATTGTGATGAACGTATTCCCTTTTGCTCTCGCTACCGTCGGCAAGCATAACTTCGTCATTATAAAGCGAAAGTATCCTACCTTTGTAAATCAAATTTTGGTTTTTAGTCTTTTCTTCACAATTCATAAAAATTTCATATCCTAATTCGTTGATTTATTATCCGTTGAGCCATATGTAGCTATTACTTTTTTTCTCTGTATACGATATATTCTATCAATGTCTTTATACTGATAATTACAAAAAGCAAACCAAGCCAACCGAAAAACAATACTGCCGCGCTTAACGGATTGAAAATTCCGAAAAACTCTTTAATAGTCAGCGCGCCTCCGCTTTCTTTAAGTATAGTATCGGCAATCGCCATAGGGAAAAATATAAATATCACCCCTGCCAACAACGGCATAATGACATCCTTAAGTATAGGTACAAAACTATATACGCCGCACAGTCCGATTACTCCGCCGATTATAAAAAACAAACCCAAAAAAATCGGAATAGACGGCTCTAAATAGTAATGCATCAATATCAATCCTATGCCGGCAATTATCGCAATTGACACAAAACAAGTCGCGCCTATCAATGTGCCTATCGGTTTGTTAGGACATTGAACAGCTCGCTTCAACATAATAATTTTCAATTTCTTTTTGAAAATTTTTTTTAATTGAATCAAGATAACCTTATCGCGAGGAATTATTACGCTTGCGTGAACCGATTCGCCTTCGGTAGATATAAAAGTAGCGGTAAATGCTTTGTTTGTTCTGCCTGTATTTTCAAGACGCACTTCAGCCACCATACTTAAGTCATAAACCTGCGTCCATCCGTAATTGGTAATTACCAACCATTCTTCATATATTTGTATACTGTTATTACGCGAGATTGAATTATCTCTCAACTTGGTCTCTGCTTCTCTGTAGGCGCGTAAGGTGCCCGCATTTGCGTTCTTTGCTATATTAGCAAATTTCGCCCATCCACCAAATGCCGACAGCAAAACTATGGTACTCATTACAAACACAGCAAAAAGACCGCTGATATGCATTCCAAACGATTGCACAAAACCGTATTTAATTGAATTTATAACTAAACTAGCTATAAACCATACAATGAGAATAAAGACCAAGGTCAGCAAATAATAAAACAGCGGATTTGCAAACATTGCTTTTCGTCTTTGCGACGACATTTCCAATTCATCTATTTTACCGTCAAAATCAAAGCGCAGTTTGCCATAGTCCGTTAATTCATATCCCAATTGAAAGCTATTTCGTTCCATAAAACCTTCCTCTTTTAATAATAGTAATATTATAATATACAAAATTTTATTTTGCAATAATTATTATTATGAAAAAAAGGACGCAATTAAGCGTCCTTTTGATTATTGATATTGCCGTTACATAAGCTCTTTTAGTTCGTCTAATACTTGCTTATATACCTTTTCTACTTTTGCAATATGCGTATCGTCGCCGAAAAGATTCAACTGTTGCAGTCTTGTGATATTGCTGCTGAGCTCGTCGTTGAGCGTTTCTTTGAGATATTCTTCGACGGTCTTCTTCTCAATAGAAATCTTCTCGATTTGAGTCTTTATATCATTATCTTCTTCGTCTTTAGCATACTCGACCTTTACGGAATACTCATACAAATAATCGTTATTCTTGAGATAGAAGGTCTTGTCTTCCTTTTCTTTAGTCTCTTTGTTTTCCACCTGTCTGACCTCTTCGGTTATGCTGCCCAAATTCTCGTCTACAGGCAAACCTGCAACCATTACGATATGAATACCGAATTCGTTGACAACAAAGGAGATTTCCGCGCCATTTGCCGTAACCAACGTATAAATGTCTGCCGTATACTCGTCTTTGAACTCGCCGACGGATGTCTTCATATTTTCTTTGTATAAGGTGTAAGCTCCGTTGCCGCCTTTGAGAATTTCCGTAGTGCCGCCGTAATTTACCGTTCCGGTGCTAGCGTCTGCAGTGGAATAATTCTTGACTGCCGTTCCGCCAACGCCTGCGCTTGCCAAAGCTCTTGCGAGTACGGTATATTCTTCAACGTAAGTACTTTCTTCTCCGTCGGGATTGACTGCATACACGTCGGTCGTAACCATACCGCTGTCGTCGTTGACAAGGTCTATCCAATCGTTGAACGCCTTTTTAGACGCATCTTGTTTGAGCAAATATTTTTCCAAATCGCTCATATTATTGCTGTCTGCCCACGCAAGCGCTCTGTCGACCTTGGCTTTGATATCGTTTGCCATTGCGCTGATAACTGTGAGATAATCTACCGCAGGATTCTTATAGACGTCTTCTTTATCTTTTATAGAAGCGTCGGTATATGCGTCAGATAGTTTGTCCTCGTCTGCGTCGTAATCGGGATTGCTGACATTGACTTTGATACCCAAATCGGCAAATACGTCGAGAGCAAGGTTCTTATATTCGTCGGGAACAATTCCCGTAGCGTAAGCGTTACGCAAAATCTTAACTATATCTTCGTTGGAAGAATTGAGCTCTGCAAGTTTAGTGATAGCGTTCTTTTGCGCGTCGGTAAACGAAAGCAATATACTCTTTACCTGCAAATAATCTTTGCTTGGAGCCGCATATGCAAAAGTTTGATTGCCGACTGCCGTATTGAAAGCCGAGTCGTCGCCGTAAGTAGCAACCGCGCTGTCAACAAGACTCTTATATCTGTCTTTATAGTCCTTGTCGACTAATTCCAAAATTTTATCGGTTTCTCCGATATGGTCGGTATACTTTTCGATTATATAGCTCTGCATTTGCTGAACAAGAAACTTTTCGTAATCCATAAACTGGTCTTCTACGTTTTCTTTCAACTGCTTGAGCGCATATCTCATTATCTTAGCTTTGTCGCTGTTTTCTTTTCTTATAACTGAATTGATATAATTGAAGAAATAAGCGTTGGCAATGTCGGACGCGTCCAATTCGACTTCATAGAGGTCTGCAAAATATTTGACTGCGTCAGCGTGCGTCTTGATTGCTTCGTTGAGTTCGTATTCTTCGTCCTCGTCTTCGGACTCGCTCTTTTCTTTTTGAGCGCGAGCCGTCAAAAGGTCGCTGTCCTTAACTTCGTCTTCTTCTCCGCTGGAAGTTTCGCCGCTTGATGTCTCGCCCTTATCCTTTTCGAGTTCTTTTTCTCTCTCTTCGACAAGATTTTCCCACGATTCGTTAAATTGCTTATTGGTAAGCTCAATGCAATGTCTCAACTCGTCTACGGTCAAAAATTTAGCGTATGCTTCGATGTGATTTTTCACGTCTTTATTCTTGAAATCATTCCATTCTCCCAAAGAGTTATAGCCGAAGCCGTCCGGGATAAGCTTGTTGAGATAAAGATATTCTTGAGCGTAAAGCAACAGTAATTTTTGTCTTGCGACATTGTTGTAACAATATTCTACGATATCGTCTGCAGACCATTGCTGCTGAATAAGATAAGCCGCATAAATATTGACTTGCGTCTTTACTTCTCCCTTATAAACCACCGCCGTCAAAGTGCCGCTGTTGTTGGTATTATAACTCACATTGGCAATTACTTGATGGTAATCTCTGTCTGCATCGGTCCCGAAAAGCGAACAACCGACGAAAAACGTCGACATAACGGCAAGAACCAAGACCAATGCAACAATTTTCTTCTTCATATACTACTCCTTTTTCTAGGTGTATTATTATATTATAAAATATTATGCATAATTTATTATACACAATGATTGACCTCTTGTAAACTTATTAACAAAAACTTTTGACGCATTTGAGTAAAAATTTTTTAAATTGAGCAAGTTTTTCGTCGATAGGTCTGAATTTGCACTCAAACATAGCTTTAGGACATTCTTCGTAAGTCAAATTGACTTCGTCTTGCATTTCGCTAACCGCAAGCATAACGTCCTTATTTTTATAACATTCTCCGTCGGAAAAAGTCATTGTCGCTACATTTTGAGCAATATCGATTTGTTTTATTCCCGCTTCCAACGCCAAATTTCTTATCAAACTCAACTCAAAAAGATACCTGCAACCCGTCGGCATAGCTCCGTAATTTTCTTCTACGCCCCTGATAAGTTTGTCCAAATCGTTTTGACAAGTCAAATCCAACGCTTTGCGATAAAGTCTCATTCTCATATCTTCGTCGGGAATATAGTTTTTGTCGATATAAGCGCCGAACGCGTGATTGATTTTGACGTCGCCCGTTCTCTTGCGGGATATTCCCTGCAATTCGTCGACGGCTTCGCTCAAAAGTTTGCAATACATATCGTATCCCACTTTTTCTATGTGTCCGTGCTGTTCTTTGCCGAGTATATTTCCCGCTCCTCTTATCTCCAAATCGCGCATAGCAATTTTAAAACCGCTTCCGAGTTCTGTATAATCGAGTATCGCGGACAGTCTCTTCGCCGCGTCGCCCGAAAGCACTTCTCCCTGTCTTACCGTAAAATAAGTATACGCAACGCGATTGCTTCTTCCCACTCTGCCTCTCAACTGATACATTTGAGAAAGCCCCAATCTGTCGGCGTCGCAAACTATGAGCGTGTTTGCGTCAGGAATATCTATGCCGTTTTCTATTATCGTCGTGCTGACGAGCACGTTGTATTCTTTTGAATAAAACCTACCAATCTTATCTTCGAGCTGTTCCGCGCTCATACGTCCGTGGGCATAATCGACTTTTGCCTCCGGAACAAGCGCCGATACGCGTTTTGCAAAATTTTCTATTCCGCCGACTCGATTGAAAAGAATAAACACCTGTCCGTTTCTCGAAAGCTCTCTCGCAACCGCGTCTTTGATAAGTCCGTCGGTCAGTTCGCAAACGTAGGTCTGCACAGGCAATCTGTCGGACGGCGGGGTTTCCAACACGCTGATGTCTCTTATGCCCGTCATAGCCATATTCAAAGTTCTCGGTATGGGAGTCGCGGACATCGTAAGCACGTTGACGTTGTTCTTTAGCAACTTCAACTTTTCTTTGTGCTCTACGCCGAAACGCTGTTCCTCGTCGAGCACTATCAATCCCAAATCGTGAAAATGCACGTCTTGCGACAGCATTCTGTGCGTGCCGACCGCAACCAAAGTTTTGCCGAGCGCAAGTCTGGAAAGCGAATTTTCTACCTCTTTAGGAGTCTGAAGTCTGCTAATCAACTCTACGTCTATGCCGAAATTTGCAAACCTTGCTTTTGCCGTATTAAAATGCTGACGGGCAAGTATCGTCGTAGGACATAGAATTACCGCTTGCTTATTGTGGCAAATGGTCTTAAAAATAGCTCGCAATGCAACTTCCGTCTTTCCGTAACCCACGTCTCCGCAAAGAAGCCTGTCCATTATCACGCCTCTTTGCATATCCGATTTTATATCGGCTGACGCTTTGACTTGGTCGTCTGTTGGAGTAAATTCGAATTCGTCTTCGAACTGCTTTTGCAAATAATCGTCTTCCGAATATTTAAATCCCACTTTGTTTTGACGTTGAGAATAAAGCTGCAACAAATTGATTGCCATTTCTTTGACAGACGATTTGACGCTCTGCTTTATCTTTTCGAATTCTTTGCCGCCTATTGCGGAAAGTCTCGGCTGTCTGTCGCTGCCCGTATATCTGCTCAATCTGTCAAGCTTGTCGGTGGGAACGTAAAGTATCTCGTTGTTTCTGTATTCCACAACAATATATTCGTCGGATATATTGCCCGTCGTCACGAATTTTGTGCCGAGACACTTGCCTATTCCGTGAGACTCGTGCACAACGTAGTCGCCAACTTTGGGTATCGTAAAAACTTGAGTCGTCTGTTTTTCGCGCTTGTTTTTGACTCGCGATATATCCTCTCTTCCTATCACCGCGACTTTGGACTTAGTATATAAAAAGCCTTTGGATATTTCTATCGGAAGAATGAAAATTCCCGCCCTTCTGTCGGTAATATCGGCGACGGTCGAACAGCCTATTTCTTCTCCAATCAAATTATCCCTCAACGCCTGCGCCGACACTTCGTCGCCCATACATATCAAAGTTGTATAGCCGGATTTATCAAAAGCTCTCAAATCGTTGAGCAACGCGTCGTAATGCACGGTGTAATTACTGAAACTGCGACAGGAAATATTAAATACCTCTTGAGGAGAAAATATGGGATTCGTCGCAGTGAGATAGCTGAAACCGAGCTTGCGACAGCCTTTCAATCTTTCAAAAGTCTGTTCTGCGGACATCAAAGCATTGATATGCTCTTTTAGCGACTCTCCCGTTTGAGCAAGTTGTTTTACCCGTCCGGAATGTTCTTTTGAATAAAGCTCTATCAATTCCGCTATTGCGTTGGGCTCGTCGAATACGACAAGCGAATCGTTGTCGAGATAATCGAAGACAGTGCACATCTTATCTTTGACAAACGGCAAAAGCCACTGCATTTTTTGCGTGCATACCGAAGATACGCACAAGTCGCAATACACTTTTTCTATCTTTTCCGCAATATCGGACGGAAGCTTGTCAATCGCGCGCTTTGCTCTGTCCAATCCGCCCTCTATAGTCTTGGGCGAAAGAAGTAAATCGTTGTCGGGCATAAGATTTATTTCGTCAATCTCTCTCACGCTCATCAACGTATCGGGCGCAAATTCCTTTATGTTTTCCACCTCGTCGTCGAAGAAACTTATTCGTATCGGCAAGTCTTTGTGAGGCGGAAAAATACTTATTATATCGCCTGCAACCGCAAACGTGGCTTTTTCTTCCACGGCTTCTTCTCGCGAATATCCCATAGACGCCAATTTGTCAACGAGAGAATATATATCGAGAATATCGCCTC
The DNA here is from genome assembly GCA_910588015.1 of uncultured Christensenellaceae bacterium. Lineage (GTDB taxonomy): Bacteria > Bacillota > Clostridia > Christensenellales > UBA3700 > RACS-045. The sequence continues at coordinate 15,731 of CAJUOK010000022.1, read as the reverse complement.
TTTTAATTCTGATAACGCCGTCCGCCACGGCTTTTTTAGACGGCAGATACTGCGTCAATCCCTGCGGCGAAACTACAAGACAGTCTATGCGTCTTTCGGCAAGTTTGCAGATTGCGTCAACTCGTTGAGAAAGTATGGTTTTGTGATAAGCGGCTCTATTCAGCAAGAGTTCTTCGTTGGCGGGCAGATAAGCTACTCTGTCGCCAAAATAATCAGACAGTTTAGCAGTAACCGACGTTGCTCTAAATGCGTCTTTTGCCACAAAGAGCACAAACTTGTCAAGATGAGAAGCGATATGCAGTTTTTCTCCCTCTCCCGCAGAAAAGACCATAATGTCCCGTCCCTCTTGCGCGCTGCAGTACAAGTTGGATAAATCGCTGTCAAGATTATTCAATTGAAGTAATTCTTTGAAATTCATATCGATAATATTTAATTTTTCATTACCTTAAGACTAAGCCAACTTACCGTTGAGTTTTCTCATAAGAGCGTCCAAATCTTTATCCGACATATACTGCCATATACCGTCGGCAACAACGTCGAACACTTTATCCAAAATTTCGTGTTTTTGCTTGCCGACTTTGGAAAGCACGTAGTCCTTTAAATCCCTGCCGCCGCGTTCGTCGCCCACGCCTATGCGCAGTCTCGGTATAGCTGTCGTTCCGCATTCTTGAATAATATTTTTCATACCGTTGTGACTGCCGCCCGAGCCTTCTTTGCGAACTCGCGCGCTTCCAAGCGGCAAATCTATATCGTCATAGATTATCAGCGCTTTATCCATAGGTATCTTGTTGGAATTGGCAAGCATTTTTACGCTTACGCCCGACAAATTCATATACGTTTGCGGTTTGGCTATAATATGCTTTTCGCCCCCGATATACTGGATGCAATACTCCGCGTCGCAGCCCTTTTTATCAAGTCTTGCGCCGATTTTGTCAAGCAAAACGTCAATCGTCATAAATCCCATATTATGCACGGTATCTACGTATTTCTTACCGGGATTTCCCAAACCTACTATCAGCATTTTCAACCTCTTTAATTCATATACTTTTTAAGCGACAGATATATATTAAATCTTATAATTTTGATAAAGTCAATCGTTTTTACATATTATTTTTTCGCAGGCAATTTTCTTTTGTTCGCGTTTGTCCTTAAAATATCCGCTCAACAGCTCGGCGCATTGCTCTCTCAATATGCCGCCTTCGACGTAAGGTCTGTGGTTGAATCTAACGTCGCCCAAAAGATTGTAAAGCGTACCGCAACAACCTGCCTTGGAGTCATATGCTCCGAAATATACTGCGCGCAGTCTAGAGTTGATGATAGCGCCTGCGCACATTGCGCAAGGCTCCAACGTGACAAACATATCGCATTCGTTGAGATGCCAATCTCCGATAACTTTGCACGCCTTGTCGATAGCAACGATTTCCGCGTGATAGTTACTGCAATGTTTTTTTTCTTTGAGATTATGCGCTCTAGCTATTATCTTGCCGTCTTTGACTATGATTGCGCCCACCGGAACTTCGTCGACGCTTGCGCCCTTTTGAGCGCATTTGACAGCGGATAGCATATATTTTATTTTTTCTTTTTCCGTCATAATATTATTTTAACACAAACTAGGAGATTTGCCAATTATTATATTCGAATTCAAAAGCTATACTGCGACTTTGCGTAACAAAAAATTAAATTGCGGAATAGTATAAAGTATGGCATACACTATCGACGACTTACAAAACGCTCTTGATTTCCTCGCTTCGCAAGGAGCCGAAATTTTCGACATTGGTTATACGCTTTTGGGCAGACCTATACCCTGCATTTTCAAAGGCTCCAAAAGCGGAGGACAAACGCTTCTTCACGCGTCTATTCACGCAAGAGAATGGGTCACAACTCCGCTAGTGATAGAGATGATGAAAAACTATAACGGAACGCGCGGCGTATGGTGCGTCCCTATGGTCAATATCGACGGCGTTTTGCTATCGCAGCAAGGACTTGATACCGTCCCCGAACAAAGTCTAAAAGACTTTCTATTCGACGTAAACGGCGGCAGCGACGACTTCTCCCTTTGGAAAGCCAACGCCCGCGCCGTAGACCTCAACGTCAATTTCAACGCGCGTTGGGGAGAAGGCGCGCAAAACGTATTTTATCCCGCGCCTGCAAATTTTGTCGGTCAACATCCTTTTTCGGAATTCGAAAGCAAAGCGTTGAGAGATTTGACGGAACGCGTAAAACCCTCGGTAACGTTGAGCTATCACGCAAAAGGCAACGTGATATATAAAGGTTTCGGCTGCGTCGACCCCAACTTGAATTGCGCGCAAAAAATATCCGATTCTACGGGTTATCCTCTTCTCAACTCGTATAACAGCGCAGGCGGATATAAGGACTGGTATGTAGCCACCTTCCAAAAACTAGGACTGACAATCGAAGTCGGAGACGATTCTACGCCTTACAGCCAGCTTATAAACTTCTTGCCGCAAATTTATGAACAAAACAAAAACGTATTGAATATCGCAACAAAATGCGCTCAATAATATAAAACAAATCTTTACAATCCCAAAACAATGCTGTAGAATTATTAAGGGAGAGTTAAAGATGAAATGTTTTAGATGCCATAAGCCTATGTATCAACGCGTCGGTAAGTTTGGATATTATTACAAATGCGCGACTTGCGGAAAGATTGTCGAAACAAGCGGACAGAAAAGTTACAATTCCAAAAGATATCCTCAAAGATACGACTATCATAAAAATTAAAAAATACAAAGACGGCTGGATTTCTCAAGCCGTCTTCGCATATTATAAGGGGAACATCGGTATTATAATACCGTTGATAAAGGCTAATTTGTCGCAAACTGACTGTTGTATAAATCGGCGTAAAACCCGTTTTGCTCCAAGAGTTCTTCGTGATTGCCGCTTTCTATTATGTCACCGTCTTTCATTACGAGAATCAAATCTGCATTCTTAATCGTCGAAAGCCTGTGAGCAATTACAAACGTCGTCCTATCTTTCATTAATTCGTCCATTGCGCTCTGTATTTTTTGCTCCGTACGCGTATCCACCGAACTCGTAGCTTCGTCGAGTATCAGCATAGGTTTGTCAGCTATCATAGCTCTGGCTATTGTTATTTGCTGTTTTTGTCCCTGCGAAAGACTTATCTGGTCGCCTAGCACCGTGTCGTATCCGCGAGGCAACGTATGGACGAAGTGGTCAAGTCCTACGGCTTTGCAAACTTCTTCGAGTTTTTCGTCGCTGACGTTTTTTGCGTTGTAAACAAGATTTTCGCGAACGGTGCCCTCGAACAACCAAGTGTCTTGCAGTACCATACAAAATTGCTTATGCACTTCTTCTCTCGACACTTTCTTTATGGATACTCCGTCGATAAGTATATCGCCGTCTTTTATCTCGTTGAATCGCATAAGAAGATTGACCATTGTTGTCTTTCCCGCGCCGGTCGGTCCGACTATTGCCACCTTCTGCCCGGGTTGCGCAATGGCTGAAAAATCTTTTATTATAATTCTGTCGCTGTCTTCGTATCCGAACTTAACGCGGTCAAACTGCACCATACCTTTAACTTGGTGAAATTCGAATATCTTGCCGTCTTCGTTTTCCATTTCTTCGGCTTCCAAGAATTCGAATACTCTCTCGCCCGCCGCTGCCGCCGACTGCAAAGATTGCAAAGCCTGCGCCATTTGCGAAAGCGGTTGAGTAAAATAGCGCACATACATAGTAAAGGCGATTATCGTACCGAATTTTATCTTGCCGTCGATTGCCAACGCCGCGCCAACGACGCACACTGCGACATAACCCAAATTGCCTATAAAAGTCATAATAGGCATCATCAATCCCGACATACACTGCGCCTTAAACGCGCTGCTTTTGAGTTGGTTATTCATAGAGTCGAACGTCTGTTGAGCTTTAGCCTCTCCGTTGTAAGCTTTGACAACCGTGTGACCTGCGTAAATCTCTTCTATATGACCGTTTATCTCGCCCAAATGCTTTTGCTGCATAGCAAAATACTTTTGCGAACGCGAAGCTATCAGCGACATAAGCAAAAAGCCTATAACCGTGGCTCCGATAGCCGTCAATGCAAGTATCCAATTGGTGATAAACATCATTAACAGAGAACCCAAGAACAGCGTTATTGCAGACACGAGAGTGCTCACGCTTTGATTGAGCGACTGACCTACCGTATCAACGTCGTTGGTCACTCTCGACAGCACGTCGCCCGTACTCGTCTTGTTGTAATACCACATTGGTAATCTGTTGATTTTTTTTGAGATATCAGAGCGGAAATTCTGCGATATGCGTTGAGTCACAGTTGCCATTATCCAACCTTGCACGCACGATAAAACCAAACTTACCGCATAAATAATTATTAAGGTTACTCCGATATCTGCAACGGCTCCCATATCTATTTGTCCAAATAGCCCGTTTTGCAAAACGTCTGTAAGGTCGGAGATTTTGTTGGGTCCTATCAACGTCAGCACAGTGCCCGCCACCGCGCATATCATAGCCAAAATCAATACTCCGTAATACTTTTTGCAATACCTGATTATCTTTAACCAAGTGCCTTTGAAATTCTTTGCTCTTTCTAAATTATTACTGTTTTTAGGTCCTGACATTATTCAAGTTCCTCCTTCGATAATTGAGAATAAGCTATTTGGCGATATACTTCGCAATCCTTCATAAGCTGTCCGTGTTTTCCTATGCCTGCGATTTTGCCGTCGTTGAGCACTATTATTGTGTCAGCGTCGCGTATAGTTCCTATTCTTTGCGCCACGATTATTCTCGTTGAATCCGAACATTCTCTGTCCAACGCCTCTCGCAACGTCTTATCCGTCTTATAATCCAGCGCCGAGAAAGAATCGTCGAAAATCAATATTTCAGGTTTTTTTGCAATAGCCCTTGCGATAGACAGTCTCTGCTTTTGACCGCCCGACAGATTCGCGCCTCCCTGCGCCACGTATGAGTCGATACCGTTTGATTTCTCCGCTACGAATTTTTGCGCTTGCGCGGTGTCTATCGCCTTCTCCACTTCGTCGCGGCTTATGCGTTCTCCGCCTTCGCCGAACGCCACGTTGGATTCAACCGTGCCTGAAAACAACGTAGCCTTTTGCGACACGTATCCTATTTTGTTTCGCAAAGCCGCCTGCTTGTAATCCTTTACGTTTCTGCCGTCAACCAATACTTCTCCTGCGGTGACGTCGTAAAATCTGGGAATCAGATTTATCACAGTACTTTTTCCGCAACCAGTCGCGCCTATCAAAGCCAAGGTTTCTCCTTTACGCGCTTTAAAAGATATTCCCTCTACGGCGTTGGACTCGGCGTCGGGATAAGCAAAGCTAACGTTTTTAAACTCAACTTCGCCCGTCAGACCGTCGATTCCGTCTTCGGCTTTTCCGTCCTCTATTTCTACTTTGGTATAAAATACTTCGTTAATACGTTTTGCCGCAACCTGCGCTCTCGGCAACATAATAAAAATCATCACCAGCAACATAAACGACATCAGCACCTGAACGGCATATTGCAAAAATACCACCATATCAGAAAACAACTGTATTCTGTCCGTCAATGACGCCTTGTTTATCACGCTTGCGCCAATCCAATATATCGCAAGCGAAAGACCGCTCAATATCAACTGTATGCTCGGCATCAAAAATGACATTACGCGTCCGGTATAAATACTCGTGCCCGTCAAATTGTCGTTGGCGCCTTTAAACTTTTCTTCTTGATATTTTTCCGCATTATAGGCTCTGACTACTCTGATGCCCGTGAGATTTTCTCTCGTCACGCGGTTGACGTCGTCCGTCAACGTCTGCATCTTCTTGAATTTGGGAAGCGCCAGCGCAGAACAAACGATAACTACGGCAAGCAACGCTATTACGGCTATACCCGTGGCTAAAGTCCACTGCCAACTTCCTCCTGATATTTTGCAAATTGCCCACACCGCCGTGATAGGAGCTTTGACAATAATCTGCAATCCAAGCGTTATAAGCATCTGCACTTGCGTAACGTCGTTGGTCGACCTTGTAATAAGACTTGCCGTGGAAAATCTGCCTATCTCTTGCATAGAAAAACTCTGAACCTTGCTAAACAAATCTCCTCTCAACGTCGCGCCGAAACTGGACGCGATACGGGACGCGATAAAAGCCACCGCAACAGAACAAAGCAAACTGCCCAACGCAAATCCCAACATTTTTGCTCCCGCTATCCACACGTCTTTCATAACGCTGCCGGGAGTCTGCACAAGCCGCGTTATTTCCGACATATATTCAGGCATAGTCATATCGCACCACACCATCAATACAATAACCCCGATAGCCAAAAACATAAGAACCGCTTCTTGCGCTTTTATCTTCTTGAGTAATTTAATCATTCCTATCTCCTTTTCTGCCATTTAATAATATCTTTGCAATATATTTGCACAAATTTTACTAACCCAGTTAGATATTTCCTTAAAATAAAACAGACTTAACTGTCTGCATTATTTTTTATCTTTCAAAAAATCAGGCGCTTGCGGTTTTACTCTCAATGCAACTTCCCTTATCTCTTCCGACAATTCTATGAATTGATTAATCTTTTCCATTCCCAATTCGTCGATAATTCTTGAGAGATGTTCGATTATCAAATCCCGCACCTCATTTATCGTATCTTTTCCTTTCTGCGTTAAGGATATACAGACGATTCTTGCGTCGCAACTGTCAGTGCTGCGTTTTATCAAATCTTTTGCGACCATTTTCTTCAAAAGAACAGCCACCCTTGCCGTACTGACATTCATCTTTTTGGCAATATCTCCGCAGGTCACTTCGCATTTAGCGTCGTCAAGCACCTTAAGCACCGCGCCGATACCCGCGTTTGTATCGCTCATTCTTTCGTTTAATTCTTTTGGCTGCGTCTCAATCAGTTTGTTAAACACCAATTCAACGTCTGCAATGTCCGCCATATTTTTATCCCCGTAATTAGCTAACCTAGTTAGATTATATGCAAAAAAATATATTATGTCAACCTTTAAAACGTAAATTAAATGTCAAATTTGCAAAAACAAACCGCATTAGAATTTGACGTAATGCAGTTTGTTTTGATATATAATCTTACTTTACATATAATTAAAAAGTTATCGATATATACTGTTTCCGTTGCCGTCTATCGCAACCACAACGGGAAAATCTTCGACCGTTATCCTTCGCACTGCCTCCGTTCCCAAGTCTTCAAAATGCAATACCTCCGCTTTTTTTATGCACTTGCCGTATATCGCGCCCGCGCCGCCTATAGCCGCAAAATACACGCAACCGTTACGCTTAAACGCTTCTGTACTCGCAACGTCTCTCTTGCCTTTTCCTATCTGTGCCGCCAGTCCGTTGTCGAGCATATAAGGGGTATACTTATCCATTCTACACGAAGTCGTAGGTCCCGCGCTCCCAAGCGCTTCTCCGTTTCTCGAAGGACAAGGTCCCATAAAATATATCGTTTCGCCCGTAAAGTCAAACGCTTGATTTCCGTCGAGTATGCTTTGATACAGTCTTTTGTGTCCCGCGTCTCTAAACACCAACATATCGCCGTCGAGTCTCACCATATCGCCGGCTTTTAAATCGCGCATCGCGTCTTTCGTCAAAGGCAATTTCAATCTTTTTATATCTGACATATCTCTCCCTCCTTCTCTCCGTCGATTATTATTTCCGAAGCTCTCGAACAATGGCACAGTACGTTGATTGCCACAGGCAACGAAGAAATATGAGTGGGATAGCTCTCGATAAACACTCCCAAAGCGCTGACTTTTCCGCAAAATCCTTGCGCGCCGATTCCAAGCGAATTTATTTTTGCCAACAATTCTTTCTCAAGGTCGTCAAGATGAGGCGTAGGATTCTTACTGCCTATCTTTCTGAACAAAGCGTGTTTTGACATAAGCGAGGCTTTTTCCAAAGTGCCGCCCAATCCAACTCCGAGTATTACGGGAGGACAAGGATTGCTGCCCGCTACGGCGACTGTGTCAACGATAAGGCGCTTTGCTTCCTCAAGTCCTTGAGCAGGATTGAGAAGATATACTTTCGACATATTTTCGCTGCCGAAGCCTTTGAGCATAATTTGAATTTTTACGTTTTTTCCTTCGACAATGCTAGTATGAACTACCGCAGGGGTATTCGTGTTTGTATTTATTCTCGTTACGGGGTCAAGCACGGATTTTCTAAGAGTGACGTAAGCGTCTTTTACAGCCTCGTCGATTGCGTGTTGCAAAAGTTTGCCTGTCAAAATAACTTCGTTGCCTATCTCCAAAAATACCACTGCCATTCCCGTATCTTGACAAACGGGTTTATGCTCTGCAATTGCCAAATCGATATTTTCATTCATAACGCTGAGAGCAAATTTTGCCGCCTTCGATTGCTCTTTTTCAAAAGCTTCTCTCAACGCGGCTCGGCAGCTCGGTTCCACTTCGCAAGATATTTTATCTATCTCGATTCTTATTTTTTCCGCAATATATTGAGTATCTATTTTTATCATATACACCTCTTTGCACACATTTTACCATAATATCGTTTGTATATACAATGGAATTGTGATAAAATATAATATATTATTCGCTGTCGCCGTAAGCTGAATTTGCCAAAACGATAATATAAATGTCATTTACGGCAAAACTGCAAAGGTATATAGATTAAATGGAGTTTTGTAATCTTGCCAGCGGAAGCAAAGGCAACTGCAACGTAATATCTACAAAAAACGTATCCGTTATGATAGACGACGGTTTGGGGATTCGCTCGCTTGAAGAAAGCGCGCGTCTTGCCAATATTTCGCTGTCGAAACTAAACGCGATATTGATTACGCACGAACACAGCGACCACGTCAGAGGTATTGCAAGTCTTTGCAAAAAATACTCCATACCCGTATACTGTCACAAAGAAAGTCGAGATTATTTAGACCCAATGGTCTCGCCTTATATCATAGACAACGATATGGACTCGCCTTTTGAAATCGGGGATTTGACGATTACTCCGTTCAGACTTCCCCACGATTCCAATTATAATTTGGGTTACAGTATTACGCACAACAAGAATACGCTTTCTATAGCAACAGACCTCGGTTTTGTCAGTGAAGCGACTTTGGACAAGCTCAAAGGCAGCGATTTGGTTATGCTCGAATCAAATCACGACGTCGATATGTTGCGCGAAGGCTCTTATCCGTTTATACTCAAACAACGGATTATGAGCAAAAACGGACATCTGTCCAACGATGACTGCGCAAACGCTATTTTGGAATTGGCAAAGAGCGGCACAAAAAGATTTTTGCTTGCTCATCTCTCGCAAGATAACAACACTCCCGAAATGGCTTTTGACTGCTCGGCAAAATATCTTGAAAACAACTACTTTACGGAAGGTGAAGACGTATACGTAGACATAGCTTATCAGTATAAGTCTACCGCGAAATTCACCGTGTGAGGGCATTATGGCAAAAAACAAACAACCTCAAACAACGCAAACCGACAAAAAAGGCTTTTTAAAATCTTTTAAAAAGAACGTTCCGTCGCTTGAATTTTACGACGCAGGCGCAATGTTTATTGCGCAATTCGTACTGCAATACTTGTTGCAATTAGTCCTTATGCTGTTGGCATACAGCATACTCGCCTATCGACTAGACGTCAATATGGCTTCGACAGAAGGTATGGACGCAATTGTCAACGAGTTTACGTTATTTACTATGTCAACGGGAGGAATTATTTTAATTACGCTTATCAATGAATCGACAATGATTCTCTCCCCTCTGTGTTATTGGAAAATCAAATCGTACAACGTATTCAAGGGCGTTGGATTTAAAAGAAAAGTTAACGGATGGCAAATTGCAATGACGTTGCCTATATCGATAGGTCTTCTTGCAGGATTTATGCCAGTGGCGTCGCTATTCGTCTACCTCGTCGAACTAACGGGTTATAATTATACGGGCGCTAATATAGTCGTGGACAGCTTTGGCAAACTTGCGCTTTATCTAATCTTTATCGCGGCAATCCCCGCAGTATGCGAAGAGCTACTTCACAGAGGTATGATTGCAAGAGGAGGGAGCAGAATTTCATTCGTTGCAGGTCTGCTTTTGAGTTCGTCGCTTTTTGCGCTTATGCACGGTTCGCCTATTCAACTCGTACATCAATTTTTCGTAGGCGTCGTTTGCTGTCTTGTATACTATATGACGGGAAGCATATGGATAAGCGTACTGACTCACTTTTTCAATAATGCGATAACGTTGGTAAGCGGCTATATCATATATCTGATAACGGGCTCTACTGATTTGGCTATGCCTTGGTGGGCTATGCTAATAATGTGCGTATGCGGAATTGCAATGCTTACCGGAAGTCTCTTCGTAATGTACAAAATTTGTTATGCAAAGCGTCAAAAAGAAGACGCCGACTTGGATTTGGACGCGCAAAAGGAAGAAAATTTTGTAGGTAAACGCCGTCTGATAAAACTCTTTAACGACAGAATGGCATATCTTTTTAAATCTCCCGAACAGGTATTGCAAGAAAGAGAACAAAGCCAAAAGGTCGGTGAAGAATTGGCAGGCTTCAGCGAAGAAAAAAAGGAAGTCTACTCTTCTCTGCGACAGGACGACAAAGTTCAACTCAAAAAGAAAAATTCTCGCGCAATAATTTTTGCTTTTGTCGTAGTCACCGTAATATGGATTATCAACACAATCGGGGGCTATACGCAATGAACGCGCGTATAGTATGCGTAGGCAAACTCAAAGAAAAATATCTTAAAGAAGGAATTGAAGAATACGCCAAGAGACTGTCTCGATTTTGCAAATTCGAAATAATTGAAGTTAACGAAGAATTTTGTTCAGATACTTCGGAAAAAAGTTTGGAAAATGTCAAAATTGCCGAAGGCGAAAGAATCATTTCAAAACTCAAAGGTTATTCAATCGCTTTGGACTTAAAAGGCAAAATGCTTACGAGCCGACAGTTGAGTCAAAAAATATCTTTACTCAAACAGCAAGGTGCTTCTACGGTAACCTTTGTTATCGGCGGCTCTTACGGCTTATCGCAGAACGTAATCGATAAATGCGATTTTTCTCTGTGTTTCGGCGCAATAACCTATCCTCATCAACTTATAAGACTTGTATTGACAGAACAGATTTACCGCGCTTTTATGATAGAAGAAGGTAGCGCTTACCATAAATAAATTATCGCAAGATTTGATTTTTTTAATATATCGCTAAATTCAATTAACGCTTGACTGCCAACTATATACTTATACTTTTGTTAATCGCAACCGGCGGTTGCGCAATTTCAAGCCCTGCTTGGTAGATTGCAACCGATTATTATGCTATATTTAAATCATCTATTAAAGGAGGACTATTATGATTTTCAAAGAAAAACTGACAAAATTAAGAAAATCAAACGGGATGTCGCAAGAAGAACTTGCCGAAAAAATTGAGGTCTCCCGACAGGCAATTTCAAAATGGGAATTAGGTGACTCTATTCCCGACAGCGACAAGATAGTCGCCTTGAGCAAAATTTTCAACGTAACGACGGATTATTTTCTCAAAGACGAAATCGAAAATCCCACAGCAACAATAATAATTCAAGATTCGTCCGAAAAGAAAATAATAATAAGCAAACTATTAAGATTTTTCGAAACGCTGTCATACGCTATAGGACTTTTGGTAGCTTGGACTATATGGATTAAAGAATGTAATAAATTCTTGTATTGCGAAGGTCGCGCGCCGATGGGTGCGGTAGCAATACTTATCGGGTTTCTCGTGCAAAGTTTGGGAATAGCCTGTCACAGTTTTGCCAACTACTTTCACAAATCCAAATTGACGCTCGGTCAGACCTATCTAAATTTGATATTTTTGGTGTTTATTCCGCTTTCAACACTATTTACAATGTGTTTAAACTTTCGTCTGGCGCCGTACCCGTATTATTAAGAAAACATAGAATGGACGTTTTGGTTTTGGGCATTGTATTTGAGAGTAATGCTGATTATCGGATTGATATTTTATATACGTAATAAAAAAATTAAGAAAAAAGCTTTGAATAAAGATTAATTCTATGCAATACCTAACCTAAAAACGTAAGCGCGCCAATACGGCGCGCTTACGTTTTACTGTAACGTTCAAAATAATTCGATGATTTTTAACACAATGCGGCTCCTAATTTATACGCCTCTTCGAGTTCTTTTCGACCGGCAATATCCCCTTTTCCGTTCACTCCGCCGACAAGTATTCTGCCCTTGTCGTCAAAATGAAAATAATCTACAATAAGTTCATACTGTCTGACGATTGCGTCGAATACGGTGTTGCCGGACGACGCGGCGACAAGTAACAGCGCGGTATTTTTTATTTTAAAGCCTTTACGCATCGGCGTATGACATCTGTCTATAATGTTTTTCAGTTGCGCGCTTACTCCGTAAAAATACACGGGAGAAGCAACGACCAGCATATCGGCTTGAGCCATTTTATCATATACCGTTTGCATACCGTCGTTTTTAAAACACCTATTGCCTTCTCGAGTAAAACAAGTGTTGCAACCGATACACGGGTCAACTTTACAGTCGTTTACGGATAAAATTTCCACTTCGTTGTTTATACTTGCTCCGTCGGCAAATGCTTTTGCCAATATATCGGTGTTTCCGCCCTTTCGCGGACTGCCCGTCAAAATCAATATTTTCATATATGCACCTCGCATTATTTTATTTTCTTTCTGCGACTTTTATTACTTACCGTCGCAACGCGTAAATAAAGATTGCAACTTTTCCTTAAAATAAAAATGCGACTGCATTAGCAGCCGCGATGAACTTTATCTTTTTATTACGCTTTCTTCAATGCGTCAAGTTGCTTCGACAGTCTTGCGATTTTTCTGCTTGCTGTATTGCTGTGGTAGATACCGTCGCTCTTTGCTCTGTCAATCAAGGAAATTGTCTCAACCAAAAGTTTCTCTGCCATAGCAATATCCTTGCTCTCAATAGCCGCTTCATACTTCTTAACAGCGTTGCGAACTCTGCTGCGCTTGGAAGTATTGATTTCGTTTTCTCTTTGAGCGGTAACAACTCTCTTTTTTTGGGACTTAATATTAGGCATACTCTCCCTCCGTTCCGTATTTTTACTAACATATTTTAGCATAACAAAATTATTTACGCAACAAAATTTAACATATATTTTTTCAAAATGCGATAATTTGTAACGCAAAAACTTTTGCTTTGCAATCTATATAGTCAAAATCAAAGGCTGAAATCAAAAGATTATTTTAATATCCGATATACTGCCAATACTATATATATGAAAAAAATACAAAATTTAAGCGAACTTATCATCGAGGCGGGCGAAGACCTAGGGATTAAATCGCACGTCTATAAACAAAAAGGAGTGGATATCAGCGAGGTAGAAATAGATAATGTCGCGTCGCGTAAGAGCGGACGCAAGTCGGGTTTTTATCTTACGATATCCGCGACTCAAAACGCAGCGTCCCAGACGCTTATAGACGTGGTGAACGGCGGCATTAAAAAGCTTATACGCAAAGTAGACGTGAGCGACGGCAAAGTATTGATTGTCGGACTTGGCAATGAAAACGTAATTGTCGACGCCTTGGGAAACGAAGTCGTCAAAAAGATACGCGCAGGCGGCAAAAAATTCTGTTTGAGCGCAATTGCGCCAAAAGTCGCCGACATCACGGGAATTAAGTCTTTTGACATCGTAAAGGCAATAAGCCAATATCACAAGCCAAATTTGATTATCGCCATCGACACTTTGGCAACCAACTATCTCAACAGACTGGGCAACTGTTTTCAGTTGACGACCGCGGGCATATGCCCCGGAAGCGGCGTAGGCAACGCTCAACCCTGCTTGGATGGCAATTCCTTGCTTTCGCCTGTAATCGCCATAGGAGTGCCGCTGATAATTTCAGTCGGAGCCATTACATCCGACAAGACGGGCGCGTATTCTCGCTATATGCTGACTCCTCGCGACGTCGACGCTCTCGTTGACAACTGCTCCGATATAATTGCTCAAGCAATCAACTTGCTTGGTCACAGCTCAACGTAACAAGGTCGGAACTTACGTTCCGACCCGAATTTTGGCTTTTGATTGATTGAAGGATAAATTATGGCTTTTGCTTTTGTATCTTAATTCATCTTTTGTATTACATTACATTGTATGAACCTATCGCGTCAATTGTACCTAATTTTTTAAATTTCCAAAAATAATTTCCGTAGCAAAAAAGGTCGGTAAAAACCGACCTCTTTTACTATTGTCACAATCAATTATTTCTTTGCTACAAAGACTTTTTTGAGTTTTGCAAATCTCGGAAGTCCGTCTTCGAGCGGAGCTTTGCTGTCGCCCTGAATCAACGGCAAAGCGTAATCGATAAATTCTTGCGAAAGCATTGTGCCGTCGTTGATTATCCATTCGAGCGGAACTTTCTTTTCCGTATTAGCTGCTTTCTCTACGTTCATAACGCCTACTTTGCACTTATACTTACCGGAAGTCGTATCTCTCTTAAGAATTACCATTTTATCGGTCTTTCCGCTCAACGCATATTTAACTGCAGCAGCTCCAGCCTTAAATGCCTCTTCAACGTCTGCCTTGGAAGCAAGATGCGCGCCGCATCTCTGCATAAGCGAAAACTCGATTGCTCTTGTCTTGCATCCGAATTTCTCTTTGCAAAGATTTGCAAGAGACGTGCCTACGCCGCCGAGTTGAGCGTGACCGAAGGAGTCTTTTGCAACGTTTTCGTTTATCTTCTCTGCAATAAGAGTTCCGTTTTCGTCGGAAATACCCTCGGATATTACCACCATACACTTACCGTTGTTTTCTTTCATTTTCTTATCTACGTCTGCAAGGAATTTATCCGTTGAGAAAGGTACTTCCGGCAAATAGATAAGGTCTGGACCGAGCCCCTTGCTGCAAGCAAGTGCGGAAGCCGCCGTCAGCCAGCCTGCGTGACGTCCCATAGCTTCTACTACGGTAATCATAGGAGTGTCATAAACCGTAGCGTCCAATTTCAATTCCATAGTCGTGGTAGCGACGTATTTTGCCGCGGAACCGTAACCCGGGCAGTGGTCTGTTCCGAAAAGGTCGTTATCGATTGTCTTGGGCACGCCCATAACTCTGCATTCCCAACCTGATTTTTTCATATACTTGCTGACTTTATTACAAGTATCCATTGAGTCGTTTCCGCCGTTATAGAAGAAATAACGGATATTATATTTTTTGAAAACCTCGAGCAATCTCTTGTAATCGGTATCGTCTACTTTCTCTGCCTTGAGCTTATATCTGACGCTTCCAAGCGCAGAAGAAGGAGTATTTTTGAGCAACATAAGTTCGCTCATATCCTCTTTGCTAATATCGTAAAATTCTTCATTAAGCACGCCTTTAATACCGTGCGCAGCGCCGTAGACTGCCGTAATGCAATCTTGTTTCAATGCTTCCGTAAATACGCCAGCAGCGCTTGAATTGATAACGGATGACGGACCGCCTGACTGTCCGAACATACACGCTCCTACTAACTTTTCCATATAAAAGCCTCCAATATTTTTTTGCTTTTTGTAATATCGATTTTTGCAAATCAAAACCAATATTATTTTAACAAAAATATATATTTATTGCAATTATTTTAACATAATATTTATAATTGAATATCTTAATCGAAATATCGCAAAGACTGTATTTTAATAAAATAAAAAAAGAGCTACAAAGCCCTTCAATTTACCACACCAAACTAACAGAGAGAAGAACAAATTTTAATCAAGTGGAATTTAGGTTTT
>CAJUOK010000021.1 GCA_910588015.1 uncultured Christensenellaceae bacterium | reverse complement strand
GAGCGTAGTATTCTGTCACCTCGACCGAAGTGGAGAGGTCTAATCCATATAAAAACGGATAAGATTTCTCCATTACACTTTGTTTCAGTCGAAATGACATTTAAACTATAATATTTATTCTGTCATTTTGAGCGAAGTCGAAAAATCTAATTAATATTAAATCGGATGAGACCTCTTTACTTCGTTTGAGGCGACATTTATATTAATTCGGTTTACTTATGCATTAAGTGGTATTTGTTATTAATGCTTTTTTATGATTCATTTGACTTATTATATTGTCGACAGTATGACGTAATTGTCAAAATTTTGTCAAAATTAAAGTGTCGCATAGGAATTTTACAAAATTTACTTGCCAATGCGGCAAATTATTGATAAAATAGTAAATGTGTCAATGGACATATTATTCAAGATATTTATTTTTTGGAGGAAAAATATAATTATGGCAAATGTAAAAGTTGCAATTAACGGTTTCGGCCGTATCGGTCGTTTGGCTTTCAGACAAATGTTTGACGCAGACGGCTATGATGTAGTGGCAATCAACGATTTGACAAGCCCCAAGATGCTTGCTCACCTTTTGAAGTACGATTCCGCTCAAGGACGTTATAAGTATGCTGACAGCGTAGTTGCAGGCGAGGATTCTATCACCGTCAATGGTAAGACTATCAAAATTTACGCTAAAGCCAACGCAGCAGAACTTCCTTGGGGAGACCTCGACGTAGACGTAGTTTTGGAGTGCACAGGTTTCTACACTTCCAAGGCAAAGGCAGAAGCTCACATTCAAGCAGGCGCAAAGAAAGTCGTTATTTCCGCTCCGGCAGGCAATGACCTTCCCACCGTTGTTTACAACGTAAACCACAAAGTATTGAAGAAGAGCGACACCGTTATTTCCGCAGCTTCCTGTACGACCAACTGCTTGGCTCCTATGGCTGACGCACTCAACAAGCTCGCTGCTATCAAGTCGGGTATTATGACAACCGTACACGCTTACACCGGCGACCAGATGGTTCTTGACGGACCTCAAAGAAAGGGCGATTTGAGAAGAAGCCGCGCTGCTGCTTGCAATATCGTTCCCAACAGCACCGGCGCAGCTAAAGCAATCGGTCTTGTTATCCCAGAACTCAACGGCAAACTTATCGGTTCGGCTCAAAGAGTTCCGACGCCTACTGGTTCTACGACCATTTTGGTAGCTGTAGTTGAAGGCAACGTAACAAAAGAGCAAATCAATGCCGCTATGAAAGCTGCTTCCACCGAGTCTTTCGGTTACACCGAAGAAGAACTCGTATCCAGCGATGTTATCGGTATGGCTTACGGTTCTTTGTTTGACGCAACTCAAACTATGGTTATTCCTATGGATAACGGTTGCACGCAAGTACAAGTCGTTTCTTGGTACGACAACGAAAATTCTTACACCAGCCAAATGGTAAGAACTATCAAGTACTTTGCAGAGTTGAAGTAATTCATAACTTAATCAAAACAAAACCGCTGTTATCGACAGCGGTTTTTTCATTTGCATAGATAAATTTTCAATTTTAATATTAAAAATGATTTGACAAAAGAAAAAGCCCCGATACGTCGGGGCTTGATTGTATATTATAGTAAATATCAGTTTTCCTTGTACTTATTATCGATAAGTCTTATGAGTTCCTTTACTACTTCAAAACTTTTTTCCAAAGTGTCTATTTTGAGATTGTCAAGTCCGTCGTTTGTTGTGTGATAATAATCTGTAGGGCGAGGGTCTTGAGCATTGAGAGTGATTGTTTTGATTCCGGCTTTTGCAAATGCGGTAGAATCGCTTCCGCCGACCGGATTCTCTATGATATGAGATTGCACGCCGCAATTATCTATCGCTTGTTTTGAAAGTTCAATCAACTCCTTATCGAAAGGCACGAATTGCAAAGTGTCTTTTTTTACAACGTTGAAATGTTCCATATCTCTAAAAGAGTCCAGATTAATCGCGTAAGTATCTTCGTTGACAAGTTCTTTGTCGTCTTTGTGAGCTTTGACGAATGCCATAGCTCCGATAAGTCCGCTTTCTTCTGCGCCTGTGCCGAGAATAATAAATTTTGCGTCTTTGGCTATCTCTTCTTCATTTTCTTTAAAATGTTTGATAACATCGATAGACGCGGCTATACCCGACAAATTATCCATTGCGCCGGGCGCTGCGATTTTTTTATCGTAGGATAAGTATTGCGTCAAGAAATAGAAGCCGGGCAGACATAGCAACGGCAGACAATACATAACGATAGTGGCAATGTCCTTTCCTGTATGTGAGTTATTAGAAAAATTGTTGAATACCTCGCTCAATCCCATAAAGGATATGCTAGAGCTTGCTTCGAGAACGATAGTGACTATAGAGACTATCAAGAGAACGACGACGCTCAATACGCCGAGTCCGGTTTTTATCATCATCGTGTTGGGATTTTTATAAGAGTGCAACCAACACCAACTGCTGTCCATATGCGCGGACAGTATTATATTGTATTTAGCTTTGCCGGATTTTGGCGGCAACACTGCATATACGTTTTGAGAATCGTCTTTTGGAAAAAGCGGGTCGAGCAAATGAGAATAATAAAAGATATGAGTGAGCGCAAACAAAAGCAAGAACGCCGATATTACCAGTGACGCGATAGGCGAAAGATAAAATCCGCAAAAAGCTATGAATGCTCCCCAGCCAAGCCAGGGGATAGCGCTTATGCAGGCGTGTCTCGGCGTTTTGAATTTTTCCGTGACTGCATTGACGCCTAGTTCTCTTTCAATTTGATTCGCAATGATTTCGGCTCCTTGTTTTTCTTCCTCGCTGCCGGGAAGTCTTGGACCTGTAACGTCTATGACTTCTTTGACAAGGTCATACATATTTTGCCCGTGTGGGTATGAGTTGTTTTCCATAACGGAACTCCTTAATTTTATTATAATCAGTATAGCATACGCGCCTGCGTATTAACAACCGTTAGCCTCAAAAAAATAAAATAATTATCAAAAAAAGTGTGTGTGTAAATTAACATACTTTTCTTCGACATTTGTCTATTATCGCATATAAAACTTTGCAAAAATTTCACACAAATAGGATAAGTATTTTTGCGCGAATATTGACAACTATCTATTAAGTATGATAAAATTTATATGAAAATTTTAACTTCAAGGAGGCAAACTATGAAAGTTACATACAAGCCGTTACCGGAAAAAGTTCACCAAGGTTACGGCATATCGCGTTGGGCAAGCGCAAAGGAAATCAATAAAAGTCTTAAAGAGCTTACGGATAAGAATATCTATTCTATACCCGAAGAAAAGTACAAAGAGATTTGCGAAACCTATTACGACGATAAGTGCAAAGGTTCCAAGGAAATTACCGCGGAAGCTAAAAAATATATACCGGGAGGCGTTCAGCACAATTTGGCGTTCAACAAGCCCTTCCCGATGTGTATGGTAAAGGCAGACGGCGCATATCTTACAGATATAGACGGCAATCAATATATCGACTTTTTGCAGGCGGGCGGTCCCACGATTTTGGGCAGCAACTATCCCGACGTGCAAGAAGAAGCTATCAAACTTATAAAGGAGTGCGGACCCGTTACCGGTCTTTTCCACGAAGCGGAGCTTTTGATAGCAAAAGAGATAAACAAGCATATGCCTAACGTTGAGATGTTCAGAATGTTGGGCTCGGGTACGGAATCCGTTATGGCTGCTATCCGTATTGCAAGATGCCAAACAAAGAATAAGAGAATAATCAAGATAGGCGGAGCATATCACGGTTGGTCCGACCAAATGGTATACGGACTCAAAGTACCGGGTACAAGACAGTTCTTGGAATCGCACGGTATTCCCAACAACATTTTCTCGGTTATCGACGAAGTAAGACCAAACGACCTCAATATGCTTGAGGATTATTTGAAGTACAATAAGAGAATGAGAGGCGGCACGGCTGCGGTTATCGTCGAGCCGGTAGGTCCCGAATCCGGTACCCGTCCCGTTGATTTCGATTACAACCATAAGGCGTTGGAGCTTGCTCACAAATACGGCGCGTTGTTTATATTCGACGAAGTTGTTACAGGCTTCAGAGTAGGTCTCGGCGGCGCGCAAGGATTCTTCAACGTAAAACCAGACTTGACTATTTTCGGAAAGATAGTAGCAGGCGGTTATCCTGCGGCAGGCGGCGTAGGCGGTAAGAAAGAATACGTTTCGCTGTTGGCGGCGGGCGTAGCAGGCGGAGCAAAGAAGGCTTATTGCGGCGGCACGTTGGCTGCAAATCCGCTTTCGGCAATGGCAGGTTACGTGGCAATCAAGAAGATTGCGGAGACAAACGCTTGCGTTAAGGCAGGCGCTGCGGGCGACAGACTCACCGACGGACTCGTCAAGTTGATTGAAAAGCACAACTTGCCTTACGTTGCATACAACCAAGGTTCTATCGTACACCTTGAGTGCACAGGCGCAATGAGTTACGATTTCTCGTCCAAGAGCTTGTTGACGCTTCTCAAAGTGCTCAAGAAGCAGGATATGATAATGGTAAGAAAAGTGGCTATGGAGCATATGGGCGCGGCTTATATGGCAAACGGAATCGTTACGTTGGCAGGTTCGCGTCTCTACACTTCTATGGCAGACACCGACGAAATCATCGACGACGCTCTCAATAGATTCGACACCGTATTCGGTATGGTAGAAGAGAGAACGGAAGCTATGGAAAAGCAAGTGGCTAAATACAAGATGAACAAATATAAAGGCGTCAACGACAAGAAGTACGCGAAAGCAGAAAAGAAGCTTGCAAAGGCAGAAGCGGCAGAGCAGAAAGCCAACAAATAATTGATTTTATTGCGTAAAGGTGAACCTTATAGGCTCACCTTTTGCGCATTTATTCAAACAAACTTTGCCGTTTTACGGCTTTAGATAAAAAGTATTTAAGAGGTAAAATTATGAAATACATAATGGCGCACGATATGGGTACGAGTTCGGACAAAGCCGTGCTCATAGATTTCAAAGGCAACATAGTGGCTTCAAAAGCCGTGCCGTATCCGACGTATTATCCGGCTCCTGCTTTTGTAGAACAAGAACCCGAAGAGTATTGGGAAGCGGTTTGCCTTGCGTCCAAAACTATAATCCAAGAAACGGGTATCAATCCAAAAGAGGTCGAAGGCGTGATATTTTCTACGCAGGCTATGGGTATTATACCTGTTGACAAGAACGGCAGAGTGCTGCATCCAAATATCACTTGGGTGGACGGAAGAGCGGAAAAACAAGCGCAAACGCTTATGAAAAAAGTAGGCGGCAAGCGAATTTTTACTTTGGTATCGGGTACGCCTATTATGGGTAAGGACGTCGTGGCAAAAATACAGTGGCTCAAAGAAGAACGTCCCGACGTATACAACAATACAAAATATTTTCTCGACGTTAACGGTTATTTGAAATATAAATGCACCGGCGAAATGGTGGCTGAACTTTCGGGCGCGTCAAGTTACGGTTTGGACCTTAAGAAAAAGACGTGGATGAGCGCGCTGAAACTCATAGGAATAGATATGAAGAAGTTGCCGCCGCTTGTCAAGAGTACCGATAAGATAGGCAACGGACTTACCGACGAAGCAGCGGAAAAAATGGGGCTTTGCGTCGGCACCGCGGTATTCGGCGGTTGCGACGATACTCAAGCCGCTGCTATAGGAAGCGGTATGAACGGCGACGGAGAAATACATATCTATTTGGGCACGTCGGCTTGGGTAGCGGCGTCAAGCAAGAGCAAGACGAAGTTTAAACACGGTGCTGCCGCGATTCAGTCGGCTGACCCCGAAATGAATTTGATTTGCGGAATTACCGAGGCTGCGGGCAGCAATATACAGTGGATATGCGACCAGTTTTTTGCAACGGAGCAAAAAGAACTCGGCGACGGCATATACGCTTATATGGACAAAGTAATAGAATCTATTCCGGCAGGCTCCGACCATTTGATATGCACGCCTTGGATGCTCGGAGAAAGATGTCCGGTATCGTCTACTACGACTAGGGCTACGCTGTGGAACGTTACGCCGAATCATACCAGAGAGCATATAATGAAAGCGTTATATGAGGGCATAGGCTATAATTTGAGATGGATACTCGAGAACTTCCGAAAGGACTACAAGTTCCATTGCAGACAGTTCAGAATTATCGGAGGCGGCGCGTTGGACGACGCGTGGATGCAGATTATTGCCGATATAACGGGAAGCGAGTTTGCTATCGTCCAAAATCCGAGAAATGCGGGAGCTTTGGGCGCAGCTATTATAGCTCTTATAGGTCTTGGAGAATTAAACAGTTTTGCTGAAGCTAAAAATTTTGTTATCGAGAGCAAAACATACAGACCTAATCCGCAAAATAAGTATATCTACGACGAGCTTTTTGCAAGCTATAAGCAGATATATTACAGTTTGGAAAAAACATATAAAAAAGCCAATTCGAGAAGATTTGAAGGAGACGAAGAATGAATAACTATATTCAGACAATTTTAGATTACGCAAAAAGACTTGTTGCCGAAGGCGTTGTCGGCGAAAGCGATATGATAAGTATGCGCTTTGAACTCAACGAGATGTATATCACCAAAGCGGGAGTGAAGCTTGCCGACCTTACGGAAGACGACGTCGTCAAGATGAATATTTTTACCGCCGACAAAGAATATAAGTATCATTCTCAAATATACAATGCAAGAAGCGATATCAACGCAATTTGTCAGTGTTATCCCAAATGGGTTGTTCCTATGGCAAAAGCAGGCGTAACGATTCCCGCGGTGCTCGACGATATGGCGCAAATCGTAGGTCCTACCTGCAAGACTTCTGCAGATGATATAAACAGTATCATAAAGACGTTGAAAGGCAGAAATTCCTGTCTTGTAAAAGACAAGGGCTGTATTACTTCCGGACGCACGATGGACGAAGCTTATACTTGCGTACTTGTTCTTGACAAAGCAAGTCACTGTTTTGTTGCCAGCAGCGTAATAGGCGAAAATAAGATTATCAACGGTTTTGAAGCCAGACTGATGAGATTTATTTACAAAACAAAGTATAGCAAGAAAAATCAACAAAATCTTTCGGCAATGCAAGACGGCGATACCAAAGTCGCGCCTGCCGAAGTCAAGACCTCAAGCGAGGGCGGTGAAGCGGCTATTCAAAAGACTTGGAGCGCAGAGAGCGAAGCAGAGTTGAGACAAATCATCAAAGACAGCGGAGTCGGTTTGCTGGAAGAAAATCTCGTGCAGGGAACTTGGGGCAATACGGCTACAAGATTGGATAACGACCATATGCTCGTTACTCCCACGGGATTGGATTATATTGCGTTGACTCCGGAAGATATGCCTGTCGTAAAAATAAGCGACCCGTCAGTATGGGCATACGGCAAGAAGCCGACAAGCGAAAGAAAGATACACGCGGCAATTATGCAGGCAAGACCGGAAATCAATGCGACAATACACTCGCATCCGATATTCTGTTCGATACTTGCGTCGGCAAGAATCGAATTGCCCGTTATGAACGAAGAAATGGAAAAACTTGTGGGCGGTTCTTGCAGAGTTGGCGCATACGGACTTCCAGGTACAAAAACGCTTAAGAACGGCACCGTCGAGGCTATGCAGGGTCGAAACGCTTGCTTTATGGCAAATCACGGAGTGTTCTGCGCGGGAAAAAATATGGACGAAGCCTTTGATATTATAAGAATAATGGAAAAAAGCTGTTATCAATATATTCAAAAGCGCACTTTGGAAGCGACGGGAGCGCAGGAATATAGCGACGATTTGCTTTTTGATTATTTCGTAGCTCAAAAGACGGCGAAGAAAAAATGAGTTTGCCCATAAACGACAATCCTATGACGACTAAACAGGCGCGAGAGCTCAATCCTCTCGTGCTTGCCTATGTCGGAGACGGAGTGCATACGTTATATGTCAGATTGCGGGAACTTTGCAAAACAACAGGCAAAGCAGACAAACTTCACAAGGCAGTGACGTCGAAGGTAAAGGCGGAGGCGCAAGCAAAATCAATGCTTGCCATCGCAGATATTTTAAGCGAAGAAGAAAACGATATATTTCACAGAGCGCGAAATTCTCATACTCATTCTATGGCTAAGAATGCTACCGTCAACGATTACAGAATTGCCACGGGATTTGAGGCGTTGATAGGTTATTTATATTTGACGGGACAGCGCGAGCGATTGGAGTTGCTTTTGGATTGCTCTTATGTTGTCAATGCTTAAGTTAAAAAATATAGTTTGACAAAACGCTGCTTGTCGAGTAAAATATTTAGGATATAGCATTTTGCTACAATTCGGAGGATAAAATATGCCACAGGTAAAACCAAGCGTAAAATTACTGGAATACACGCCAAATCCCGAAAGGACTATTGCTTTGGCGGCAAAACTTTGTTACAGCGACGCAACGATAGAAAATTTGCAAGACGGACTGGATAAGAGCGATGTCAATAAATTTATAGAAAGATTGAGGTCTTTCGGACACGCGTCTCCTTTTGAACACGCGAGTTTTACTTTCGGCATAGAAGGAGTTTCGCGCAGTTTGCTTGCGCAAATTACAAGACACAGGATAGCTTCGTTTAGCGTTAAATCTCAAAGATACGTTGCCGCTAATAAAGGAGAAGACACCTTTAATTACGTAATTCCCGAGGCGATAGAGGCATTGGGAAGTCAAGCTGTGGAAAAATTCCAAAAACAAATGGCGACAATGCACGAATGGTACACAGAGTGGCAGAGCGCGCTCGGAGGAGCTTGCGAAAAGTCCAACGAAGACGCAAGATTCGTGCTTCCGAATGCGGCGGAAACCAAGATGATAGTTACGATGAACGCAAGGTCGTTGATGAATTTTTTCAATTTGAGATGTTGCAACAGAGCGCAGTGGGAAATCAGAGACGTTGCTTGGCAAATGCTCGAATTGGTGCTTGAGGTTGCTCCCAGCATATTCGGCAATTGCGGCGCTTCTTGCGTAGGCGGAGCTTGTACGGAAGGTAAAATGACTTGCGGAAAGGCTGGAGAAGTGAGAGCAAGACAACGGGCTTTAATAGAAAAAATAAATTCAAAAAAGTGACGGTCGTTGATATTTGAAATGAAAGACGATATGCAGTTGATAAAACAATACCGAGAGGGAGACGAAAGCGTTGTCGAAGAGCTTATGGAGAAACATAAGGGGCTTGTTAATTCTATTGCGCGCGGTTTTTTTCTCAAAGGTTTGGATAACGACGATATTGTCCAAGAAGGTATGATAGGGCTTTTTAAAGCGGTGGTAACGTATAATTTGAACGGCGAGATTGCGTTCTCCACTTATGCGCACGAGTGTATCAGAAATAGAATTTTAGACTGTATTCGCAACGGTACAAGATTGAAAAATAAGGCTTTGAGCGACAGCGTTCCCATCAGTTCGGTAGAGGAGACTGACAGCGGTTCGCTCACGCCAGAGGAGATTGCGATAAACGCCGAAGAGTTGGAGACGTTGAAGTTGATAATCGTCACAGCTTTGACTGACGAGGAGAGAAAAATTCTCAATATGTATTACGACGGCAAATCATACGGCGAAATTGCCGAAGTTTTGGGTAAGAATGCAAAATATGTCGACAATAATTTGCAAAAGATACGCCGCAAAATAAGAGCAAGTTTCAATAAAAAATAATTTTGTTATTAATTCAAACCATTTAAAATAATTATTTTCTTATTTTATAGCTGATAAGTTTTATATGTAATCAAATCGCTTTTTATACTTTAGCGTCTTTTTTTAATTTATTAATTTGAACGGTATTATCTTTTTGCTGTCTCTTTTGCAAAATTCCCCAACTTATAAAACCGTAGATATCGCTTACAACGTATAACGCGACGGCTGTCAGCATAGCTACGTTTTTGATGTCTTCGAGAGTTGCGAACAGCCACAGTAAGCACAGCACTGCGTCGTTGACGAGAAAAGCCAAAAAACCGTACTTGCTTCTTCTCGATTGAAAGTAAGTCGCCAATACGCTAGTAACAATTGAAATCGTGCTGAATATCAATTGCGAAGTATTCAGCGCGCGAAGTATGAAATAAAATACCACAAACGCCAAAGCCGCCGCAGAGCATACGATAATTATTTCTTTTTTGGTAATGGAATTGACTTTTACGACGTAGTCTTTGCCAAGATTTTTGAGCCAAGATATGAGTTGAATAATAGTCATCGGAAACATCATACAAAGATTTATAAAGACTTCGCCGTAATATTTATTTTTATATGAAAGTATGCTGTAAAATACAATCATAACCCAAGTGAAGAAAATGCCTATGATTTTGCCTTTTGCCGCAAACAAAACGCACGAAAGACCGAAAATGCCCGTGACCGCAGACATCCAAGATGCGCCGAAACATATCGACATTGTTATTATAAGGGCAAGACCTGCAATATAAAAAATCAGTTCGATTGCGTTCCATTTACCAAAGACTTTTTTTATCATTTTATCGTCCTTTGTCAACTGCAAATAAATGCGGTCAACTTATACAGTCTAGTATTTCGGACGGCAAAAGTCAAGGCTTTTAGGCTTTGATATAAAATTATCTCAGCCCTAAAATTATTAGGAAAACCAAGTATAAAAAAAAGCGTTGCATTATGATTTATTTAACATTATAAGCGCAGAAGAGTATAATGCCGTACAATGAATGTTTAATTGAGTTTTAATCTTTGTCTGACGGTTTCAAAACATATAATTCCGCACGCTACGGAAGCGTTGAGCGAATTGACTTTACCGAATTGCGGTATGGAAATTGCGCCGTTGCATAATTTCGAAGTGAGCTGTTTTACGCCGTTGCCTTCGCTTCCTATAACAATTGCGGTATCTTCTTTAAGGTTGACGTCGTATATAAGTTTTCCGTTCATATCAGCAGAATACACGTTGACAAAACTGTCGGTAAGTTTTCTGATAGCGTCATTGATATTTGTGACGGAGGCGATTAGCATATGGTTGGCGGCGCCTGCCGAAGTGCGCAATACCGTCGCGTTTACCGTCGCGCTTCTTCTCGAAGGTATTATAACGCCGTGCGCACCCGAACATTCTGCGACTCTTATAATACTACCTAGATTGTGCGGGTCTTCGATGCCGTCGAGAATGAGCAAAAATAGATTTTCGCCTTTGGATTTTGCAAATTGCAAGATATCTTCGATAGAGCAGTATTGGAAATCTTTGCTCACTGCGACAACGCCTTGGTGACGTCCGCTTTGGCTTATTCTGTCGAGATACGACTTGTCTACAAAGTCAATGCGAATATTCTTTTTTCGCGCCTCGTCAATAATGCTTTGCAAATCGCGCGCCGTTTTTGACACGCAGATTTTGGATATTTCCGTATTTGAGTCAAGGGCTTCCTTGACGGGATTTTTGCCTTCTATGTTCATATTAATTCTTATTGCTGTGCAACGGAGCGGGTATGCGTCCGCCTCTCGAGATAAATTTCGACGGAGAGTATTTGTTGATATTCATTATCGGGGCAGTGCCTAAAAGTCCGCCGAATTCTGCCGTTTCTCCTGCTTTTTTGCCGTATACGGGAATTACTCGCACGGCGGTTGTCTTTGTGTTTACCACGCCAATGGCAATCTCGTCGGCAATAATGCCCGATATTACCTCCGCCGGCGTATCTCCCGGTATAGCTATCATATCAAGTCCCACCGAGCATACGGCGGTCATTGCTTCGAGTTTTTCAAGATTGAGCGCGCCTATTTGCGCCGCTTTTATCATACCTGCGTCTTCAGATACGGGAATGAAGGCTCCCGACAGTCCGCCCACGTTCGAGCAAGCCATAATGCCGCCTTTTTTAACGGCGTCATTTAGCATTGCAAGACAAGCGGTGGTGCCGCAAGCTCCCACGCTTTCAAGACCTATTTCTTCGAGAATGTGAGCGACGGAATCGCCTATTACGGGAGTCGGAGCAAGCGATAGGTCGACTATTCCACAGCTAGCGCCGAGACGTTTGCTGGCTTCTTTTGCGACGAGTTGACCTACGCGTGTAATTTTGAAAGCAGTTTGTTTTATACATTCCGCAACTTGCGTCAAGTCGCCGTCGCAGTGTTCCAAAGCCGTCTTGACGACGCCCGGTCCGGATACTCCGACGTTGACGACTGTGTCGTCTTCGCCTGCGCCGAGGAATGCGCCTGCCATAAAGGGATTGTCCTCAACTGCATTTGCGAATACCACCAACTTTGCGCACGCAATGCTGTCTTTGTCTTTGGTCAGATACGCGCAGTCTTTGACGATTTTACCCATAAGAGCAACGGCGTCCATATTTATACCCGCCTTTGAAGTTGCAACGTTGATAGACGAACAAATTTTGTTTGTAGTCGACAAAGCCTGCGGTATCGAAAGCAAGAATTCTTTTTCATAAGGAGTCATCGCCTTGTGAACAAGAGCGGAGTAGCCGCCCAAAAAGTCTATTCCCGTTTCGTCGGCGATTTTATCCAAGGTTTTTATTATTTCCAGATGTCCTTTGCTTGCGGCGGAGATAAGCGATATAGGAGTGACGGATATGCGTTTGTTTACGATTGGAATTCCAAGCTCGCTGGATATATCCTCACCAATTTGCACAAGATTTCCCGCCTTGGACATTATCTTGTCGTAAATTTTATCGCAAGTGCGCTGTTTGCTGTCGGTAATGCAGTCAAAAAGCGAAATTCCCAACGTTATCGTGCGCACGTCGAGGTGCTGTTGGGAAATCATATTTATCGTTTCTATAATTTCGTTGCTGGAGTACATAATCAAAGTCCTTTTTTGTCGGTGTCGATTTTGTGCATACTGTCGAATATGCTCTGAAGCTGAATATGAATTTCAAGATGCGACTGTTTGCCGAGTTCATCGAGTTTTTTGACAATGCTGTCGAATTTGAGCGGACATTCGCTCGTATCGACTGCCATAATCATAGTGAAATAATCTTGCATAATAGTTTGAGAAATATCCTCGATATTTATGTCCATTTCAAACAGCGCCGTCGAAACCTTTGCTATTATGCCTTTTTTGTCTTTTCCGATTACCGAAACTATTGCTTTCATTTTCTTCTCCTCAACAAATTATGTCAGTATATTTTTATTACTTTTCCTATTATATTATCGACGGTCAAAGCTCCGTAGATGTGCGAATCGACGGATATGCCTCCACCTTGAATATTTCGATTGTCTCCAAGCACAAATACGTGACCTTGGGGAATAGTCAATCCCTCTTGGGTGAATATCTCTTTTATACTCATCGAAAAATAATTGTCGCTGTAACCGCCTTCGACGTAATCTTCAGTATATGCTTCGCCGTTGACAGTCCACACCATAACGTCTCTGTCGAATCTTATTACGTCGCCTTCGAGACCTATAATGCGCTTGACGTTGTTGCGACCTTCTCTTTTAAAAACAATTAAGTCGCCTCGTTGAAGGGTATATCCGTGTTTGAGAAGCATAAGTCTGTCGCCGTCGACGAGAGTGGGAAACATACTTTTACCGTCCACCGTAATCGTGGTAAAAACAGTCGTAAACAATATCAAAACCGTTATTAGCAATACTATAATAACAGCCAATGCGATATTGAGAGCTTTTATACCCGACGTTCTACGTTTATTATCTATGTAGGAATATTTTTCCACTTGCGTTTGAGGATTTTGCTCCATTACTATTGCTCCAAAATTTTTTTGACGGATTTTTTAAATGTCTCTGCGGATATCAACACAACGTGTTTGCATTTTTCGCATTGTATCTTAAAGTCTGCGCCTTTTTGCAACACGACCCAAACGTTGCTGCCGCAAGGGTGGTTCTTTTTTGTCTCCACTTTGTCCGACACGTTGATTTCACTCAATTTTATCATAACGTCATACCCATATGATATTGTTTATCAAAGTATTGTCGATGTCTATATAAGAGAGTTTTTTGACGCTGTTCCAATTCTTGAGCGGCACTCTTTCTTTAGATTTAAAGTCACAGTGAGAAAGCGCAATTTTTTGCCACTCGCCGCCTGTTAATTTGACGTCTACGGTGTAGGATTCATAAGAAAAATCGTTGGTCTCGACGCTCATTTCCACTTTTAAAATTCTGTCCGTTTGGCAAAAACAGTCGAATTGGAATATGCTCGTGTCTTTGCGCTCGAAGTTTTTGTCGCTGATATAATACGTTGACAAATTCCCTTTATTGGCGGTTACGCCGAAAATATCGAAAGCTCCCGATTTAAGTTCCGGCATAAAGTATTCGCCCGTGACGTTGTCGACTGCCCAAGCGTTGAGTCCTTGTTTTCTCTCAAAGACTATTCGAGTGCGTTTTGGCGTAATTGCATCCAACTTTACGTTTTCAAGATTGCACATCTTCGGCAATGAAGAATAATATTGCCCGTTCTTATATTTTACGGAAGAAAAAGCAAATATCTTTTTATCGCCGTATCTCACGGGCAATTCCACCGCGGGATTTGCGGAGGAGAGCAAGACTCTGTCCCAATGTCTGAATTCGCTGTTGATTTCGTTATAAGAATAGAATACTATAAGTTTGTCGATTTCCCAGTCGGAATCATACTCCATTTTGGCGTATACTTTTCTGTCGTTGATTTCGAACGATAGTTTTGGAGATTTTGGCATATTTGTGCCGTTATGGACATTGTCAAGCCAAAAAGCCATTGCGTTTCTTGCGTTGGCGTCGAGCGTATTTGTCAGATTTGCGCAAAAACAAATTCGGTTTTCACCTTTATTCATAGTGAGTTCCAAAGTTTTTTCCACTCGGTCTATGCTTGTCAAATCGGCGTTTGTGCCGGATAGATAGAGCACGGGGCAAGAGACGAATTTAGCGTACGATTGCGGCGAACAAGCGCTCATCCATTTGAGTTTGTCTTCTCTCAAATCGTATTCGTCAGCGCTGTCTGAAAATCTAAACAGACCTTTACATTCCGCCCAACCGGCATTGTTTGCCGCAACTATACCGTCGACGCGTTTGTCCATACCTGCGACTTGCCACAAAATATTGCCGCCTTCCAATGAAGAGCGCAGATATATTTTGTTATCCTGTCCTAGCAGGGATTTTATAAAAGTAATCACGTTGCGGCACATTTTGCTCCATATATACACGCAAGAATCTTTTGGCGATTTGACGTAAGAATCGAGATGCCCGTCGCTGTAAATGTAATTGGCGAAATTAAGAGATTTTGGATAAATTGTATATTTGGGTCTTTCTGATTTGCCCATATAGTCAAAACAAACTACGCCGTATCCTTTTGGAACAAACGTATCGAAAAGTTCGTTTTGCTGGAAAGTATTATAGCCGTTGATATAAATTATCGTGGCGTTTTTCCAATCGTTTTTTGGAAATTTGCCATAGCAGTACGTCTGCGGAGTGTCTTGTTCTTCCAAGGTGTCCGAGCTGAGGTACGCTTCGAAATTTACGACGTTGTGTTCGTCCGTATCGTATTTTAAAAAGTTGGCTTTGAGTCTTACGGCGTTTGCGTCGTAATCCGCCCAAATCGAAGTGGGCGAGAGTATATTGTTATCCATATAAAATATTATAATCAAAGTATTGCAAAATTGCAACTGATTAAGGAATATTTTGCAGTTGTCGAAAATATAATATGACAGTTATAAGCAGACGGAGGGAGAGTTTTATGGCAGAGGAAAGAAACGGCGGAGAGCAGCTTGATATAGAAGAGAGCGGAGATTTTGCAATCGCGGACGATTCGCAGATAGCCGATATGCAAAGAGAATTTCAATCGCTTGGCATAGGCGAAGGCAAGAACCAAAGCAGACTTTGCGTTTATCCTCTCCCAATATATATGACAGGTAAGTGTTTGGATTTTTGCAAAGCTTGCAAAGAATTTTTCGCAGTATATTCCCAACTTGACAAAATGTTTGTAGAACGCAATAAAAGAATTTTGAATTTTATAATCGGCGGCATAGAGAAAAACCGTGTTGCTATAGCGATAAAAGGCGATTTGACGCAGGAAATATTTGTGTCTTCGCAAAGAATGCCGATAAAGCAGTCTATGTATAAACTTATCGAATTGCACAATATAATGAGTATTGCTTTGGACGAACTGTCGATATATGACAAGAGCGCGGATATGCAGGAAGTCGTTACGCGTCATCTTCTTATAGGTTGCGTACTTCACGGCATTTGCATTTGATTGTCGCGCAGAGCCGTAGTAAATGGCAATTAGCAGAGGTTGAGAAATTTTGTAATATCACTCAAATAAATCGTGTGATATCAGACTCAATAGATTTTTGCGTCAATATTTAAAAATGTGACGTAAAACGACAAATTTTTTCATAAAATTTATTCAATTCGTCAAAATTCGACAAAATA
Source organism: uncultured Christensenellaceae bacterium (assembly GCA_910588015.1). Taxonomy (GTDB): domain Bacteria; phylum Bacillota; class Clostridia; order Christensenellales; family UBA3700; genus RACS-045. Next base: position 11,281 of record CAJUOK010000021.1, on the reverse strand, counting down.
TTTCAAAACAAGACAAAATTCTGCAAAATAAGTCGTAGTTTTCGACAAAATTCCCCTTTATCGAAATTTGTCGAATTGATATAATATAAGTGCGATAACGAATAAGGACGTTCGCAAAATTCAACTTACGGAGGTAAAGTATGATACAGCAAGAAAACCAATGCAACGAGCATATTTTCAGTACGCAGCTAAGCGATTTGCAATACAGAGTGGATGTGGAGGATTTGTTTCTCGACCTCAAAGTATTGCTAAAAGAGTATTATATGGGTACGTTTACGCACGACGGAAAAGCGCTGATGCTCAATTTCTCTAACGGACAGAAATTCAAATTGAGCCTTTGCGAAGTATAAGATATAAATCGGGCGTATTAGGTGAAGTAAAAACGTTGCGGAGACTAAAATCTCCGCAACGTTTTTGTTTACTTGTTTTCTTCGTGTCTCTTGTGATGAGCCATATCTTCGACTGCGTGAATACGCTTTGGCGAAAATCTGTTGTAAATCAGATAAGCTATAAGCCATATTCCCGCAATGCCGACAATAGCGTAAAGGACTCTTGCTCCGACGTAAGCGTTGGGAGTAAATATCCAGTTGACGATGTTGAAATCGAAGATTCCGACAGCAAGCCAGTTGATGGCGCCGACGGTCACCAGAATAAGTGCAATAACGGTTATCATAACGTTTCTCCTTTGAATTTTTTAGACATTTGAACTTAATGCCGTTTTTAGTGTATTATTTTCGCAAATTTTTATTCATATCTTGTCAAGACTGTAAAAATGTAGTAATATTATATAAGTTGATACAAAATCAGCGCGGAGATGTTATGGCAAAAAGGTCTAAAAAGAAAAATCCTAATTTATTGAGCGAAAAGCAAAGAGCGGATTTGCGGCATAATCAAGAGCTCGATGAAAAAAAACGTAAACTTGATATAAAATTAAATATTACATTAGGTATAGTTCTCGCCGTTACGGTGATATCGTTTTTGCTTTTGCCTGCTCTCAATATGAATTTTACGGGTTCGCTAAAAGAATTCTTGGGAGATTTAATCCCTGATGATAAAGACCAAACTATGGGCATAACGGTGGATATGAGTTTTATCGATATTTTGTTTGCAATGACAAAGGGATTCGATAATTCAATTGATTACATTGTGTCGTCCAACGATTCGGGTATGAACGCGGAAATATTAAAGAACGCTTTTATGACCAAGGTCACGCAAGAAGAGATAGACGCTCTTGACAACGCTTATATTGCGAGCTTTGCTATTTCGATTTTGTTTTTTGTATCTTTGATAGCATTGATTATGCTGACTGCGATAAAACGTTCAAAGAAAAAAGACGGAATTTTATTGTTTGTTTCGGTATTATTGTTTTCAATCCTATCCGCGTTGCAGTGGACATTTTTCGTTGCTGTCGGAGCGGCTTCGGCAGGAAAAGGGCAAATCCAACCGCACATATCGAGTTATCTTATATTGGCTGCGTCGATAGCATTGAGTTGCGTATACGGTTTATACAGACGAAAAGTCAAGTCTATAAAAGCTGACAGACGTCCGGTAGAAGAACGCGACGGTTCGTCTGACAGGAGGTAAAAATGCGTTGTTCCAATTGCAATTTCGAAAATAAAGAGGGCGCAAGTTTTTGCGAAAAATGCGGAGCTCAACTCGAGAGCGAAAAAAAGCGAATGTCCTTTTTCGAACGCAGACAGGCGAAAGAGAGAGAAAGACAGTTTATTTTGTCAAAGGCAAGTCTTCAAGAAGAGGATATTAAAGATATTCCAGACCTAGATATGGGAGAAGTCGAGGCGATAGCAGTTTGCGACAAATTCAAGATGAAAAGACTTACGGCTTTTAAATTCGCAATGTCGATTATAGTTATTGCCGTCTGCGTCGCGCTAATCTTTTTGCTAGGTAAATTGCAATTTAACGCCACTGCCAGAGTCGCGCTGATATTTGTAATATTTGTCGTTTGCGCCGCGGGAGGAGCTTACGCGATAGACAACGGTTACAAGTTGCGAGTTGTCAAAGCTATGAGCAAGAGCAATTTCGCGGTCAAAAAAATCAGTTACGGCAAGCCGCCTTATATGCTGTCGGGAAATACGTTTTACGCTTTGCGTATCAAAACGCCTTGCGATATCGAGGGGTGCGGAGCGACAATGCATATCGAGGAATACAACGGAGAATTTATCGCGGTCTGCGACGCTGACAGGGCTCATTTGCGCCGTTTGGATTGTTCGGCGCTCAATAAAAATAAAGACGCGCAAGCGGCGAGCGTAGGCAATTCGGCAGAAGTTAGCGACTGCGGCGAATCGAAGGCAGACGGCAATCTCGAAAATACGCAAGAGACGAGCCGAGAAGATACGCAAGTTTAAGTTTTAATCAATAACCTATAATTGATATAGTTTTGAGTCAACAGTTTGAATTTCAACTCAAATATAATTCCGCAAAGATTGGATTAGCTCCGACGACGGCGGACAATTGGAAAAATTTAGCAATAATTCTTTACAAAAAACATATACGGTGATATAATATTTGCGTAAAATTATTTTATAAAATCAAGGAGACTTTATATGAACAAGAAGTCAATAAAAGACGTAGACGTAAAAGGCAAGAAGTGCCTCGTAAGAGTGGATTTCAACGTGCCGATGAAAGACGGCGTTATCACGGACGAAAACCGTATTCAAGGCGCATTGCCGACAATTAAATATCTAATGGAGCAAGGAGCAAAAGTTATTCTTTGTTCTCATATGGGCAAGCCGCACAGCATTTTCAGCGCAAAAGTAGGTTTGACCAAAAAAGAAAAGAAAGCAATCGAAGCTCTTCCCGCAGAAGAACAGGCGCAGGCAAAAGAGCAGGCTATTGCCAAAGCTCTTAAGAACGACCCCGTCAAATTGACGCTCAAGCCCGTTGCCGACAGACTCAACGAAATTTTGGGCGGCAAAGTAGCTTTTGCAAAGGACGTTATAGGAGAGGACGCAAAAGCAAAAGTTGCGGCTTTGAAAGACGGCGAGTGCGTATTGCTTGAGAATTTGCGTTTCCACGCAGAGGAAGAAGGCAGAGACGAAGCTTTTTGTAAGGCGTTGAGCGAGTATGCCGACGTATACGTCAACGACGCTTTCGGCACGGCTCACAGAAGTCACGCTTCGACGGCAGGTATTGTAGAATACGGTTTTGTAAAAGACGCTGTATGCGGATTCCTCATCGAAAAAGAATTGAGCGTAATGGCAGACAGTTTAGAGCATCCCGTTCATCCGTTTGTCGCTGTACTTGGCGGCGCGAAAGTCGCAGATAAGCTTAAGGTTATAGACAATCTTCTCAACAAGTGCGATACGCTTATCATCGGAGGCGGTATGTCCTATACTTTTGCCAAGGCTCAAGGCAGCGAAGTAGGCACATCTTTGGTTGACGACGAAAAACTCGATTATTGCAAACAAATGCTTGAGAAAGCAAAGTCTCTCGGCAAGAAAATTTTGTTGCCTGTAGACGCTGTTATAGCAGGAGCATTCCCCAATCCTATAGACGCTCCAATCGAAGTTAGCGAGTGCGACATACGTTGTATCCCCGCAGATAAAATGGGCTTGGATATCGGTAGCAAATCAAGAGAACTTTTTGCCAACGAAGTAAAAAATGCCAAGACCGTAATTTGGAACGGTCCTATGGGCGTTTTTGAAAATCCCATTCTCGCCAACGGAACGGTTGCCGTGGCAAAGGCTATGGCTGAGGCAAAAGGCGCAACTACCATAATCGGCGGCGGCGACAGCGCAGCTGCTGTAGCTCAACTTGGTTTTGCCGACAAGATGAGCCACATTTCTACGGGCGGCGGCGCTTCTTTGGAACTTTTCGAAGGCAAAATATTGCCGGGCATTGCGTGCCTTAACGACAAATAAAAACACATTGACTGTCGCAAATAGTTTTTGCGGCAGTCTTTAATAATTAGCAGATTATCTCTTTTCAGTACGGGAATTGATAATCTCGACAATAAATCAATACAGAATAAATTTTAAGAGGTATTTATAATGAGACAACCTATAATTGCAGGAAACTGGAAAATGAACAATACTATCGCAGGCACAAAGGCTCTTCTTACAGACCTTATTCCGCTTGTAAAAGACGCTAAAGCAGAAGTAGTAGTCTGCGTACCCTATACAAACATTGCCGCGGCAGGAGAACTTATCAAAGGCACCAATATCAAACTTGGCGCAGAAAACGTGCACTGGGCGGAGAAAGGCGCGTTCACGGGAGAGATAAGCGCGGATATGCTTGTCGAGCTCGGCGTAGAATACGTTATTATCGGACACAGCGAACGCAGACAGTATTTCGGCGAGACAGACCAAACCGTCAACGCAAGAGTTAAGGCAGCTTTGGCAAAGGGATTAAAGCCAATTATCTGCGTCGGCGAGACTTTGGAAGAGAGAGAAGGCGGACTTGTAAAGGACGTTTTGGTAAGACAGACTACCGAAGCTTTCAAAGATATTGACAAGAGTCAGCTTGAAAATATCGTTATAGCTTACGAACCCGTTTGGGCTATCGGAACAGGCAAAACTGCAACGGCGCAGGACGCTAACGACACAATAGCTATTATTCGCGATACTATGGCAAATCTTTATTGCAAAGATTGCGCAGAAAACAAAGTAAGAATTCAATACGGCGGAAGTATGAATCCCAAGAATGCAAGCGAGTTGATGGCTATGCCGCAAATCGACGGCGGACTTATCGGCGGAGCTTCTTTGAAAGCGGTTGATTTCTCGCAAGTAGTTAAGTATTAATTGCGCATATAAAAATACTTCTATAATATAGGGGTATCTTAAAACGTTTAGAGGTTTTATGAAGTTTACAGGACTGATAATTATGGACGGTTACGGTATAAACGAGTTTGGCGAAAGCAACGCCATATCTCCCGTGACCTCTCCTGAAGTATTAAAAATAATAATGGACAATCCGTCGACTCAACTTATGGCAAGCGGACTTGCGGTAGGACTTCCCGACGGACAGATGGGCAACAGCGAAGTCGGACACCTAAATATAGGCGCGGGAAGAGTCATATTCCAAGACCTGCCCAAAATCAGCAAAGCCATAAGCGACGGCGATTTCTTCACAAATTCCGCTTTAGTAGACGCGATGAACAACGCAAAGCAAGACGGTAAGAGTCTGCATATTATGGGACTTGTTTCCGACGGCGGCGTTCATTCTCATACGGAGCATTTGTATGCAACAGTAAAAATGGCAAAAGATATGGGCGTCAAAAATACCTATATCCATTGCTTTATGGATGGCAGAGACGTTTCGCCTATAAGCGGTAAAGGTTTTATACAAGAACTTTCCGACTATCTTACCAAATTAAATTACGGCAAGATTGCTACGATAAGCGGCAGATTTTACGCAATGGACAGGGATAATATTTGGGAAAGAGTCTCTAAAGCTTATGCCGCGCTTGTCGACGGACAGGGAGTCGAAGAGGGCAATGCCGTAGATGCTATGCAAAACAGTTACGACAAAGGCGTTACCGACGAATTTATGCTCCCCACAGTAATAACGGAGAACGGCAAACCGACAGCGACTATAAACAAAGGCGACAGCGTGATTTTCTTCAATTACCGTCCCGACAGAGCAAGGCAAATTACAAGAAGTTTCATTTTTAAAGACTTCAACGGATTCGAAAGAGCAAAAGGGTTTTTAGCGCCTAAATTCGTATCGTTTACGACTTACGACGCAACTTTCGAGGGTAAGTTGGAAGTAGCATTTAAGAAAGAGAGATACACCAATACTCTTGGTGAATATTTGTCAAAACAAGGTGTCAAGCAGTTTAGAATTGCAGAGACGCAAAAATACGCTCACGTAACCTTCTTTTTCAACGGCGGAGTAGAAGCTCCCAACGACGGCGAGGACAGAATTCTTATCGATTCTCCCAAAATAGCTACTTTTGATATGAAACCCGAAATGAGCGCTTACGAAGTTTGCGACAAAGCTTGCGAAGTAATCAAGAGCGGTAAATATCAAGTTATGATTCTCAACTTCGCCAACTGCGATATGGTAGGTCACACTGGTATTATGCAAGCTGCTCAAAAGGCAGTCAAGGTTACCGACGAATGCGTTAAAAAGGTTCTTGACGCAATTGAGGAAGTCGGCGGACAGGCGCTCCTTACGGCTGACCACGGTAACTGCGATTATATGTTTGATGCTGATACCAAAGCTCCGTTTACCGCGCATACAACCAATCCCGTGCCGTTCGTAGTCATAGGCGCAGACGGAGTCAAAGCTCTCAAAGACGGCGGCAAGCTTTGCGATATCGCGCCGACAATGCTCGATATGATGGGACTTGAAATACCCAAAGAGATGACTGGTAAGAGTCTATTGGTTAAATAGAGCACTATTAATTAATAGAAAATATTGCTATAATTATAATAGCGACGATTTATGTTATGACACCAAATGTTGGATACAACAAGATGATGCTCATATTAATAAGCGTCGCTATTACTTATTTTTTATTACCCTTATTATTTCTTATTTAATAAATTTTTTATAAAAAATATCAACTTATTAAAGATTTTCCAAAAAAAGTATACTTTTACTGACTGCCGTTTTGCATAGCGCGAAACGGCATATTTTTTCAATAATATTATAGTTCACGATACGTTATTTTGCAATAGCTTTGGGTCAGTAAAAGTATACTTTTTTTGGAATTAAAAAGATATGACATTTATATATTTCAAATAAAGTGTGTTATTGGTTTTGGCTCAAAATATCAATGTAAATTGAACTTCAATAATGTGTGGAAATTGACTTTAATATTAAAGTATCAAAAAGAGGTGAGTATGGAAGTACGCAAGAAAAAAGTTAAATATTTGATAATATGTATGGTTTTGTTATGTATATTTTCCGCAAGCGCATTAGTTTTGCTTATGCCACTAAACAGCGGCGTTGCTCTATCGTCTGCCGCGGTCACTACAGATATAGGCAACATACTTTTGAGTGATTATGCAACGAGAAACGACGGTTTCGTTTTTGACGTAACACAAATAAAAATTTTATACTCTCAAATTACGGGAGTTGCCAACGCAACTTACGACGACGTAATAGCAGCTGCGACAGCTACCAAGTCAAACGCAGATTTCACCGATACAAGGAATACCCAAACGGGCGGCAAATTAATTACTTTAACTATAGAAGGTATGATATGGAATGCCGTATATCTTTCAACGAATAAAGATTCAGAACCTATACTGACGCTGTGGCTAGCAAACAGTACTGACACCGCTGCATTTAATTCTTACGCTGATAATAGAGACGGCGATGCGCCGGCGAATATGTATGGCACGAGTATGATAAGAGCAGTGACTTTGAATAACGGAGGAAGTTATTACAGTTCGTATACAGGAGGCGCGGCGAATGAAATTGTCGCTACTCAAGACCCGACAAATAAATTTGCTAAATTTACAATGACCAACGTATCGGGAAGTTTAACAAATTTTATTGATACGCCGTCAAAAGTGGAATGGCAGGAATTTCAACAGGGAAAAGGTCGTCATTCTGATATCAATTATAATACCAACAACGAGGCATATACAACTACGTTTCCTGTAAGTGATTTCTATCAAAGAAGATGTTATCAAAGCAAACCCGGATATGATATATGGAAATTAGATAATATATGGTTGCCGTCGGCGATAGAGATTGGAGACGCGAATTATTTGACGACCAATAATTATAACAGCATATGGAAATTAACAAAAGACAATTGTGAGAACTCTATAGGATATTGGTTAAGAGGTTCGGCTTGGGATAATTATAGCGCAGTAGCAGTTACAAGCGCCAATGCCAATTTGAACGAACCCTATATAGCCAACGACGCTTCGTTTGCTTACCGTCCGGCATTTCACTTAAATTTAAAGAAAGTTCAAAGCGCTACCGTCAAAGAATTCACCGTGCCGTCAAACGTTGAGAAGACGTATTCGGGATTGGATATGTCAGTGAATTACGGCAACGTTCCAAGTTGGTATACGAGTGATTTTGACAAGCTTTTGACCGACGGCGAAATAAGCGTCGTATATAAAGATAGCGAAGGAAGAACGATTGCCGTGCCCAAGAATGCGGGAAAGTATAAGGTAGAATTTAGCATCATAGATACTTCCGGCAAGATATTGTGGAAAGATTATAAAATAAATTCGTCTTTTACAAGAATTATAGATTACGAAATAAAGCCAAAAGAAGTTGGGTTTACTTTGACTGGCGGAGGCACGGTGTTGCCGAGCGTGACGCACGACGTGTCAGATTTGGTTGCGATAGAGTCGTCATTGCCGCAGGGCAGCGTGTTGGATTTTCATTATGAAAATGTGCCGGGAGGATTGCCTGCATACAGCGCAGACAAGATTCCTCCTACGGCTAAAGGCAATTATATAGCTACTGTAATTTCCGTTAACGGCAATTATATTCCCGACCCGACGGTTACGCCCAAATCGGTGCAAATTCATATTCAAGGACAAGAGCTTAATATTCCTTCGTTTACTACGACAACGTTGACTTATACGGGAAATGAAAAGAGATTCACGCTTAGCGGTTTTGACAGCACGGAAATGGAGATAGACTTGGCGTCGATTCCCAACGGAGTAAGTTATGACAATAGAGACACGTTAGGGGTGACCAACGCGGGAAAATACAAGATAAAAATCAAGTTAAAGAAGCAGGACGGTTCGGTTTTTTGGCATAGCGGAATTCCCGACGATAAGTCCGATAAGGAAATAGAATTCGAAGTAACTCCCGCAAAAATAAATATTCAGATAAACGGCGACAACGGAACTAATACTATAAAAGTCGAAGAAGGCAAGAAACAAAGCGTAAACGGGATGATAACTTCAATTCCGATAGGTTCGGATATTGTTCGCGCTAAATTCGTCGCAAAAAGAAGTACAAGCAGATATGAACTGGCTTATACAGACCCCGTCGACAGCTCGGCGGTAACGGCGGGATATTTGATTAGGGCGATAGGTTTGATGACTGCCGAGTTGCATACAGACGCTAATTTAAGCATAGGCGAGTGGGAACTTTTATTGGAGTCGGACAACGGCAACTATGAAATAGTTATGGCAAATGCAATCAAACTCAACGTCGTGGCGCAAACAATAGTTACTGCTCCGGTTTGGGTATTTACGCTCAACGGAGTCAATAATGACACAGTAACTGTGACGGTGGGCAACACGGCGATTTTAGAATATAATAAAGTATTGACTTACGATGCTGGTAATAGCTATGGGTTTGTTATTTTACAAGGTAGTTTCAATATCGATACTACGTACGGAGTCAACGGATACAATGTTGATGCAGGCAAAGGTTCGGATAATACTGCCGTAGGTAAGAATGCTGATACTTACGTCACGTCGGTGAGGTTGGAAGATTCTTACGGCAATAAGACTGTTTATTCTATAAAGTGGAAGATTGACGCGGCGAAGTTTGATTTGAGCGATGTGAAATGGAAGAACGATGGAGAGCTGCCGTATAACGGAGGCAATAATTGCGAAGAAGTGTTGGAAAATTTGCCAAACGGACTTTTAGCTACATATACGGACAATATAGGCAATGCAGTGGGGGACGGCAACTTGGCAGTCGTTACGTTTGCGTTGGACGCGGCTTACAAAGATAATTACGTGTTGCCCGACAGCATAGACAGAAACTCTTATATAGACCCGGACGGCAATTTCCTATGGAGCAAAAGTTGGAGCGTAGTACCTGCCGAAATACCTTCGACCAGTTGGAAGAACAGTATGGCTGAAGATATAAACGGCAAAAAATACGATATATATGTATTGCGAGACCCGAGAGCCGACAGCCAAACGGTGGGATATGAGTATTACGAGACAGACGCAAGCGGAAATATTTTAGACGCGAGTAAAAAACTTACCATAAATGACATAGTATGGTCGGAAAACGAGTCTAAATATTACGTTGCAGTGCCGGTGTTGTTAGATACTCAAAATTATGTGTTGAGCGACCCAACGGCGAAGTCGAAAGTTTTCAGAGTAGGAAAAGAGCTTGCGAAAATCAACGTGAATTTGACGAATCCGACTATGGAGTACAATACCAATCCAAGACACGCAAAAATCAGTTGTTCCAACGGAATATTGCCCGACACTGCTTTTAACGTGACGTATTTTGACGATAACGGTTTAAAACTCAACGGCGCGCCTATTAAACTTGGTAAATACAAAATAGAAGTAAGTCTTAAGACTTCCTATATCGACAAATATCAAATAGAAGGCGATAAAGAATTCGACTTTGAGATAGTTCAAGCCAAAATAGAGATTGAGTGGAATACTGAGGCGAAGCCAAACGTATTAAAATTGGATTACGGACAGATAAGCGGCGTTGAATACGATATTATAGACGGCGACGGTAATACTATTGATTACGATAAACTCGAAGTCGGTAAAACCTATATGATAAGAGGCAGGATAAAAGAAGACCAAAAAGCCAACTTTATTTTTGCTGACGGTACAACGGAAACTCAATGGCAGGAATTTACGGTGAATAGCGGAGATAAACTGACGGACCCCAATGATTCCAAGAATCCGTATTATCCGCAAATAGACCCCGATTTGCCCACAGACGGAGGGAACGAACCTATAACGCCGCCAGATGATAACAAACCGGACGAACCAATGCCCGACGACGGTAGCGGAGCGTTGGACGAATTGCTTTCAAAGCTGAAAGAATTGCCTTTGTGGCAATTGCTAGCAAGCGGAATTAGTATAATACTAATATTGATATTTATGGGGAAGACCGCAAGTTTTGAGAGCCGCAGAAATCGGGCGAAAAAGATAGAAAAAGCTAAGTATTCTTCGTTTTATGCAAGCGCATTCTTGGGAATCTCGGCAAGCGGTTGGACTGCAATCGCGTGCGTATTAATGGGATTGGCATTTGCAAGTTTAGCAATTATGATTATTGCCAAAAACAGATGTATAAATGCCGAAGAAAATTTGACGAATAGCAAAGAAGAATACGAAAAGAATGAGACAAAGCAACGCGACGAAAATATGCGAATGATGTTTATGAGTATGATGGGCGGACAGGGTAATATGCAAGGACAGCCGCAGGGCGTATATATGAACGCACAACCGTACTTGGGCGCGGAAGAGATAAGAGGCATAGTATCCGAGACAATGACTGCAATGCTACCGGGAATGCAACAGATGTTGCCGCAGCAGGCGTCGACCAACGACGAACTTGTGCAGAAACTCATAAATCAAAATGAAAAACTTATGCAAGACAATGCAAAAAATCAAGAAGTATTACAAGA
>CAJUOK010000020.1 GCA_910588015.1 uncultured Christensenellaceae bacterium | reverse complement strand
AAATAAAAAATTGGGATTATACATCTAAATTAGAAACAGTCACGTCCTTATCGGATTTGGAGAAATTTAATATTTTGGGCGAAGGATATACAGAAGAGTATTTTGAATATAACGTCATTTTGCTTATAAAATTTACTTACGCGTCATCCGACGATAATATCCAATTTAAGGATTTGGCAATAAGTGGAAGTAAGTTTTATCCTATCTTTGAGACAAGCTCACCGCTTCCAAATCAACCTTGCACTGATGATATAGGCGATATTATATTTGTCGTTAAAACGCCTAAAACGAGTTATGAATTTGGAGATATTTTGGTCATCAACAGAAGAGGCTTGATTACTGGCAGTTGTTACCACAAAAGTATCACTACGGTATTCCAATGAAATAAGATAGTCGTATATTTTTAGCGCTAACAAGGAGAGGGATATGAAGAATAAAATTTTCAAAAGTAGTATAGTAGTTGTTTTGCTGTTAGTAATGGCGATTGCATTGTTAGGTTGTTGCAACTGTCCAAAGGATGACGGCAGTTCGGACAATAATATAAACGCAGTGCCGGAGTATGATACTGTTTTTTCAACCGCAATAAGAATATGTCACTTTAATGAAATAAAAAATTGGGATTATACATCTAAATTAGAAATAGTCACGTCTTTATCGGATTTGGAGAAATTTAATATTTTGGGCGAAGGATATACGGAAGAGTATTTTGAATATAACGTCATTTTGCTGATAGAATTTACTTACGCATCTTCCGACGATAATATCCAATTTAAGGATTTGGCAATAAAAGGGCATAAGTTTTATCCTATCTTCGAGACAAACTCGCCGCTTCCGAATCAACCTAGCACTGCTGATGAGATTTCTGAAATTTTTGTAGTTACGACGTCAAAAAGGATAATGAGCTATCAATTCGAAGATATTTTGGTTATCAACAGAAGAGGCTTGATTACAGGCAGTTGTTACCACAAAAGTATCACTACGGTATTCCAATGAAATAGTAAGTAGTATATAGAAAATTTGTAAATAGATAAACTGAACTAAAATGCGTCCCGAAGGTTAGCACAACAGTAATGGACGCATTTTACTTGCGTATAGTTTTACTATAATTAAGACGCCGCATAGCTTGAGGCGACGTATGTGTATCCCATTAGGGAGCAGGGGCGCGCAAAACTAAATTAGTTAAGGAAAAAATTGTCTGGTAGTTTCGAATTATCCGTTGAAGAATCGCAGGACAAAAATTTATAAGATAAAGTTTTTTTGATAAATTAGATACGGTAAATAGCGTTTTGAAATAATTAGGGCGTAAAGTGCGTTCAATTACTTGCCAAAAGTCAATATTAAATAGTAAAATGATTTGTAACATTATTATAGTTATATAAAAGAGGTACATTATGTCAATCACGGTTGTAAAGTTCGGCGGAACGTCTATGGCTGACGCAAAGGCAATAAGACAGGTAGCCGAAATAATAAAACAGGACAAAAAACGCAGATACGTCGTCGTGTCGGCGCCGGGTAAAAGATTTTCGCAAGACCACAAAGTTACGGATATGCTTTACGCTTGCTATCACGATATTCAAATAAACGGAGAATGCAAAAATACTTTCGGCAAAATAAGAGAGAGATTCAAAGGCATTGTAGACGACCTCGCAATAGAGCTCGACATTGATTCCTATCTCGACGTTGTCGAAAAGGAGATGTATAAATTTAATTCTGCGGAATTTTGCGCGTCGAGAGGAGAATATCTTTCGGCAGTTATAATCGCCAAGGTGTTGGGATATACCTTTGTGGACGCAAAAGACATAATGCTCTTTACGGAAAACGGAGAATTTGACGCGGAGCGCACCAACGAGTTGGTTGCAAGCACTCTTGCCAATATTCAGACGGCAGTCGTGCCGGGCTTTTACGGCGGCGACGAATCGGGCATAGTGCACACTTTCAGCAGAGGCGGTTCCGACGTGTCGGGCGCGGTTATCGCAAGAGCCGTAGGCGCGAGCCTTTATGAAAATTGGACAGACGTCAACGGTTTTATGTCGGCAGACCCGCGTATTGTCGACGAGCCCAAACCAATCGCAAAGCTTTCTTACAAGGAACTTCGCGAATTGGCGTATATGGGCGCCAACGTGCTTCACCCCGAATCTATTTTTCCTGTCAGAGTCAGCAATATACCTATAAATATTCGCAACACGTTCTGTCCGTCGGCAGACGGCACTATGATAGTGTCCGAACTCAACGAACAAGAACTTTCGGAAAGAGTTATTACGGGAATTGCGGGCAAGAAGGGCTACAGCATAGTGTATATCGAAAAATCAATGATGAACAGCGAGCTTGGCTTTGTGCGCAAGGTTCTCGCAGTGCTGGAATACTATAATATATCTTTTGAACATCTACCCACGGGCATAGACACAATGAGTATAATCATACCCGACAGCGAACTGGCAGGAAAAGAAGAAGTGGTAATCGAGAGAATAAAGAAGGTTGTCGCCCCCGACCATATAGAGATAAAGAGCGGTATTTCGTTGATAGCTACCGTAGGTCACGGTATGTCGTATAAACCGGGCAGCGCTTCGACGCTTATAGGCGCGCTTGCCAAGGAAAAGATAAATATAAGAATGATAGACCAAGGCTCGAGCGAAATGAACATCATTGTGGGTATTGCGACAAGCGATTACGAAAGAGCAATAAGAGCTATTTACAAAGCTTTTCAAAATTAATTAACGGTAAAAGTAATTTGTAAAATATCGCTTTGCGACGGCAAAAGCAATAGCGCAAAACAAAAAATCAACGGCATAGTTTATTAGCTATGCCGTAAATCTTATTATCAAACAATATAAACTTTGCTTTCGTAAGCGTTGACATTGACTGAAAATTTTCTGTCTGTCTTTACAGTCTCGCCCGTCCATTGCTCTGTGAGTAGGTAGTCGTTCTTATGATTCATTTTTACATACTCGTCGTCTACTATTTTGAGCAAATCCACGTTGACTTTTTTCTTTGATTTGCGAGTGTTAAACACACATATAGCAGTTTTTCCGCCCGATAGCGGTTTGGCAAGAATATCCACGCCGCCGCTTCTTTTTATGACTTTGGCTTGTTTGCCCAAAGAATCTTGATTTATCGCTATCATATTTTTGTTGGTGACAATGTCCAGTACGTCTTGCTTTACGTTGCGCAAATCGTTGCCAAGTATTAGCGGAGCGCTCAACATACACCAAGCGCTGAAGTGAGATTTGTTTTGGTCATAAGTCAATTTGCCGTTGCCGACTTCCAACATATCGGGGTCGTTCCAACCTCCGACTCCCGCGTATTTATACAATTTTGAAGTGTGTTTGTATAGCAAAACTATCCATTTCCAATTGGGATTGATGTCGGGAGTAGTGCGCCACAGATTGCCTGCTTTCGCGCCCCATTTATATGGTTTATTCAATCCCCATTCGCATATGGAGAAGGTGATAGGTTTTTCTTCTTCGCCTTTTTCCAATGCGACTTTCTTGGTGGCTTTTTTAAGAGCCTGTCCCATTTTATAATATTGCAATGCGGCGGAATCTGCGCGGCAAGTTACGGGATTGGACAGCTCGACGGTATTGACGCCTTTTTTGAATGTAACGATTTGCTGAAACCTTGCCGTCAAATTCCAGAATTTTTGATGAGGGAATTCATAAATATGGTTTTCTCCGTTGACTTTAACAACCAGCGTTTTGTCATACCAACCTTTCTTTTTGATACAAACGGTCAAGACGTATTCGCCGTCTTCGTCTACGCTAATATTATCGAATTTGGCTATTCCTTTGGCTTTATCGAGTCCCGAGATATAATATCCTCCGTCGAGCTTATCTTCGGGCATAAACTTGGCAAGTCCTTGGAGTTTTGCTTCCTTGCAGTTGACGACGACGCCTTTTTTCTCGCCGACTTTTACTATCTCCAAAGCGTATACAAGTGGGGCGTAGCGGCTGTATTGTTGATTGTGACAAAAGTCGTATTTAAAATATTCGATACCCCATCTTGCAAAGTTCAACGCGTCTTTTTCTTCGTTGTGCAATGACGCGGGCAAGTTCTCGCAAGTCAGAGTTCCGTTGGATGAGTATATTCCTACCTTCAGCCCCAAATCGTTGAGCTTAGCCACAAGATTGGGAATCCCGTTCTTAAAACGGACGAGTTCGCCTTGCAAATTGCCGTTTTCGTCGCGCATATTAGAATGCCAATTGTCGTCGATATTGATAAATTTATATCCTGCGTCCGACAATCCTTTTTCCACCATTGCTTTGCCTGTATCGAGAATGAGGTCCTCGTCGATATTGTTTTTAAATGTGTTCCAACTTGCCCATCCCATTGGCGGAGTCAGAGCCGCATTATTGTCGTATTTTTCTCCAATCTCGAGTTTTGCTTCTCTTTTGCCGGGCGTAAACAATGCTTTTAAATAGCAAGCGGGGCACATACCGTTTCTTTTCATAATTTTCCTCCGATTTATCGATTACGTTATCTTAAAAAGTTTAGCACGGAGTAGACGTTAAGTCAATATTGTCGAGAATTTCTGCGTATTTATTCAAAAATTTCTAAATAAATTAAAAATATCAAAGCCATTGAAAGATTTTGACGGCGTCTTTATTTCCCGTAGCGACAGCCGTTCCGCGAAGCACCGAAAACTTTTTATTTGACATATTGGACGAAGCAGCCAAAGCTTTTTCCGCAGTTTTTCTGTCGTTGAACCAAACGATTATCACGCTTTTATCATCTTTTATAAAACTGTGAGCAGAAAAACCTGAGCTTTCGAATTTTGAATGAGTATATCCTGCGGCAACGTATGCGTCGACGGTTTTGTCTATGTCGGGAGTAGAAGTATATGTCAATCCGCAACATAAAAAAATTATGAAGCATACGGATATGACGGAAATAACGGCTATAGTTTTTTTATTCATTACGACTCCCAAATAATTAAGTAAATTATAATACTTTTTATTGCGTATGTAAAGCAGAAAAAATAAAGGCGTAACTTTTGTTACGCCTAAAATCCATTAACTTAATTCACAGTGCCGCATATACGGCGAGCAGGAAATTTTGCAATAATTAGAAAATAGCTACAGCTTCTTTAGTAGTGCCGAAAGCAACTGCATTACCTTTTTTAGCAACGCAATCTTTGCCCCAAATCTTTACCTGTGCGTCATAGTATGCTTGCGCGTCGTCTTTGTTATCAAACCAAACGATTGTTACCGTATTTACAATGTTCTTTGTAAATACTGCGGCAGAATGACCGTCAATGGTTGTAGAGCCGCCTTTGTACTCATTATTCTCATATTTTTTGGTTACGCTTTCGACGCTTGGCGTACAAGCTACGCACATAACCGCTATCATTAATACCAAGAGTACGACTGCAACGGAAAGAACGATTTTCTTTTTCATATTTTTTGCCTCCTATATAAATTTTTTGTACATTTATTGTAACACCCAATTTAATCAATGTAAATATTAATTTAAAAATTTATTGATAAAAAATTAAAATATTTTAAAGATGCATAAACAGAAATTGCCGCTTATGTATCTTATTTGACATAATTACGGCAATTTTCTGTGAAAAATTTAACGTAATAAATTTTAAAGCAAATCGCAAAGCTCCTTTGAGCCGAGCGCGACTGCTTTTCCTTTTTTTACGACGTACATTTTAGTTTCTTCGGCGCTATATTTTTCATATGCGGCTTTTGCGTCGCTCTCGGTAAAATACCAATACACAACCAATTCTACGTCTTGATTTTCTTCATCTTTATAAGCGTAGAGAACTTGCGCGACGTTTTCTTCGCCGTCGCCGTTGTCAGCTATATATGAATGAACGGTGTAGCCTTTGGCTTCTACTTTGGATTTGAGACTGTCGACGTTGGGCGTACAGGCCGCGCAGATTACGGCAATCGTTACTATTAACAGTACGACGCTCACACAAAGAAAAACTTTCTTTTTCATAGTCATTACCCCCTTTAGATATTTATATATTTATTTTAGTGCGTTATATAATCTATTGCAACTTTATTAAGCTGAAAAAATAAACATTGTTATAAATTAAGCTAAATTTAGGTAATTTCGGAATTGTCTAACCTAATATAAATTTTAAATCATAACATTTTGTTAAATAATTAACAATTTTATTAATATAAAATATATTTATTGAATTATCAAAGTAAATGTGTTATAATTTAAAAAATGCCGGAGTAGTCTTTTGCAAAAAATAATTCAATTTATCAACGATAATATTCTATGGGGCGTGCCTATGATAATTCTTATTCTCGGAGTGGGAATTTATCTTACGGCGCGTAATAAGTTTACGCAAGTCACCAAATTTCCTTATGCTGTCAAAATGACAATTGGCAAGACTTTGACGGGTATAGGTAAAAAGAATAAAAAAAGCGGCGACGGCATCTCGCAGTTCGAAGCGTTTTCTACGGCAATAGCAGGCACCGTCGGCACAGGCAATATCGTGGGAGTTGCCACGGCAATATTATCCGGCGGTCCCGGCGCTGTTTTTTGGATGTGGCTTTCGGCTTTTGTGGGTATGTTTACCAATTTTGCAGAAAATGTGTTGGGAATCTACTATCGCAAGAAAGGCAAGGACGGCGAATATCGCGGCGGACCGATGTATTATATCTCCGAAGGTTTGGGGTGGAAATGGCTTGCGATTTTATTTTCGATATTCTGTATGCTAGCCGCGTTCGGAATGAATATGGTGCAGATAAATACCATAGCCGACACGCTCAACGGCGGATTGAAAGTCCCCAAATGGGTGAGCGGAGTGGCGGTCGCCATTGTCATAGCGTTGATAATAATCGGCGGTATCAAAAGAATCGGCAAGATTACCTCTTATATTATACCGTTCATGTGCGTTGGATTTATAATAATGGCGGTTGTAATAATATTTATGAACGTCAAAGCGATTCCGACGGCTTTCGGACAAATTTTCAAAAGCGCTTTTAGTTTTAAAGCAGTTGGCGGCGGCGTATTGGGTTATGCTATTATGCGTTCGATGCGATACGGACTTGCCAGAGGCATATTCTCCAATGAGGCGGGGCTTGGAAGTTCTGTAATAGCGCATAGCGCGTCTTCGGTAAAAGAGCCTGTCAGACAGGGACTGTGGGGAATTTTCGGAGTATTTTTGGATACGATAGTAATCTGCACATTGACTGCGTTGATGATTCTGACAAGCGGCGTATATTCCGAGGGTATGGAAATAAGCGGCGCTATGCTTTCGCAATCTGCTTTTACGCAGGCGTTCGGACAGTTCGGCACAATTGTGTTTAGCATAATACTTCCGTTGTTTGCCTTTACCACTATACTTTCTTGGGCGTATTACGGCGAAAAATCTTTTGAATTTATATTCGGTAAAAAGTATTCTATTATTTTTAAGATTGTCTACGTTGCGCTGGTTATCGTAGGCGCTTTGACGGGAGTGTCGCTGGTTTGGGATTTGGCAGACTTTTTCAACGGACTGATGGCAATTCCCAATCTCATAGCTTTGTTCTTCCTCGGCGGTACGATAACGCGAATAACAAAAAATTATTTTGCAAGACAAAAGGATAGCGGCATTATGCCTATGCTGTCGGCTTATCCCGAAGAAAATCTAAAGCTTACGGAAGAGAATGAAGAAAAAGCTGTCGTATCTGACGAAGTGGAAAAAGAGCAGGAGACAAGCGACGGCTGACGAATATTTAATTTTAATATATTGATAAAATATCTTTAAGCTTTTGAATATATTGCATTTTGACTTCTCTTGGAGATTTTATCTCTATGTTTGAGCCGAGTCCCGCGCACCAACCGAAGAATGCGTCGCTGATTTGAATTTCCGTCGTAAATCTGTATTTGTCTCCGTAAGGAGAAAGTTTGGTATTAGCGCCGAACTTATCGAAAATCACCTCGACGATTTGCGGAGCTATTTCGAAAGTCACGTTTTGCATATTGCCCGAGAACATAGAGAAAAGTTGCTTTTTGTTGCGTTTTGGGTCAAAGTTTTTCAATTCAACGGGGAGAGTAATGTTCCGGGCGTTTATTTCCACATTTTCCATTCTGTCGATTCTGTAGTGCGCCGCGTCTTTGTATTTGTCGCCCGACGCAATTAAATAATAATTGTCGTTGTTCATCATTGTTGCTATCGGGTTTACGGTATACGGTTTTCCGTCGTGCATAGCGGATTTTTCACCGCTTGCATTGAGTTTGAAATATTTAAAAGTAATTTTCCTTTTGGCGATTATCGCTTCGTTTATTGTTGCGACGTTATAATATATTTGTTCATTATCGCGTTTTGTCGAGTCAAATATTACTATGTTGTTTTTCATTACTTCGCCTTTGTAGGAACCTGCAAGCGAAGCTATTTTGTCTGCGAGTTTTTTGGTTTTTTCTTTTGTTATAAAACTTGCCGCTTCAACGGCGTCCAACAGTATGCGAATCTCCGCGATTTCGAAATTTCGGTCGGCGACGTAATACATATTGCTTTTTCGGCGAACCTGCATAATTTCAAAACCGCATTCGTTAAGCAAGTTTATATCGTCGTATAGCGTTTTGCGTTCTATGCTTATCCCTTCTTTTTTCAGTCTGTCGATAATGTATTGAGTCGAAAGAGGACGTTGTTCGTCGCTCTCTTTAGAAAGTATTTCGTAAAGTTTGAGGATTTTAATTTTCTGTTTTGGTAGAGTCATATTAAACCTCGCGAAAATTTTCTATAATTATAACAGATATTCGGCTTGATATCAAGAGCGGATGGGTATTGTTTAGGTAAGAAGCAATAAAAAATATAAGTTTGGCGGGTATTTGAAATTTATAAAATATCCAACACAATCGGCAAAAATGCAATGCGCTTTTTACCGTCGGTATTAGCAGTAAATTTCATAATTTCCGCAAAAATCCATATTTGTCTAAAGTAAGTAAAAAATTTTTTATGACACAACCGAAAGTTGACGAAAATCAGCAAATTTCGACACATATACATAATAATGAAATAACTGCGCCAAGTGTCGAGTTATCCACACGAACAAGTGTTTTTGTGGATAAGTATGTGGATAACTCGGCTTTTTCACGGAAAATTTTTGAAAAATGCGTTTTTTGCGTTGATTTGCGATGTTTTTATTTTTTCCATATTAATATCCGCTCAGTGCAAAGATAAAATGCGATTTTCCGCAAAAATACATATAAAATTCAGCGCCGCGTCATAGGCGGAACTGTGATTTAATATATATTTTATTGCAAGGAAAAATTAACCGTTGCGGGAGAGTTTATGTTTATTACGCTTAAAAAGAAAAGTGTGGCTATAGCGATAGTTTTGATTGTCGCAGTGGTAGCGATATCCGTCGGATGCGCATTCGTCGCCGAAAACGCGGCGCGGGCGACTATGGTCAAGACAAACGGGATGACGGTTGTCATTGACGCGGGGCACGGAGGTATTGACGGCGGAGTCGTAGGCAGTACGGGAGTTAAGGAAAGCGACATCAATCTCAAGATGGCGGGAATACTGCAAAAGGAAATCGAAAGCAGAGGTTTTCGCGTTGTTCTCACGCGTACGGGCAAAGACGCTCTCAACAATATCAAACGGCTGGATATGCAGGCGAGGAAAGAGATAATCGTCAAGGCGGCTCCCGTTGCGGTGATAAGTTTGCACGTTAACAGATTTTCCGACAAGTCGCGGCGCGGCGCGCAGGTTTTTTACGACGATACGGGTATAGGCAAAGAATTTGCAGAGAGTATGCAAAAAACCATCAACGAAAAAATCAACGCAAAATACAGCGGCAGAGACGATTACGAAGCGATAGACGGAGATTTGTTTATCACCAAATGCGTCAAAGTTCCGTCGGTAATTATCGAGTGCGGATTTATTTCCAATCCCGAAGACGAAAAATTGTTGCTGTCAAGAGAGTATTGCCAAGAGCTTTGTAAAAATATCGCCGACGTGCTGTGCGAAAGAACTTGCGTATAAAAGCGCCTTTTAGACTCACAATAACTTAAGAAGTCGGCGTTGAGCCGAAGGAGAGATATATGCAAAAGAAAATCATAGCAATTTCGCTATGCTTATTATTTATAATTGCGGCATTGTGTTTGACGGCGTGCGAAAGCGGCGCAAGCGCGACTGCGACGTTGAAAACAGGCGAGAGCGGTTCTCAGACTTGCCTAGGCGATTTAATAATTTTGATGTATCACAATACTTTGGCAAAGGGAAAAAAGCAAAGCGTATATTGCATTAATCAAGACGCGTTGCGCAAAGACTTTCAATATCTTAAAGACAACGGATACAACGTAATAAGTTGCAAGCAGTTGAAAGATTGCGTGGACGGCGGTATGTACTTGCCTGATAAGGCGGTAATGCTGACTTTCGACGACGGGTATCTCAACAATATAACGTACGCTTTGCCGTTGCTCGAAGAATTCGGTTACAGCGGTTTGTTTTCCGTAGTAGGAGACTATACCTATTACGATAAATACGGCGGCAAGGGCGGCGGAGATTTTATATATTTCGGTTGGAAGGATATTCAAGAGGTCTATAAAAATAAAAACGTGGAAATCGGACTGCATTCGTATTCTTTACACAACACTCGACCCAGACTCGGCGTTTCCAAACTAAAAAACGAGAGCGACGAAGAATACAGAAAGTTGTTTGCCGACGATACTCAAAAATTAGTAGACAAACTTGACGAGCTTGGCGTGCAGTCGGATATATACGCTTATCCGTTTGGCAAATATACCAAAATCAGCGAGAGCGTATTGAAAGAAAAAGGCGTATCGCTCACGTTGACGTGCAACGAAGGAATCAATCATATTTACGGTCGCAGAAGTCTTTATCTTCTCAAGCGTATAAACAGAGACGCGACAAAAAGCTCGCTTCGCGAAGTTCTCAAAAAGTATATTTAGTTTAAGGCGTTGGATTTCCGACGCTTTGATTTTTATTTCCGCCGCGAGATAATTGACTAGCAGTTTGACTTACGGCAGGCAGATGATTATAATTAAATTGTGGAAAACATCAATTTTTTTGAAGAAGTTTATCAAGTCGTAAAAGCTATTCCCGTTGGAAAAGTAGCGACGTACGGACAAATCGCCCGTATACTCAACGCTCCGAGGGCATCTAGAGCCGTGGGTTACGCTTTGCACGTCAATCCTATGCCGGGCGTTATTCCCTGTCACAGAGTCGTCAACAGATTTGGACAGCTTGCTCCTGCGTTTGCATTCGGAGGTAGAGAGGTTCAAGCCGATTTACTTGCCGCCGAAGGCGTGTCGTGCGACGAGAATTTCGTCGTCGACCTAGAGAAATACCGTTGGGACGAAAAATGAGCGCTGCTTTAAGAAGAATACAATACGTCGCGCCTTTTGACGGCGCCGTCGACGATATATTGGCGCATTTCGGAGCCTCGTCATCAGTGCGGGTTGCGTTGCGCAAAAGGTTGGGCACGGTATGCTTTGTATTCGACGGGCGGGAGTCGGCATTGAGGCTTGTCGATAAGCTGAATCGCGGCGATAAGTTTTGCATTTATTTGCAAGATGACGATATCAAAGCCGTGCCGAAGTGGGACGCGCGCGTCAATATCGTATATGAGGACGAAGATTTGGCTGTGATAGACAAGAGCGCGGGTATGGCGGTGATTCCCGTCAAAGGTCACTACGGAAGGAGTCTTGCCAACGCGCTAGCTAATATATGGGGCGATTTCGTATACCGTCCAATCAACAGGTTGGACAGAGATACGTCGGGTCTTATGCTTGTCGCCAAAAATCAATTGGCGCACGGAATTTTGTCAAGAAGTCATATAAAAAGGCAATACGTGGGTTTATGTCAAGGCGTATTCGCAGGAGACGTAAAAGGCAAGTTGGATTTGCCTATCAAGTCTAGCTCCGACGGATTCAAAAGATACGTCGAAGAGGGAGGAAAACGCGCTGTGACGCACTATGAAATATTGCGGCAATACGACGGTTATTTTTCTGCGAAATTCGAGTTGGAGACGGGAAGAACGCATCAGATAAGAACGCATATAGCTCATATCGGTTATCCGCTATGTTGCGACAGACTGTATAATTGCGACCCGCATCCGATAATTTGTCCCAACGGTATGCAATTGGATAGGCAGGCTCTGCATTCTTGCTTATTGGAATTTATCCACCCCATAGAAAACAAAAAAATGTCGTTTGTATCGCAAGCGGAATTTATATAAAAGGAAGAGCGTATGGAAGCAAAAGAAATAGCGGTTCAGTTTAACGGCATTGCCAAAAAATACGACGAAAACAGAAGAAAGTTTATTCCCTGTTTCGACGATTTTTATTTTGGCGCCACTAGGTTTTTAGCAGACTGTATAAGCCGCCCTAAAAGCGTATTGGATTTGGGCGCGGGCACGGGCTTGCTCTCTTATTATTGGTATGGCTGTTTTCCCGACTCAAGATATACTTTAGTTGATATTGCAGAGGATATGTTGCAGATAGCAAAGGAAAGGTTTTTGGGTTTGGAGAACGTAAATTTCGAGTTCTTGGATTATTCGCTTGGACTGCCTAAACAAGAGTTTGACGTAGTAATTTCGGCGTTGTCGATTCATCATCTTGAAAATGACGAAAAAGACAAACTGTTCAAAAATATTTACGACAAATTGCCATCGGGCGGCATATTCGTAAATTACGACCAATTCTGCGCGGGCTCGGAGACGTTGAACAGATGGTACGATACTTATTGGGAGAGTTTATTGTTATCGTCGGGACTATCCGAAAATGAACTCGACAGTTGGAGAGAACGCAGAAAGCTTGACAGAGAATGTTCGCAGGAAGAAGAGACTGCGGTATTAAAATCAGCGGGCTTTAAAGAGGTAAAATGCATATATTGCAATCAAAAGTTTGCGGTATTGGCGGCAATTAAATAGAGCGTAGCAAATAGCTTGTATATTTTGTTATTTTGCGTTACAATAACTACGGAAAGATTACGGAGGCATAAAATAGGAATGATGATAAAATGTGAATTTAATATCGTTGCGGAGAGTCCGCTGTTGAGTTAAGTTGCATATTTTATCTTTATTATAAATTGATATTACAGTTGTGAGATTTAACCGTCTCACAATTTTTTTTATTTAGGAGATGTATATGTCATTGATAAACGTACAGAATTTAACTTTTGCATATGACGGCAGTTTTAAGAAAGTATTCGAAAACGTCAGCTTTCAGCTTGACACTAATTGGAAGTTGGGATTTGTCGGCAGGAACGGCAAATGCAAGACGACGTTTTTCGAGACTACAGATAGAGGAGCAGATATTGCAATTCCAACCGACAATGCTGTTTGTCGAGCACGACAATGAATTTATGCAAACCGTAGCGACGCGCGTATTGAGTTTGTGACTTGGCGGAGATATACGTCTGTTGACAAATTCTCGCAATATGATATAATTATATTGCGTGATAGCGAGTCGTGAGACGGGAATAGCGGGAGAGGTATATGAGGGTACTTGTTGTAGAAGACGACAAAGCTTTATCGGATATGCTTTGCCGAATGTTGAGTTCAATAGGCGATACCGAGGCGGTATATGACGGCGAAAGCGGTTTGCATAAGATATTAACTAACGATTACGACATTGTCATACTGGATATTATGTTGCCAAAAATGAACGGCGAAGAGGTTTTGAGAAGCGTACGCAGACACAAGCTTACGCCGATTATCATACTGTCCGCAATAGGATTGTTGGAGCGCAAGGTCGAATTTCTCAACATAGGCGCGGACGATTATATGGTCAAGCCATTTTCGCGAGAAGAACTGCTTGCCAGAGTGCAGGCGACTATGCGCAGATACCACAGGGATTTCGGGGCTTTGAAATACAAACTCGGCGATTTCGCAATCGATTATATGAGCAAAATGGTGACGTATAAAGAAACTCTTCTGCCTGTCAACGGCAAGGCTTATGAAGTGCTCGAGACGCTTGTAAAAAACAAGGAAATAATCGTTACCAAACAACAGCTTTTTGACAGCGTATGCGGTTTTTACAGCGAGACCGTTCAGTCGGTTATTGAGGTGTATATTTACAGATTGAGAAAAATGCTTGCAAGCATAGGAATGAGCGAATGTCTTCAGACGGTCAAGACCATAGGATACAGATGGAGCGAGGCAGGCTATAATGCCGACGGGGGCGCTAAATGAAGAACACTCTTATCACTACCAAAAGTTGGCGATACAGAGCTTGGATAGCAGGCTTTGTCACGCTTGCAGTTATATTTGCGCTTTGCATAGGCATTGTCGTTCAGGTTCGCAAAGGAGGAGACAAAGTCGCGTCGGAAACAATGAGCCAGTATTCTGCGCTGTTAAAAGAGAGCGGAGAAAATTCTTTGATGGAACTCGTCGACGGTAGCGAAAAAGACGGACATTTGCGCAGAGAAAATATAGAAGTAATAATTTATCTTCGACGTCCCGACAATACAGCGGGCGATTATACTGCCAATTCTTATCTCAAAGAGCATAAAAGCGCTCTTCCCGCCAAATTCGACACCGTTGTGGACGAAACCATAGGCGATTATAATTATAAAACTTACACGTTTGCATATCGCGACGGTTTGTATGTCAAATTGCTTATGCAAGCCGATTTGCTGGAAGTTTACGACGGCGTAGACGCGTTTGTTTGGTTCGTGCCCGTCACCGTTATTCTTGTGCTTGCTATTTATACCGCGTTTGCGTTTTTAATGGGGAAACCCGTTGTCAAAGCTATCAAAGAACAAAAAGAATTCATACACGATATGACTCACGAAATACGCACGCCGCTGACGGTAATAAGAGGTAATATGGAAAACCTACTTGCAACGCCCGACGCGACGGTTATGCAAGTCAGCGACCTTGTGGAAAATACTCTTGAAGAAGTAGAGCATATCACAACTCTTTCTCACGATTTGATGCGCAGCGTGTCCACTCCGGTTGCTAAACAAAAGGGCAAATACGACGTCGGCGAAACTATCTTGGGAGTGCTTGAGGTCTACGGCGACATTATAGGAGATTCAAACCGGACACTTATTGCCAACGTGCAGTCGGCAGATACGGTAATGGAGCAGGAAAAAGTAAAACAACTTACGATAATACTGTTGGAAAACGCCGTCAAATATACGGGCGACGGCGATAAGATAAAGGTGTCGCTCAAGAGCGCGGAAGGCGGCTGTATTTTAAGCGTAGCAGATACGGGCATAGGTATTGCGGAAGGAGACGAAGAAAAGATATTCCAAAGGTTTTACAGGGGAGAGAACGCGCAAGCCACAAAATCCGGTTCGGGACTGGGTTTGGCGATTGCGCGCAATACGGTAGAAGAAATCGGCGGTAAAATATACGCGACGAGAAATATTCCCAAGGGACTCATCGTAACGGCGTTTTTGCCGGGGAGAAGTTGAGTATGTTGCGCAAAGTAATAATATGTTTTGCCATCGCGGTCATATTTGTTGCGTGTATGTTGACTTGCTCTTGCGACGGTACTCCTAACAACGAAGACCTAGAGGTAGTGGATTGGCAAGATTACCTATATAGCGTTGCAGTTGCAATCGATACTCAATTCCTTAATGTCAATTCCGACGACAGCGTGACTTGCGATTTTCAGATAGACGTGACGGACGACGCAAGCGGAGATAAATACGAATGTATGCTTAAGTTTAATTTAGACTCTGCGCAAAACACTTGCCGCCAAGGTGTTATTCGGGTAGTTAAAGTTGTCGGAGAGGACAGAAAGGTTTGGTTTGAGATATACGCCGAAAACGACGTGTTATATTGGAAGCATTACGAAGAAAAAAACGACGATTATGTTTGCACGCGTTTTGACAACGCGCCTCTTTTGGATGCGATTCTAAAGGCGTCGGGATTTTTCCAAGACAGCATTGATTATTCGACGGCAGGTTTGCTGTTTATTTCTTTGGGCAAAGTATTTTTTAACGATGCGACAGTCAATGCCGACCGCAGCGTCTATACTTTTAATTTCGATTTAAAAAAGGGTTTAGACAGCGCTTTTTCAAGAGATACATTCGCAAAGCTTCCCGAAGTTTTGCAGAAGATGTTTTTTTCCGTTGCAAAAGTTGAGAACTATGAAGATATGCTCAACAGTACGCCGACATTGAAAGGCAAAGTTGATTTTTATATCCAAAGCGGCAAATTGACTTCGATAAGAGCCAAAGATATGGAGTATTCCGACGGCGAAGTTGACAGTAAAGTTCAGTTCGATATGTCCAAAATGATAATTGCCAACGGAGTAAATGAAGAAATCGGCGATTTCTGTCCCGACGACGGAGAGTACGGCGAAGGCAGACTGTGCGACGTAACTTCGGTGGGCAACGTTAAGTTGCAAAATATCGTCAACGGACGCGTCGAAATGCAATATGATTATGAATTTAGAGCAAAGATGGATTTGCTTGAGCTTTTTGTAGAAGACGGCGATTTGACGAAACTTGATGAAGACAACTTCTTTCATATGAGAATTTCTCACAGATGCGACGACGCTTGCGGAGCATTTTGCAAAGATAAATATGAAAAAGCAAAGGGCGCAATATTAGACGTTGCTTTTTCGCCCAAAGATTTCGGTAATTACGATATATATGTCAGCGTCGGTTTGAGAGCTTTCATAGGAAGTCGCGTAATTTCACAATTTACAGAGACTTACGTGAGTTTTATCGAAAGTCAAATTCCCGAATATATTTTGACGGTTATATCAGCCGAAACGCTGAAGAGACAGTCAACGCAATTGACTAAACAAGAAGACCCCGAGTCTGCGACGTCAAATGCGTTTTGGGAAGACTTTTTGGTATCTTTGATATATAATGAGGGCGGTTTAAGCGTGCAAATAAAGGACGTTCTCAAACTGTTGGGAACGGACGGCGAGCAATTGGATTTAGCGCTGAAAGTATTCCAATGCGATGAATATCAAGTAGATACATTTACAATCGAACAGACTTATTATAGATGGAACGTGTCGGCGTATGACGTTGAACGCAGCGCTATTCATCTTTACGGCAATGACGTTGCGGGTACTAAGCAGTATACAAAAGGTATTCTCTCTCGACCTCCCGCTTTGAGTTATCAATACGAAAGCAACCATATAGAAGTGGGAGAAGACAAGCTGCAAGTCGTCAGAATATGCGCGGAGAATTATGCCGATAACGTTTTATACGATATCAATACTCCTATCAGCGCCGACGAATTAGGTTCGTTAATCGGCTCATATATTAATGCAAAAGCAATTGATATTTACGGCGACGAATACGATACGAGTTTGACTGTTGTCGGACATTCTCGATTGGATATCAATAACAAAGACTGGCAAAAAGTTCAATTATACTGTTTGCCTGCGGGAAGAGGTTACTTCGAGAGTATAATCTGGGAAAATATAGGTAAGTACGATTGGAGCAAATGGCTTTGCAAAACGGTAAATACTTATATCAAATTGGACGAAGTGGAAAGCATAGATTATCTAGGCAACGAAAAATCCGAATATATGCAAGGAGAAAAACTTTCGGCGGAAGACGCGCCCGAAACTATAGCTGCCAAAATAATCTATTCGGGTGGCAAATCCAAGACTGTAGAAGTTTATGCTGCAAATGCAGACGAGTTATTGCTTGTAGACAACTCGGGTAATAGATATATAAGCTCAGGCGCAGATATTATGATTCAGTTCTATCTATTGGGTAGATATTACGGCGAAATGATAAAGATAAAGCCCGCTAAATCAATAAGGCTTGACACGACGACGGAAAATTTGGAATTGGAATACAGCGAATACGGTTTTTCTTGGCAGTTAAGAATAGGCAGATTGGAGTTTGCTTTGGCAGACGGCAGCGCGGCTGAAGTTATTCTGACTTTGGATTATACGAAAATAAACGGTTACAAAATCGGAGAAGTCAACGATATTTTTTATATCAATCCCACGTCGTCCGGCGGTAACGTGGTTATAAAAAAGGCGGGGAGATATAATTTGACGTTTGCTTACGGCGATTTGGAAAAGACCGTGCCTTTATATATTCTTCCCGAATCCGAAAAAAGAGACGAAAGCAAATATACTATCGTAGATACAACGGCAAGCGCTTCTCATTATTTCCAAGGTTACGGCTATTATTTTTCGGCGGAAATCTCCAATTCTTATCACGGAGAATGGGGAGTAAGCGCGGCATTGTCGGTTCAAGTGTTTAAGGGGTATATAACTTCGTCGGGTACGTTGTCTTATAAAGAACCGGACAATGCGCAAGAGTATTACGGCATATCCGAGATAAGGGTTGATTCCCAATACGTCGACAACGGCGTGACGTTGGATTTGCCGCCGACGATATACGGCGCAATGAGCGTAAGAACAAAAATAAGTTTTTTAAAGAGCGGTTATTACAAGGTGCGTTTTAGGTTGGGAAGCAATTGGTGCGAGAGAGAAATATACGTCGAGAAAAGCGAGGAAGTTTGATATATTTTAATTATGGAAAGTATAAAAAACAACGCAGCCGTTTGACTGCGTTGTTTTTTATGGGAATAATTGCAACGGGGAGATGAGGGAAATGAATTTTGATATAATCCCCGTTGCGATGAATCAGACAATATTTTTGTTGCTTGCAAATGCGTATTCGTACTCCAAGCCGTCATACGTGAACTGCGCCGTCAAGGTTACCTTACCGCCTTTAAGGTCGGGAGATATGACACCGTTCGTCAATTCTATCGGATTTTTGTCACCGTCGACAGCAATCACCGTTATTTGAATATCGTCAAGTTTGTTTTCCGTTGACGAATCTTCAAGCACGTATTTACCGTCTTTGAACGCCAATTTATATTCGTGGAGTTTCCAATCTTCCGATACTACGGTGAATTTCAGCCAGTCTTTTTTGAAAGTTTCACCTGCAGTCACGTTAGACGTGTATCCGGAAGCCAACTTGGTTACGCTTATACTTTGCGAAGTCTTTTGATAATTTACTTCTTTTCCGTCGACAGTGAAAGTGAAGTCAATTTTTACGGAGAATGATTTCGTAGCTTTCTTATCCGCGTCGTATGCCAATCTTTTAAGCGTTTCTCTCGGAATTACTCCGTCGACAAGCAAGTTTGTATTGCTTTCTTTATCGTAATAGTCGTAAGCTTTTACAGCAGTTTCGGCTTTTACGGAAGCGTCGTCGTTGACCATATAGTATTTATTGTCGCTTTCGTCGAATTTCAAAGTCAACGTTCTTGCTTTTGCTTCTGCGTCGTCGCTGTCAAGCCAATAGTTGTAAGTAATCATACCGTCGATTTGAGAACCGAGATTAGTTATATTTGATTTATTAGCAGTTGTGACTTCCTGTCCTATAGTTGATTTAGAGAAATAATTTTTGCTTTTTGCTTCTTCTGTGGACTCGCTGTCTTTAACTAGACTGAAGTAAAGGTATTGCATCGAATATTTTGGCAATCTGCGGTCGTGGTCTATGGTTATCGCGTCTTTGTTTGCAAAGATTGTCACGTTGCCTGCATTGTCGCTGTCAACGTTGATATTGTCGACAGGTACGCCGTTGATTTTTACCGTATAGAGGGAAGTGTCAAGCGTTTGTATGCCGCCGGAACTCTTAAGCACAGCTTGAAGTTTGAATCCTTGAGTCGGTCCGTAATAGAGCACCGAAAGTCCGCCGTCGTCGTTGATTATCGGAGTAGGCACTGACGGAGCTGTAGCCGAAACTTTGTAATCCTTTTTGATATTGGGCATAGAATAGTGACTTAAGGTTATGGTATATTCTTTTCCGTCGTTGATAAGGAACTTGTCGTCGAGTAAGTCGGAAGAAGCGCTTGCGCTGATAGTGCGAGTAAATCCGTCGGTATATTCCAAATCGATAGTTCCGCTCAAATGTTTGCTCATATTCAATTTTGCGGTTTTATCATATTCGTAAGGAGCGAGTAGATATTCGTCTTCGAGAGGAGTATCCATTGTGAATTGAGCGCTTTTTACTTCTGTCAAAGTGATTTGCATATCTATCACGTCTGCTCTGAACGGTATTGTAATGTTGCTGGGCAAGAATCCTCCGATTAGCCCGGCAGAACCGAGAGATTTTAAAACAGACCATAAAATATCGCTGAAAATTCCGCCTTTGCCGTCGAGTGGCAATACGATTGCTTTGATTGTCTGCGGAGTGTTTAACTTTGTCTTGTCGAGACCTTCGTAGGCAATTATCTGCGTTGTAGCCGTATAAGTTTGACCGTCCATTGCCGTGTAGGTATATTCGATAAGTTTGCCTACCACGTCGGCGTTGAGTTCTTCTTCGGTGACGTGTATGCCTTTATCTGCTGTATAGTCATCGTAAGTTTGTTTTGTATTGAAGACTCTGCCGTTGGTCTTTGCGTTTGCGTTATCCAAAGAGAGCGGTTTGCTGTCGCCGAATTTACGCGCTTTTGAGGTGTTGATTGGGTCGTGAGTGATTGCTTCTTTGCAGTTAAATGTTTCTGCGTTGCCGAATTTTACAGACGTAACGCCAAAAGAGAGCGCGTTGAACGCCTTATCGCTCTCGCCTTGTTCGTCGGGAGAGAGAAGTCCTTTAAATACGCCGTCTTTGATATTGCCTGCGTTAATCTTTATCATATTTTCTAGGTTGATATTTACCAAAGAATTTAAATCAAGCAGGGAATCTATTAAACTGTAGGTTTGTTCCATATCGAGCGTAATAGCGCTATCTTGCAATTTTATTCCGTTGAAAAGCAAGGAGATAATGGGATTGATAAGCGCTTTGATGTCGATAGCGTCATCTTCTCCGTCAGGTTCTTCGGGTTGAGTGTCTTCAGAGTCGACTATCGTCTTTGTCAAATCTATAGCCGTAAAGAAGTTTGCGTCAAGAAGACCCTTAAGGTGAGAGCCTGCCATAGAACTTATCATACCGTTAATATTTTTAAGCATTGCGTCAAGAGATTTTGCCGAAAAAATTCTGCTCAAATTTGCCGCAAGATAGAGTTTGCTGTCGCCGAAATTCTGCGGGTCAAAAGCTATATCCAAAAGCGTAGTATCATCCATTCCGCCTGCTCTTGTAGGACACATAGCGTCGCTGCAAGTAGCGCCGTCAGCCGATTGGTGAACGTGGTACAATGAGAAATACAATTTCATTTTGCGCACTTGTTCGTTGTTGAGCCAGCTCATTTTATCCGAGCTTGTCGAAGCTTCTTTGATTGCGTCAGCCAAAGCTATAGGGTCGATATCAGCCACAAGTTTCCAAGAGAGATGTTCATAGGTTTCTCCGAGCTTGTTGACGAGATTAAGCGTGCCGTTTATTTCGACGTTTGCGATATTGACTGATTTAGCGCTTGCCAATTGAGCTTGCGTAAGAGAGCCTTCGACAGCTTCGTACGCGCCGTTTGAAATTTCCAACGCGGTGATATCGGCTTTGATAGTTCCGTATGTAGACACGTTTACTTCGGCTTCTGCTTTAGCCGAGTTTTGCGTGTTTAAATCCAATTTGAGTTTAAAAATTACTTGATTTGTCTTGAAGAAATTATCCAAGAGTTTGGTATTTTCCTCGTTGATTAAATCTTTTGAGATAAGGGGAAGAACAATAGATTTGATTTTGCCCCATATGGACGGTACGTTAAAAGAAAGATTCCAAACGCCGTCATTAAGCGTGATTTCTGATTGATTGTTAAAAAGTACGAGCGGAAGGGCTGCGATTATCGAGTCGGCAATCGAACCGCCTTGATTTTCGTCGGCGACGGTCGCAACTTTGTCTTTTCCCAACAAAGATACCAAATCCAAGTTGTTGAGAGAGAAGAGCTCGTCGTTTATTTTCAAATAAGTTACGCCGTTTTGGAAGTATACACCGAATTTTTCGTCGTCTACTCCCAAGAGAATGTGAGCGTCGGTATTGTTTTTAGTCGTGTTTGTCAAATCGAGATTACCGACAGCGTCAAGGGTCAGCTTATTGCTTTGACCTTCTTTGGGTTGAATGGTTGCGCTGGCTTTAACGTTGAACTTTACGTCGCCGTCGCCAATGGCGTATGCGGACGTCAAGTCTTTAAGGAAATATTGCCAACGGTTGAGCGTTGAGTCGTTGATAATTTTCAAAGTCACGGTTTTTTCTGCGGCTTTATAGTGTTTTGTCGACGGAGAAGAGATTTTGATTTCGTATTCGCCGACTTGCGCAAAACCTTGACTTGGAGAGTAGCTCAAAGCTGCTTCATCGTGATTAAGAGTTGCCTGCACGTTGTGCACTTTGCCGTCGTAGAGAAATTCTTGGACTTCGTCTGCGGTAATTACGGCGTCTTGTTTTTTGCTTTCGTCGTTACAACTTGCGAGAAAAACGCTCGCGCAAGTGATAGCGATAACGAGCAAAACGCACAACAGAGTAAGTTTGCTTTTTTTCATATTTTGCCTCCTTATAATTGGGTTAATTTAATTTTCTTTCGGCAGACTGAATTTTAACTGAATTTTTTTAAATTACGCGAAGAATTTTCGACAAAACGCCATATTTTACGCAATATGACAACCGACAGATGTTTGACTTTAATAATTGTTTAATATATAATTTTAGTATGTAGATTTTGCAAAAGCGCAAAATGAGGAGCATATTATGAACATCTTTCAAAAAGTATGGTACAGGACTTATCAAAAAACAATTTACGCCGTTTCTCCGTTTTTGAATTGGCGTCAGCCTCAACTTCTCAAATTCGAGAGAGGAATTGCCGACCTTCCTAGGTTTATCAAGGACAAAGGACACAAAAGCGTATTGCTAGTCACAGACCCTATGCTTATGAAGCTGTCTATGCCTCAACCCATAATCGACGCTTGCGCCAAGATACAATTGAATTGCGCTGTTTTCAGCGAAGTTTGCCCCAATCCGACGATAGACGTGGTGGAGCAGGCTTTGCAGTTATACAAGGAACAAAATTGCGATTGCATCATAGCGTTAGGCGGCGGTTCGTCTATGGATTGCGCCAAGGCGGTAGGCGCGAGAGTAGCGCGTCCCAAAAAGACCATTCCGCAAATGAAAGGAATACTTAAGGTCGGCAAGAAGCTGCCGACGTTGGTAGCAATACCCACTACCGCAGGTACGGGAAGCGAGACGACTTTGGCGGCGGTCATAACAAATTCGCAGACTCACGAAAAGTATGCAATCAACGACCACGCGCTCATTCCCGAGTACGCTTTGCTCGACGCGGCGCTTACGACGGGACTTCCGCAGCATATCACGTCCACGACGGGTATGGACGCGCTGACGCACGCGGTGGAATCGTATATAGGCAAAGGAAACACCAAGCAGACCAAAGCAGACGCGGAAAAAGCCGTCAAACTCATTTTTGAAAATCTTGTCACGGCATACAATGACGGCAAGAACTTACAAGCGCGAGAAAATATGTTGACGGGCGCGTTCTATGCGGGCGCGGCTTTCACGAGAGCATACGTCGGTTACGTCCACGCAATGGCTCACACAATGGGAGGTTTTTATCACACTCCGCACGGACTTGCCAACTCTGTGATACTTCCTCATATACTCGATTGGTTCGGCAGCAGCATTTATAAGAAGCTTGCAAAACTTGCCGATATAGTAGGCATCGAAGGCGAAAACGCAGAGGTCAAGGCAAAGAAGTTTATTCAGGCTGTCAAGGATATGAACAAGGCTATGAATATTCCCGAGAAGATAGAAGGCGTCGTTGACGAAAAGGATTTGCCGACAATGGTAGACAGAGCATACGCAGAGGCTCATCCTCTTTATCCCGTGCCCAAGTTTATGAGCAAAAAAGACCTCGAGAATATGTTTAGACAGGTATGTCCGCCCAAAAGCGAGACTGCGTCTAAAGAAGGACAGGAATAATAATGAAATGCGTATTGGTCGGCAACGGAGAATTCTGCCGCGAGCGGTTTTGCGTTGACGAACAGGACTTCGTAGTCGCTGTCGACGGCGGTTATAAGTTTGTCAAGGATTTATGCCGAGTCGACTTGGCTGTAGGCGATTTTGATTCCCTTGGGTATGTTCCCGAGGGAATTGCCGCATTACGGCACAATCCAATCAAGGACTATACAGATATGTATCTCGCGTTTGAAGAGGCGTTCGGCAGGGGGTACGGCGAGTTTGTCGTATACGGAGCGTTGGGCGGAAGGCTTGACCATACGCTTGCCAATTTGCAGTGCGCGTATGACTTTGCGAAAAAGGGCGCCAAAGTCAAACTGATAGGTTGCGATTGCGTTGCGGAAGCGATAACCGGCAAGAAGACTGTCTGCGGAACAAAAGAACAGACGTTTTCGCTGTTTGCTTTTGATTCGGCGAGCGGAGTAAATATCAAAAACGGCAAATATCCTTTAAAAGACGCCGTTTTGACAAATGCTTTTCCGATTGGCGTAAGCAACGAATTTCTTGACGGAGATTGCGAAATAGAGATAAAATGCGGATATGCGTTATTGATAATAAATAACTTTATTTAAACCGTCGTTATTTCAACTCTCGTTGGGCAGTTCAAAGGATAAAAACTTGAATAAAATGACGATTTAAAAAATACTTTTTACAATGTTATAAACAGGATAAAATATATAGGTAATATAAAATGCAAAAGACGGTATTTTTTGATTTAGACGGCACGGTATTGGACACTCTTCCCGACATAGCAAAATCGGCGAATTACGCGCTTGTCGAACTGGGATATCCAAAGCAGAGCATAGAGACGGTGCGCTGCGCGATAGGTCACGGCATACGCAATCTTCTCAAGGACCTTATGGGGTGCAACGACGTTGCGATATTGGAAAAATGCAGAGAGATATTCAAAGAACATTACGACCTTCACAAAGCCGACACGACCAAGCCTTTTGACGGAATAATCGACGTGTTGAAAGAGTTGAAGGACGACGGTTATAAGCTTGTATTGATTTCCAACAAATACGACGGCGCGACCAAGGATTTGGCAAAGCGTTTTTTTGGAACGATGTTTGACGGCGCTTACGGTTCTCGCGATGATATTGCCGCCAAGCCCGACAGGGAAATTTTTGAGTTTGTATGCAAAGATATGGGCTTTGCGCAGAGCGGCATTGTATATGTGGGCGACAGCGAAGTCGACTGCGAGTTTGCCGCCAACTGCGGTATGACGTTTATAGGCGTTGATTGGGGATTTCGAAGCAGAGCCCGACTTGAAGAGGCGGGAGCCGTTGTCATTGTAAGCTCGCCGAAAAAATTAAAAGAAGAGATAATCAAGACAATAGGATAAGGCAAACGTTCGATGCGTATTTTATAAAAATTATTATTGATTTTGCCAAAATTATGCAAGTATATTATCTATTTCGGTTCACAAAATAATAGTGTGAAAAGCCGTATTAGATTGACAACTTGCATATTTTTATTATTGATAATTACCGCCGCAATTTTTATAACTTTTGGCGGAGTATTCTTATACGCAGGTCAGAATATGCAAAGCGCTGCCGCAATGAGCAGTCCCAATCCTTACGGCTTTTCTCCAAAAATGCAACGCATAAGTTCTTTTAGCACTGATTTTTCCACGTCCAAGGAAGAGCGCAGTCACAACGTAGCGTTGGCAAGCAGTAATTTTTGTTGGATTGCCGTCAAGAGCGGCGAAACGCTGTCGTTCAACGCGATAGTAGGACTCCGCACCGAAGAAAGAGGATATAAGAACGCCAAAGTCATTGTCAACGGAGAATATACCGAGGGCGTAGGCGGTGGAGTTTGTCAGGTATCCACGACGCTATACAACGCTTGGATAAGAGCGGGACTGGCGGCA
Source organism: uncultured Christensenellaceae bacterium (assembly GCA_910588015.1). Classification (GTDB taxonomy): domain Bacteria; phylum Bacillota; class Clostridia; order Christensenellales; family UBA3700; genus RACS-045. Next base: position 4,178 of record CAJUOK010000020.1, on the reverse strand, counting down.
AAGTCTGTGCAATCTCACTCGCTGCCTTCTTCTTACTGTTCGCTTTCGCAAGACGCGACGGTTAGCGAATTCATAGATATGGTACTCCTCAACGACTCTCCTTACGACGTGTTGGTCAACGGATACGTCAAGGATAAGAAAGTGGTATTCGATATATACGGACATCCGTTGCCTTACAAGATAAACTTGCGAAGCGAGATAACCGAAGTATTGCAACCGCCCGAGCCTCTTGTCGAATGGAGCGACAGCCTTGTTGGCGAAATTCAAAGCGACGCAGAGGGCGAATATACGGTTGATAAGATAGGTCATTGCGGATATAAATCAAGAGCCGTAATAGAGTATTACAAGGACGGCAAGCTGCTGTCTAGCAAAGAATTGCGAAAGGACAGTTATCTGCCTGTGCAAGGCAAGATAACGCGCAAAAGACCAGCCGAAGACGAGGATAAGATTATGCCGATAGAAGATGGTATGTCCGAATCTTTGCGACCTGCATATTAAAGTATTGATACTGATAATTTCCATTCAAGAGCCGACGGAACTTAAAAGCGCTTCCAAAAGTTGTTTGATTGACTTTCAACTTTGGGACGCGTAATTGCAAGCCGTCGGCTAAATTTATATTTTGGGTGAGCGTTGCGCTTGGTTGACATTTTTTATTCAAACACATATAATTAAATCATAATATCGATATGGATATATAAGGAAATTATGATTGATATAGATTTGAACAAAGCAAGATTTTTGAAGATTTACAGAGAAAACATTCAACGCGACGGCAGCGAAAAACTTTTGAAATGGCTATGCGACAGCGATTTTTTCACCGCTCCTGCCAGTTCTAAATTTCACAACGCCGAAAAAGGCGGACTTTGCGACCATTCGCTAAACGTATACGACAGAGCCGTTGAGCTTATAGAAATCGAGAACAAAAAAGACAATTCGGCTTTTAAAAATATCACTGCGGAAAACATTGCTATTGCGGCGCTTTTGCACGATTTATGCAAAGTGGATTATTATCAAGTGAGCTTGCGCAACGTCAAGAATGAGCTTGGTATGTGGGAGCAAGTGCCGTATTATACCGTCGACGAAAAACTGCCTTACGGACACGGAGAAAAATCGGTGTATATGATAAGCGGATTTATGAGACTGACGAGAGAAGAGGCAATGGCAATCAATTGGCATATGGGAGGTTTTGACAAAAGAGTAGTAGGCGGAGACTTTTCGTTAAGCAAAGCTTTTTCGCAATTTCCATTTGCCACGCTCATACATATCGCCGATATTATGGCGACTTATTTTGACGAAGACAGAGCCTGAATATTTAGATTGGCGAAACAAAAGCGTATAGCCGTCGTTGAATCGGCGTAAATATATCAAAAAGACAACAAAACACAGACCGTCAAACGACGGGTAGCGAGGTAGAATATGTATTTGCAAAATTACAAAGAGTGGCTTGACAGCGTAAGTCAAGAGCAAAGGCAAGAACTTTCGGCGATAGCCTCCGACGATAAGGAAATAAAAGAGAGATTTACTTTGCCTTTGGCATTCGGCACGGCGGGAATGCGCGGCACGATATGTATGGGCATATCCAATATGAACGAATATACCGTTGCCAGAGCGACCAAGGGCTTGAGCGATTATATCAATTCTTTGGGAAAATCCCAAGCCGAGAGAGGAGTTATCATATCGTACGACACAAGAAGAATGTCTTTTGAATTTGCGTTGACAGCGGCGAGAGTGCTGGGCGCCAACGGCATAAGGGTATGGTTTTTCGAAGACGTAAGACCTGTGCCGATGTGTTCTTATGCGGTGCGCAGACTCAATTGCATAGCTGGCATAATGATAACGGCAAGCCACAATCCCAAGGAATACAACGGTTATAAGGTATACGGCGAAGACGGCGCGCAGATGTCGCCCGAGGCGACCGCAAAAGTAGTCGAATACATATCCAAGACTCCCTATTTCGGTCTGGCGCAGCAAGACGTCGTTACTCTTTGCCGCAAGGACATACAGGGCAAGGACGGCTTTGCGTTGAGCGAGCGTATAACGGTTATAGGCAAGAGCCTTGACGAAGAATATTACGGCGAAATATCCAAGCTGTCGCTTTCGCAAGAAGCTGTAAAAAAAGTCGGCAAAGACATCAAGATAGTATACTCTCCGATACACGGGTCGGGTTACGTACCCGTGACGACAATGCTTGCAAGAATGGGCATATCTGTATCTGTGGTAGAAGAACAGAAATATCCCGACACGGAGTTTTCGACAGTGGCGATGCCCAATCCGGAGCAACCCGACGCGTTGAAGATGGGCATAGACCTCGCCGACAAATTGGGTAGCGATATTGTTATCGGAACAGACCCCGACTGCGACAGAATGGGCATAGCGATAAGAGACGACAAAGGCAAGTTTGTGCTTCTCAACGGCAATCAGATAGGCGCAATGCTTATGGATTACATACTTGCGCGCCATAAGGAAGACAATACTTTGCCCAAGAATTCCGCCGTCGTAAAGACGATAGTCACCACGCGTCTTGCCGATAAGATTGCAAAAAGCTACGGCGCGGCTGTATTCGACGTGTTGACGGGATTCAAGTTTATAGGCGAGAAGATAAAGGAATGGGAGCAAAGCGGCGAGCATACCTTTATGTTTGGCTACGAAGAGAGCTACGGATATTTATCGGGCACGCACGCGAGAGATAAGGACGCGGTTGTTGCAAGTATGCTGTTTGCCGAAATGGCTTGTTATTACGCATACAAGGGCGTATCGCTCTATGATAAACTCAACGGGATATTTGAAAAATTCGGATATTTTATCGAGTCTAGCAAGTCGATTGCGTTCAAAGGTCTTGACGGTATGGAGCAAATGGCAGGCATTATGCGCAAGTTCAAAGAGAATGATTTGACTAATGTTGCTGGCGTGCCTATGGTCAGCAAGCTTGATTTGGAAGCGGGAATGGTCAAATACTTTGACGACGGCAGAATAGAAATGACGGATTTGCCTAGCGCCAACGTAATAAAATACGAATTCGGCGACGACGAGTGGCTATGCATACGCCCAAGCGGAACAGAACCAAAACTCAAGATATACGTTTCGACCAAAGCAGAGAGCAGACAAAAGAGCGAAGAGCGCAACAAGATGTTGCAAAGCGCGATAGTAGATATGATTTAAATTTTTGCGCTGACGGCGCAACATAGAAAAGACGGAGTTATCCGTCTTTTTTGCATTTTACCGACTATTACCGATGAGCGCAATTTGCAATGCGCATATATTTTTGCGCAATTGTCAACAATAATGACAATACGTCAATCGGAGTTAGGATATATGGAAAAGAAGAAAATAGCTATTGTCACGGGCGCAAGCAGCGGAATAGGAAAAGAATTTGCGTCTTTGCTTTTGAAGGAAGACCTCGACGAGTTGTGGGCGTTGGGACGAAGCGAAGAGCGGCTGAAAGAAGTTAAAGAAGCTGACAAAGACAGAGTTCGCATATTTTCAATGGATTTGACCCAACGCAAAAATCTCGACATAATCGAGGCTCTTATCGTCAGCGAGGACGTCGACGTGCGTTGGCTTGTCAACTGCGCGGGCTTTGCCAAATTCTGCGATTACGGCGGAATAGACAGATACACGTCGGTAAATATGATTGACCTCAATATCGGCGCGTTGGTGTCGATGGGGCTGATATGTCTGCCTTTTATGGGGCAAGGAGCGCATATAATAAATATGGCGTCTATGGCGGCGTTTCAGCCTTTGCCATATCAAAATATCTACAGCGCAACCAAGGCTTTTGTTCGCAACTACACGCGCGCGTTGAGCGTGGAGCTTAAGCATAAAGGCGTCAGCGCGACGGCGGTATGCCCGGGATGGATGCAGACCCGCCTAATAGAGAGAGCCATCGTCAAGGGCGAAAAAGGCACAAGAGTGTTTCCGCATATAGTATATCCCGACGTTGTGGCAAAAAAAGCGTTAAAAGACGCCAAGAAATCAAAAGATATGTCGGTTTACGGCGCGTATACCAAAACGTCGCGCGTTGTAGCAAAATTTTTGCCGCAAAAGTGTATGATGGGAATATGGCTGCGTCAGCAGAGATTAAGAGGCAGAGAACACAAAAAATAAAATATACGGACGAAAATATTTGATTATTGGCTAAAACTATGGTATTATACAAACAATAATACTAAATTTACACG
>CAJUOK010000019.1 GCA_910588015.1 uncultured Christensenellaceae bacterium | reverse complement strand
ATTCGTGTAAGCGCGAAAATCTCGAAGTTGATTTCTTCGGCGGCGAACCTTTGATGAACTTGGAAGTCGTCAAAGCTATCGTCGAATATGCGCGCGGAAGAGAAAAACAAAGCGGCAAGACCTTCCATTTTACAATGACCACCAATTGCGTGCTTCTCAATGACAAGACGATTGAGTGGCTGAATAAGGAAATGCACAACGTCGTGTTGAGTATAGACGGAAGACACTGCGTACACAGCGCGGTAAGAAAAGCCGTCAACGGCAAAGATTGCTATGATATTATTGCCGCCAACGCAGTTAAGTTTGCAAAAGTAAGAGGGGATAAATCATATTACGTAAGGGGTACTTTTACTGCCAAAAACCTCGACTTTGCCCAAGACGCGCTTGCGCTTAACGATATGGGCTTCGACCAAATATCTTTGGAGCCCGTGGTTACGGATATAGAAGACCTCAAAATAACCAAAGAGCATTTGCCGACGATTTTAAAGGAATACGAGAGACTTGCGGTCAATTATATCGACAGGAGAAAGGGCGATAAGTGGTTCAACTTTTTCCATTTTATGATAGACCTCGAGGGCGGACCTTGTCTTATCAAAAGGCTTACAGGTTGCGGCAGCGGATGCGAATATTTGGCGGTCACCCCGACGGGAGGAATATATCCCTGCCATCAGTTTGCCGAAAACAAAGATTATTATATGGGCAACGTCTTTGACGGAAAGTTGGATATGTCTGTTTCGGATAAATTTGCCGACAACGTGGTTACGAATAAGCCCGATTGTCAAAACTGTATGGCGAAGTATTATTGCAGCGGAGGTTGCGTCGCAAATAATCTCAACTATGCGGGCAGTATGAGCCGTCCGTATGATATTTCTTGCGAAATGATGCGCAAAAGACTGGAGCTTTCGCTTGCGATAAACGCTATTGAGGGAGCTTCGCAAGACTAACAAGATTGAGCTATATAATATTTTATAAAAAATATATAAAAGAAGCAAATTCGATTGCAAAATATATTTTTATATGCTAGAATACCGATAGTTAATAAACACTCAAGGTCAGCACAGGCAGTTGCTTGTTTGCCAACAGGTTGCCGAAAGCGTAAACTTTGGGGAAGAATAAACAAAAAAAGGAGTAAAAAAATGGCAGTTGTAACAATGAAAAGCCTCTTGGAGGCAGGTGTACATTTCGGACACCAAACAAAGAAGTGGAACCCGAAGATGAACAAATACATCTATTCGGCAAGAAATGATATTCATATCATTGACCTTCAAATCTCGGTTGAGCAAGTAGAGAAAGCTTATGCTTTCGTCAGAGACGTTGCTAAAGAGGGCAAGTCGATATTGTTTGTCGGCACCAAAAAGCAAGCTCAAGACGCTATTAAGGAAGAAGCTCAACGTTGCGGAATGTTCTATATGAATCAAAGATGGCTCGGCGGTACGTTGACCAACTTTAAGACTATCAGAAGCCGTATCGAGAGACTTAACAAAATCAATCAAATGGAACTTATCGGTCAATTCGAACTTTTACCGATAAAAGAAGTATCCAATCTCAAAGCAGAGAGAGATAAGCTCGACGCAAATCTCGGCGGTATCAAAGATATGACGCAACTTCCGGGATGTATGTTCGTAGTAGATATCAACAACGAAGAAATCGCAGTCAAAGAAGCTCGCAAGTTGGGCATACCCGTAGTAGGTCTTGTAGATACCAACTGCAATCCCGAACTCGTAGATTATGTTATACCGGGCAATGACGACGCTATCAGAGCTATCAAGTTGGTTGCAAGCATTATGGCTAACGCCGTAATCGAAGCAAACGAAGGTATTACTTTCTCCGTAGAAGAAGAGAGCGAAGATGCTGAAAGCGCAACCGAAACCGTTCAAACTGCGGTTGAAGAAACTGCTGAAGAAGTAAAGGCAGACGAAGAATAATTCGGGAGGACAACAGTTTATGGCATTCACAAATAAAGACGTAATGGAATTGCGCGCAAAGACAGGCGTAGGTATGATGGATTGTAAAAAGGCTCTTACTGAAGCTGACGGAGATATGGAAAAGGCCGTTGAATTATTGAGAGAAAAGGGTATGGCTACGAGCGCAAAGAGAGCCGGCAAGATTGCTTCTCAAGGTATTGTCGAAGCATATATCAACGATAAATGCGGCGTACTCGTCGAAGTAAATTGCGAATCGGATTTCGTTGCAAGAGGCGACCAATACAAAGCTTTCGTTATGCAAGTTGCAGAATATATTGCAAATAACGACGTAGAAAGCGTAGAACAGGTCAGCGCTGATATGGCTACGGAATTGGCAGAAGCAGTCGCTAAAATCGGCGAAAAGATTGCCATCAGAAGATTTGTAAAATACGCTAATACCGGCAAACTTGACAGCTATATTCATATGGGCGGCAAAATCGGCGTAATCGTAGAGATGAGCGGCAACGCTTCTTCCGAACTTGCTCACGATATATGTATGCAGATAGCTGCGGCTAATCCGTCTTACGTAAATTCGAGCGAAGTGCCCAAAGAAGAAATCGAAAAAGAAAAAGAGATTTTGAAGGCGCAAGCTCTCAACGAAGATAAGCCGAAGCCGATGAATATTATCGAAAAGATGGTCGAAGGACGTATCAATAAGTATTATAAGGAAGTTTGTCTTGTAGAGCAACCTTTCGTAAAGGACGGAGAAAAAACAATCAAGGCTCTTCTCAAAGAAGCCGGCGCAGACGTGGTAAGATTTACTCGTTTTGTAATGGGTGAAGGCTTGGAGAAGAAGGAAGAGAATTTGGCTGACGAAGTACAGGCTCAAATCAACAGCGCAAAGAAAAACTGATATTTAAGAGGAAAACGGTTATCGTTTTCCTCTTTTAACTTAATAATAATCGTACGCATATCTATAAATGCGGGAAATACCCAAAAAGTTTTGAGCGGAGGAAATATGGTAAAGTATAAGAGAGCTATCATAAAGTTGAGCGGCGAAGCCTTGGCAGGTGAAAAGGGATTTGGAATAGACGAAACCGTCGTGGCATACGTTGTGGACCAAATCAAGAAAGTATACGAATTGGGAGTCGAGATTGGAATCATTATTGGCGGCGGCAACTTTTGGAGAGGTCGTCAAGCGCTGAAAATGGAAAGGTCGGCGGCTGACCATATGGGAATGTTGGCGACTGTAATGAATTCTTTGGCTATGCAAGACGCTTTGGAGGCTGCGGGCGTGCCGTGCAGAGTACAAACGGCGCTCACAATTACGAGAATTGCAGAGCCTTATATATTGCGTAAGGCAATGCGTCATTTTGAAAAAGGCAGAGTGGTTATTTTTGCCTGCGGCACAGGTAATCCGTTTTTCTCCACCGATACGGGCGCTGCGTTGAGAGCTGCTGAAATAAACGCCGACGTTCTTATGTTGGCAAAAAATATCGACGGAGTTTACGACAGCGACCCCAAAAAGAATCCCAATGCAAAAAAATACGACGAGCTTACTTATATGAAAGTAGTTCAAGACGGACTTCAAGCAATGGACGCTACCGCAATTACGCTCTGTATGGAAAACAAGATTCCCATAATTGCTTTTGCGCTTAAAGAATCAGACAGTTTGCTTAAGGCTGTAAAAGGCGAAAAAATCGGCACATTGATACATTAGAATTTTAATCATCAAAACAGAGCGAGGTAATTTTTATACCGCGCTCTGTTTGTTATTTTATTAGAATACTCACTTTGACGTATTAAGTTATAATTTCGTTTATATATGTTAATTAATATAATATAATAAAAATAATTAAATAAATAATAAAAAGAATTGAATTCACGACGGCTTTTTGCTATAATTATGATAGCAAATTTTAAGGAGCAATACTTATGGCATACGAGCAAATCGAAGTTTTGGAAGCATTTGACGAATTTGAGACAAAAATGGATAAGAGCATAGCGTCTCTTCAATATGAGTTTAATAATATGAAAGCAGGCAGAGCAAATCCGCATATTCTCGACAAAATAGTTGTCGATTATTACGGAGTTCCTACTCCTTTAAAACAAATCGGCAATATTCAAGTTCCCGAAGCGAGAATGTTGCTTATCAGCGTGTGGGACACGTCGATACTAAAAGAAGTTGAGAAGGCTATTATAGCCGCAAATACGGGTATAATGCCCACCAACGACGGAAAAGTCTTGAGAATGGTTTTCCCCGAGCTTACTCAAGAGAGAAGAAAAGAGCTTTGCAAAACTTTAAAATCTTTGGCGGAGAATACTAAAGTCGCTCTTCGCAACGCGCGTAGAGATATCAACGACAGTATTAAAAAGATGAAGAAAGATTCTCTTATCTCCGAAGACGACGCGGCAACGTACGAAAAAGACGTTGACAAAAAGCTCGCTTCTCAAATCGATACAGTCGATAAGATGACAAAAGATAAAGAACAGGAAATTATGTCAGTATAATTCAGCAAATGGAAAGATTACTCAAAATACCGACGCATATTGGATTTATAATGGACGGCAACGGTCGTTGGGCTACGCAAAGAGGACTTTCTCGCAGCGACGGTCACCGTCAAGGCGCAGAGGCTCTTAAAAAAGTCATAAAAGAGTGTTCGCAACTGGGAATTAAGGTTGTGAGCGTCTATGCTTTTTCTTGTGAAAATTGGTCAAAGCGTCCAAAAGCTGAAATTAAATTTTTATTCTCATTGATAACGCAATTTGTTAAGAAAGAGATGAAAGATTACGTTAAGTCGGGTTATAGAGTCAGATTCAGCGGCGATTTATCTCAATTGCCGAAAGCAACGCAAAATGCAATCAATAAGGTGATAGAAGCCAGTAAAAACAATGACGGACTTATCGTCAATATTGCGCTCAACTACGGTTCCCGCCAAGAGATTGTCAAGGCAGTTAATACGATATTGCAGTCCGGCATAAGGGAAATCGACGAACAGATGTTGGAGGATTGTTTATATACGGCGGGTTTGCCCGAGCTTGATTTGGTCGTACGGTCCAGCGGAGAAAAAAGATTGAGTAATTTTATGCTATGGCAGTGTTCTTATAGCGAACTGATATTTTTAGATAAATATTGGCCTGATTTTGATGAAAAAACCGTTGAAGATATACTGAAAGAGTATTCTAACAGAGACAGAAGATTCGGAGGTATTAGTTAATGCTTAAAAGAATATTGACCGCAACGGTGCTATTGGCGGTGGTATTTGCCACACTTTTGGGACTTAGGCAGATATACGTTGAATTCGCAGATATTGTCGGAGTGTTGATTTGCTGTCTCGGCGTGTACGAGATGGCGCAGGCGTTTAAGAAAGCAGGTTACAATGTGATTAAAGGCAGTTTGATATTTTCAAGCATTGCCGTCTATCCGTTGATACTTGTATTTGAGTGGACTTTAGGCAAGGGCGAAGTCGGCGCATTTTCCGCATTATTTTTGGGAATGATAATTGCGATAATCGAATTTACGTTGATACATAAATCAAAGAATAAATCAAATTTGAATTCCTATTCGCAAGGCGAAGACGATAACGTAAAAGATGACTCAACGGCAAAAGCAAGCGCGTCCGACGTCTTTGAACTCAAAGATTTATTTGCCACGGTATTTGTATTGCTGTATCCGTTGGGAATGTTTTCTACGTTCTTTTTTATCAATCACAGCTCTTACGGTATGTTGGGCATATTCTTGGCGTTGCTTGTGCCGATAATGACGGATACTATGGCGTATTTTGTGGGCGTAACTTGCAAGGGCAAGAAACTGTGTCCCAGTATCAGCCCTAAAAAGACGATAAGCGGAGCTATCGGCGGACTTATCGGCGGAATAATCGGAGCGATGTTGGTATTCGTACTTTTTGACGTTACGGGTATATTCGTCAATTTCAACAATGTCGGTCTGATGCAACTGACGGATAATAAACTTGTCTCCGGCTTTATCTATGCGATATTCGGTCTTGTCGGCGGCGTTTTGCGCGAGCTTGGCGATTTGGGCGCAAGTTGGATAAAACGAAAAGCGGGAATCAAAGATTTCGGCAAGATTTTTCCGGGACACGGCGGTATTATGGACAGACTCGACAGCATAGTATTTATCTTACCGTTGGTTTATTTGTTGATTAATATTGCTATTGCGGCGCAGGCATAAGGGAAATATTTATGAAGAAGATAGTAATTTTGGGAAGCACCGGCTCTATAGGCACGCAAGCTTTGGAAGTCGTAGACAAATATCCCGACGAATTTCAAATAGTCGGACTGGCTTGCAATTCCAATAAATTGATTCTATCTCAAATAGAGAAATATTCTCCCGAATTTGTAGCTATATCGGATTTGTCATTGGCAAAAGATATAAAAAATAAATATCCGTCAATAAAAGTATTGGAAGGAGAGGCGGGCGTATGTCAATTGGCAGACGTCAAAGTCGACCTTGTAATCAACGCTTTGGTGGGTATCAGCGGACTTAAGCCTACTTTGCGGGCGATTAGGAATCGCAATAATATAGCTTTGGCAAATAAAGAAACTCTTGTGGCTGGCGGAGAGCTGGTAATGGCTTTAGCTAAAGAATACGGAGTGGAGATTTTGCCTGTAGACAGCGAACACAGCGCAATCTGGCAGTCGTTGACAGCCAAAAACGCAAAGAGACTGTTGCTTACCGCAAGCGGCGGAGCTTTCAGAGATTGGAAAAAAGAACAGCTTATAAGCGCCAAGGCGAAAGACGCGCTGAAACATCCCAATTGGGATATGGGCGCAAAGGTGACAATCGACAGCGCTACTCTTATGAACAAAGGGCTTGAGATAATAGAGGCAATGCATCTGTTTAATGTGGACGTAGACGATATTAAAGTGCTTATCCACAGACAGAGCGTAGTGCACAGTATGGTAGAATATGCAGACGGAAGCGTGATAGCCCAAATGAGTTATCCCGATATGAGATTGCCGATTCAGATAGCTATGCTGTATCCGTCGAGAGGCAATTATGCCTTCAACGTTTATGATTTTATAGGAAAAAATCTGACGTTTGAAGAACCCGACGAAGACAGATTTCCTTGTTTGGCAATTGCTAAATATTGCGCAAAAGAAAAAGGCGTAGCTCCCGTAATAATGAACGCTGCCAACGAAATAGCGGTCAAAGCATATTTGGATAATAAAATTGGATTTTATGACATACCTTATTATATAAGAAGCGCTTTGCAACGGTTCTATGACGGGCAGAGAATCGAGAGCGAAGAGCAAATTTATAGAATTGACGGCGAAGTTAGGAAGTATGTTATCCAACTCGTCGGGTGAGGTGAAAATGATATTGACGTTGGCGGTAAGCGGACTTGACGTGTTGAAGTGGATAGGTTACGTTTTGGTGGCGTTGTTTTGCTTGATGCTTATGGTTGTCTTGCACGAATTGGGGCATTATACTTTCGGCAAGATATTTAAATTCAAGATTAATGAATTTGCAATAGGTTTCGGACCTAAAATTTTTTCAAAAACCAACAAAAAGACAGGCGAAGTATTCTCGATACGTCCCTTTCCTTTGGGAGGATTTTGCGCTTTCGGAGGGGAAGACGAGGAAAGTAAAGACCCGCGCGATTTCAACAACCGTCCGATATGGCAGAGGATAATAGTTCTTTTTGCAGGCGCAGGATTTAATTTTTTGTCGGCTTTTATTGTAATTACTATATTTTTCGGCGCTTACGGAGAATATTTTCCCGTTGTCGGAGAGGTCTATCAACACGTTGAATATATAGACGGCGACAACTATCAAGTTATAGAGAATTCTCAGCAACTCCAAAAAGGCGACGTCATATTGGCAATTAACGGCGAAGACGCTTATAGCTTATTGGAATACAACCGTTTAAGCGAGTTGATTGCAAAAAGCGACGACAAGCTCTCGGTTTTGGTTTTGCGTAACGGCGAAAAACTTACTTTGAACATAGAAAAGAATTATTATCTTTCCCAATCAGACAGCGGAGAAGTTGTGAGTAAAAATAAAGGTCTGGGTATGTCGCTCGGAGCCTTTTCTCCGCAAAAACTTTCCGCAGGAAAGGCATTTTGTCACGGCGCGTCTTTTGGTTTTGACGTTTTGAGAGTCACGGGCAAGTCTCTTAAACAAGTATTTTCCGGTCGCGTTTCCGTAGGCGAATCAATGGGCGGCACTGCTACGGCTATTTTTTCGCTTGCGCAACTGGTGCAGGCGGGTATTCCCGCAATTATCTACGGCTTTTGCATACTGTCGGTATCTATCGGTATAATGAACGTTATGCCCTTGCCGGCGTTGGACGGTTCGAGAATATTATTTGCAATCATAGAGGGAATCAGGAGAAAGCCGCTTAATAGAAAAATCGAAGGAACTGTTCATTTTGTCGGTCTTATAGTTTTGCTTGCTTTGGCGATAGTATTGGACTTGGTTCACTTCTTCGGATAAACTAACGAAAAGAGGTATATATGAAAAAAACAGTAAAGGTCGGCAATATAAATATAGGCGACGGAAACGTGTCTATACAGTCGATGACCAATACCAAAACTTCGGATATAGACGCTACCGTTGCGCAAATTAAGGCGCTTGAAAGCGCGGGGTGTCAGCTCGTGAGATGTTCTGTGCCCGACGAGGAAAGCGCGATTGCTCTAAAGGAGATAATAAAAAACGTCAATATACCTGTCATTGCGGACATACATTTTTCGCATAAGCTTGCTTTGATGGCAGCCGACGCGGGAGTTAGTAAAATCAGAATCAATCCCGGAAATATAGGTGGAGTAGACAAGGCTAAATATCTTGCCGACTATCTCAAGGAGCGCAACGTTGCATTGAGAATAGGCGTCAACGGAGGTTCGCTTGACGCTTCGCATAAATCCAAACCTTTGGCTGTCGCAATGCGAGACAGCGCGTTGGAATACGTTTCGGTATTGGAAAAATGTAATTTTTACGACATTGTCATTTCAGCAAAATCGTCCAACGTCAAAGTTATGCTCGATACATACAGACTGTTGGACAAGGCGTGCGACTATCCGCTTCATTTGGGCGTGACCGAAGCGGGGCTGTACCATACGGGTCTTGTAAAATCGGCTATCGGCATAGGCGCGTTGCTTTGCGAAAATATAGGAGATACCGTGAGAGTTTCGTTGAGCGACGACCCAGTTAAGGAAGTCGAAGCGGCAAAAGATATTTTAAAAGCTTGCGATAAATACCCCTATCCTTATTGCGAAATCATTTCCTGTCCTACTTGCGCGCGCACTAATATTGCAGTCAAAGAACTTGCCGAACAAGTAGAAGTTATGTGCAAAGATATTCAAAAATCATTAAAAGTTGCCGTAATGGGGTGCGTAGTCAACGGAATAGGAGAGTCGCAAGGAGCCAATTTGGGAGTTGCTGGAGGTAAGGACAAGTCTGCTATTTTTGTCGACGGGAAATACGTCGAGACAGTCGATAATAAAGATATTTTGCCCGTACTGAAAAAATACATAACGGAATATAAGATAAAATAATATAATTAAATCATACGGAAGACAATATGCAATTTATAGACAAACTCAATCAAGCTACCGATAATAAATACGATTTTTTGAGGATATCCAAACTTAATTTGGATGTCGGAGCAAATTCTTTGTCCGTAGTATGTCTTCTGCCTCAAAATATATCGGAAGAACAATTTTCCGAAAAAGATAAACAAATCATCGAAGAGTTTTGCAGAAGTCAGGTTCCGCAGTCTTTTGCCTTAAAAATTGCATTTGTAAAGAATATTATCAACAAAGAAGCCATTTCCAAACAAGTTTTTAATTTTATTTCGCTTAAATACCAAACGGTTTTGTCGCAGATGGACGCTTCATTGACCGACGTAAGGATTGACGACGGCAACAAAATCGCAATAGATGTCTACGTGTTCAGCACGGCGGAACATTTTTGCGAAAACAGCGGTTTTAAAGAAAAACTGGCAAAACATATCTTCAATCAAAACTGCGTTGAAAAAGTCAGCGTTAATATAAAGGTAAATAAGCGAATCGACGCCGAAAAGCTCTTGGAACTTAGAGATAACGTAAAATATGTCGATAGCGGAGAAATCGATATAGTCGGCAACTATCATTACGTTGTCGGCAAAGATATCACGCGCAAACCTAGGTATATAGAGAAATATAAAAAAGAAATGGAAGGCATTTGCGTTTGCGGAACGGTGAGCGAACTCAAACGAATTAATATAATCGATAAGAATTCTCCCGATAGAAAAATCAAAAAAGTATTGTTTAAATTCGTCATTTCCGACACGACGGGAAGTATGGACTGTCTGTATTTTGCAAAAGTCCGTAAGCCTAAAAAAGGCGAAACCGAAAGCTCTACTTGTATGGATTTACTCAAAGACGGAGACGACGCGGTAATTTTAGGAAATTACAGATTAAGCGATTTTTCCGGCAAAAACGAATTGCTAATAACAAAATTAGCTCTATGTAAAATAAACTACGAAGGTTTGGCAAAGAGAAGAGAAGACATAAAGAATGCCAATAAAATCAAAATTTTCCAAACTCCCAAAGTTTATGACGTTGATATGAACGAAACTTTGTTGGATATGCTCGGACACTGCGATTATATTATGAACAACAAATTCGTCGTGTTCGATTTGGAGACGACGGGACTCAGCACCGAGAGCGACGACGTAATAGAAATAGGCGCAGTCAAAATGGAAGGCGGAAAAATAGTGGAGTACTACAATACTTTGGTAGACCCAAAAAGACATATTCCCGACCAAGCGAGCGAAGTCAATCATATATATGACGAAGACGTAAAAAATTCTCCTTACATAGAAGATATATTTGGCTTTTTTGCGCAATATTGCAAAGGCTATATACTTGTTGCGCACAACGGAAACGGTTTTGATTTCAAAATAATCAGAAGGCTTGCCGACAGTTTTGGATATCCTCTCAACAACGTTATGGTAGATTCTCTTACGGAAGCCAGAAACGTTTTGCCGTCGTTAAGACGTCATTCGTTGGAGTCTCTGTGCAATCATTACGGCATAATCAATCAAAATGCGCACAGGGCGTATGAAGACGCAGAAGCTACGGCAAAGGTCTTTGTAAAGCTTATGGACGACAAGTTCAGAGCGCAATAGGGCGTCGCGCTTCGCAAGGTTTGATAGGTCTGTAATATCTGATTTTTGCTATATATTATAATTATTATTAAATAAATAGTATAAAACAGTTGCGCGCGGCAAATAAATATGATATATTATTATTGCAATAGTTAAGTGCTAGAGCGACTGTTTTACGCAGTCGCTCAAATTATAACAGGGAGTTGCGGTATGTCGAAAATTACGGATTCGGTGAGAGAAACGGTGGAACCTATAATCGTTGCCAACGGTATGGAACTCGTCGACGTCGAATACAAAAAGCTTTACGGTCAAGACACGTTGATAGTGTATATCGATAAAGACGGAGGTGTCGACCTCAACGATTGCGAGACGATACACAACGCAATAGACTCTGCGCTTGACGATTTGGACCCGACGGAAGGAGCGCCTTATAATTTGAACGTTTCTTCACCCGGAATAGACAGACCGTTGAAAATAGCCCGCGATTTTGAGAAAAAAACGGGGCTTGAAATGGAAGTCTCTCTATACAAGCCTTTGGCAGAACTGGGAAAATTAAAAAAATTCAACGCGATACTTGTTGGATACGACGAAAGTTTGTCGCAAGTAGAGTTGGAATATAAAACAAAAAAACTAAAACTTAATATAAAAGATATAGCTTTAATAAGAGAAGCTATACACTTCTAGGAGGACAAAATGATTAACAAGGATTTCTTTGCAGCGCTTGACGCGCTCGAAAAGGAAAAGAAAATCGAGCAACAGCAGTTTATCGAGGCTTTGGAGACCGGACTTGCGGTTGCATATAAGAAAGAGAACGGCAAAGCAAAGTCGGTTATGGTTGCTCTCAATCCGCAAAGATTCGAGATTAAGATTTACGCATATCAGACGGTTGTGGAAGAGGTTGAAGACGAGGAAAAGCAAATTTCGCTTCAAGACGCAAAGGCTATAAAAAATAGCTATAAAGTAGGCGATATCGTAAAAGAAGAAGTTTCTCCTAAGTTGTTCTCAAGAATTGCGGCGCAAACTGCAAAGCAAGTTATTATCCAACGCAACAACGAAATACAAAAAGAACTCATAAAAGACGAGATGAACAACAAAGAAGGCGAAATCGTCAAAGGTATCATTAGAAGAGTAGAAAACGATACCGTTTATCTCGAAATGGCGGGTACGCAACTCGAAGGCGTTATGTTGCCGTCCGAACAGATAAAAGGCGAAAGATACAACGTCAACGACGTTATCAACGTCTACGTTAAGAATGTGCGTACCAATCAAAGAGGCGCGACTCAAGTTATGGTTTCGAGAGCTTGCAACGGCTTTGTCAAAAAGCTTTTCGAAATGGAAGTGCCTGAAATCAAAGCCAATCTCGTCAATATCAAGAGAATTGTCAGAGAGGCAGGTTACCGTACCAAACTTGCAGTATATGCCGAAGATTCAGCTATCGACGCAGTCGGAAGCTGTATCGGTCAAAAAGGTATGCGTATAAACAGCGTTGTGCAAGAACTCAACGGCGAAAAGATAGATGTTATAGGTTATAGCCAAGATATGGGCGAATATATTTCGAGAGCACTTTCTCCCGCAAAAGTTATCGCCGTAATGCTCAATCCCGAAGAAAAGAGCGCAAAGGCTATCGTCGAGGACGACAAGCTTTCGTTGGCTATAGGTAAATCCGGTCAAAACGTAAGACTTGCGGCAAAGCTTACCGAATGGAAGATTGACGTCAAACCGTATTCTTCATTGACCGGCAACGATATCAACAACATTGGCGAATAAAATGAAAAAGCAGCCGGTGAGAATGTGCATAGCCTGTAGGAGCGCATTGGAAAAAAAACAGATGTTGCGAATAGTAAAAGATAAAGAAGGCAATATTTCTTTGGACTTTACCGGAAAAAAGGCAGGCAGAGGCGCATACATATGCGACAGCGCCCAATGCATCGAAAAATGTATAAAAAACAGACTCCTTAACCGAAATTTTCAAATGGAGATAAGTTCGGAGGTATACGATGCAATTAAAGTGCAGTACGGAAATAGGCAAGATTGACTGTTATATCAATTTCGCAGTACGCGCGGGAAAAGTGCTGTGGGGCGTGGACAGTTTGGAAAGAAGCAAGCGCGCGCCGCAATTGATACTTTTTGACGGCGGACTGGGGACAAACAGTTTAAAAAAAGTTGAGTTATACTGTTTGAGAAAGAATGCAAAGTCGCTAAAAATGCCCGCTGATTATCTTAATCGTTTGCTAAAAAGAAACAACGTTAAAGTGCTGTCTATAATGGACGAATCGTTGGCAAATGCAATTTTAAAATTTTGCGATGAGTCGCAAAACTAGAGCCAAAAGGCTTTAGTGAAATCAACGACGGAGGTGTTTTTGTGAACAACAACGAAAATAAAAACGAACAATTCAAAAGTTTGAAGGAGATAGATGCGTTTATAAAAAACGTGGCTAAGCCTTTTCTTGCAAATATTGCTCAGTCAAAAAGCAAGATAAAAGAGCTTGCCGATAAGGTAAGCGCTATTAAGCAAGAAAAATTACAGGCTATTTACGAACAACAACAAGCCGAATCGGCAGAAACGGAAGTAGACGAGTTCGTTGAGCAAGATACTCAAGAACAAGCTCAGGAACAAGTTGTTGCGCAAGAAAATACGGCTGACGCTCAGAAGGGCGAAGTAAAACCTTCGTCTGACGTCGAAACTGCCAAAACGGAACAAAGACGCTCCGCGCAGACTCCGCAAAGAGACGGACAAAAAACGCAGACTTATATCAATCCCGATATGGTCAGACGTAACAACAGAGACAACAACCGTCCTCAATTCGATAGGAATAAACAAGGAAACTTTCAACCGAGACAAAACAACGGACAGGGCGGACCTAGACCGTTTGCGCCTAAAGGCAGAGTCGAAGTTGTTGCGCCCGCGCCTGTAAACGCTAAAAACGACAACAAGAAGAAAAAAGACGTCAAGACAACTTTTAACAAAGACGAAAAGAAAGGTATGACCAAGAGAGATTTGCTCAAGAGAGGTTACGCCTACGATTCTTCGCTCGAAGACGACGCCGACACTGCAAAGTACGTCAAGGTAAAGAAATCTAAAAAAGATTTGAATACGCCTCAATATATTAAGATAGACCACGCAGTGCTCAACAGCGAGCGCGTGCCTATAAAAGTATTTAGCGAAAAAATAGGTAAATCGGCTACGGAAATAGTAAAAAAGCTTTTCGATATGGGCAAATTTGCCACTATCAACGATATGATTAGCTTTGAAGAAGCCGAGTTGATAGCAATCGATTACGATATCACGTTGGAGCTTAAAGTCGACAAAAGCGCCGAAGATAAGCTCAAGGATATTATCGATACTCAAGTTGACAACGCAAAACTCGTCAAGAGACCTCCTATCGTTACTATAATGGGACACGTCGACCACGGTAAGACGTCGTTGCTTGACTATATACGCAAGGCAAACGTCGCAGGAGGCGAAGCCGGCGGTATTACGCAGCACATAGGCGCATATACGATAGACCTCAACGGAGAAAAGATTACGTTCTTGGACACGCCGGGACACGAAGCCTTTACGGCTATGAGACAAAGAGGCGCAAACGTAACGGATATTGCAATAATA
The DNA here is from genome assembly GCA_910588015.1 of uncultured Christensenellaceae bacterium. Classification (GTDB taxonomy): domain Bacteria; phylum Bacillota; class Clostridia; order Christensenellales; family UBA3700; genus RACS-045. Next base: position 17,542 of record CAJUOK010000019.1, on the reverse strand, counting down.
GTCGTTGCTGCGGACGACGGTATAATGCCGCAGACTATTGAGGCGATACATCACGCCAAGGCTGCCAACGTTGCGATAATTGTTGCGGTAAACAAGATAGATAAGACCAACGGCAATTACGACAGAATATTGCAACAGCTATCCGACAATGAACTGTTGCCGGAAGAATGGGGCGGCGACACTATCGTATCTCCCGTAAGCGCAAAGACCGGACAAGGCGTTAAGGAACTTCTCGAAAGCGTTCTTTTGGTAGCGGAAGTCAACGAATATAAGGCAAATAAAAAATGTCCCGCCACAGGCTCTATTATCGAAGCAAGTCTCGATAAAGGAAAAGGTCCCGTCGCTACGATTTTGGTACAGAACGGAACACTCAAAGTATCTGACTATATAGTTGCGGGTACGGCTATCGGCAAGATAAGAGATATGACCGATTATACTGGCAAGAGAGTAAAAGAAGCTTTTCCGTCCTATGCGGTACAGGTTCAAGGTTTTTCCGAAGTGCCTAACGCAGGCGATTTGATGGTCGTCGTAAAAGACGAAAAACTTGCCAAGAAGGTCGCTCAAGAAAGAGCTGATAAGGAAAGAGCCGAGATGCAAGCGTTTAGTTCAGTAAGAACAATCGACGATATCTTCGGAGACGGCAAAGAAACCAAGTCTTTGAATCTCATCATAAAGGGCGACGTGCAGGGTTCTGTCGAAGCAGTTAAGCAATCGCTTCTCAAGCTCAACGACGATATGGCTGACAAAAAGGTCAAGCTTGCAGTCGTGCATAGCGCGGTCGGTGCAATTAGCGAGTCGGATATAATGCTTGCGGATACGGCAAAGGCTATTATCATAGCGTTCAACGTTAAAGCCGAAGCAAAGGCTCAAGCTCTTGCGGACAGAAGTAAGATTGACATCAGAAGATACAGCATTATATACGACGCAATCAACGATATGACGAGAGCGCTCAAAGGTATGCTAGACCCGATATACAAGGAAGTCAGTCTCGGCGAAGCAGAAGTGCGCGCCACGTTCAGAATATCTTCGTTCGGCACTATTGCGGGCAGTTACGTCACAAAAGGCAAAGTTGCGCGCAACTCCAAAGTCAGAGTTGTAAGAGACGGCATAATTATTTTTGAAGGCGTACTGACCTCGCTTAAGAGAGAAAAGGACGACGTTAAGGAAGTTGCCAGCGGATACGAATGCGGTATCGGACTTGAGAAATTTAACGACGTTAAAGTCGGAGATACCATTGAAAGCTATATTTTGGAGCAGATTGAGCAATGAACAGATATGAGAGAATCAACGCGGAGCTCAAAAAACAATTGGCTATAATCTTGCGCGAGGGCGTCAACGACCCCAGAGTCGCAGGCAAAATGATTTGCGTAACCGACGCTCAAGTCGACAGAGACTTGACGTTGGCGCAAGTTTATATCAGCATATTAGGCGCAAACGGCAAAGAAAAAGAAGTTTTGGACGGTCTTGCAAATGCCGAAGGATATATCAAATCACAACTCAAAAATATGATAAAGTTGCGTAATATGCCGTCTTTGAGATTTAAATTGGATTCTTCGTTGGATTACGGTATGAAAATATCCAAGATAATAGACGATATTCATAAAAAAGAATCTCATATAGAATCGGAGGATTGATTGACGTAATGTATGAAGAGTTGATAAAAGCCGTTGAAAAAAGCAACAGCATTTGCATTATATCTCATCAAAATCCCGACGGAGATACTTGCGGAAGCACATTGGCGCTTTACAGAGCTTTAAAATTGTTTGGAAAGAGCCAAGTTTATATTTACTGCGACGTTGCGGAAAGCGCTTTCAGAGATTCTCTTCAAGTTATGGAAGGCATTGAATTCTATAATAAAGTCAAGATAGACAATTGCGATATGGCAATCGCTTGCGACTGCGCCGAAGCGGATAGAATGGGCGAATATCTGCGCCTTTTCCAAAAAGCAAAGTATCGCGTAAATATAGACCATCACAAGTCGAATTGCAAATACGGTAATATAAATATTGTCGAACCGGGAATAAGCGCAACTTGCGAAATTATTTACAAAGTCGTCAAAGCTTTCGACGCTTTGAAAAAATGTATCGACGATAAAGTAGCTAAATTGCTGTATACCGGATTGGTGACAGACAGCGGCGGTTTTACTTTTTCCAGTGTGTCAAAACAAACTCACGCCATAGCTTCCGAATTGATAGAATATGATTTTTCGGCAAGCGACATATGCGAACATTTTCTCAAAAGAGTACCGCTCAACACGTTTAAATTGAGGACCAGAGTATTTTCCAAAGCTAAATTTTTCGAAAACGGAAAAATCGGACTGATATATTTTTCTTTAGAAGATTTTGCGGATACGGAGACAAATCCCGAAGATACCGAAGGCGCTATAAATTTTATTAGGGATATAGATACCGTAGAGATAGCCATAGCTATTACGCAGAGAAGGCAAAACAATTCCTATAAAATCAGTATTCGCACAAGCGATAGAGTCGACGCGTCGAGAATTGCCGCTACGTTCGGCGGCGGCGGACATAAAAATGCCGCGGGCTGCGCGATTTCCGGTTTTTATGAAGACGTAAAAGACAAAATTTTGAAGGCGTGCGTAGACGAGTTGTAATAATATTTATGAAGGTAAAGAATATGAATGGATTTGCAGTAATAAATAAGGGACTTGACATAACGTCAAGCGATATAGTAATCAAATGCAGAAATGCTTTCAGCAAAGTCATTAATCAAAAAATCAAGTGCGGACATATGGGAACGTTGGACCCTATGGCAGAAGGCGTGCTTTTGATAGCGTTTGGCAACGCAACAAGACTTTTCGATTACTTACTTGCAAAAGAAAAGACTTATGTCGCAACGTTTACATTTGGAGAGAATAGAGATACCGCAGATGCTACGGGTAAAGTAACGGATACTTCGCCGTTGCCGAAATTCAGCGCGATAGAAGAAGTATTGCCAACATTCCTTGGAGAGATTTCGCAAGTTCCTCCAAAATTCAGCGCCGTCAACGTCAACGGTCAAAGAGCTTACAATATGGCAAGAGCAGGTAAGGATTTTAAACTCAACGCAAAAAAAGTGTACATAAAAGACATAAAGATTGTTGATAAAACTTTGGTGGGAGACGAGTGTAAGGATTTGACTTTGTCTATTACTTGCGGCGGCGGAACGTATATAAGAAGTATATGTACCGATATTGCGCAAGCTGTAGGAGTATGCGCCTATATGTCGGCTTTGACTCGCGAAGATTGCGCGGGATTTAATATAAAAGAAGCGGTGACCCTCAACGATTTTTTAAAAAATCCAATTGACTATGTAAGAGACGTTAAAGAAATTTTATCAAAGGTTATGCCTATATACGAATTGGAAGAAAAGTCTTACATTAGACTTCGCAACGGTCGTTGGATTGATTGCGATTGGGAAGACGGAGTATACGGCGTTGAATATATGTCCAACGTATGTTTTATCGTCAGCGTCAAACATAATAAAGCAAGGTCTATTTGTTATTTGCAAGATTAAGCTATGAGCAGGTGGAAAGGTATCAAAACTTTGGAATACGCTCAAGGTTGCGAAGACGCAATGGTCGTCGCTCTCGGTTTTTTTGACTGTTTGCATATCGGGCACGCCGATTTGATAAATACCGCAAAGCAAACTGCATTCGAGTTGCAAGCAAAGTGCGCGGTTTTTACGTTTGAAAACGACCCGTACTGTTTTATAAACAAAGGCGAAAGCGGACAGATTCTCACTTTTGAAGAGAGACTTGCAAAACTCAATGATTTAAGAGTCGATTATTGCATAAAAGCGCAATTTGACGAAAGCTTTTCTCATATGCAACCCGAAGAATTTTTAGTTAGACTGTCTGAAAATAAAAATCTCAAAGCAATAGTAGCGGGAGAAGATTATACGTTCGGTTCCAAAGGAAAAGGAAACGTCGATTTACTTAAAGAATGGTGTCGAAAGAATAACGTAATTTTAAAAATTCAGCCGTTTTCTAAAGACAGCGAGGGTAAGATTTCATCCACGCGAATAAAAAGATTGTTGAGCGCGGGAGAAATCGAGAAAGTCAACGTTTTGCTAGGCAAACCCTATATTGTAACGGGAGAAGTTAAGCACGGTCAGCAACGCGGGAGAAATATTGGATTTGCGACTGCCAATATCGACTATTGCAAAGATAAACTAAAAATCAAATCGGGAGTTTATTACACAAGGATTTTGATTGACGGAGTTTGGCTCAAATCCGTTACTAACGTGGGCGAACATCCTACTTTTGACGATATGACTTTTAATATCGAAAGCCATATTCTATATTATAATAACGATTTGTACGGTAAAAAAATTATGATACGCTTTTTTAACCGTATCAGAGATATACAAAAATTCAATACCAAGGAAGAGCTTGCCGAGATGATAAGTCGAAATATTGACTTTGCATTGAAATGCAAGCAGTGAGGTGAATATGATAAAATTCGGACCAAGCGGATTGTGTATGCAATTTGCTGAAAGCGGAAAAAAACATACCGTGGAAGCAGGAGAATGGCTGAAAGAACTTGGCTTGAACTGTTTTGAATACTCATTTGGGAGAGGCGTTATGATAAAAAGCCAAACCGCCGAAGAAATCGGAAAGGTATTTGCCGAAAACGGCATAGAAATCAGCGTTCACGCTCCTTATTTTATCAATCTTGCGACGCAGGAAGAAGAAAAAGCCGTCAATAATCACAGATATATTTTTGATTCGTTAAAGGCTTTGCGCGCTTTCGGCGGAAATAGATGCGTGTTTCACCCGGGAAGTCCGTTGAAATCCGCAAGAAATGAAGCCGTCAACGTGATGTTAAAAAGATTCGAAAAGGTGCTCAAGATAAAGAACGACGAGGGATTCGGCGATATGTTACTGTGTCCCGAAACAATGGGGAAGATAGCGCAGTTGGGAGACCTTGACGAAGTGATTGAATTGTGTAATTTAGGCGATGAAAATATAGTGCCTTGCATAGACTTCGGGCATCTCAACGCAAGAGAAAAAGGGCTTTATTTTTCAAAAGACGATTACAAGCGCACTATCGACAGACTTTTAGAAGGCGTGGGAGAGAGCAAAACCGACAGAATGCACGTTCATTTTTCCAAAATACAATATTCTATGGGCGGAGAAGTTCGTCATTTGACTTTTGCCGATACGGTATACGGTCCCGAGTTCCAACCTCTTATGGAAGTATTTGCCGAGTATAAACTAAATCCGTATATAGTATGCGAATCGGCGGGAACGCAAACCGCGGACGCTCTTGCAATGAAAAAATATTATGAGTCGCTTTGAGAAAATAGTCGTTGACTTTGTTTATTGACTTTACATAGTTGCGCAAATATGCTAAAATATGGATATGGACGTTTGCAGACGATTATACGATATGGCGGAAGTGGATACCATAATAGTATTGACTTCTTCAAATACAAAATATCTGACAGGTTTTTCGTCTACGAATTGTCAGTTGATATTGACTAAAGACAACTCATATTTTCTAACGGATATGAGATATTATTTGGAGGCCCAAGAAAAGCTTGGGAAGAGATTCGAAGTATTGTGTCGCGATATTTCTTCTTGCAAAGATTTGATATGCGGCAAAACGATAGGTATAGAAAGCGATATTTCTTATTTGGAATTCAAGACGCTGAACGCGCTTGCAGAGGGAAATACCGTAGAAATATCAAGACATATTGATAATCTTCGAGCAATAAAAAGCGCTTACGAAATCAATTGCATTAAAAGGGCGCAGATTGTGACAGATAAGGCGTATAAAGCGGCTTTACCTATGCTCAAAGAGGGCGTAAGCGAAATAGAAATAGCGGCATATATCGAATACGTTATCAAAAAGAACTGTTGCAACGTAGCTTTTGACTCTATTGTGGCGTTTGGCGAACATACGGCAAGTCCGCACGCTCATCCAAGTCAAAGGACTTTGAAAAACGGCGATTTCATAACTATGGATATAGGAGCTAATTGCGACGGATATTGCTCGGATATGACAAGAACCGTGGGATACGGACAGTTGGGAGACAGGCAATTAGAGATTTACGGTTACGTGCTTAACTCGCAGAATCTTGCTATAAAGAATCTAAAAGCCGGAATGAAAGGCAAAGAAGGCGACGCGATAGCGCGAGACTACTTCAAAGAAGTCGGAGTGGAAAAATATTTTACGCATTCTTTGGGACACGGCGTGGGAATAGATATTCACGAAGGAGTCGGGCTCACTCCCAGAGAAGAAAGAGTTCTTTTGCCCGATATGGTAGTCACTGTAGAACCCGGGCTGTATATCGACGGCGAGTTTGGCGTACGTATCGAAGATATGGTGCAAATCAAGGAAAATTCGGTCATTAATTTGACTGATACAGATAAACAAATTACAATATTATAAACACAAATTCGGAGGTATTTTATGGCTGATTTTATATTGGCAGGTGATTTTAGAAAGGGTGTAACGTTTGAAATGGACGGCAAAGTCGTAACTATAGTCGACTTCTTACACGTTAAACCGGGTAAAGGCGCAGCTTTCGTCCGTACCAAACTCAGAGACGTTATCAACGGCGGCACAGTCGAAATGACGTTCAATCCTACGGCAAAATTCCAGACTGCTCACATCGAGCATAAGACTATGGTGTATTCTTATAACGACGGCGATTTATATTATTTTATGGACCCCAACACGTTTGATATGCTTCCCATCAATGGCGAAGCTGCAGAAGACGCGCTTAAGTTCGTTATGGAAAACGGCGAAGTTACCGTTTCGTTCTACAACGGCAGTCCGTTCTCCGTAGAAGCGCCAAATTTCGTAGAACTTTTGATTACTCACTGCGAGCCGGGCGCAAAAGGCAACACCACTCAAGGCGCTACAAAGCCTGCAACGCTCGAAACAGGTTTTACGTTGCAAGTTCCGCTTTTTGTCAACGAAGGCGACACAATCAGAGTCGACACTCGCACGGGTTCTTATATGTCGAGAGTTTAATAAAACGAGAAAATATCCAATCTTTATCAAGGCAATGCTATGCATTGCCTTTTTTATTTATTACAATATTGATTTTGTCGAAAAATCGAGGTATTTGAGTATGTTTGTATTATCGGCATAGCGACGGTTTTGGGATATTAATATATTGTATGGAAACGTTGCTGTCAAAGTTATTGCCAATATCCGTATTTAACGAAATATATAAAGTCGCCAATTTGAATTTGTTGACGGAAATTAGATTCAGAACGGGCAGGTGCGTTTATTATGCCGAAGCAGGTAAATACAAAAGACTCGACGGATGTGTTGCGACAAAAGACGACGTAGCTCATATTCTCGGAGCAGCCACAAAGTCTTCGCTGTACGCCTATAACAAAAGGCTTGCCGACGGCTATATTACTTATGACGGAGGAATAAGAATTGGCGTCTCCGGAGAGGGAGTAATGAAAAACGGAGAATTATCTACGCTCAAAAACATCACCTCCGTTTGCATACGAGTGCCCAGGTTTGTCCAAATTAAAGACTCCAAAATAGACGAATTGGTAAAAAAGTTTGACAATACTCTCATTATCTCAAAACCGGGATACGGAAAAACGACTCTATTGAGATATATGATAAAGACGCTTTCGGACAGGGAATACAACGTTTTGGTGTTGGACGAGAGAGGAGAACTCGGCGGAGTCGTCGAAGGAGAATCGCTGTTGGATTTGGGGGCTTGCACCGATATAGCTGTCGGAGTTCCCAAAATCACGTCGTATTCCTCGCAGGTCAGAAGTATGCGTCCCGACATAATCGCAACAGATGAGATTTTCGGAGAAAAAGAAACGCAATGCATTCTTGATTGCATTAGATGCGGAGTTAAGGTAATTGCAACATTACATTCCGACGAATTGATTAAGGTAAAAAGAAGTCCTATATATTCAAGGCTTCTAAATGATTTCAGATACGTTGTGACAATTATCGGAATCGGAAATATCGACAGAGTAATCGATTTGAGAGGCAATTATGTTTAAACTTGCGATAAGCGGAGTGCTGTGTTTTATTTGCGCCTATTTGGGGATTGTAGGTAAAAATTATTATGACAAAAGATGCGCGTACCTTAAGGACTTTATGAATTTTACATCTTCGCTTCGCAACGGAATAAGTTATTCGCAAGACAGGCTGCCGCAAATAGGACGAAATTTTATCGCTTCCGGTAACGTTAAGAGAGGATTTTATTCCAATCTATCCGCATATTTAGAAATTGCTGATAGCGGCGGAGGTACGCGCGAGCAAATAGAAAAATGTTTTGACAGCAAGTATTTATCCAAAGCCGACAAGGTTGTGATAAAAGATTTTTTCTTCGAATTGGGAAAATACGATTATGATACTCAAATGTCAAAACTGGAATTTACTTGCGCGCAAATGAAGAAAACGGTGGAAAAAGCAGAAAAAGAGAGCAAAACAACGGGGAATCTCCTAGCTAAATTAGGACTTATACTCGGCATAGCAATAATGATAATTTTAGCGTAAGGTGAAAATATGGCAATAGACATTATTTTTAAAATTGCGGGAATAGGATTGCTGACGGCAATAATCAACATTATTTTGAAAAAGAGCGACAAAGACGAAATTGCGACTTACGTCACGATAGCGGGACTAATCTTGGTACTAATTTTGGTGCTTGATATGTTGGGCGGTCTATTCGATACTCTCAAGTCTATTCTCAATCTATACTGACTATGGACGTATTCAAAATCGTAGGAATAGCAATCGTTGGCTGCGTATGCACGTTGTTGCTTAAAAATACGCAATCGCAATACGCTATGCTGGCTTCGCTGGCAACGGGAATTATTATTCTGATAATTGCGCTTTCATCATTTTCCAAAGTAATAATGTCTTTTCAAGCCATTATCGACAAAACGGGAGTTAATAGGGAGCTTTTTTCCACTCTTCTGAAGATAATAGGGATCGGATATATAACCGAATATTCTCAAAGCGTATGCGAAGATTTAGAATGCGCAAGTATAGGCAAAAAAGTGTCTTTTGCAGGTAAGATTGCTATATTCTTATTGGCGTTGCCGATAATAGAAAACCTTATTAATACAGTGACGGAGATATTGTAAATGAGAAGTAAATGCAAAATATCGACATATATTCAATATTTTTGCATTATAGCAGTACTGACTATTGCGATTACGCTCATTGTCTTCAGCCCAACTTACATATGTTTTGCAGACAACGTAGAAGACAGCGAAGAGATATTAAAAGACAATGTCGACGAAAATCTTTCCGGTCTTGATATAAAATCTTTGCAACAGTTATTTGACGGTCTAGACAGCGACTTCAAAACATTGTTTGGAGAAGACGTGATTTCCACTGTCAAAGGAATAATCAACGGAGAATTCAGAGGCGATTTCAACTCTTTTATGTCTGTGTTGTTTAAAGGGATAGGCAAAGGCATATTGGACGTTTTGCCTATGACTTTGACAATTGTCGCGGTTGCCATAATTTACAGTTTGTTAGAAGGTTTGACTTCGTCGTTTTCGCAAAAACCTACGCGCAAACTTATCTATTTTGCTACCTACAGCGCAATAATAGTATTGGTTATGGCGCAAGTCGGAGGCATAATTGCGCTCACTACAAATACTATAGGCAATATAAAATTGCTTATGGAAAGCGTTTTTCCCATACTCCTTACCGTAACGACGTTGTTGGGTGGCGTAAATTCTTCTGCGTTTTTCAGTCCGTTGATGGCGACAATGACGACCTTCATAACGGCTTTTATTTCCTCTGTCATTATTCCGTTCTTTATAGCAACGATAGCGTTTTCCATAGTCGGCAATATGACCTCAAGCGTAAAATTGGACAAACTCACCGGCTTTTTCAAATCTACGGCTACTTATGTGTTGGGCGGGGTATTCGGAATATTTATAGCTTTTTTGACCTTCCAAGGTTTGACGGGCGGAGTTATAGACAGCATATCCATAAAGACTGCCAAATTTGCGCTTCAAAGCTATATACCTATTCTTGGAGGTTATCTGTCCGACGGATTTGATTTGATGTTGGCAAGTTTGGTGTTGATAAAGAATTCTTTAGGTATCGTATCCTTGCTTATGATATTGAGCGTCATAGCCTTGCCTACTATAAAAATCATAATGTTGAGTTTGGCGTTAAAGCTTGCAAGCGGAATTATCGAACCTTTATGCGACAGCAAGTTCAGCAAAATGCTTCAAAGCATTTCGTCAAATCTCACGTTGTTGATAGTGTCTTTGTTGGGAGTCGCATTTATGTTTTTGCTTACTGTAATGTTGGTTATATATACGTTCAACATAGGTATAGCGTGATGTTCGGAGGTGAAATATGAGCGGTTGGCTGATTGGAATAGTAGGAGTTGTCTCGCTAGGCGTGCTTATCGAGATTCTTTTACCCGAAGGCGAAAACAGTAAATACATAAAAGGTATATTTTCCGTAATCGTCATATTCGTTATCATATCGCCTCTTCCCAAACTTGCGAAAGGAGATTATATCAACGGATTTAATTCAGACAAACAACAGATTTCCGTTGACGAAAACTACTATCAAAACGTAAAAGAAGATATGCAGTCTAAAATACAAAATAGTCTCAAAAACAAATTGCAAGAAGCAGGTTATAATGACTTGTCCTACGACATAAAATTTGACGAAGAGTATGTATATATCATTGATAAAATAATTATAGATACTCAAGATATGAGCCAAGCGGAAATCAAGGAACTTATCAAATTGCTCAAGAGCATAGCGGGCAACGTAAGCATAGAAACAAGATGAATAGCCAAGGTGAAACGATGAAAGAAAAACTAAAAAAATTTGCTGAAAAATGTAGAAAAATAAAAGGTTTTGAAATAATTTGCGCTTTAGTCATAGCGGTAATTGCCGTCGGCATATATTTTAGTGTAAACGCAATGACAACAAAGTCGCAAACGCAAAAAAGTGAAAACAGACAGCAAAGCGGACTTGCGGGAGAAATACGGGAAATACTTTCGAACATAGACGGAGTGGGAGACTGCGAAGTGCTGATTACATACCGTCCTAGCGATAAAACACAGGAGACGGCAAATCTTGATTCGACCGACGGTATACAGGGAGTCGTGGTCGTAGCCAAAGGCGCAAACGACGTGCTGGCAAGAATTAAGATAGTAAACGCGTTATGTACTCTATTAAAAATAGATGCAAATAATATACAAATCTTTGAAATGAAATAATTTGGAGGTCAATATGGCAAAAACAGAAAAAAGAAAGAAGTTATCTTCAAACGCAAAAAAAGCGCTCGTGCTGTGTTGTATGGTAGGGCTTTTGGTTGTGACGGGTGTGTTGAACTTTGTGCTCAATTCCCAAATCAACGACTCCACTGACGTGGACGGAAACGGCAACAACAACGGCACTGCCGTCGAGACGTTTTTTAATTCTCACCGCAGCAACAGAGAGACTGCCAGAGCGGAAGAATTCAGCTATCTCGACGCAATCATCAAATCGGAAAGCGCAAGCGAATCCGTCAAAGCCAGCGCCGAGCAAAAACAAGTCGAATTGCTTGCTTTTATTGAAAAAGAGCTTGTTTTGGAAAGCATTATAAAGGCAAAAGGCTTTGACGACGCAGTTGTTACGATGTCCACGAATAATCTCAACGTTATCGTCAACAAAGAAGAACTTACGTCGCAGGATGTGGCTCAAATTGTCGGAGCAATGCTCAAAGAAACAAATTATGCGCGCAATCAAGTATACGTAATGTCTTATACGGCATAATTTAAATGCATACAAAATATGCGAATTTGGTGTCGACCTCAATTAGAGGTCGACAATTTGCATAAACGCAATTTGTTGAATTTTAAGACTCAACAGACTTGTCAAAAAATATTTGATATGATAAAATATTAATTGGCAGAGGAGGTATAAGATGGCATTTGAATCCAATATCGACAAAAGCAGGTCCAACGAAACGTATATCAACGTCATTTCTTCTATTACGGGAAGCGCGGCTTCTCAAGTAGACGGCGTTGTATCGGTTACTTACGGCAACGGAAAAAGCAATAAAATAGGAAAGAGGTCTTCCGTTAAAAACAAGGCGATAGACGTTGTGATATACGATAATAGATTGGCAAAAATAGAGATATCCGTCAATATTTATTACGGATACGTTATACCCGTGGTTGTTTGCAAACTACAGGAAAAAATTAAACAAGAGATAGAAAAATCGACTTTTTATAAAGTAAGTAGCGTCAACGTTAATGTAGTCGGTATTGTCGCAGGTTGATTAAGAGGTTAGAATGAGCAGAAGAAGTGCGAGAATGAGCGCATACCAATTAATATTCGGATATTTGTTTTCAAAAGAAATAGACGAGAAGTCAATGTCGCAAATATTGGAGTCAGAAGATATTAAGCCTGCCGACAGCGACTATATTCGCGCGGTAGTATACGGAGTTAGAGACAATTATTCTCAACTTATGGAAATTATTGCCGACAACAGCAAGAATTTTAAGGTAGATAGAATTTTCAGACCCGACTTGGCGGCATTGTTGCTTGCTTGTTTTGAGATGAAATATATGGATGATATACCGCCTGCCGTATCTATCAATGAAGTTATAGAATTGGTAAAGGCGTTTTCTACGGAAAACAGTTCAAAATTTGTCAACGGCGTCCTTAAGGGCGTCTATAATACTTTAAAAGAGGTGTAAAATGCTGATATACGGAAAAGAAGTCGCCGCCAATACGTTGGAGAAAATCACTGTCGAAACGCAGCGCTTTTGTGAAAAATATTCTAGAAAACCCACTCTAGCCGTAATAATCGTGGGAGAAGACCCCGCGTCACAAACTTATGTGCGCAACAAAATCAACGGTTGCAAACAGGTGGGATTCGATTCGCTGTCATATGAATACGCAGACGGTACGCAGCAAGAGGAAATAATAGAGAGAATAAAATCATTGGCAAACGACGATAGAGTCGACGGAATACTCGTTCAGTTGCCTTTGCCAAAAGGTTATGACGAGGAGAAAATTCTTGCCAATATTCCAGACAGCAAGGACGTTGACGGATTCAACGCTTCCAACATTGGCTGTCTGTGTCTCAACAGACCTCGCACGGTTTCTTGCACTCCGCTTGGAGTTATGCATATGCTCGAATATACCGGCGTGGATATTGCAGGAAAAAACGCTGTAGTATTGGGTAGAAGCAACACAGTAGGAAAACCTATGGCAATGTTGTTGCTCAATGCTAATTGCACTGTTACCGTTTGTCACAGCAAGACTCAAAATATATCTGATTTTACGAAAAAAGCCGATATATTGGTCGTAGCAATAGGAAAACCCAAGTTTGTAACTGGCGATATGGTAAAGGACGGCGCAATCGTTATCGACGTAGGCATCAATCGCGTGGACGGCAAGCTATGCGGAGACGTTGATTTTGACAGCGTTTCTCCCAAGACTTCATATATTTCGCCTGTGCCGGGCGGAGTTGGACCGATGACAATTTCTATGTTGCTATACAATACGCTAATGTGCGCAAAAGCTAGGGAAAATAAATAATAATGGAAGGACATATTCTTAACGTCACGGCATTGAACGGATATATAAATTCCATTTTCAGAGCCGAAGAAATGTTGCACGGTATCTCGGTTGCGGGCGAAGTGTCTGGAATAAAAGTATCTAAAGGACACGCCTATTTCACGCTCAAAGACGAAAAAAGTCAGATTTCTTGCAACAGTTTTAATTACGTTAAGACATATTTGCCAAAAGACGGCGAAAGCGTTTTAGTAAAGGGAAGCGTAGATTATTACGCGGCAGGCGGAAGACTGAATTTTATAGCCGATACCATAACTCCTTTGGGTAAAGGTTATTTGGCTTATAAGTTGGAACTTCTACGCGCCAAACTGGAAGCAGAAGGATTGTTCGACGAAATTTATAAAAAACAGATACCTGCTTTTCCGACAAACGTATGCGTAATCACTTCTATAAACGGCGCCGTAATCAGAGACATAAAGAAGACGGTAAGGCGTAAGAACCAACTTATCGATATTTATATCAAAGACGTCAAAGTTCAGGGCAAGGACGCTCATATAGAAATTGCCGACGCTTTACAACTTGTCGATAAACTTAATTTCGACGTTATAATCATTGCGAGAGGAGGAGGCTCCGCAGAAGACCTTATGCCTTTCAATGAAGAGCTTCTCGCGCGTGAGATATTCAAATGCAAAACTCCAGTGATTTCGGCGGTAGGACACGAAACCGACTTTACGATTTGCGACAGAGTTGCCGATTACAGAGCGGCTACGCCGACGGCTGCGGCGGAAAAAATCGCCTATGACGTTGAATCTGTCAGACGCTATTTGGCAGAAAGCGCGCAAAAGATAAAAATTGCGTTGGCAAACTCAACGGCGTTGAGAGAAAAGGATTTGAAGGTAAAAATCAACTCTTTAAAAACGCAAATGCAGTTGTGCGTATCTGATAATACTAATAGGTTAAATTCTTATATCGGCGACGTAAAAAAACTGACGGACAAGTTGTATTCTTCTGCCGATGCGAATTTCAACTACTTTTTGACAAAACTGACGGCTCTAAATCCGTTGGGAGTTTTGCAAAAAGGGTATTGGTATGTCAGCAAAGACGGAAAAGCTTTGTTATCCGCAAAAGATATGCATCGCGACGATATTATATCTATGAAGACGCACGACGGAGAGGTCAAAGCTTTGATAACGGAGGTCAAAATATGAAATTCGAAGAATGTATGAAGGAATTGGACGATATTACAACGAGGCTCGAAAGCGGAAAGCTGACTTTGGACGAAAGCGTGGATTTATATTCCAAGGGAATAAAACTGTGCGCGGAGTGCTCCGCTAAACTTAATGAAATCAAAGGTAAAATCGCGCTTTTGGAAGAAAGCGAACAGGGCTTGAGCGAAAAGCAAATTGAGGTCGAATAATGGTTGATATGCTTGAGCAATACAGAAGTATTTTTGACAGACATCTGCAAGAAATTCTTGCGCAATACAATTGCGATATTCAACCTATTGCAGAAGCTTTGAAATACGGCATAAGCAACGGCGGAAAGAGAATCAGACCCATTCTTTGTTATATGGGAGCTGAACTTTGCGGAAAAGACGTTGATTTTGTCAAGAACCTGGCTGTAGGTATAGAGATGATTCATTCATATTCGTTGGTGCACGACGATTTGCCTTGTATGGACGACGACAGCTTAAGGCGCGGCAAGCCCACTATGCATATCGTATACGGCGAAGGAATGGCAGTGCTTGCGGGCGACGCTCTTTTGAATTGCGCTTTTGAAGTAATGCTAGGAGACGGCAATTTCGACTCGGATATGCGTAAAGCTATGGTTTATATAGCTAAAAATACCGGTATCAACGGAATGATAGGCGGTCAGTGCCTTGACCTTGCCAACGAAACAAAATCAGATTTTGGGTTGGAAGAATTGACTTTGCTTAACAGTCTTAAAACTTCTTGCTTAATCAAATGCGCTTTGGTTGGTTCGGTAATTCGTTGCGGCGCAAGCAAAGAGCAAATAAAAGCGGCGGAAGTTTATTCCGAAAATATCGGACAGATTTTTCAGCTTGTAGACGATATTCTCGACAGAACATCTTCGTCTCAACAGCTTGGAAAGGACGTCAACCGCGACGAGGCAAACGGGAAAAAGAGTATTGTGGATATAATTGGAATGGAGAGCGCATTGAATTATATCGATAAATTGGAAAAACAAGCGATAGATGAAATAGATATTTTTAGAGAGAGAAGTCTAAATCTCAAAACATTGTGTAAGTTTTTGAGCAACAGAACAGCTTGATTGCATATATTGTAAAATCTGCCCATATTTTATAATATGAGCAAAAAGAAAAGAGAGAAGAAGCGTAGCGTTAAAGTAAATATAGCAGAAGCGTGGGTAATAAAGATTACTCTCTTTACCTTTATAGGCGCAGTGATTTGCAGTTTTATTTCTCAAATCACTACTTCTAAAAGCGATATAATAATATCTATAATGCTGTTGTCGTTTATGATATTGATAAGTATTATATTCGACGGGATAGGATTGAGCGTAGCGTCGTGCAGCGAAGAAAAAATGGCAAATTACGCTCGGTATAAAAGACAGTACGACATAGCGCTTAAGCTTATTCGCAACGCCGAAAAAGTCAATAATATTTGCGCCGACGTAATCGGAGATATGTGCGGAATATTGAGCGGAGCTTGCGGCGCGTCAATAGTCATAGAATTAAATCTGAGCGGTCAGGGCGGACACTGGGTGACGATAATTATTTCAAGTATAATTGCGGCGGTTACGGTCGGCGGCAAGGCTTCGCTGAAAAAAGTCGCAGTAAAAAACAGCGCTGAATTTGTCTTTATGTCCGCAAGAATGATAAGTTTATTCAGCTCAAAATTCGATACGAAGAGGAAGAAGTAATGCAGATTCTAGATAAGATTAAATTGCCGGACGATATAAAAAAGCTTTCCGTTGAAGAGCTTGATTATTTGGCAAACGATTTAAGGAATTTAATTACACAGCGTACGTTGACCAACGGAGGACATTTGGCGTCGAATTTAGGCGTTGTGGATTTGACTTGCGCATTGACGTATGTTTTTGATTTTCCAAAGGATAAATTGATTTTTGACGTAGGTCATCAGTGTTACGCATACAAAATACTTACGGGTAGACTTTCGGATTTTGACACGTTGAGACAAAAAGACGGACTCAACGGCTTTCCCAAGAGAGAAGAAAGTCCGTACGATACCGTCAACAGCGGACACGCGTCAACGGCGCTTTCCATAGCTTGCGGAATGGCAAGAGGCGACGTAGACGGAGAAATTATATGTTTGATTGGCGACGGAGCTATGACTGGCGGATTGTTCTTCGAAGCGCTCAACGACGTGTTGACGCTCAATAAAAAAGTTATTTTTGTGATAAACGACAATCAGATGTCCATATCCGGAAACGTCGGATTTATCAACGAATATCTCAAGATAGTCCGTAAATACGGCAATGAACTGTCGTTTTTGGATATAGAAATGCTCAACAACGTTGACGGGCATAATATATCTGATTTGATTGGCAAATTAAAATATGCCAAAAATTCTTCTAAAACAATAATTTTACATATAGTTACGCAAAAAGGAAAGGGCTTTGAAGCCGCCGAACTTCAACCGTCTAAATTCCACAGCGTAGGCAAAGAATCGGAAAAAGAGACTTATTGTCAAGTATTCGGCAAGACTATGCTTCAGCTTGCGGAAGGCAACGACAATATCTACGCGATAACCGCGGCTATGATAGGCGGCACGGGATTAGACGCTTTCTCTAAAAAATTTCCCGATAAACTTATAGACGTAGGCATCGCAGAAGGGCACGCGGTAACAATGTCCGCAGGACTTGCTTTGGCTGGGAAAAAACCGTACGTGGCGATTTATTCCACTTTCTTGCAAAGAGCCTACGACAACGTTTTACACGACGTATGTCTCAACAATTTGCCTGTGGTATTTTGCATTGACAGAGCGGGATTTGTCGGCGGCGACGGCGAAACTCATCAAGGATTATACGACGTGGCATATCTC
>CAJUOK010000018.1:702-32865 GCA_910588015.1 uncultured Christensenellaceae bacterium | reverse complement strand
AAATAGAGAGATATGCGGAGTATCTCAAAGAACAAAAGGCAATGAGATAAATAAATCTTGCCTTGTCATATAAAACATAAATAAAATGTCATTTCGACTGGAACGAAGTGTAATGGAGAAATCTAATCAGTATAAAACGGATGAGACCTCTCCACTACGGTCGAGGTGACAATTATGGTGAAAAACCTTACTATGCCATATCGAGCGTAACGCAGTGGAGTCGAAATATCTCAAACGGATTGAGATTTCTCCACTACGGTCGAAATGACAAAAAAGTTTTGGACAAAATGATAAGTTTATAATATTATTACGAGCATTAATGATAAAACGACTTACCTATGCTGTAAGTCGTTTTGCTTATAGTATTGATTAGATTTCTCCACGCGCTAAGCTTGGTTGAAATGACATTGAAAAGATTAAATATATTCTGTCACCTCGACCGCAGTGGAGAGGTCTATTACATATTAAAAACGGATGAGATTTCTTTATTACGTTTGCGGTTCAGTGTAAAAGACATTTGTCTCTATAAGTTAATTGTCGAGGCGACATTTTTATTAAGTAGCGCATAAATAAAAGCGGTTTGTTATCGACAAACCGCTTTGCGCTATGAATTTCGTCTGGCGGATTAGTTGGATTACAACGCTATTGCGCAACCTACTATAGCCATAACGATATAGATAATTATGCAAGCGAAAACCAAAATTCTGAAACCTTGCTTTTTGCCCCTTGCATAGTAGTAAGCTGCAAGACATACCGCGACGCCCAAAGCAATATCTTTTATTAAATTTAGAATGCCCAAAGCTCTTCCGGCATTGATTTGTATCGTGCCGCTTGAATTGAGCAGATTGATTATCATATTCACGAAGAAAATGATGATTGCCAATACGATTGCTACGCAAGCGCTAACGCCTATCAGCGCGTTCATATTAGCTCTTACAGACCTGTCTTCGACTTTTTTAGCCGTCGATTTCTTTTTTGCCATATTACTATCCTCCAATATATAAATATTTTTTATTTATTTTATCATAATTATGTTACTATGTTGACTTTGTACAAAGCGAAAATCTACTTTTGATTCAATCGTTGTAATTGTCGTTTTTGGGTTCTCCTATATATTCTTTCGGAGATACGCCCACGCATTTTTTGAATACTCTCGAGAAATAGAGTTGGTCGTTGAAACCGCATCTTTCGGCAATCTCGTATATTTTTAGATTGTTGATATTACGGGAAAGCAAAAGTTTTTGCGCCGCATTAATGCGCGTTTGGTTGAGAAATTGGAGAGGGGATACGCCTTTTTCTTTTATGAACTGTCTTCTCACATAATCTTTTGATAAATCGAATTCGCTGTAAATCGAATCGATTGAAAAGTTGGCGTCGGAAAAATTTTCGATAATCGCGTTGGCAATAAGCTCTATATGCTGACTCGTTTGCAATGAACCGTCAAACTCTGTTATGAATCCCAAAATAAGGTCTGTGAACGACATTATTATATTTGACGAACAGCCCGACATTGCAGAAAAATGTCTGTAGCACATATTCATCGTGGTGTATAAATCTTTTTGCTGGTTATCTTTGACGACAATGGCATTTTTGAAATTGGGCGACCAACCTGCCACCGTCATATGAATGTTTTTGAAGCCCGTCTGCGACGTGTTGCTATGCAAAGTGTTGGGCGGAATTACTACTATTTCGTTCTGATTATATTTAAGGGGTTTGGAATTCTCGAAAATAATCTTTCCGCTGCCTCCCGTGCAATATATCAGCTCCCAATAACTGTGTTTGTGTTGTTTTACGTCGTAAGTCTTGAGATTTTTCCCAATATAATTGATTATCGGCATAAAAAATTTCCTCTCTTGTCAGTCGTTTGTAAAATTATTATATACTCAAAATCCTATTTTGTCCATAATTTTGATATAAAAAGAGTATTGTTTTTTCGATAGGGGTATATTATAATGTTCATATACGTTGAAAATTCGCGCCGACATTGGGTCGGGGGATTTATTACGAGGTGAAATATGCAAAAATACGAGGTTTACAATACGGTCAAAAAGCAAGGCGTTGTCGTCGTTGTCAGAGGCAACGATATCAGCGAGGCGATAAAGACCGTCGACGCCTGCTATAGGGGCGGAATCAAGGTTATTGAGATTACTTTTACCGTGCCGAGAGCAGACGAGTTGATTAAGACGCTTGTCGAAAAATACGCGGGCAGCGATATGTTGGTCGGAGCAGGTACCGTTTTGGATTCGGAAACGGCAAGAATAGCTATTTTGGCGGGAGCTAGATTTATTGTGTCTCCTTCGCTCAATATCGATACAATCAAACTGTGCAACAGATACGGAGTGCCTGTTATGAGCGGAGTTATGACTCCCACAGAGGCGCAGACTGCTATGGAGTACGGAGTAGATATACTCAAACTTTTCCCCGGCGACATCGCAAAACCGGCGGGTTTGAAGGCTCTTAAGGGACCCTTTCCTCAAGCCAATATTATGCCTACGGGCGGCGTGAGCAGCGAAAACGTCGAAGAATGGTTTAAAGCAGGCGCGTATGCTGTCGGAGCAGGTTCGTTTTTGACAAAAGACGCCAAGACGGGAGATTTTGACAAGGTGGAAAAGACTTGCAGAGCTTTTGTGGAAAAGGTGCGCTCTATTATCGGAGGCAATAAATAATGGCAAGGATAATTACTTTCGGCGAAATAATGATGAGGTTGCAGCCAAGCGGATACAAACGCATTATGCAAGCAAATTCTTTTGACATAGAGTTCGGAGGCGGCGAAGCCAACGTGGCGGTATCTCTTGCGCAATACGGCGAAGACGTGGCTTTTGTAACCAAACTTCCAAACAACGTCATCGGCGACAAATGCTTGAGAGAACTCAAAGGCTGGGGCGTCGACACTTCGAAGATAGCGCGCGGCGGCAATAGAATGGGAGTTTATTATTGCGAAAAGGGCTGTTCTCAAAGAGGCAGTAACGTCATATACGACAGAGCGGACAGCGCGATAGCCCAAGCTCAAATTTCGGATTTTGATATAAAGTCTATATTGGACGGAGCCAAATGGTTGCATTGGACGGGTATCACGCCTGCAATTTCCGACGGCGCGGCAAAGATAACGGCTGAAATTTTGAAAGCGGCAAAACAAAAGGGATTGACTGTGTCTTGCGACCTAAATTATCGCAAAAAGCTTTGGAGCAAAGAAAAAGCCTGTCAAGTGATGAGTGAGCTTGTCAGATACGTCGACGTGCTTATTTCCAACGAAGAAGATTGCAAAGACGTTTTCGGTATCGAAGCCGATGGAACGGATATCAACGCGGGCGTTGTCTCCGCAGAAGGATATACTCATATAGGCAAGCGCCTTATGAAGACTTTTCCAAATCTTAGGTACGTTGCCTTTACGTTGAGGGAGTCGTATTCTGCGTCTCGCAACGGTTGGTCTGCGTTGCTTACCGACGGCGATAAGGCTTACGTTTCCAAAAAATATAATATCGATATAGTAGACAGAGTCGGCGGAGGCGACAGCTTCGGCGCGGGACTTATATATTCGCTGATAAACGACTGCGGAGCGCAGGAGAGCATAGAATTTGCTGTTGCGGCGTCCTGTCTCAAGCATACCGTCGAGGGCGATTTCAATATCGCAAGCGTAGACGAAGTCAGAAAACTTGCAGGAGGCGACGGAAGTGGCAGAGTTCAAAGATAAGAGCGTAAATTTACTCAAAAGCAAGTATGCAAAAAGACTCTATACCGAAGTTAAAGACTTGCCTATCATAGACTATCACTGTCATCTTTCTCCAAAAGAAATATACGAAGACGTTCCCTTTGACAATATAGGCGAAATGTGGCTCGGGGGCGACCATTACAAGTGGAGACTTATGCGCGCCGCGGGCATCGAAGAGAAATATATCACGGGCGACGCAAGTTGGTGGGATAAATTTTTTAGATTCGCAAAAGCCGCGGGTACCGCTTACGGCAATCCCATAAAAGACTGGTGCGCGCTGGAGTTGGGATTTTTCTTTGGAATATATACGCCTTTGAACGAAGCTACGGCAAAGGATATTTGGGATAGAGCTAACAAGGTCATTTTGTCTCAAAAACTTTCTCCGAGAAAGCTTATCCGTATGGCTAACGTAGAGTATATCGCCACTACGGACGACCCTTGCGACGACCTCAAATATCACGATATGATTGCCCAATTGGCAAAGAGAAAAGCCAAAGTAGTACCTTCTTTCAGGGTAGACAATCTCGTGCTAGCAAGGGCTGAAGGCTACGGCGAATACATATCCAAATTGGGCGCGGCAAGCGGCGTAGAAATCGTCGACATTGTTTCGCTCAAAGTTGCAATACTCAACAGAATGGACTATTTTGTTGCGCGCGGTTGCAAGTTTTCCGACGTTGGCGTAGAGGGCTTTCCTAATCGCGTTGCGCAAGAGAACGAAGCGGGAGAGACTTTTAAAAAATTGATTGCAAAGGAAGAAGTCGACGATTTTGCATATAACGGATTTTGGGGATATATGTACGTGTTTTTGGCGAAAGCGTATAAAGAACGCGGAATCGTGCAGCAGTGGCACCTTGCCGTGACACGGAATTCCAATTCTGTTATGTTGGAGCAATTGGGGAGAGACGCGGGATTCGATTGCGTAGGCGACGCTTTTGAAGTTAAGTATGTCAAGAATATAATCGATAAATCCAACAGTATCGGAGGTTTGCCCAAGACGATAATATATACGCTTAATCCTACTATGTATTATCCGCTTGCTACTTTATGCGGCGCGTTCAGAGATGTGGTTATGGGTATAAGTTGGTGGTTCTGCGACCATAAGAGAGGTATGTACGAGACTTTGCAAACGTTGACTGAATTGGGACATATTTCTTCGTTGATAGGAATGCTTACCGACAGCAGAAGTTTCTTATCGTATACAAGACACGATTATTACAGACAGATTGTCTGCGATTTTCTCGGCTCTCTTATGGAAGACGAGGACAATATATACGCAATAGAAGTTGCCAAAGCGCTTTGTTACGGCAATGCAAAAAAACTTGTGGAGGAAAATAATGAGCTTTAAAATGACTTTCCGTTGGTACGGAAATTCCGACAAAATCACACTCGATAAAATCAGACAGATTCCCTGTATGACAGGCATTGTGTCGGCTATTTACGACACTCCCGTGGGAGAGGTGTGGAGCAACGAATCTATCTTGGCAATGAAAAAACAGATTGAAGAAGCGGGACTTGCTTTTGAAGTCGTTGAGAGCGTGCCCGTTCACGAGGATATAAAGCTCGGAAATGCCAATGCAAAAAGATTGATAGAAAATTATAAAGAGAACGTCAGACGGTTGGGCAAAGCGGGCGTTAAGTGTATATGCTATAATTTTATGCCGGTATTCGACTGGCTGCGAAGCAATCTTGCCAAGCAGCTTGCAGACGGTTCCAACGCTTTGGCGTACGACCACGAAACCGTGCTTGCGCTCAATCCTTTGACAAGCGAGCTTTCATTGCCCGGTTGGGACGCGAGCTATACCAAAGAGGGGCTCAAAGACCTTCTTAATCAATATAAGGAAATAGACGAAGAAAAGCTTTGGGAGAATATGAGCGTATTCCTTAAAGAAGTCATTCCCGTCGCGGAAGAGAGCGGAGTAAAAATGGCTATTCACCCCGACGACCCGCCGTGGGGAATTTTCGGTTTGCCGAGAGTAATTACTTGCGAAGAAAATCTCAAAAGATTTTTGTCAATAGTTGATTCGCCGTCCAACGGCGTGACGTTCTGCACAGGTTCGTTGGGAGTTGCTCCGACAAACGACCTCGTAAGTATGATACACGCTTGCAAGGGCAAAATTCCTTTCGTTCATTTGAGAAATATCAAGATAACGGGAGAGCGTTGTTTTGAAGAAAGCGGACACCTTTCGAGCGAAGGAAGTCTAGATATGTATAAGATAATCAAGGCGCTGTATGAAGACGGTTTTGACGGTTACGTCAGACCCGACCACGGCAGAATGATATGGGGCGAAACGGGCAGAGGCGGCTACGGTCTTTATGACAGAGCGCTAGGAGCAATGTATTTGCAAGGTATCATCGAAGCAGTTGAAAAAGAAAACAATTAAAAAATATATCTAATAAAAAGAGGAAAATATGAAAGATAAAGTCGTAGTTATTACGGGAGCGGGCGGAGTGCTCTGCTCGACTATAGCAAAAGCCTACGCTAAAGAGGGCGCAAAGGTTGCGCTGCTCGATTTAAAATTGGAAAGCGCGCAAGCTGTCGCAGACGAAATCGTAAAGACAGGCGGCGTAGCCAAAGCTTATGCGGTAAACTGTTTGGAAAAAGCTACTATGGAAGAGGCGAGAGAAAGGATAAGCAAGGAGCTTGGCTCTTGCGATATTCTCGTCAACGGCGCGGGCGGCAATCACCCAAAGGGCACTACTACGAACGAATATTTCAATATGCCGGACGTTGCGGACGAAAGCAAAATATCCTTTTTTGACTTGGACGAAAAGGGCGTAGATTTTGTATTCAAACTCAATTTTTTGGCTACGTTCCTTACAACGCAGGTCTTTGCCAAAGATATGCTCGGCAGAGGCGGAATTATTATTAATATATCCAGTATGAACGCATTCAGACCGCTTACCAAGATACCGGCGTATTCGGGAGCAAAGGCAAGCGTGTCAAACTTTACGCAGTGGCTTGCCGTGCATTTTGCGGGAGAGGGCATAAGAGTCAACGCAATAGCGCCGGGATTTTTTGTCACAAATCAAAACAGAGCGCTGTTGTTTGACGACAAGGGCAATCCCACGGCAAGAACCAAAAAGATACTTGCAGGCACGCCTATGAACAGATTCGGCGAAGCAGAAGAGCTTATAGGAACCGTTATGTGGCTGTCTGACAACGACAAATCGGGATTTGTTACGGGTATTGTCGTGCCGATAGACGGCGGTTTTTCCGCATATTCGGGCGTATAGTCATAAAAATATAATTAGCAACTTCAAAAGAAAAGTATACCGCGCAAAACAAGTTTTGTATGGCGGTCGGGGAGGAATTATGTTAAAATTAGCAGTAATAGGACTGGGTAGCAGAGGGAAAAATTACGGTACGCAATTTGCAAAACGCGATGACGTGCAGATTATTGCCATATGCGATAAATATCAAGCCAAAATCGACAAAGTTAAGGCTTTGTGGAAAGTGCCCGACAATATGTGTTTTACTAATGAGGACGATTTCTTTGCGCTTGGAAAAGTTGCAGACTGTATGGTTATTGCCACGCAGGATAGAGACCATTACTCTCACGCAATGAAAGCTTTAAAACTGGGATACGACTTGTTGATAGAAAAGCCGTTGAGCCCTAACATAAACGAGTGTCTCGAAATGGAAGAATACGCGAGAAAAAACGGCAGGAAAGTGCTTGTTTGTCACGTTTTGAGATACGCGGGATATTACAGACGTATCAAGCAAATGATAGACGAAGGAGTTCTCGGAGAAATTCAGCTAATCAAGCACGACGAAAATATTGCTTATTGGCATTTTTGTCACTCCTATGTCAGAGGTAATTGGAGAAGCGAGAGCGAAACTTCTCCTATGTTGCTTGCAAAATGCTGTCACGATACCGACCTTATGTACTGGTTTACGGGCAGCAAATGCAAAAGTCTTAATTCGTACGGCGGTTTGACGTTTTTTAATAAGCAACATCAACCGCAAGGCGCGACGGACAATTGCTTTGACTGTCCGCACCGTATGACGTGTAATTTCGAGACGGAGCATCAATATCTCGGAAGAAAAAAAGCCATAGGCAGAGGCAAAAAGAAATTTTTGTGGGGAACATACGCTTTCTGCACTTCTTCCAAGAAGAAAGACGTGCTCAACGCGTTGAAAAACGACGAGAGAGCCAAACAATGGGCAAGATGCGTTTTCGCTTGCGACAATGACGTTGCCGACTGTCAGACAGTCAATATGGAAATGGAAAACGGCATAAAAGTCGTTATGACAGCCAATGCTTTTAATGAAAAGGACTATCGCCATACCGAGATAAGAGGAAGCAAAGGTATACTTATCGCCGACGACAGGGGCAGTGTGATAGAACTCAAGCTTTTCGGCAAAAAAAGCAAGAAGATAACGGTCAACTTTATACCCGTTATAAAGGGACATTACGGCGGCGACGAGGGTATAGTCAAAGCCACTATAGGTATGATGACGGGCAATTCGGATAATCAATCTACTTGGATAGCCGATACGATAGAAAGTCACAGAATTGTAGCCGCGGCGGAAATATCTAGACGCGACGGCGGCAGAACGGTGGCAATGTCCGAAATATCAGATATAGCAAAATAGTCTGAAAGATAAAGAAGATTGGCGGATATTATGAAGATATTTGAGACTAAAATTCATATATTGCCTCAAGACAACGAGACTCACGTCAACGTGAATTTCGATGTCCCCGACGGACTGAAATGTCTGACGGTACGCACGTCTTATTCGCCTAAATATCAATATGAAGAAAGCGCTTGCATACGCCTTATAGACGAAGGACTTGCAAGTCAGGACGTGGCGCAGGAATTGACGTACGAGGATAAACGAAGATGCATTCCTCTTGCCAACCATATTGCTTGGTCGCTCTGCGACGGAGACAAGCGATTGGGTACGGAACACAGACACGCTCCCGACCAACTGCATATTATAAGCGAACTGTATGCTTCAAACGGATTTATTCCCACGCCGATAAGAGCGGGAAAATGGACGTTGACAGCAAGCATAAACGGTATGGTTACGCCTTATATCGACGTAGTTGTAGAAGTCGAAGGATACGAAAGGCATTTGGATTATCCCAGTTACGGCGAATACGGAGACAGACGCGCCAGTAATGACAGCAAAAGCGGAAAACGTACTTGGCAAAGAGTGGAGATGCATTGTCACACAGTTGCTTCCGACGGGGATATGCAGCCGCAAGAGCTTGCGCAGAATGCTATAGCGAGAGGATACAAAGCCATATGCGTGACCGACCACAACACCGTATCCAACGTGGAGGCAGTCAAAAAATGCGGAGAAAAATACGGCTTGGTCGTGGCAGGCGGTATAGAATGGACGACGTTTTGGGGACATATGACCGTAATAGGTCAAAACAGCGATATAGACTGGAAGTCTATCACGCCTTCTAACGTAAACGCCAAAATAATAAGAGCAAGACAGCTTGGAGATATTGTGACGTTGGCTCATCCCAAGAGAATAGGTTCGCCGCTGTGTATGGGGTGCCACAACAGATTTAAGATAACCAATTGGGATTACGTCACTTCGTATGAAGTATGGTCGCATTTCAATCCCAATTTGTCGGCGGCTAATATGGCGGCAAAAAGAGAGTGGGTGAGTTTGCTTGATAAAGGATATAAACTTTGCGCTTTGTACGGTTACGATTGGCACAGCCCCGACGAGGGCGCTCCCAATTATGCGTATACCTATCTCGGCATAGACGGCGAGCTGTCGCAGCAGAGTATTTGCCAAGCGGTGGAATACGGCAGAACCTATATTACGATGGGATACGAGGTATCCGTAGAGTTGGAAAAAGACGGCAAGATTTACGGTATCGGAGACACCGTTAGCTTGGGAGCGTATAAATTGACGGTCAAGGTCAAGAGATGCGAGGATTATCCGTACGATACGCGGCTTGAAAAAATAAAATTAACGGGCAACGTATGCAAAGAGCGCATATTTGACGTCGCGGACGGCGAAGCACAGAGCGAAATTTATATTGATAAAATAGGATATTTGCGATTGGAAGGTTTGGGGAAAACCGACGGTAAAGAATCTGATATTTTTATTGCAAGTCCTATATATATTGAGGAGGTTTGAAATGATTACGGCGCACGGTGGTGCTTTGAGAACGGGCAGAAATACAAAGGCGTATTTCAACAAAATCGATAAATACGGCGCGGACGCTATCGAGGTTGATATATGGAAAAACGGAGAACTTTTGTATCTCTCGCATCTGCCTTCGCTTTTTAGGTACAAAAAGAGATTGACGTTGAGATATGCTTTTGAAATTGCTAAACAAAAGAATATCAAAATCAATTGCGATTTGAAGATGAACGGCATTACCAAAGACGTAATAGCGCTTGCCAAAGAAGTGGGAATGGAAGACTTGCTGATTTTCACGGGTTGCGTAAAATTAAGCGACGATAAATATATAGATTGCGGTCAAGCTTGGTTTAATTCTGTGGGAATAGATTATACTACTCAAAACGTCAAAAAAATCAAGGAAAAGATAGACGGATACGGCAATCCTCATTTTGCGGGAATAAATATAAATTACAGAAGGCTAACTTCCGAATTTATAGAAGAGTGTAAAAAATACGATTTAAAATTAAGCGTTTTTCGTATAGACGGTGGAAATCCGCTTAAGAAATATGGTAAACTGATAGACGGCAACATAACTACCAATCAACCCGTCAAGGTGCGTAAGTACATAGAAGGGTAAAATCAAGGGGGATATATGAAAAGACTCGCCGTTGTTGGAATAGGCAGAATGGGCGAAAGACACGCCCGCAATATTGCGAAAGGAGTAATAAAAGGCGGCAAGCTTATCGCCGTTTGCGATACGGATTCAGAAAAGCTTAAAGCTTTTGCCGATAAATACAAAGTTCCTACTTACTCCTGCGTCGAGGATATGCTGTCTAAAGAGCAATTGGACGGAGTTATCGTCGCCACTCCGCATTATTCTCACGTCGGAGTAGCTATGGCTTGCGTTGACAAAGGCGTAAGCGTGTTGGTGGAGAAGCCTATAAGCGTTACGGTCAAAGAGGGCGAAATTTTGACAGCCGCTTTGAAAAAACGTCCCGACGTAATTGGCGCTATGATGTTTAACCAGCGAACGAACAGAATGTATCGCAAAGCCAAAGCGTTGATAACGGAAGGTAAAATAGGAAAAATACAGAGAGTTAATTTTACCGTCACTGATTGGTATCGCACGCAATTCTACTACGATATGGGCGGATGGCGCGCAAGTTGGTCGGGCGAAGGCGGCGGAACGTTGATAAATCAATGCGTTCACCAGTTGGACATTTTGCAGTGGCTGATAGGTATGCCGAACAGCGTGAGAGCATACTGCAAGACGAAAAACAGGAATATATCTACAGAAAACGACGTCACGGCATTGTTGCAATACGAAGATTTCGATTGCGTTTTTACGGCGTCTACTCACGAAGTTCCCGGCACAAACAGACTGGAAATAGCGGGAGATAGAGGAAAAATAGTCGTAGAAAAATATAAGATGAGTTATTGGCTCAACGAAAAAACCGAAGACTGCATCAATAGGCTTTCGACGCGCGATTACGGCAATAAAAAAGATAAAAAAAGCAAAAAGTATAAATTGGGATACGGTCTGTCGAGAATGATATACGACGGAATCTACGGACAGCAGGCAAGAATAATTTCCAATTTCGTCAAAGCGTTGGACAGCAAAGACAGCAAGGATTTGACGGCAAGAATCGAAGAAGGACTTTTGGGATTGGAACTTATCAACGCAATGAATATGTCTTCTTGGTTGCACGAAAGAGTATCTCTTCCTTTGAATAAAGACAGATACTGCGAGTTGCTCGAGGAAAAAATAAAACAGGAAAAAGCAAAATGTCAATAATATTAAGCGGAGGGAAAAATTTATGTCAAATATAAAAATATCAGGTTTTTACGACGAAGTCAGCGGCGATTTGAAGACGCAGTTGGAAACTATAAAGGACTATGGCGAAAGTTATTTGTGTCCGAGAAAAGTCAACGGTAAGAATATTGCCGATTACACTCTCGAAGAATTCCAAACAAGCGTAAAGCCTATGCTTGACGAATACGGCGTCAAGTTTTCGTCAATAGGTTCGCCTATCGGTAAGACGTCGCTTTACGACGACGAAAAATATGAGGCTCAATGCCAAAAGCTCAAAGAGCTCGTCAAGATATGTCAACTTATGGATTGCAAATATATTCGTATGTTTTCCTTTAGAGGTTTAAGCGGAGATTACGAAAAAGATTTTCCCGTCGTAGTCAAAAAGATAAGAGGTTTTTTGGATATTGTCAAAGGCAGCGACGTTGTGCTTCTTCACGAAAACGAAAAGAGAATATGGGCTGACACTCCCGAAAGAGTTTTGCGGCTTTACAATGAGATAAACGACGCTCAGTTCCAACTTTGTTTCGATGCGTCCAACTACGTTCAGTGCGGAGTAGACGTGCCCGACGCGTATCAAAAACTCAAGGACGTAACGGTATATTATCATATCAAAGATTGTGCCAAAGAACGCGTTGAAGTTCCCGTAGGTATGGGCATAGGCGATTATGAGAATATGATAAAAGACTTGGTGACAAGAGGGTACGACGGCTTTATGACTCTCGAGCCTCACACGGGAAAATATGCCGACAACAAGGCGCTTTTTCACAGAATCGGTTGGCTGTTCTTCGGTATTACTTTTGAGCATATAAATAAATGGCGTAAAATATTCCACGACATCGACAAGGCAAAAGGCATAGGACATACCCAAAAGGTATCCAGACGTCAGATGATGGATTGGCAGTATTACGGACTTAAAGAATTGATTGAAAAGGCGGAAAAGGAGGCTTATTTATGAGTAAAATCAGATACGGTATTATAGGTATAGGCAAGCAGGGCAGCAGATATGCGGGACAGTTATTCGCCGGTATGGATAAGAACGGCGTGCTTACGGCGGTTTGCGATATTGCCGAAGACAGAAGAGCTTGGGCTTTAAGCAAATTTTCAGACAAAGTCAAAGTTTTTGACAACTATCAAGATTTGTTGGATAGCAAACTTGTCGACGTAGTTATCATAGACACTCCGCATTATGACCATCCGGTGATAGCAAAGGCGGCGCTCGACAAAAACATCAACGTTTTGAGCGACAAGCCGGCGGGCGTATATACCAAGGCTGTTAGAGAAGTTGCCGAATATGCAAAAGAGCAAAAGCCCAATCTTAAATTCGGACTTTTATATAATCAAAGGACAAGCAAGATATACAAAGCCGCAAAGGCTATAATCGATTCGGGAGAGCTCGGCAATCTCAAGAGAATAGTGTGGATAATTACCAATTGGTACAGACCGCAGGCTTATTATTCGCAAGGCGGATGGAGAGGCACTTGGGCAGGCGAAGGCGGCGGAGTGCTTATCAATCAAGACCCGCACCAACTGGATTTGTTTACTTGGCTTGCGGGCAGCAAGATTACAAGCGTAAACGCAATTGCAAGGACGGTCGGCAGACAGATAAACGTAGAAAACGACGTTACGGCGACCTGCACTTTCGAGAACGGAGCCACGGGCGTATTCATTACGTCGACGCACGAAGCCCCCGGCACCAACAGATTGGAGATTTCCGGCGACGGCGGAAAGATGGTTATTTCGGGCAGCAACGATTTTAATATGAAACTGGAATTTACAAAACTCGAGACGTTGGAACCTGAATTTTCTAAGACAAATACGGTATTTATGGGCAAACCGAAAAATAAGAAAAAAACCGTAAAATTTTTGCTACACGAAGTGTTAAAAGGCTTGTTGGCGGACAAAGGACAGCATATCAACGTAATTCGCAATTTCTCCAACGTTATGTTGGGTAAAGAAAGCAAACTTATAGGCAATTATGAAGAAGGACTCAACGGACTTACTTTCTCCAACGCAATCCATCTTTCGGCTTGGTTGGGCAGAACCGTAAGCCCGCAGGAAGAAGGTTTCGAAGACCTCTATTACTCACAGTTGCAAATGAGGATAGAAGAAGAAAAAACCAACGGAATAAAATAAAACTCCGTTGTTATGTCAGACAAAACGGTTGACGGATAAATAAATCAATTTTATAGGGAGAGAATTATGGCATTGAATTATTCGGATATCGGCGAGATAGTCGTCAACGAACAATTTCACAAAAAAGTATGTTATGACGTGGCAAACAACCGTATCACCGCGCAATTCGACGGCAGAGGAGGAATATCCAAGTATGCCGTTATGAATAAGTATTCGGTATTTTCCGCATTTTATTCGCTTTATACCATTGACGGTAAACCGCTTGAATATATGTGCGATAAAGAAGTGAGAATGCTTGGCAAAAAGCAAATTACGTCGTTTAGCGAAAAGGGCGCAAATATCGTTATTACGCAATTCCTCGATACGGAAAATAACTGCATATTCGTTGAAAACAAAGTCACCGCCGAAAAGCATTTGACTTTCAAAAACGTGACCAATTTCGGAATAGATTTCGGTTCTTACGTTCAGCAATTGCTCGCCAACAGATTGAGCGCGGGCAATATCGGCAAGATACTAGGCGGACTGATAAAAAAGAAAAAGAAGGGCGTCGAAGAATCAGAAGGTATGACTTACATACGCGGCGAAGTTATGGGCGATTTCTATTTGGATATTGCGCTCAACGGCAAAGCGTCGGGACTTGAAAGCGAGAGAGGTTTTTATAATCAATTCAGCTACGGCGGAGAAGTCGAAGCAGGCGAAACAAAGACTTTCAGATACGTTATCAGCGCAGGCACCAGAAGCGACTTTACGTTTTGCAACGTAAAGAATGCTCTCAAGAATTTCGATAAGGCGTTAAAAAATTGCGACGCGTATGCGTTCGAACTCAACTGTCCCAAACCGTTGGATAGCAATTTTATGCGCGCGTATTACAAATCGCTTCTCAACGCTTCGCTATCCAATTATAAAGAACTGGGAAAATTCAAAGGTTTTTTGGCGGGCATAGTTTATCAATTCCCCGCAAGAACTTATTACAGAGACGCGTATTGGACTGTTCTCAGCGTACTTCCCGTAAAACCAAAACTCGTGCGTAACGAGATAATCACTCTTGCCAACGGCATAAGCAAAAAGGGCGAATGTCCGTCGGCGGTTAAATTCAACTTTAAGAACTATTGGGGAAACCATTACGATTCGCCGTCGTTCTTCGTGCTGATGCTCTACGATTATCTTGTACATACCAAAGATTTTTCCATACTCGAAGAGAAAGTCAAGGCAGGCAAAGTCATCGACAGCGCAAATCTCGTGCTTAAGAGATTGATGAAGGAGACCGACGCTACGGGACTTTTGGTAAAAGGCGGAGATTACAACCGCCGCGATTGGTGCGACAACGTGTTTAGGTCGACTTACGTTACTTACGACGAAGCTCTTTATGCAAGGGCGCTCTTTGCAATGAGTGAAATATACAAGGTTTGTTACGGCGACGACGTCAAAGCCAAGGATTACGAAGACAAATACAACAAGGTCGTCAATGCAATCAACGAATTGCTTTGGGACGACGAGAAGGGTTGGTTTGTAAATTACAAGAGCGATAAATTTGTCGAAGACAATCTTTCTATCGATACTGTGCCGATTGTGCTTTTCGGTTTGACAAGCGAGGAGAGAGCCGATAGAATGCTCAAGAATATGCAGAAACTTCTCGAAAGTAAAAACAACAAAGAACAGGGCGCGGGAGATTTCGGCACGCTGTCGGTTTATCCATTCTATAAGAATACGGAGGATATAGTTCAAAAGTCGTCTTTGCCTTATTATTATCACAACGGCGGAGACTGGCCGTATCTGTCTTGCGTATACGCCTATGCAAAATTGATGAGAGGGATGGATTATATTTATCCGCTCACAAGGTGGTTTGAATTTAATGCGGAGAAGGGCAACTATACTCCTATAGAGTTTTTCTCGCCGATTCATCCCGACGGTTCGATGCTGCAGGCTTGGAGCAGTACGGGCGCGTTTGTGTTGGCGTATCCCGACGGCGATTTCTTTACCAAGAAATTGCAAAAATAACATAGCGACGATTAATAATCGGCGTCGCGATAATTTGCAAATATAGGTATTGATATATAATTTTATATTTGCTATAATTAATTAAGTGAAAATTATAGATTGTATAATTTACAAAAGGGAGGAATTTGAGTGGAAGAAAACGTTCAATTGGAGACTGCGGCGGACGTAATGCCTATTCAAGAAGAAGCCGTATCTCAAAATGCAGGCGATGACCTTGCTAACAAAAAGTATCTCAAAAAAAGAGATTACATATTCTTTTCGTTGGCGCAGTTTGCGTCTAGCGCCGTTACGGGACTGGTTCAGGGTTATCTGTTGTTTTTCTATACTGTGTGCGTAGGCATTGCGCCCGCTGCTGTAGGAACTATGTTTTTGGTATCAAAGATTTTCGACGGTTTGAACGACCCTATAATGGGCGTAATAGTCGACCGTACGAGAACAAAA
Organism: uncultured Christensenellaceae bacterium; assembly: GCA_910588015.1. Lineage (GTDB taxonomy): Bacteria > Bacillota > Clostridia > Christensenellales > UBA3700 > RACS-045. Next base: position 16,674 of record CAJUOK010000018.1, on the reverse strand, counting down.
TGGGGCAAGATGCGCCCGTATCTATTTGGAGCAGCGGTTCCTTGGGGCGTGCTGACCATAGTTATGTTTATGCCGAGTATTTACGCGTCAATGGACGCTGGCGGCAAAATCGCTTTTATGTGGGTAACGTATTTGCTGTATTCGATATTGGGTACCGCTGTCGGCGTTCCGCTCAACGGTTTGCCTGCCGTCGCTTCGCCTAATACCGACGAGAGAGCAAAGATAATATCCATAAGCCGTATTTTGGGAAGTATAGGAGAGCAGTCGGCGCTCGTGCTTTTGACGCTATTCCTAATTTTGACCAACGACCATTATCCCAATTCTTATATGCTTATGGCGTTGATAATAGGTATACTAGGACCGCTCTTTATGGTTTTGGGAGCCAAGTTCGTCAAGGAAAGGCTAGAGCCTACTTCGCGTACTCCCAACGTCTTAGAGGGATTTAAATATCTTTTCAAGAATAAGCAATTCTTGCTTTTGATATGTTCCAACTTGTTGACGTTCTTCCGAAACTTCGTGTCGGCGATGATAATTTACGTCGTATCTTACATTTACGCCAACGGTTCGTTGCAGATTATATTCTCGCTGCCGGGCGCGGTTGCGTCGATGATTGGTATGATGCTTGCGCCGAAACTGCGTAAGCTTATGGACAGCAAAAGGTTGTTTATATTGGCGACTATATGGCACTCCGTTGCTCTGGCATTGATATTCTTTATTTATATTATCGGCGGTAAGGCTTGGTGGCTTGTTGCGATTTTGATGTTTGTCGCAATGATACCGGTAGGTATACTCAACGTAATACCGCACCTTATGGCTACCGATACTTTGGATTATTGGGAAGACAAGACGGGCGACCGTTGCGAGGGTATCACTTTCTCGCTTATGAGCTTGCGTTCTAAAGTTTCTTCGGGACTTAAAGACTATACGATGAGTTATCTGCTTGTATTCTTCGGATTCTCGCAGGCGTTGCCCTTCCTCAACGACCACACTCCCGTGCAATCGGATTTCACGAAGTTTGGATTGTTTTCAATATACACGATAATACCCGCTGTACTCAATCTCATTTCTATCGTGCCGATACTCTTCTATAAGTTGAGCGGTAAGAAAATGGCGGATATACAGAGTAGACTTGCCGTTAAGAGACTGGAAGACGCAAAGAGATTGGAAGGTATAGTCGACGAAGAGACAAAAGGCGAAACCGATATATATTCTGTTGTGGCAGAAGAAGAGAGAAAACAAGAGCTGAAAGAAGAGGCGAGAGACGTAAAAGAAGTTACGACCGACGCGCAGAATTCCGACAGCGACGTTAAAAAGGAGGAAGAATAATGAACGCTAAAAAGAAATTCTTATTGATAACCTCTATACTTTTGTTGGTTGCGGTATGTTGCTCTCTGTTTGCAGGTTGCAAAAGCGCGGAGGAAAAAGAAAACGAATATTACGAAAATGCTGTTAAGAACGTTGATAAAAGCGTAACGACTCTCAATACGCTTACCGAAGAAGTGTTTAAAAAGTCTTGGAAAGCAAACTTTATGTATGCGTTCACTTATTACAGAAAGACGGAAGAAGACGGCAGCTTTGTCAACAATTGCATTACGCGCGGTGACACGGAAAATGCGGGGTGGCCTTCGGATGCGGACGAGTACGTTCATTTTATGTATTTCGAAATTGATTACGTCAATGCGGATAATTATACCGTCAAGACGACAACGTTTGAAGACACGGACAGAAAGACTTATTACAACAACAAAGATAAGGTCAAGAATTACGAAAAGAAGTTCAAAGTACTAGACAAGTTGACGTATGAGGTCAAAGACGGAGCTGCAAGCGGCAGCTTGGCGGATGATGAATTCAACCCTATTGACTTTATCAAAGAAAATACCGACGGCGAGTCTATTAAGCAAAACGGTTTGAGCGCAAGCGATAATTTCAGAATTTACACGCATTTTATGAGAATAGAATCGCGAAAAGTTTTTGATAAAGACGCTCGCATTATAACAAGAGAACTCAACGACGGCAGCAATAAAGCTTATTGGTCTAATTTCGGCGAAGATATTTCCTATAATTGGGATAACGTCTACGGCATCCAAAACGACCGTTTGACGGTGCTTTACAGCAAAGGTAAGAAGAGAATCAATTCTTTGGAAATATACAACGAAGAAGTCATATCTTACTATACCAAAAAAGACAAAGTCAATGTTCAGCTTGTTTTAAAAGCCGACGTTGTACGCTATCGCGAAATGGTAGTGGAATTCGAGTATTGAGTTGAGCGAGAAGAGAGGCGTCGTAATTTAATACGGCAATAAAGTTTCCTCTACTTCTTAAAAAACTCTTTATGTAAATCAAGTAAGCCAGTGTTTGTTTATCAAGCATTCCGGCGCGTGAAAATCTTAATTCGCTCCCTTCTCAATCAACGAGAGGGGAGCGTTCTATTTTATTTCGTCATTTCTATAGTAGCATAAACGGAAGAGAGAATCTCAATACAATTGAAGTGAATATTTACTGCAAATTCGACGCTAATTATTTATAAAATATCACACAAAATATTTACTAAATTGCCAAGTTTAGACAATTAAAAAAATATGCTTTATTTCTCTTTACTTTTTTAATAAAAGTAGTATAATGACATACGGTCACGAGTTGAGAGGGTGGAAAATTATAGTTCTTAATTCGGAGAATACTATGGTCAAGAATTTGACAAAGGGCAGACCGCTCAAACAAATATTATTTTTTGCATTACCGATATTTATCGGCAACGTATTTCAGCAACTTTACAGTATGGTTGACAATATCATTGTCGGCAACACGTTGGGTGAAAACGCTTTTGCAGGCGTTGGCGCGACGACTTCGCTTGCTTTTTTGATAATAGGTTTTGTGCAAGGGCTTACGGCGGGCTTTGCTGTAAAGACCAGTCAGTTTTTCGGCAACAACGACGAAGAAAAAGTAAAATCAAGCGTTGCGACTTCGATAGTGTTGAGCGCGGCGCTTACGTTGATACTTACAGTCGTCAGCGTTTTTACAACGATGCCCATACTCAAGGTGATGCAAACTCCCGACGAAATTATAACTTATTCTTACGACTATATAGTTGTCGTCTTCGCAGGTCTCGGCGCGACTATGCTTTACAACTTGGTTTCTAGCATATTGAGGGCATTGGGAGACAGTAAAGTGCCGCTTCTTTTCCTTATTATGGCGTCTGTTATCAACGTTGGACTTGACTTGTTATTTATAATGGTATTCAAAATGGGCGTTGCGGGTGCAGGTTGGGCGACGGTAATTTCGCAATTGATATCGGGCGTTGCTTGCGCGATTTATATGTTTAAAAGATATCAGATATTGCGACTTTCGCGCCGTCATTTCAAGATGTCCGCTAAGTTTTGTTGGGAACACCTTACTATAGGTTTGCCGATGGCAATACAGTATTCAATAATCGCAGTGGGTATTATGGTTCAGCAAGCGGCGCTTAATGCGTTCGGTACTCTTTACGTCAGCGCTTATACGGCAGCAAGTAAGATAGACAGCATTGTTACGCAGGCTCTTGTTGCAATGGGAAGCGCAGTGGCTACTTATGTCGGTCAAAACTACGGAGCGGGCGAGATAGACAGGATAAACAAGGGTGTTAATCAAGCGATGATTGTCAGCGTTGTATTAGCTCTGTTGGGCGGTATTATCGTATACTTCGGTTCGGATTTATTGACGGGATTGTTTATTCAAAATCCAAGCGCTCAAATGCTAGAGCTTTCAAAAAAATATCTGTTCTGGCAGGGTGTGTTCTATATTGGATTGGCTGTGATTTATATTTATCGCAACGCTTTGCAGGGTATGGGTTACAGTTTAGTCACAACTATAGGCGGATTTGTAGAACTCGGAATGAGAATAATGGCGGCATTCTTGCTTGTCAAGTTTTGGGGCTATCTCGGTCTTTGTCTGTCCAATCCTTGCGCTTGGCTTGGCGTAGACGTGCTGTATCTTATAGGTTATTACGCGCTTATACGCGTTAAGTATAAAAAAGCCCGCGTTTGTCGCAATATCAAAATCATCGAGAAAAAAAGACACGCCGCTGCATAACGCTTCGTTGACATAATATTGACTTTGGGCGTATACTGTATATATCTATATTAAAGGGAGATATTTATGGTAAAACTTAACGATAACAAAGAAATTGTCGACGCTATCAAACAGGGACTCAAGGAACGCGGAGGATACTGTCCTTGCCGCGTGCAGTTGATTGAAGAAAATAAATGCGTCTGCAAAGAATTCAGAGAACAGATTGCAGACCCTAATTTCGAAGGTTACTGTCACTGCGGTTTATACTATAAGTCAAAAGACTGATTTAAAAGATAAATACTGAATTTGGTAAAAATATTTTACAGTTATATCTTGACAAAACAAAAATCAATACATATAATACTATTAGCCCGTAAGCTTGTTTCGCTAGGCAATTATGGGGCTGTACCGGATTCGATGGGGAAGTAGGTACGGTATAAGCACGCCGAAGGCTCGTCTTCGTAAAACACGGAAAATTAAATTTAAACGCAAATAATAACAAAGAATTGGCTTTCGCTGCCTAATCGGCCGTAGCCTGTCGCCCCGAGACTCCACGGCTCGGAAAGCGGCATCAATCAGTGGAACAGGGTCGGACGCACACGCCTTTAACGTTTGACAAAATCAAAGGCTTGCCAAAGCGTTTTTCCGCGAATAGAGAACGTCAGGGACTAATATATGTTCGATAAGCGTGTAGAAAGTGTCGTATGAGCTTTTTCAGACAGGGGTTCGACTCCCCTCAGCTCCACCATAAGGGATTCATTCGCATATCAAACAATTTTTTTATTGTTATAAATATTTAATTATGCTAATGAAATAGAAAGTTAATTTTGTTTATTCTATTTTTCACAAAAAGTTAGACTTTGCAGCAATAAATTATATTTAATTAGATATATTATTTTAAAAGTAATCAAAAAAATTGGTAGTTTTCTTGAGTTTTCGTGATATTATATTGCAAATTTTAAATTTCAATTTAGAAAATGGCAAAAATCAAAAATATAATTAAAATTTTACTTGTTATTGTTTTGAAAAAATGGTAATATTTATATAAAGGAGTCAATTATGTTATATAAGAATTTAGAATCGTTCTATTATAAAGACCGTCAAGAATATGAAGATTTGTATTTAACGCGATTTAATAGTTTATTTACTCAGAAAATAGATTTTTATATCAACGAGCGTCAAGCATTTTATTTAAATACAGATGAAATTGTGCAATTAATATACGATATAATGCAAGCAAACAGAAAGCTTGATGAAATTTGCGCAACTCTCCCAGGCATAGCATTGACGCAATACAGAAAGAATAAGTTAATAGATGAAATTAATATAACTAATGAAATAGAGGGCGTTTACAGTACTAAACGGGAAATAAGCGACATTCTCGATAATATGGGAAATAAAGATAAGGCTTTGCGGCTTGAAAATATGGTGAAAAAGTATGAAAGAATAATGCAAAACGACGAAATAGATTTAAGTAGTTGTGAAAGTATTCGAAAATTGTATGATGAAATAGTTTTGCAGGAAGTTGTCGCCGCTTGTCCCGAGAATTTTCCCGACGGCAAATATTTTAGAAAAAACACCGTTAGTGTGTGGAGCAATAAACAAGAAATGATTCATAGGGGTATTATGCCTGAAAATGCTATAGATGAAGCTATGGAGAAAGCATTGAATATATTGAATGGAGATAAAGGAAACAAACTTATTAATATAGCAATTTTTCATTACTTATTGGGTTATATACATCCTTTTTATGACGGGAATGGGCGTATGAATAGGTTTATAAGCAGTTATATGCTTTCAAAAGAACTTAACTATTTAATTAGTTACGGATTATCAGTTGTGATAAAAGAAAATCGAAACAGGTATAACAAACTTTTTAAAATCACAAATGACAAATTAAACAGGGGAGATTTAACGCCTTTTGTTACCAGTTTTTTAGAGTTTATAAAGACAAGCTTGCTTCATATGAATACAAAGCTTCGTGAAAAAGAGGAAAAGCTAGATTATTATGAAGCTATTTTAGAAAATAAGTATCGCGGTAAACCAAAATATTGGACTCTGCTTTATATTTTATTGCAAAACGAGTTGTTTGGATTTGAAGGACTTAAAATGGTAGATTTGGAGGCGCTTACTTCTATTGGATACACTGCAATAAAAAATGTATTGGAATTAAATCAAGACATAATAAAAACTAATCAGATAGGTAAAAGAATATTTTATACTATGGATTTAGAAGCATTGGATAAACATTAATAGTTGCATCTGACTGTTGCATTAATCGGTCAGACTCTTAGTAAGTTTGACTTTTCGGTCAAATAATTATACATCGAAATAAATATTTATAAAATGAATAAATACATAGAAAAGATTTTTAACAACAAAAAAATATTAATCTCCAAACTTGAAGATTACGGTTTTGTTTTAAACCGAGATAATTGGGTATATTCTACTCCTATTTGCCAAGGACAAATGCTGATAAAAGTAAAAGTCAACGGGCGTTGCGAAATCGACGCTCAAGTCTATGACAACGATACGCAGGAATTGTATACGCTGTACTTGGCGGAAGACGCCGTTGGCAGTTTTGTCGGAGAAGTCAGAAAAGAGTACGAAGACACGCTTACTCAAATATCATTAAAGTGTTGTGAAAAACAAGTTTACAAGAGTCTCAATACTCAAAAAGTCATAGAATATATACGCAACGCTTACGGCGACGAACTTGAATTTTTGTGGGATAGTTCTCCCGACAGTTCTATAGTTCGCAGAAAAGACAATGCCAAATGGTATGCGGTGTTTATGAAAGTTTCCAAGCGCAAGCTTGGAGCGGATAGCGACGAAATAGTTGAAGTTATCGATTTGAGAATGAAGAGCGACGATATTCCGTCTGTTGTCGACAACGAAAAAATTTTTAAAGGTTATCATATGAATAAGCGGCATTGGATATCCGTTTGTCTTGACGGAGGTTGCGATTTTTCGCAAATTTGCCGTCTTATTGACGATAGCTATCAACTGGCGTTTAAAAAGTAAAATTTAATTTTCTCTCTCTTCGTCTGACGAATTAGAATTTTCGCGGTCGGAATTTTGTCTGTTTACTAGCATTTCTCGCTTTTTAAATACCTTGGGAAAAGTGACGAATATTACAATCGATGTTATTATACCGGCAATGAAGTCGGCAATTCCCTCGGATAAATAAACGCCTTTGAATCCTAAAAAATGCGTGAGTGCAAAGCATAGCGGAATCAATATCACGACCTTTCGTAGGACCGCCAATATAAGAGCCGATTTGGATTGTCCCAATGCAACGTTGATATTTTGCAATGTCATTTGTACGAAGAACATTATCGAACCCATTAGGAAAAACGGGGTATACGCTTTTACAATATCTTTTACGCTGTCTGTTGCCGAAAAGACGTATGCGTATAATTGAGGAACTGCAAGCGAAAGCGACCACACGACAACTGCGAATATAAAGGCTATGAGCGTGACGTATTTTATTCCCTTTTTCAATCTAGCGGCGTCTCCTTTGCCGTAATTATAACTTACGAAAGGCTGCATTCCGTATCCAAGCCCGTTGAGCGGCAGAGAAATCAGCTGAAGCGCGCTGAGCATTATTGTCAAAGCCGCGGTGTAGTCCTTGTCTCCGCCGGTGGAATTGTTGAGATTTATATTGAATACGATTTGTATCGCGCATTCAGTTATTGTCATTATAAAAGGAGTAAAGCCGATTGAAAGTATGGACGCTATTCGTTTAAATTTTAATTTCATATCTTTTAACTTAAATTTAAAGATACTTTTTTTAGAAAAGAAAAACGCAATTATCCAAACAAATGATATGCATTGAGAAATCACAGTCGCCAGACTTGCGCCGTTTACTCCCATATCGAATGCGAAGATAAACAGCGGGTCGAGCGCAATGTTGGCTATGGCTCCGATTAGTACGGAAATCATCGCCGTGAGGGAGTAGCCTTGAGCGGTAATAAATGGATTGAGACCTTGGGCAAGCAATACGAATACCGTGCCTGCCGAATATATTTTGAGATAAGATACTGCAAAATCTACCGCGGTCGGAGGACAGCCGAAAGCTACGACGATTTGTTTTGACAAAACAAAAGTTATTATACTTATAATTATGCCGATACAAGTAAGCAAAACGAATGAAGTGTTAAAAATTTTATCCGCCTCTTCTTTATTGTTTTCACCCAGTTTTATACTTGCTCTCGGCGAACCTCCCAAACCGATAAGGTTTGCGAAAGCTTGAATTATCAGCGTTATGGGCAACACGATTCCCAAAGCCGCCAAAGCGTCCATTCCGAAATCTTGTATCTTTGCAACGAACATTCTGTCGACGATATTATATAAAAACGTGATAAGCTGCGCAACTACAGCAGGTATTGTAAGCTTAAATACCAACGGCAATATCTTACCTTCTCCCAATCGGGAAGTCGCGTCATTTAAAAGTTTGCTATCGTTCGTCATATTCGATTACAATGATACCATATACGTCGAAGAAATCCAAGCGATAGCAATGTCTTTTGAAATTTGCATAACCAAAAGCGTATCAAAATTCTACGCTTACGTCAACGTCGTATATTTTTATGATATATTTTCTTTCCGCAGTCATAGGCAGCTGCGCTTTGTCGTTGAAAACAACCAAATTTAATGTTGAGTCGGGTTGGTGTTGGGAGTAGCGCGTATAATTGCATTTTATAAGGATTTTATCGTCATACAAAACGATTTGTTTGACAAGTAATTCTATCATACGTTGAGGTATGTTGCGAAGAGAGTTTTTGAAGAAAGAAATAATTTCGGTGCGTTGCAGAGCGGATTTTTCTTTTGATTGCGCGCTTAAAATTTTTTGAGAAATTTCGTTTTCGCTTTTTTCCAATTCTTGCAGGCGATTTGCGGTAGCAAAAGAAACGTTGCCAAGCTCTATCGCCGAAAGTATATTATTTTTCGCTTTGACGATATCGTCTCTTTTTTGACGTAGAAGGGTAAGAGCCTGCGAGCCTTTAAAGTTTTTATTATGAAATTTCGCAATTTTATCGGCGATTGCCGGTATTGATTTTTTATCTACAAAAAGCTTTAATATCGTTTGCAAAACAATCTCCTCGAGCGCTTCTTTTCTGACTGTTTTTTTGACGCAGTCTTTGGTTTTGTGTTTGCCCGCGCATAAATAATATCTTTTTACTTCTCCCGATTTCGAAGTGCCGGAATATCCGTTGATATTGCGTCCGCAATAACCGCATTTGATTTTTTTGCGCAATAAGTGCACAACATATGGACTACGACTGCCGCTTTGATTACTTTTGTTCTTTGCCTGCACGATTTGGAAAATACCGTCGGGGACTATTTGGGGATATATATCGGAAAAGACTTCGCCGTCGTAATTATATATACCCGAATACTTTTGGTTGCGCAATATATTATGCACGGTGTTTTTGGCAAAAGGCTTATTTTCGTTGAGTATGCCTCTTTTTGTAAGCGTGGTTATAATATCTTTGACGTAAACGTTTTGAGCGTATTGTGAATAAATATATCTTATTATTTCGGCTTTGTCTTCGTCGACAACAACTTTTTTGCCTTCTTTTTTGTAACCGTACGGCAAGAATCCGCCTGTAAAATTTCCCTTGTGACGAGATTCTCGCATACCTCGTTTGACTTTTTGCGACAGTTCGGCAGAGTAGTATTCCGCCATACCTTCGAGAAGGCTTTCCAATATGATGCCTTCAGGAGAGTCGGGTATGTTTTCCATAGCCGAAAGCAATTTGATTCCGTTGGCTTTTAGGGCGTGTTTGTTCATTGCAATTTCGTATTTGTTTCTGCCGAATCTATCAATTTTATAGACTATTACGTAATTCCAAAGTTTCTTATTGCTATCTTTCAACATTCGTTGAAAGTCTGCGCGTTTGTCATTGGTGCCTGTCATAGCTCTGTCAATGTAGGTATCGAGTACTAATATTCCGTTTTGCTCTGCGTATTCATAGCACTTTCTTAACTGACCGTCTATCGATTGTTCGGATTGTCTTTCGCTCGAGTATCTCGCGTAAATTACTGCTGTTTTCATTTTAATCTCCTTCGTATAGTTGATAAAACGAGCATATATTACTGCAGGCGAATAGACAACCGTATTGAATATATTACCAAATTAATAATGGTTGTAAATTTCTTACGGCGTATAATCCGTAAGTCATAATTTCGTAGAGACTTAATTAATAGAAAAAATATTTTAGGACAAAATTAGTATAATGGCATATTTTAATTATCACGCAAAAGCGCAGAATTTGATTAAAAGCGGACACTGTGTCAAATCGGAAATCGTAGATAAATATAAAGATATTACTCCTGCGCTAATACTTTACTTTGACAATCACATTCCTATGCCGATTAGACCGCATAAATTTTATTATTATTTTCAACTGTTAAACGATAATAATGTAGTGATTGAAAATATATAACAGAGCGGCAATGGACGGGGAAGCTTTGATTAAACAATTACATTAATTCTTTTATAAGTGAAATTATAAATTATTGACAAATTTATATTTCTTTACAACTGTAAGCGAAATCAAGGAGAAAGTATAGTATTACATTTTTAATTGAATTAGATATGTTTATGTGCTACAATAATTTAAAGGAGAAATTATATGGGAAATAGACAGCAAGAATTAAATTGTTTGCAAAATAGTAAAAAGTTTATATTTACTAATAATTCTGTTTATAAATATTTAAAAATTGCTAAATCTAATCCCAAAGCTAGCGATTTTCCAGATTTTATTTTTGACGGTGGGTTTATTGAGCATTTTCAAGTAACATCAGCAATGGAAACTAAAAAAGGTGATAAGCATCGAATTGCAGAATTGGATTTTGATAAAGAAAGTGAGAGATTTTTGGCAGAATTAAAGACTGAATATGTGAATTCAAACCCTTGTCCGGGAACAGTAACTACTGATGTATGGGAAATGGATACTCCTAAATACAGTTATGAGTATTTTTCTGAATCATTCAAACGAAATTTTGAGAAACATATTGAAAGTTTGGATAAATATCAAGGAGAGAAATATGTCGGTATATTTTTAGTCGAGTATTCTGGTGCAAGAATCAAGATAATGAAAAATGGGTGTTTCTTGAAATTCTATAAAATAGAATGTGATAAAGATATGCTTTTATACTTACAAGATTTTTCGGATAAATTAAAATATATAATTATCTTTTGGGGAGATACTCAAGGAGATGTAAAAGGGGATAGGTCTTGTGAAATAATAGAATTAAGCAGGATTCTTGATATGTTGTCAAAAGTACCAAAGGATATTTCTTTTGAAATAGGACGTATGAGGAATATAAGGATTAGTTCATTTTTTGATATATAATTCTTGACATTAACTTTTAATTTGTTATAATAAGTAGTGCTTAAACATAGGTGCCGATTGTTTAAGCGCGTTGTAAAAAGGAGGTGATGCTGTATGGAAGCTTTTATACAGTATTTAGGCTCCTGAATGGCACCGCAGGACATCTCCTTTCTGCGAGATGATTAACGACTTCTTAAATGAGGTCGTTTTTTATGATGACAGATTATTTTACTATAAGTATTAGATTGCAATTCGAAAATAAATTAAACAAGACTGATAAGATAGGTGTTCTTATCAGTCCCGTTTGGCGGAGAAAGAGGGATTTGAACCCTCGCTACGCTTTCACGTACTACTCCCTTAGCAGGGGAGCCCCTTCGGCCTCTTGGGTATTTCTCCAAAGTTGTTGCTATTAAATTTATGTGGCGCACCGAGTGTTTTGGTTGCATAATGTATAATATCATACTTTTTAAATCTTGTCAAAATATTTTCTTCATTTTATTTATTTTTTATATCGGTATTTTTTTATTAATATCGATTCGAGTAAAACTATGAAAATTAAAATGGTTTGGCAGAATAAAAATGCGATGATTAACAGTCAAAAAAATAGACGATTATAAATATCAAAGTCGACAAAAAAGGCGACGTTAAATCGTTGAAAATAAAAAAGAAAATACCCATTAAACAAATGAGTTTTTTATCGATAAAATATGCGATTTCTTTTTGTAACAACGTGATACCTTTTTGTCATACCTATTTGTGAATGGGCTATGCAAATTTGTCATATCTATTTGAGAGATAGGTTCTTATAATACAAATTTGTCATTGGCGGAATAAGCAAATTTTATGGCTAAAAAGCAATATATATTGTCAAATTTACAAAAATTTACCGCAAATTTGTAAAAATAGTTGTCGATATTCATTGAATTTGCAAACTTTTTGTGATAAGATTATGATAGTTAGTAAATAAGGAGTTTGAAACATATGTGTTTTTCTAAAAAGAGAAAACTGAAAAAAGAGGCGAAGAAGCAAGCTAAATTGCAAAAAAAACAAGCGGAGATTGCCGCAAAAAATAACAGCAAAACAGAAGAGAAAGAAGTTCAAAAAGTAGTAGAACAAAAAGTTGAAGAAAAGGTAGAAAAAGCAGAGCCTGTCGCTGTCGTAGACGAACAAATCGACGAGCAAGAAGATTTTGTTGAAGAAGTTGTCGAAGAGCAATACGAAGAAGAACTATCCGAAGACGAAGAAGTCGAGTATGAAGAAATCGAATATGAGGAAGTTGAGGAAGAAATCGTCGATGATTCAGAAGATTACGAAGAGACAGAGGTAGTTGAAGAGTTAGACGAATCGGCAGAAGAGGAAGAGTCGGTTGAAGAAGACCAAGAAGAAATAGAAGAGGAAGAAGCAGTAGAAGAGGTAACGGAAGAGGAGTCGGACGAAGAAGAGCCGGCAGAAAATATTGCGGCGGCGGCAGTAGTTGAGCCGGAGCCTATCAAAGGGGAGGATAAACCAAAAAAGATGGAACGTAAAAAGGCAGAAACAAAGACCGAAAAGGCAACAAAGTCTACGGCAAAAGCAGCTCCTGCAAAGGAGACGAAGAAAGCTGCGGCAAAGACAACCGCAACTCCGGAAAAGAAAACGACAGTAAAATCCGAAAAGGCAACGGCTGCACCGAAAGCAAAAGCAACAACGGCAAAAGAGACTAAAGCTCCTGCAAAGCCGGCTCCGGCAAAAGCAGAAACAGTAGAAAAGAAAGAAGCTGCTCCTAAGAAAAAGGGGAGATTCGAATACAGAAAGACCGAGAAGGGAAATTACGTATACAAGCTTTATGCGGCAAACCATAAAGTAATTGCTACCAACGGCGGTACGTATTCGTCTTTGAGCGCTCTTAAGGCAGGTATAAACAGCGTTATCAAAAATGCAAAGATAGCTCCTATCGAGGACCAAACGCTTATCAATATTGAAGAGCAGAAATGCCCCAAGTGGATAATTTTCCAAGACGCTAGAGGCGAGTTTAGATTCAGACTTCTCGCGGCAAACGGCGAAGTGGTTTGCACTCCCAACGACGGGTACCTTTCCAAAGACGCGTGCAAAGTCGGTATGAAGTCGATAGCCAATACGGCAGTTCACGCAGATATCGTAAAAGCAGAAGATTAATATAATCGACATATTTACTTAAGATAAACGGCGCTCCGATTTAGGGGCGCCGCAGTTTTATATATTATAATAATTATTACAATATTTGCAATACAAAAAATTTGAGATACAGACTTTCGTCTGTTGAGAGCATTGACGGATGGTCGCTCGATTGTGTTCTTATTTCCACGATTCTGACTTTTTTGCCGCTCTCTCTTGCAGCGTCGGTCAGCATATTTTGGAAAAGCGGGAACGTCATATAGTGCGAACAGGAAGACGAAATCAAAAATCCGCCGCTTCTTACCAGTTTCATTGCGAGAATATTGATATCCTTATATCCTTTATATGCGTTCTTGACTTCGCTTGCGCTTTTGCAAAATGCGGGTGGGTCGAGAACTATAGTATCAAAGGTTTTGCCGTCTTTTTTGAAATTGCGAAGTTTTTCAAATACGTCTCCTTGCATCGTTCTAACGTTGTCAAGTCCGTTCAATCGGGCGTTTGTCGCCACGTCCGACAGCGCTTGCGCTGATATATCTAAGGCGGTCACTTGCTTTGCGCCTGCGACAGCGGCGTTGAGAGAAAATCCGCCCGAATTGCAAAAGCAGTCGAGCACTTCTTTGTCTTTGCAATATCTTCTCAAAGCGTATCTGTTTTCTTTTTGGTCAAGAAAATAGCCCGTCTTTTGTCCGTTTTGCAAATCGACTTGCATCTTGAGACCGTTTTCTTCGATAATGACTTTGGTATCGAAATTGCCGTAAATAATGCCTTTGCGCTCCTCAAGCCCTTCTTTTTGGCGAACGGCAACGTCGCTTCTCTCATATATACCTTTGGGTTGGAAAAGTTCTATAAGCGCTTGAATAATGACGTCTTTGTTTTTTTCTATGCCCAAAGACAGAAATTGAACGCAAAGTACGTCGGCGTATTTATCAACAATCAAAGCGGGCAAATTATCGCTTTCTCCAAACACCATTCTATAGCAATTTTTCAATCCGAGAGCAAGTCTGTAATTGTTGGCTTTGCTGATTGCGTCTTTATAGAATTGTAAATTTGGCTCGGAATTATCGCGAATAAAAATTCTGACTAAAATTTTAGAGAGATGATTTATATATCCTTTGCCGATATATCTTCCGTTAAAATCATATACCGTTGCAAGCGAACCGTTTTTATCTTTGCCTTCGATTTTGGCAACTTCGTTGGCGTACACCCAAGGGTGTCCTGCGACTATACGTTTTTCTTCATTCTTTTTTAAATAAACGTTGTATGGCATAATAAACTCCAAAACAATTTATGGGAATAATATATCACTTTTTTTCTTCAAAAGCAATAAAATAGGCTTTCTAATACGAGTTAGTATTGCAAAGAATAAAAAAATATATTATAATATCTATATATCTTACGTCGTACGTTTGACTTTAATGGAGTGTTATGAAGAATAAAAAATGCGGCATACATCTGCCTATATTTTCTTTACCCGGAGATTATGGAATTGGCACGCTTGGCAAGGAAGCTTACGCTTTTATAGATTTTTTACGCGATTGCAATCAAAGTTACTGGCAGGTATTGCCTCTCAATCCGACCATCTACGGCGATTCGCCGTATCAATCTCCGTCCGCATTTGCGGGTAATCATTATTTTATAGACCCCGATATGCTTGCAGAAGACGGACTGCTAGATAAAAAGTTTTTAGATTGTAATACCAAAAAGACGAAAAGAGTAGATTACGGTTGGCTTTTCCAAACCAAATTGTTTTTGTTGAAAAAAGCTTTTGAGCTATTTGATATAAATAAATCCGATTACGTCGATTTTAAATGCAAGAATTCGTTTTGGATTGATGATTACGCGCTTTTTATGTCTATAAAGGAATATCAAAATAACAGCTGTTGGAGTCAATGGGAGTATGATGAAAAATACAGAAATAATATGCCAAATCTGCTCAAAAAATACGGCGGCAGCATAGAGTTTTGGAAATTCGTACAGTATGAATTTTATTATCAATACAAAAAATTGAAATCTTATGCCAATGCAAACGGTATTGATATTATAGGAGATATGCCGATATACGTTGCATACGACAGCGTTGACGTTTGGGCAAAACCCGATAATTATCTTTTGGACAGTAAGTTGAAACCTACGGTGGTGGCGGGAGTGCCTCCCGACGCTTTTTCCGCCGACGGACAGCTTTGGGGCAATCCGATATATAACTGGGAAAAGATGAAAAACGAGGATTTTTCTTGGTGGATAGACAGATTGAAAGCGGCATACGTACTTTACGACGTGATTCGCATAGACCATTTTAGGGGATTCGAAGCTTATTACGTTGTTGACGGCGACGCTGAGACGGCTATAAACGGGGAGTGGAGAAAAGGCGTGGGATTGTCGCTATTCGAGCAATTGCGTAAACATATTCCTAATGCCAGAATAATCGCAGAAGACTTGGGGGTAATTACCGAGG
>CAJUOK010000018.1:0-692 GCA_910588015.1 uncultured Christensenellaceae bacterium | reverse complement strand
AAGTACGCGGCCTTTTGAAAAATACGGGATATCCGGGGATGAAAGTATTGCAGTTTGCTTTTGCCGACAAAAACAGCGATTATCTTCCTTGCAATATAAATTCGCCTAATTGCGTAGTATATACGGGCACGCACGACAATATGACGACTCCGCAATGGTTCAATTCAATCAGTAAATCCGAAAGGGCGCTTTACAAAAAGTCGTGCCGACCGACAAAGGGCGAAAATCATACGCATTGTTTAATTCGCACTGCTATGTCGACTGTCGCTGACACCGTGATAATACCTATGGGAGACTATATGGGAATCAAGGCGGAAGGACGTATCAACGAACCGTCGACAACAGGTAACAATTGGACTTGGAGATTAAAAAACAAATACGACACAGCAAAGTTAAGAGATATAATAAAAATGCTTTCGGTAAGAGAATAAATATTTTGTATGCAAATCGATTATTTAGAAATGCCCGCTGTATTTCAGCGGGTATTTTTTCATATCTATGCACTTTTGGATTGCAATTGTTATCTCAATGTTTGTCGACACCTAAATTCAATAAAGATATTAAATATAAAAACAAGTGTTTTATACCCTTAAAAATTCTTATTTAATTTATATTTTATAAAAATATATTAAAAAATTGAAATTTCCAAAAAAAGTATACTTTTACTGACTGCCGTTTTATGTGTCGTGAAA
>CAJUOK010000017.1 GCA_910588015.1 uncultured Christensenellaceae bacterium | reverse complement strand
ATGCTATCGGTCTATAAAATTTCTTATATTTTTACCTTTGGCGTTGATATCGATTATAGGAATGGCGGCTATGGGATTTGTGACAGTTGGCTACATAATAGAGTCGAAAGGCAATTCATTTAATATATTGCGTTCAATAGGTTTCGGCAAAAAGAATATAACGGCGATATTGGCGGCGCAGGTATTTGTGTTGTTGATAGCGGGATTGCTTTTGGGTATAGGATTGGGAGCGCTGTTTTGTCATATTTTCGGTAGATTGTATCTAAAGTCCAAATTGGGAGTTGCTGCGTCTCTAGCTAGCGAAGTTATTTTGCCAATGGGATACATAGCTCCGTTGATAGTGACTGTTGTGACGGTATTGCTCGGAGCGGCAATAGTAATAATAAAAATCAAATCGCTGTTTTCAAAGTCTATATCGGAAAACAGGCAGACTGAATAAAAGGAGGGATGAGCGCAATGTTGAGAGCAATTGGAATAAGCAAAGAATATCAAGACAAAATCGCGCTTAACGACGTGACGCTGACTTTTCCCGACAGCGGGCTTGTGGTGATAAAAGGAGAAAGCGGGAGCGGCAAAAGCACGCTTTTGAATTTGCTTACCGCGCTGGATTATCCTACCTGCGGCAAGATTGAGTTTGACGGCGTGGAAATAAATGCCGAAAACAGCGAAAAATTCAGACGCAAATTTTGCGGCAATATATATCAAGACTATATGCTTGTCAGCGAATTGACGGTGGGTGAAAATATAGCGTTGGGTATGCAGGCAAGCGGTGAAGAATATTCGGAAAGCGCCGTCAAAGAACTGTTGAAAAAAGTAGGCATAGCAGAAAGTTACGCGGATAAAAGGGTGTCCAAGCTGTCGGGCGGAGAAAAACAGAGAGTGTCTATCGCAAGGGCTATCGCAAAAAAACAAGCAATGATATTCGCCGACGAGCCAACAGGTAATCTCGATAGCCGTAACGCCGTCAGAATTATGGATATACTCAAAGAAATATCCGGCGATAGACTTGTCATTGTCGTCAGCCACAACGAAAAGCTCAACAGCAAATACGCCGATTATACCGTAGAGCTTTTTGACGGCGCGGTAAAAAATTGCGATTTGCCTTTCCAAGAAGAAAAACCCTCAGTGGAGTATGGGCGAGAAATAGATTCGGCAAGCGAAAGCAAATTGCCGGTTAAGACTCTTGCCAGAATGGCGTTATGGGGCGTTGAAAAAAATAAGAGCAAGATTGTCGCGTCAATCATATCTTTTATTACGATTTGTATTCTCGCTATTGCTTTTACAGTGGGAGTGATAAGCGATTTGCCTCTTGCATATGCTTCTTCGCTTTCTAAAAGCAAGAACAAAGACGTTGTGATTTCTTTGAGCAGTTCTTTTGTAAACGTTGATAACAGTATCATAAGCGCGTTTAAACAAAGAGTGGGATTCGGCTGTTCCGCGGTCTATAGATTTAGTATTAACAACGATAAATTCGAGAAAGACGACTCGGAAAACGATAAATATATTAAAAAGCACGGAAAGGCTCCTATGGTTTCTTTGGGTATGGCGTATAATCCCGACGCAGGTTTGGGCGCGGAAATTTTATACGGAGACGTTCCCCAAAAACAAGACGACGTTATGTTGCCATATTGCTTCGCCAAATATATGGCGCAGGTATTCAATGACTATAAGACCGACGATTTGAAAACGCTGATAGGCAGAGAGATTACTATTCGCGACGATAAATACAGCATTTGCGGAATTTTTGAAGAAGGACTGTATTATACGGACTTGGACGATGTCGGCAAGGCAAAGGACGAATATGAGTATTTTCTCAAAACCAATAAAATGGCGCAATGCTTAATTCTTGCCGCGGAAAAGAAAGATTTTTTATATAATGCTACAATGCAATCGGGAGGTTTCTATAGCGGTTTTGAAGGATTCTATTTCAATTTTAAAGACGTATGGAATGTCTACGGGCGGTTGATGAAAATTGAATATGTTGGAAAGAGTCTGGAACTTTGGGGTGACCTACCTATGAATATGCATAGCGAAGGAGTATATTTCACATCTGAAATCTACGGTATGTTTCAGAATTTCAGATATATTGCATTTTTACCTTTAATGATTATGTCGTTTGTAGGTATCGTAGCAATGGGGTATGTGTCTTTTGGATTTTTGATATCGTCAAAAGCCAAGTCGTACAACATATTGCGTTCGCTTGGATTCGGCAAGAAAAATATAAAACGCCTTCTTTCTGCGCAAGTATTCACGATAATTGCTATTGAATGCATTTTGGGCATAGCTTTGGGCGCGTTTTGTTTGTATCTGTTCGGCAGGGGCTATATAGCGTTATTCACACAAGGCATTGATACAAAGTTGTTTACCGAACTTATCTTGCCGGTCGGCTATGCGGCGCCTTTGATTGTGTCAGCGTTTTCTTTCATACTTGGCGGCATAATAGTTCATACCAAGACTAAATGGCTTTTTGCCAAGTCTATTATGGAAAATAAAACGCAATAGTTTTGAATGCCTATTGAATTACTTAAAAAGATATGTTATAATTAATTATCGAGCTTACGCAGTGAATCAATAGCAGGCAACAGAGCTTGACGTCGGAGGAATGCTTATGATAAAAGTAATCGGTATCGGTAAAGAATTTAAGAATAAAGTCGCGTTAAATGATATTGATTTGATTTTTCCCGACAAAGGACTGGTAATAATCAAGGGGGAGAGTGGGAGTGGAAAGACCACTCTCCTTAACTTGCTTACTGCGCTTGATTATCCCACGCGAGGAAAAATAGAATTTGACGGAGTGGAAATCACACCTAAAAATTCCGAGAATTTCCGAATGAAATATTGCGGTAATATCTATCAAGACTATATGCTTATAGAGGATTTGTCGGTTAAAGAAAATATCGAACTTGCAATGCAGGCTTGCGGGCAAACTTATGTATTGGAAGATATAAAAACGCTGCTTGGAAAAGTTGGGATTTCCGAAGAATATCTAGATAAAAAAACGGCAAAACTCTCGGGCGGAGAAAAGCAGAGGGTATCAATTGCCAGAGCAATTGCAAAAAGACAGGCGATGATATTTGCCGACGAGCCGACTGGCAATCTTGACAGTAAGAACGGCAAAATAATTATGGACTTGCTTAAAGATATATCCAAAGAAAGACTTGTCGTCGTAGTATCGCACAACGAAAAATATAATGAACTATATGCCGATTATACTGTCGAGTTGGAAGACGGAGTTGTTAAGTATGACGATTTGCCGTCTTGGGAACAAAAAGATAAAATCCCTATGACATATGAAAGCAAGAGCAGGCTTAAGCCAAAGACTGCGGTTAGGCTTGCATTTTGGGGATTTGAAAAGAACAGGGTAAAGACTGCAATCTCTATGATAGCGTTTGTAGTTTTGTCAGTATTCAGTTTGATATTTACCGTGGTGGCAATAGGCGACGTAAATTTAGCGTATGCTCGGTCGCTTGACAAGTGTAAAAGTAAAAACGTTTTTATATATTTGGGAGGCGATAATATAGTACAAACAACAAAAGATTTTGATTTTGAAAAACTGAATCATTTCAAAGATAATTTCGAATACGGCGCGACAAACGTTTATGTTTTTAATTTGAATGATAGGGACCCCATTGATTTTGATGACAACGAAACATCCAAGTATTACAATTTATATGCAAAAACGCCATATGTAAGTCAAGCAATAATTTATAATTCTCAAGTGGGTATTGACGTCGAAGTGTTGTACGGGACTTTTCCTAAAGAACACAACGATATAATGTTACCTTATTGTTATGCGAAGTATTTATCGCAAGCAAGTTTAAATTATAAAGTTGATAACGTTGGCGAGCTTGTAGGCAGAGATTTTATTTTCGCCAGAAGCAAGTATTATGAAGAAGATAAAGAGTATTACGCTTTTAAAATATGCGGAATATTCGAGGAGGGCGATTATTATACCGACTATGAAGAACAACTTGACGAGCGTCTGGTAAATTATTATTTAGAAACTAACAAGTTGGCTTCTAGCGTTATTTTGTCTTCTCAAGCTCAAGATATTTTATTTAACAACGCATATCTTTTCAACGGGGGTATTTTAACTCTCGGCGATTATGTTAAACTTTATAGCTTAACGTATAAAGGATATCAACTATGCCCATACGCATACGATAAATATAGCCAGTATGCAAAAGAGTATGAGCCGCTTGAAAGAGGAGAGGTGTATATTGAAAAAACTTTTGCCGAGGCAAAAGGAATAAAAGTCGGCGATACGCTAGAAAATACCAAGTTGAAGAGTTATGGTTTTAGTGGCAGTAAAGAAAGTGATTTTGACGGAATGGTAGTAAAGGACATATTTGACTTGCCGGACAAAAACAATTTTATTATATTTTCTGCCGAAGATTATTATGACTGTATTGCCGTAGACAAGGCTCAAAGAGGGTTTTGGGGTTATTATTTTAATACTAAAGGCGTAAAAGATAATTATAAATTTTTTAACGATATTTTAAATGAAGGTAGTGAGTTGGGGATATTTACCACTGGGTTTATTGAAAACATTTATACGGAGAATATTTCGTCAACAGACTCCGTCTATGTAGTTTTTATAGCGTTTAGAAACTATGCTTGGATACCTGCAGCGATATTATCCTATTTTACTATGGCTGCATTAGGGTTTGTTTCATTTAGTTATTTGATTTCGGCAAAAGCAAAGTCTTACAATGTATTGAGAGCGTTGGGGTTTGGTAAAAAAAGTCTTTCTCTGTTGTTGTTTATACAGATATTTATCGTCATAGCTATTGAGTGTTTATTGGGGGTAATTTTCGGATATATAAGTAGTAATTTATTGGGCAAAGCTATTGTTGCTTTTGCTAATCAAGGCGTGCCGCTTTCGATAGCAAGCGAGGTGTTGCTACCTATAGGATATGCCGCGCCTATGATTTTGGTTGGAGTATCTCTTTTACTTGGCGGTTTAATAGTCATTGCCAAGATTAAATGGCTTTTTGCCAAATCTATTATGGAAAATAAAACAAGCTAAATTCAAAGAGATAATATTACATTAAATATACGTCAAGCGTTGCGCGGCGGGCAATAGTCTGCTGCGCTTTTTTACAGTTTTTGCCAAAATAAAAAAATCTTGATTTTTCGCTTTAAAATTGTGGTAATATTTCAACTCGTTTGATATAATACAGTAGATAAAATTTTAGGAGGCGCAAAAGACGAAATAAATCGTTTGTTTTGCGAGCAAAAGACATATGAGAAAAATCGGAGTTTTAACAAGCGGCGGTGATTCGCCTGGTATGAATGCCTGCGTCAGAGCAGTCGTTCGTTATGCAATTTACAACGGTCTTGACGTCTACGGAATAGAACGCGGTTATACGGGACTTATCAACAATCATATCAACGAAATGAATAAGCGCTCTGTTTCGGATATTATTCAGAGGGGCGGCACAATTCTCAAGACTGCGAGATGTCCGGAATTCGTCGAGGACAAGTATATGCAGATAGCGGTTGAGAATATGGAGGCTTACGGCATCGACGGTTTGGTCGTTATCGGCGGCGACGGAAGTTTTAGAGGAGCGTTGGATTTGTATAAAAAATTCGGCGTCAAGGTAGTAGGTATTCCCGGCACTATAGACAACGATTTGGCATATACGGACTATACGTTGGGTTTTGATACAAGCGTAAATACGGTCGTGTCGGCTATTAATAATCTGCGCGATACTATGACCTCTCACGACAGAGTTTGTATTATCGAAGTTATGGGTAGAAAGTGCGGCGATATAGCGCTTTATGCAGGTATCTGCGGCGGCGCAGAAATTATACTCGTACCCGAAGTAGAACAGGACCTCAAGCAAGTCGTTAAGAAAATCTGTCTTAATCAGAGGGTGGGCAAGACTTCCGATATAATCGTGCTTGCCGAGGGAGTCTGCAAGGCGGAAGACCTCAAACAACACCTCAAAGACAACGGCGTGACGGGTTCTATCAAGACGACGACTCTCGGATATATCCAAAGAGGCGGCGCGCCTACTATGTCGGACCGCGTGCTTGCAGCTAGATGCGCAGTAAAGGCAGTGGATTTGTTGATGGATGAACAAGGCGGCAAAGTCGTCGGTATAAGACAAAACGAGATAATAGACGTCGATATAGAAGAAGCGCTTAAAATGCCGCGCAAATTCGACAAAGAACTTTACAATACGGCTATGATACTGGGATTGTAATTCTATGCTTAACCGTAGATTTATATAATCGGCTACGCGATGAAACGTAAATCAAGTAGAAGAATAAAAGGCGAGAGGAGACTCTCGCTTTTGTTTAATGATAGATTATGGAAGTTGGGATTATAGCGATTCTAAAATTTCCGTAGTATGGAGCTGCAAGATGAGATAATAATTTAGTCAATTTTATGCATATTTACTAAATTTTAAAAATTTTACATAAATTTTACATTCCTATTCTATTCAAGCATTTGACTTGATATCCCTTATTAGTATAAACTAAACGAGCTTACGTCAAAAGGGAAGAGACGGGAGGTTACCGCTTTTTTAGGAGGAGAACTTCCGTTGACAAGAGTCCGACAATCGGGCGACTAACAAAAAGGCTCACTGCAGGCCTTTTTAAAAAGGGCGGAGGCGGAACGCACGGAAGTGTATGACAAAATAAGTTAGGTAAAAGGAGATTGAAAAAATGGCAGGACAAACTATTAGAATCAAATTGAGAGCTTACGACCACAACCTTATCGACGTCGCAGCTGAAAAAATCGTCGAGACGGCAAAGAGAAGCGGCGCGCAAGTGTCAGGACCTATTCCGCTCCCTACGGAAAAAGAAGTGGTAACGATTATTAGAGCTGTGCACAAGTATAAGGACAGCAGAGAACAATTCGAATTGCGCACGCACAAAAGATTGATTGATATAATCAACCCGACTTCCAAAGTTGTAGACGCTCTTATGAAACTTGATTTGCCGGCAGGCGTCGATATTCAAATCAAGCTTTAATAAATAAACAAGTCAAATAAAATTGCGTTAAGCGATTTTGCAAAATAATCAGGAGGATGAACTTTATTATGAATAAAGCAATCATTGGAAAAAAGTTGGCAATGAGTCAGATTTTTGCTCCGGACGGCACGGTAATACCCGTGACTATAGTTCTTGCGGGACCTTGTCCGGTTGTGCAAAAGAAAACCCTTGACAATGACGGCTACGAGGCAGTTCAAATTGCCTTCGGCGACATCAAAGAGAAGAACGTCAACAAGCCGATAAAGGGTCATTACAAGAAAGCAGGCGTTACGCCGAGAAGAGTGCTTCGCGAATTTAAGACGGACGTTGCAAGCTATGAACTCGGACAGGAACTCAAGTGCGACCAGTTTGCAGAAGGTTCTTTGGTAGACGTTAGCGGCACTTCAAAGGGACACGGTTTTACCGGCGCGGTAAAGAGATGGAATCATCACTGCGGACCTATGGCGCACGGCTCGGGCTATCACAGAGGCGTAGGTTCTATGGGCGCTTGTTCTACTCCCTCGAGAGTATTCAAGAACAAAAAGATGTCGGGACATTGGGGTAACGAAAAAGTTACCGTCAAGAATCTCACGGTGGCAAAAGTCGATGCCGAGCGTAATCTTCTTTTCATCAAGGGCGCAATCCCTGGTGCAAAGGGCAACATCGTTGTTGTTAAGCAAAACGGTTAAAGGAGTGAGCGAGAATGAAAGTTAATGTTTTAGATATTAAAGCCAAGAAAGTCGGCGAAATCGAGCTCAACGAAAGTGTGTTCGGCGTTAAGTATAACGAACCCCTTATTCATCAAGTAGTAGTTGCTCAATTGGCAAATAAAAGACAGGGCACAAAGTGCACTTTGACCCGTACGGAAGTTAGAGGCGGAGGCAAGAAGCCTTGGAGACAAAAGGGAACAGGCAGAGCAAGACAGGGCAGCATTCGCAGTCCGCAATGGACCGGCGGCGGCGTGGTATTTGCTCCGAAGCCAAGAGATTTTTCACAAAAAATCAACAAGAAAATGAAAGTTGCGGCTACGCTGTCCGCATTGAGCGCAAAAGTCAGCGACAATAATTTTATCGTACTTGACAAGTTGGCGCTTGAAGAAGCAAAGACGAAGTACGTCGCTCAAATGCTCAAGGCAATGGAGATAGATAAAAAGGTTTTGTTGGTCGTTGCAGAAAACGACGAAGCGGTTATGAGAGCTTGCGCAAACATACCTAATCTCACGCTTATAAACGCCGACCTCATCAACGTATACGATTTGGCGGCAAACGCAAAGTGTATCTTCACGGTAGACGCTGTAAACAAAATAGAGGAGGCGTACAAGAATGAATAAGTATGACATAATAATTTCCCCTATCCTTACGGAAAAGAGCTATGACGGTATCGCGGAAAAGAAATACACTTTCAAAGTAGCTTGCGATGCGACAAAGACTCAGATAAAGGTGGCAGTCGAAGATATTTTCGGCGTCAAAGTAGCAAAAGTAAACACCGTTAACGTAAGCGGCAAGAAAAAGAGAATGGGCAGAAACGAAGGTATGACTTCCTCTTTTAAAAAAGCAGTCGTAACGTTGACTCAGGATAGCAAGACAATCGAATTCTTTGAGAGTCTGGCATAATAGGAGGTAAGACAATGGCTATTAAAAGATATAAACCTACTTCTCCTGCCCGTCGTTTTATGACGGTATCCCAATTTACCGAAATAACCACGACGACTCCGGAAAGAAGCTTGCTCGAGTCCAAAAACAAGAGCGGCGGTAGAAATGCGACCGGCAGAATCACGGTTAGACATATCGGCGGCGGAAACAGAAGAAAATACAGAATAATCGATTTTAAGCGCAATAAGGACAATATACCTGCAAAAGTAGCTTCTATCGAATACGACCCTAACCGCAGCGCGAATATAGCTCTCCTCGTCTATGCAGACGGCGAAAAGAGATACATTATCGCTCCGGTAGGATTGCAAAAAGGCGATACGGTTATGAGCGGCGAAAACGCAGATATCAAAACCGGTAACACGCTCCCGATGGAAAAAATCCCTGTAGGTACCGTTATTCACAACATAGAGATGCACCCCGGAAAGGGCGGACAGATAGCAAGGTCGGCAGGCAATTCCGCGCAGCTTATGGCTAAGGAAGGCAAGTATGCTACTTTGAGACTTCCGAGCGGCGAGATGAGATATCTTCCAATCAAGTGCAGAGCTACCATAGGACAGGTCGGAAATCTCGAACACGAAATAGTGTCTTTGGGTAAAGCCGGACGCAAGCGCCATATGGGCGTAAGACCGACGGTTCGCGGCGTTGTAATGAACCCTTGCGACCACCCGCACGGCGGTGGCGAAGGCAAGTCGCCTATCGGTATGCCGAGTCCTGTAACTCCTTGGGGTAAACCTGCTTTGGGTTATAAGACCAGAAAGAAGAACAAGAGCAATAAGTTCATTATCAAGCGTGTGAACTAGGAGGATTCGAAATGAGTAGATCAGTAAAAAAAGGACCTTTCGTCGAAGAAAGACTTATAAAGAGAATTATCGCAATGAACGATGCCAACGAAAAGAAGGTTGTTAAGACTTGGTCAAGATCTTCCACAATCTTCCCCGAAATGGTAGGACACACGATAGCCGTACACGACGGCAGAAAGCACGTGCCTGTATATATTACCGAGGATATGGTAGGCTGCAAGCTCGGAGAGTTTGCTCCCACCCGTACGTTTAAAGGTCACGCAGGCGAAAAAACAACGGGTAAGAGATAAGGAGACGTAAAATGGCAAAGAGATTAAGAGAAAAAGCTATCGCTCGTAAAGAAAACGCTGACAAGCGTCCGAGCGCAACCGCCAAGTTCGTCAGAATTTCTCCCGACAAGGTAAGAATCGTGCTTGACGTGATTAGAGGTAAAAATTACGAAGAGGCTTTGGCAATACTCAAATTTACGCGTAAAGCAGCGTGCGAACCGCTTATCAAACTTTTGAATTCGGCAGCCGCCAACGCAGAAAACAATTTGAATATGGACAAAACCACGCTTTATGTAGCTGAATGCTACGCCAACGCAGGTCCGATACTCAAGCGTATCAGAGCAAGAGCAAAGGGAAGCGCTGCAAGAATCAATAAACGCACGAGCCACATCACCATCATCTTGGATGAGGCTAAAGCGGAATAATCTGGGAGGTATCGAAAATGGGACAAAAAGTTAGTCCACACGGATTGAGAGTGGGTGTAATAAAAGATTGGAACGCTCAATGGTATGCCGACAAAAAGAACTTTTCCAAGAACCTTATCGAGGATCATAAGATAAGAACTTATTTGAAGAAGCAATACTATCAATGTTCTATCTCCAAGATTACGATTAGCAGAATACTTTCTTCGGCAAACGATATCGTTATCGTTACGATATATACTGCGAAGCCGGGTATTATGATTGGAAAAGCAGGCGCAGGCGTTGAGCAAATCAAGAAAGAAGTAATGAAGCTTGCTCCCAAAAAGAGCGTAAGCATCAATATTATGGAAGTTAAGAGACCGGATACGGACGCTCAACTTATAGCTGAAAATATCGCAGCGCAGCTCGAAAAGCGCGTAGCTTTCAGAAGAGCTATGAAAGGCTGTATTTCCAAGGCTATGAAGGCAGGAGTTAAGGGTATCAAAACTATGGTATCGGGACGTCTTAACGGCGCGGAAATCGCAAATTCCGAAAACTATCACGAAGGTTCTATACCGCTCCAAACTTTGAGAGCAGATATAGATTACGGCACTGCCGAAGCTCATACGACGTTTGGTATTATCGGCGTTAAAGTATGGGTATATAAGGGCGAAGTTCTCGGAAAGAACGTAAAGGAAAACAAGGAAGGAGGTAATGCGTAATGTTAATGCCTAAAAGAGTTAAAAGACGTCGCGTACATCGCGGCAGATTGACGGGGCAGGCTAACAAGGGCAATAAGGTCGCATACGGCGAGTACGGACTTGTAGCGCTCGAACCGAGCTGGATTACCTCAAATCAAATAGAAGCAGCCCGTATAGCGATGACTCGTTATATCAAGAGAGGCGGTAAAGTATGGATAAACATTTTCCCGCACAAGCCTATCACAAAGAAACCTGCCGAAACCAGAATGGGTAGCGGTAAAGGTAGCGTAGAGTATTGGGTAGCTGTAGTAAAACCCGGTCGCGTAATGTTCGAGATGTCGGGCGTAAGCGAAGAAGTCGCACGCGAAGCATTGAGACTTGCGTCGCATAAGTTGCCGGTCAAATGCAAGTTTGTAAAGAGAGAAGAGGTGAGCGCAGATGAAAGCAAGTAATTTTTTTGAAATGACAAACGAAGAACTTAATCTCAAATTGAATTCTTTGAAAGAAGAACTCTTCAATCTTCGCTTTAAGCATAAGGCAGGTCAACTTGAGAATGCAAATCAACTTGCAATTTGCAAAAAAGATATTGCAAGAGTAAAGACAATTATACGTCAGAGAGAACTCGGTATTTCCCAAGCGCCTGCAAAGGCAGAAAAGAAATCCGCAAAGAAGTCTAAATAAGGAGGATATAAACAATGGAAGAAAGAAATCTCAGAAAAACCAGAGTTGGCGTAGTGGTAAGCAATAAGATGGAAAAAACCGTCGTAGTTGCTATCAAAGAGCGTGTTAAGCATCCTCTTTACGGCAAGATAATCAACAGAACAAAGACGTTCAAGGCTCACGACGAGCTTAAAGAATGTGGCATTGGCGATACCGTGCGTGTCGTTGAAACAAGACCGCTGTCCAAGGAAAAGCGTTGGAGAGTAGTCGAAATCGTCGAAAAGGCTAAATAAGGAGGACCCCAATATGATACAACCGGAGACAAAATTGGTCGTTGCCGACAACTCGGGAGCGAAAGAAATCAAATGTATTAGAGTTATGGGCGGTTCGTTCCGTAGAAGCGGTAATATAGGCGACGTAATCGTGGCGTCCGTTCAGTCGGCTACCCCGGGCGGAGCAGTAAAGAAAGGCGACGTAGTCAAAGCTGTTATCGTAAGAACCAAAAAGGGTATTAGAAGAACCGACGGTTCGCATATCAGATTCGACGACAACGCAGCCGTTATTATCGACAATCAAAAACAACCTAGGGGTACTCGTATCTTTGGACCAATTGCCAGAGAGTTGAGAGAAAAGGATTATATGAAAATCATTTCTCTTGCCCCAGAGGTAATCTAACGGAGGTAGACCAATATGAGTATGAATATTAAAAAGGGCGACGCAGTAAAAGTTATTGCAGGCGTCGATAAAGGTAAGTCAGGTCAAGTATTGGCAGTAGATACCAAGTCGCAAAGAGTCGTATTGCAAGGCTCGGACTTGAAGACGGTAAAGTGCTTTGTAAAACCGCGTAACGCTCAAGAGAAAGGCGGTATTATCGAAAGAGAACCGTCGCTCAACGTGTCAAACGTTATGATAATATGCCCGAGCTGTAACAAAACTACAAGAATTGCTCACAGCATAAGCGTTGACGAAAACGGCAAGAAAGTAAAGACGCGTATATGCAAGAAATGCGGAGCGTCGTTGGACGTTAAGGTAGCAAAAGCTGCAAAGACCGCTAAAAAAGCGACCAAAAAGACTGCCACCAAGGCAAAGAAAACCACTGAAGTGGAAAATTAATGGAGGATAACGACTGTGGAAACAAGAGAATACAGAATGCTTGAATACTATAAATCAACAGTAGTTCCTGCATTAATCAAAAAATTTAACTACAAGAACGTCAATCAAGTTCCAAAGCTCGAAAAAGTCGTGCTCAATATGGGACTCGGCGACGTAAAAGATAACAGCAAGAGCCTTCAACAAGCAGTTGAAGAACTCAAATTGATTGCCGGTCAAGCTCCCGCGGAATGCAAAGCTAAAAAGAGCGTTGCAAACTTTAAGGTAAGAGAAGGAATGACAATCGGCGCCAAAGTTACTTTGAGAGGAAAGAAGATGTACGACTTTATGGATAAGCTCGTATCCGTCGCTCTTCCCCGAGTAAGAGACTTCAAAGGCGTGCCGAATGATTCTTTCGACGGACGCGGCAACTATGCAATGGGCGTTAAAGAGCAAATCATATTCCCGGAAATTCAATACGACAAGGTTGAAAAGGTAAGAGGATTTGACGTTATCGTCGTAACTACGGCAAACACAGACGAAGAGGCTAAGGAGCTTTTGACGCTCCTCGGTATGCCTTTTGTGAAATAGGAGGATATGATTTATGGCAAAGAAAGCAATGATAAACAAACAACAGAAAACTCCAAAGTACTCCACAAGAGCGTACACGAGATGCCAAATATGTGGAAGACCGCACGCAGTTTTAAGAAAGTACGGAATTTGCAGAATTTGCTTCAGAGAGCTCGCATACAAGGGCGAGATTCCTGGAGTAAAGAAGGCAAGTTGGTAATAGGAGGGTATTTACTATGATGATAACTGACCCAATCGCAGATATGCTCACCCGTGTCCGTAACGCTTTGGTAGCTAAACACGAAAGTGTCGAAGTACCTCTTTCCAAGATGAAAAAGGCTATTGCAGACATTTTGACGGAAGAAGGCTACATCAACGGATATGAAGTGGTAGAGGGCGAAGTTCAAAGTGTTATGAAGGTAAATTTGAAGTATGGTCCGAATAATGAAAAAGTAATTTCGGGCATCAAGCGTATTTCCAAGCCCGGCTTGAGAGTATATGCAAACTCGGAGAAACTTCCCGTTGTTCTCAACGGTTTGGGAATAGCAATTATTTCCACGTCCAAAGGCGTAATGACGGATAAGAAAGCTCGTGCAGCTCATATCGGCGGCGAAGTACTCGCTTACGTTTGGTAATTGAGGAGGTAAGAATATGTCAAGAATAGGAAGACTTCCGGTAGTTATCCCGCAAGGCGTAGAAGTAAGCGTTTCGTCGGAAAACGTAGTAACGGTAAAGGGCGCAAAGGGTACTTTGACTTTGAAGGTCAACAGCATTATTGCAATAAACGTTGAAGGCGGAGAAGTAAAAGTAAGCAGACCTAACGACGAGAAGTCGGTCAAGGCTATGCACGGTCTTTACAGAAAGCTTATCGCCAATATGGTAGAAGGCGTATCCAAAGGCTTTGAGAAATCTTTGATTCTCAACGGCGTAGGTTACAAGGCATCCAAACAGGGCAAAAAACTCGTTCTCAACGTAGGTTATTCGCATCCTGTAGAGATAGAAGAAATCGCAGGTATCACTTACGAGTGTCCTTCCGTTACGGAAGTAGTCGTAAAAGGTATCGACAAAGAATTGGTCGGTCAGATGGCTGCAAATATAAGAAAAGTTCGCAATCCGGACCCCTATCACGTTTATGGTATTCGCTATAAAGACGAAGTTATCGTACGTAAGGAAGGAAAGACGGGTAAGAAATAAGGAGTGAGATAAAATGATTAGTAAGATTGATAAGAATGCCATCAGGCAAAAAAGACATCAAAGAGTTAGATCTAAAATCAGCGGCACTGCCGAAAGACCTCGCTTCAACGTATACAGAAGTACCAACAACGTCAACGTGCAGATAATCGACGACGTTAAGGGTATTACGCTGGTTTCTTGCTCGACGCTCGATAAAGACATCGCTGCAAAAGTCAAGGATATGACCAAGACCGAAGCAGCCGCTCAAGTCGGCAAGGCAGTCGCTGAAAAGGCTTTGCAGGCAGGTATCACCGAAGTGGTTTTCGACAGAGGCGGATATCTCTATACCGGACGCGTTAAGAGCGTTGCAGACGGCGCAAGAGAAGCCGGACTTAAATTCTAAGGAGATGCAAAATGGCTAGAAAAGAGAGATTTAACAATCAAGAAGAAGAATTGCTTAATAAGCTCATATGCGTCAACCGCGTTACCAAGGTTGTAAAGGGCGGTAGAACAATGAGATTTGCGGCTCTTATCGTAGTCGGCGACGGACAGGGTTCCATCGGTCTCGGTATGGGCAAGGCAGGCGAAGTTCCGGAAGCTATTCGCAAGGCGACGGCGGAAGCAAAGCGCAATATGATAAAAATCGCAAAGCTCAACACGTCTGTTCCTCACGAGGCTATAGGTAATTTCGGAAGTTCCAAGGTTATCATAATGCCGGCAGGCGAAGGTACCGGAGTTATCGCGGGCGGACCTGTCCGCGCCGTACTCGAGTGCGCCGGAATTAAAGACGTGAGAACCAAGTCTATGGGCAGCAACAACAAGATAAACTGTGTGAAAGCAACTTTCGACGGTCTTGCAAAGATGAGAACGGCAGAGCAAATCGCCGCATTGAGAGGCAAGAGCGTTGAGGATATATTGGGCTGATAGGAGACGGACTTATGGAAAAGATTAAAGTTACGCTCGTTAAGAGCACGATAGGTTGCACTCAAAAGCAAAAAGATACGGTTAAGGCTTTGGGGCTTAAGAAAATCGGAAGCAGCAACGTCATTACGTCTAACGCTTGTTCAGAGGGTATGCTCAAAATCGTTGCGCATCTCGTAATGATAGAGCAGGCATAAGGAGGTATATATGCAATTGAATAATATGACTCCTGCAAAGGGAGCAAAAACTCAATCCAAGAGATTGGGAAGAGGTATAGGCTCGGGACACGGCAAGACATCCTGTAAGGGACACAAAGGACAGTGGGCTCGTAGCGGCGGCGGTGTCAGACCGGGATTTGAAGGCGGTCAGATGCCTCTTGTAAGAAGAATACCGAAAAGAGGTTTTAACAACGTCTTTAAAAAAGAATTTTCTATCGTCAACGTTGGAGAGCTTGAAGTTTTCGAAAACGGAACGGTAGTTACGGCAGAACTTCTCCTTGAGAAGGGTGTTCTTAGTAAGGTTGAACCTTATGGAATAAAGGTTCTTGGCAATGGTACATTGACAAAAAAGCTTGAGGTTAAAGCAAACAAATTTACTAAGTCAGCTGCAGAAATAATCGAAAAAGCAGGTGGCAAAGCAGAGGTGCTATAATGTGGCAAACTATTAAAAACGCATTTAGTGACAAAAGCATCAGAAGCAAAATGTTCGCAACGTTCGGATTGCTCCTTGCTTTCCGAATCGGTTGTTGGATACCGCTTCCGGGCATTTCCGCGGATTTTTACGCAGGACAGTTCGGCGGCAACGGAGAAACCAGTAATACGATTTTTCAGCTTTTGAGTATGATGAGCGGCGGCTCAATGCAATATCTAACGCTTTTTGCGCTTGGTATTTTGCCGTTCATTAACAGCTTTATCATAATGCAGTTGCTCACACTTATTATTCCGCCGCTTGAAAGGCTTTCGAAACAAGGCGATGAGGGGCGTGAAAAAATAACAATAATCACAAGATACGTTGCAATAGCGCTCGCTATAGTACAAGCTATCGGTATAGTAGTGGCTTATAAGGATTATATAGACCCTATGTTCAATGAAAAGAACGGCTGGCTTACCGCAATAATGATAATAGCTTTGCTTGTGTCGGGAAGTACGGTGGTTATGTGGCTCGGCGAAAGAATTACGGAGCTTGGAATCGGCAACGGCACGTCGCTTATAATCTTCAGCGGTATACTGTCTTCGTTCGGATTGGCGTTGGTAAATACAATACCTCAAATTCAGAACGACCCCACCAAACTTTGGAATTTGTTCGGATATATATTGGTAGTATTGTTCCTGTTTGCATTTATAGTATTCGTAGACGGCGGCGAGAGAAGAATCAAAGTCAACTACGCAAAGCAAGTCAAGGGCAATAAGATGTACGGCGGTCAGTCGACGTTTATACCTATAAAGGTCAACAGCTCTGGCGTTATGCCAATCATCTTCGCTTCGTCATTTATGACGATACCTATGATGATATTTCAATTTACGGGACAGGATTCGCAGGCTTTTGCCAATTATATGATATATTGTTATCCTGGCAATAGCACGTCACCTTGGCAATGGGTAGGTTGGGTATTCTATTACTTGGTAATGCTTGTTCTGATTATCTTCTTTGCGTATTTCTACGCGCAGATACAGTTCAATCCGCAAGACGTTGCGAGAAACTTGCAGCAGTACGGCGGTTCGATACAGGGTATCAGAAGCGGTAAACCAACCAGCGATTACTTGCAAAAAATTAACAACAGAATAGTTTTGTTCGGCGCGTTGTTCCTCGGCTTTATAGCGATAGTACCTGCGGCTTTATTCCAAGTGATAGGCTCGGGACTCAATCTTAACAACGCAATATCCTCAACGGGTATGCTTATTGCCGTAAGCGTAGCGCTTGAATTTAACAAACAGCTCGAAGGACAGCTTATGATGAAACATTATAAGGGCTTCCTTAAATAAAAAGAGGACTTATGTACTTGGTATTTTTAGGAGCTCCGGGAGCGGGAAAAGGCACCCAGGCTACCAGAGTATGTGAAAAGTATAATATACCTCACGTCTCCACCGGAGATATATTGAGGGCTAATATCAAGGCGGGCACAGCCTTGGGACGAGAAGCCAAAGGCTATATCGACAAAGGCTTGCTTGTGCCCGACGAAGTCGTGATAGGACTTGTCGAAGACAGACTCGCGCAGTCCGATTGTCAAAAGGGATTTTTGCTAGACGGATTTCCAAGGACGATTGAACAGGCGAAGGCGCTGGGAAAATTTGCAAAAATATCTTGCGCAATAAATATTGCCGTCGACGAAAGCCTAGTCGTTGAGAGAATAGCGGGACGCAGAATGTGTAAGTGCGGAGAGAGTTATCACGTTTCGTGGTACGACAAAGATACTTGCGCAAAATGCGGAGAAAAACTCTATCAAAGAGACGACGACAGAGAAGAGACCGTTAAGTCCAGATTGGAAGTATACGAGAGTCAAACGGCTCCGCTTATAGAATACTACAAAGAATTGGGCGTGTTAAAAGACGTGGACGGTTCTCAAGATATGAATAAAGTCTTTGACGATATAGTGAGGATTTTGGATGATAACCATTAAGTCGGCTCACGAAATCGAACTGATGCGAAAAGCAAACCAAATCGTCAGAGACACGCTTGCTCTTCTTGAAGAGAACGTGAAAGAGGGCGTTACGACCGCAAGGTTGGATAGACTGGCTCGCGAGTACATTACCCGTTGCGGAGCAGTACCGTCGTTTTTGGGTTACAACGGATTTCCCGCGTCGATATGCACTTCTATCAACGAGCAAGTCGTACACGGAATCCCTTCCGAAAAAGTCTTCGTCAAAGAAGGCGATATCGTAAGCGTAGATTGCGGAAGCATATACAAAGGCTACAATGGCGACGCCGCAAGAACTTTTGCGGTGGGCAAGGTCAGCGAAGAAAAATCAAAACTCATAGAGGCGACAAAGCAGAGCTTTTTCGAGGGAGTTAAGATTCTCAAGGAAGGCGTAAGACTGGGAGATTTGGGACACGCGATACAGACGTACGCCGAATCGCTTGGATACGGAGTCGTCAGAGCGTTGGTAGGACACGGAATAGGCAAAAATATGCACGAAGACCCCGAAGTGCCCAATTACGGCAAAGCGGGTCACGGAATGAGATTGCGAAAGAATATGACGATTGCAATCGAGCCTATGATAAATATGGGTACTTACGACGTCTATATGTTGGAAGACGGATGGACGGTCGTCACAGCCGACGGTTTGCCTTCGGCGCACTATGAAAATACTGTTTTGATAAAAGAAGACGGCGTAGAAATATTGTCGCTGTGAGGTCTAAATGCTTGAAGTCGGAGATATAGTTGAGTCTAAAAGCGGTCACGACGCGAAGAAGTTTTTTGTAGTTGTAGCTACGCTTAACGAAAAATACGTCTTGATAGCAGACGGTTGGACGAGAAAATTGGATAGTCCAAAACAAAAGAACGTCAGACATATCAGACTTGTAAAAAAAGCCGAAAGTACTCAAACGTACGTTGACGACAAAAGCATAGCGGACGAATTAGCCAAACTTGATATTGTTTGAATTAGGAGGAATATATGTCCAAAGAAGACGTAATCGAAGCAGAGGGAAGGGTAATAGAAGTTTTACCCAATACCAATTTCAGAGTAGAGTTGACAAACGGACACGTTATCGTGGCATATCTGTCGGGAAAATTGAGAAAGAATTATATCAAAATTCTCGAGGGAGACGCCGTAAAAGTAGAATTAAGTCCATATGACCTGACGAAGGGAAGAATCGTATGGCGTAACAAGAATTAAGGTAGATTAACGGAGGATATAACAATGAAGGTCAGACCATCAGTAAAGCCGATGTGCGACAAATGCAAAGTAATAAAGAGAAACGGAGCAGTTATGATAATCTGCTCGAAATATAAGAAGCACAAGCAAAAACAAGGCTGATATTCTCTTTATTGTAAAATAAGGGCGTTAAGGCTCGACAAAGCATAGAAGGGTTATGGAATGTTCCATAATTCCTTTATTGCGTAAAAAATCAAAAAAGTGTATTATAATGCTTGCAAGATTTATTAAATCGTGTTATAATACCCAAGCTAAATGACATTAATCGTTGGGGAGCGGCTAATAGGTTGTTTCATTCCAAGCACAACAGACAATCTAACTTCTCGTAGCGTTTAATAATATAATAAAACATTTATTAAATTATTG
This sequence comes from uncultured Christensenellaceae bacterium, assembly GCA_910588015.1. GTDB lineage: Bacteria > Bacillota > Clostridia > Christensenellales > UBA3700 > RACS-045. The sequence goes on along the minus strand of CAJUOK010000017.1, from coordinate 13,419 downwards.
GAGGTATTTGAATGGCTCGTATTAGTGGCGTTGATTTGCCAAATGAGAAAAGAGTTGAAATCGGTCTTACCTATATTTACGGTATAGGCAGAGTTACGTCCAACAAAATTCTCGCTGATACAGGTATAAATCCCGATACCAGAGTTAGGGATTTGACTGATGAAGAAGTAAACAAGATTCGTGAATACATCGACCGCAACAATATTATGGTTGAGGGCGACCTTAAGCGTGAAATCAAGATGAATATCAAGAGACTGCAGGAAATCGGTTGTTACCGCGGCGTTAGACACCGCAAAGGTTTGCCGGTTCGCGGTCAGAGTACGAAACAAAACGCTCGTACAAGAAAAGGTCCGAAGAAGACCGTTAGCCGTAAAAAGAAATAAGGAGGTAACGAATAATGGCAGTTGCTAAAAAAGTTGTAAAAAAACGTACGGTAAACAAGCGCCGCGGAGAAAACGGTTGCGCTCATATTCACGCCTCTTTCAACAACACTATCGTAACGATTACCGATACGCAAGGCAATGCGATAAGCTGGTCCAGCTCGGGTAAGCTTCAGCTTCGCGGAAGCAAGAAGTCCACTCCGTTTGCCGCTCAAATGGTAAGCGAGGACGCAGGTAAAGTCGCATACGACGCAGGTGTTAGAAACGTAGAAGTATATGTCAAAGGTCCGGGCAGCGGCAGAGAATCCGCTATCAGAGCTTTGCAAAACGTAGGATTGAACGTTACTCTTATCAAAGACGTTTCGCCAATCCCGCACAACGGCTGTCGCCCGCCAAAGCGCAGAAGACTGTAATTAGGAGGTTTGCAATAATATGGCTAGATATACAGGTCCCGATTGTCGTCAATGCAGACGCGAGGGCGAAAAATTATTTTTGAAAGGCGAAAAGTGTTATTCGGAAAAGTGTCCTTTTGCAAAGAACAGCACTCCTCCGGGACAGCACGGCGCCGACCGTAAGAAGAACAGCGAGTATGCTACTCAGCTCAGAGAAAAACAAAAGACCAAGAGAATTTACGGACTTTGCGAAAAGCAATTCAGAGGATATTACGATAAAGCCGAAAAGATGAGAGGCATTACCGGTGAAAATATGCTTATCCTTTTGGAAAGACGTCTCGATAATACCGTATACCGTCTTGGCTTGGCATCTTCCCGTTCAATGGCAAGACAAATCGTCAACCACGGTTTGATAACAGTCAACGGCAAGTGCGTAAATATTCCTTCTTTCCTTGTGAAAAAAGGCGACGTCATCGGCGTCAAAGAAAATAAAGCCGACAAAAAGGTATTCAGTGGTATCAAAGAGGCTAAGACGCTCAATCTTCCCAAGTGGTTGACGTTTGACAACGCTACTATGACAGGCAACGTAATTGCTTTGCCGGAAAGAGCAGACGTCGAGCAAAAGATTGAAGAGCATATGATAGTCGAGTTGTATTCGAAATAATAATACGCTTTGACAATCAATCATTGAACATTGAATAGGAGGCGTAACAATGATAGAAATTCAAAAACCAAATATCAATAAAGAAGATATAGAAATCGGCAGAAGAACAAGATATTCGGTAGAACCGCTCGAAAGAGGGTTCGGAACCACTCTCGGCAACAGCTTGAGAAGAATACTTTTGGGCGCTTTGCCGGGCGCGGCTCCCGTGGGTGTTAGAATCAACGGAGTTCAGCACGAGTTTACGGCTATTCCGGGAATCAAAGAAGACGTAACCGAAATTATACTCAACATAAAGGGACTTGCAGTCAAGGCTCACACCGAAGACAAGGACTTCAAGCAACTTTGCACTATCAATAAGTATACTGCGGGTATAGTTACGGCTGCCGATATATCGCATAGCGACGATATCGAAATTCTCAATCCCGAGCTTGAAATTTGTACGCTTGAAGAAGGCGCAAGCATTGAAATGGAAATCTATATCGGCGTAGGCAGAGGTTATGTCGGCGCAAGCGAAAATAAAGATGAAGAGCAGGGCATAGGTTACATACCTGTAGATTCTATCTTTACACCTGTCATCGCTGCAAGCTATCAAGTGGAAAGCACCAGAAAAGGTCAAGACATCAACTTTGACAAATTGACTTTGGATATCACCACGGACGGAACTTATACTCCCAACGAAATGATAAGCTTGGCTGCCAAAATAATGAATGACCATCTCGGTATATTTGTAAAACTTGTCGATAATATGGCTGAAAAAGAAATACTTATTTCGCAAGACAACGAGTCGCAGGCAAAGATTTACGAAATGGCAATAGAAGATTTGGATTTGTCCGTAAGGTCTTATAATTGTTTGAGAAGAGCAGGAATCAATACTGTCAAAGATTTGACGGAAAAGACGGAAGACGATATGCTTAAAGTGAGAAACCTCGGCAAAAAGTCTCTCGAAGAAGTTATGAAAAAAATCGACGACCTTGGTCTTAAACTCAAGGACAAGGATGAATAATAGGAGGTAAAAGACAATGGCAAGAAAGTTGGGTAGAACAGCCGAAGAGAGAATGGCCATAATCAGAAATCAAGCCTCGGAACTACTGTGGTACGGTTCAATCGAAACCACTGTTGATAGAGCAAAAGAGGTAAGAAGTTATGCCGAGAGTATGTTGACGCTCGCCATAAATACTTATGAAGATACCGTAAAAGTAACCAAAACGGTTACTAACGAGAAAGGCGAAAAGGTTCAGATGGAATTCGTAAACGACGGTCCGAGAAAGCTCGCCGCAAGAAGAAAGCTTATGGCAAGCCTTAGAGACCTTCAAGAGGTCAAAGCGCAAGGCGAGACAAAAACTACGTTTAAAGAGAGAACCAAAGACGTTAAGCATCCGCTTATCGAAAAGATTTTCAGAGAACACGCAGTATTTTATGCTGACAGAGCAAATAAGCTTGGTCAAAAAGGCGGATATACGCGTATTATAAAGCTTGGTCAAAGACGCGGCGACGGCGCAGAGATGGCAAAGTTGGAACTCGTTAAAAACACCGAGAAGAAAAAATAATTAATATTGATATATCAATGGCAAAGCGTTCCGATAAGGAGCGCTTTGTTTTATGTTCGCAAAATATTTCGACATTGTATTCACATTTATCAAATCGTATGCTATAATGATAATATGAAGAAGGATAACAAGTTTTTAGGATTTTTAATAGTACTTATTTACGGTGTTTTTGCTATCACAATCATAATTCCAATGATTGTTACAGCAATAATTTTTAAGTTTGTTTTCGGAAGACGCGTCAGCAAGACGATTCATCATATGACTCCCGAAGATTTCCCCAATTTGAATACTTATCCCGTAAAGTTCAAGAGCGGCAAGAATGACCTTGCGGCGTATTTTGTCACTGATAAAGCGGTTAGCGAATACAAAGCTGTCTTGATAGTATCGCACGGCATAGGTTGTTCGAGAGCGGGTTATCTCAATCGCTACGATTATTTTGCGCGAAAGGGATATTTGGTTTTTGCTTATGATTGCACAGGTACTTTTGAAAGTCAAGGCAAAGGTTTAAAGGGACTTACGCAATCGCAAGTGGATTTGGACAATGCGATAAAATATCTTGACGGTATCCAAGAGCTGAAAAAATATAAATTATTGGCATACGGACACAGTTGGGGCGGTTACGGATTGGCTACCGAATTAAATTGCAAGACAGCCGAAAAACTGACTGCGGCAGCTACGCTTTCGGGATTCAACGACATATGGGGTATTTGCAAGTATCAAATGACCAGATATGCAGGCAAAGCCGTAGTATTGGTAAAACCTTGGACATACTTGCATTATTTTCTTTTGTACGGCAAGAAGGCGTTATACAAAGGCATTGGCGGAGTAAACAACTTCAAGGGACCCGTGCTCGTAATGCACAGTACTGACGATAAAACGGTTCCTTACGACAGTTCCGTCGCAATACATTATAAAGAAAATAAAAATCCGCAAGCCAAATTTGTAATTCTAGATGACAGAGGACATACTCTTTCCCGTCCGCCTGCAGTAGAACAGGAAATTAAAAGACTGCATAAGGATAAGAAGACTCAACTTTCTTTAGGCAAAAGCAATATATTCGAATACAACGTCAACGTAGGATACGAGTATTGCGACAAATCGACGGTATTTGCTATCGACGAAGAGTTTATGGACGGTATCGACGCATATTTCGAGGGCGTATTGGCGGATACGAAGGAACAGTCGGCTTGATTAGAGTTTATATAGAGAGATACGAAAATCTTGACGAAGCCAAGAGGCGTATTCTCGATAAATTCGCAATGGAACAGAGTTTTTGCGGAAGTTATTATATAAATTACGATGCTATGGGCAAACCGTTGCTTTTTAGCGACGGAGAGCAATGCGGAGAAATATCCGTAAGTCACACCGACGGCGTAGTGGCAATTGCAATTTCCGACGAGTCGGTGGGTATCGATATAGAAAGAAAAGACAGAAAGATATCTGACAGAATTTGCGCGGATATAAGGCAATGGACGAGAATAGAAGCGTACGCTAAATGGACAGGCGCAGGGGTGTCCAAACGACTCATTGCGGAAGATTTGCCGCAAGATTTGATTATTACGCGGAAATACGGCGATTATTACGTCAGCGTCTGCTCATTGTGCAAAAACAACGTAGTTACAACTTTAATTTGACATTACAAGTTCATAATGGTATAATTATAAAGGTCGAAACTTCGACCTATCGGAGGACTATATGGTACTTGAAAAATTGAGTAAAATTATTGCTGAACAACTGGGTATGGAACAGAGTAAGATTTCGGCAACTACATTGCTAAAAGAAGATTTGCTTGCCGATTCATTGGATATTGTAGAAATAATAATGTCAATAGAAGAGGAGTTTGGAATTCAAGTCGACGATGACGATGCGTTGGGATTTAAGACGGTCGGCGACGTTGTTTCATATATTGAAAATAAGCTATAATAAAGAATAAAAGACGGTTATTCAAATGCCGTCTTTTTGATTTTTAGAGGTATTAGTTGAAAAATAAGCTAAAGTATATTTGCTTACTTTTAATAGCATTTTTATTTGTTTTTACGGTATCTGGTTGCGTTTTAAGTCCCGAAGACTGTTACGTATTTTCGGACGAAGAATTTATCGATTTATATAAAGAAGACAACACTCTTGCGGAGAATTCTGCCGTAAGAATAATGTCGGCGAATTTATTGGTGCATTTTAAAGATTTGGGAGGCAGTCCGGTAAAACCCAGAGCTCATCGCTTTGCGCAGGCGGTCAAGCATTATGCGCCCGACGTGATAGGCGCGCAAGAAATGTGCGGAGATTGGTACAAATATCTTATGCCGCAAATCTCCGATAATTACGAAGTTGCAGAGAGCAAGAATTCGGTTTTTATGGAAAACCGTACTCCGTTGATATACAATAAACAAAAGCTTAATCTTATCGAAAGCCGTCTTGTCAAATACTCTCAAGGCGATAAAAACGGTTGCCGCGTTGTGACTTGCGGAGTTTTCGAAAGGAAAGACGACTTAAAAAAATTTATCGTCACGTCTACTCATTTGGATTTGATAAGATTAAAAGATTACGAGAAAGAAAAAAGTATAATGTTGAAACAAATTTCGGAGTTTTTTTATGTAATCGAGTCGTTGAAAACCAAATACGATTGTCCTATATTTATGACGGGCGACTACAATTCTATGGAAAATGAAGACAGCAGATACGAAGGCGATGAATATTCAAAGCAAAATGATTTGACTTACTATCGTTGTTACGGCAAGGCGTGCGGCGATTTTGTATATAAGCGAATAATAGAAAAATATGTCGATACAAAATTTGTCGAAGGCGTGGAGAAAAAATTCCAAAATACCAAAGGGTATTTGTACGACGACCCCACTTGGGACCATATTTTCATTGCAAACGGCGACAAGGCAAATATTTTGACCTTTAGAATTCTTGCGTCAGATTATTTTTTGGAGGACAGTTTGGGAGAAGTTAGGGTGTCTGACCATTTGCCGATTTGCGTAGACGCGCTAATAAAATAAAAGTTTGTATTTTTATAAATAAATTTTTAATTGTTGAATATAGTAAGCAAGAGATACAAAATAAATTTGACAAAAAATATGCCGCCGATTTTTTCGGCGGCATATTTAGTTATATATTTTTTATTATTAATTCCGTCATTTCGGTTGTGCCGAGCACTTCGCGTCCTTCTTCTCTTAAGTCGGCTGTTCTTGCGCCGCTATCGAGAGTTTTTTCCACGGCTTTTTCTATTGCGTCGCCTTCTTCCATAAGATTAAAAGCGTATTTCAGCATCATTGCGGCAGAAAGAATAGTGGCAATCGGGTTGGCGATATTCTTACCTGCAATCGTAGGCGCGGAGCCGTGTATAGGCTCGTAAAGCCCTCTCGTGGTTTCGTTTATCGAAGCGGAGGGGAGTATGCCTATGCTGCCCACGCATTGCGACGCGAGGTCGGAGAGAATGTCTCCGAAGAGGTTGCCAGTGACGACGACGTCAAATTGCGAAGGTTCTCTGACGAGTTGCATTGCCATATTGTCGACAAGCACGTCTTCCAAAACAACGTCGGGATAATCTTCGTGTATTTCGTGCACTACTTTTCTCCATACGCCCGAAGTTTTAAGAACGTTGGCTTTATCGACGGACGACACTTTGCCGCGTCTTTTTTGCGCCAATTCAAATGCAGTGCGGCATATTCTTTCGATTTCGAGTTCTCCGTACGCCATTACGTCGTAACCCTCTCTTCCCATTTTACCGTCTCTTATGCCTTTCTCGCCGAAATATATTCCGCCGATAAGTTCTCTCACGACCATAATATCGATATTTTTCGGATTCTTAAGAGGGCAAACGCTTTTGAGCGCGTCGAACATTTTTGCAGGTCTCAAATTAGCATAAAGTTCCATTGCCTTTCTCACGCCGAGCAAAGCTCTTTCGGGACGAAGCTCATATGGTAGGGAATCGTATTGCGGACCGCCCACTGCGCCAAGCAAAACGCTATCGCTTTTAAGACATATTTCCAGACTTTCTTTTGGCAACGGCTCTCCGTATTTATCGTAAGCGCAACCGCCGCATACGCTTTCGGTGAAGTTGAATTTGTGATTGTATCTCTCTCCGATTTTTGTCAATACGTTCATTGCGGAGGACGTAACTTCCGGACCGATGCCGTCGCCTTTGATTACGGCAATATTAAATGTACTCATATGTATGTATACTCCTAAATCTTATTTTCCTTTATCGCGTTGATAAGTCCGCCGCATTCTATAATATTCTGAATGAATTTGGGGAACGGTTGCGCCTGATATTTAACGCCGGTGGTCACGTTGGTAATTTCGCCAGTATCCACGTCAACGCTTACTTCGTCGCCTTGGTTTATTTCGTCGACAGCGTCGGGGCATTCCAAAATATAAAGACCTATATTAAGAGCGTTTCTATAAAAGATTCTTGCAAAAGACTTTGCTATGACAATCGACACGCCGCAGCCTTTGATAGCGATAGGCGCGTGTTCTCTTGAAGAGCCGCAACCGAAATTTTTACCGGCAACCACAATATCGCCTTTTTTAACCTCGGAATAAAACTCGGGATTGGTGTACTCCATACAGTGTTTTGCGAGTTCTTTTTCGTCGAAAGTCGACAGATAAGTTGCGGGAACGATGATATCGGTATCTATGTCGTCGCCGAATTTAAAAACTTTTCCTTTCAACATATTATGCCTCCAATTGCTTTTCGCTGATAAGTTTGCCTGCAATAGCGCTTGCCATTGCGGTTGCGGGGGATGCTAAATATATATAGCTGTCTTTTGCGCCCATTCTGCCGATAAAGTTGCGGTTTGTGGTTGTGACTGCGACTTCGCCGCTTGCCAAAATTCCCATATGACCGCCGAGACAAGGTCCGCAAGTCGGAGTAGACACGATTGCGCCGCCTTCTATAAAAGTCTTTATATAGCCCTTTTTCATTGCTTCGAGATAAATTTTATTGGTGGCGGGTATTACGATAACGCGCACGTTGGGATTGACCTTTTTGCCTTTGAGCACTCTTGCCGCCGCTTGCAAATCAGAAAGTCTGCCGTTGGTGCAAGAGCCGATAATAACTTGGTCTATAACGATGTCTTCTTTGACGTCCTCTACGGCTTTTGTATTGGACGGAAGATGCGGGAAAGCCACGGTGGGACGAATAGCCGACAAATCTATATCTATTACTTGTTCATAAGCTTCGTTGTCGCCCGCCGACATCTCTTCGAAAGTTGTTCCGCAAGTATGCTTGACGTAAGCTTGCGTTGTTTTGTCAATGGGGAAAACGCCGTTTTTAGCGCCGCATTCGATAGCCATATTACATATGGTAAATCTATCGTCCATTGTCATATACTTAACGCCTTCGCCGTCGAATTCTATCGACTTATACAAAGCGCCGTCCACTCCTATCATACCTATGATATGTAATATAACGTCTTTGCCCGAAATATATTTGCTCGGCTTGCCGATAAGATTAAACTTTATTGCCGAAGGCACTTTGAGCCAAACTTTTCCCGACAGCATTATTCCCGCAATATCGGTGCTTCCCACGCCTGTCGAAAAAGCTCCCAAAGCTCCGTACGTGCAAGTGTGCGAATCGGCGCCGATGACGACGGACCACGGTTTTGCAATTCCTTTTTCGGGAAGAAGAGCGTGTTCGATGCCCATTTCGCCCACGTCAAAGAAATTCTTTACGCCTTCCGCTCTTGCAAAAGCTCTGACGCATTTGCATTGTTCTGCAGATTTAATATCTCTGTTTGGCGTAAAATGGTCGAGTACAAAGGTCACTTTGTTTGCGTCGTAGAGTTTGCCGCCGCTTTTGTTAAAAACGTCGATTGCCACTGGCGCCGTAACGTCGTTTGAAAGCGCAGTATCAACCTCGACGAGCGTTAGCGTGCCGGGGGAGATTGCTTTCACGGCGTCTTCAAAAGACATATTCAGCTTTTTGGCAAGAATTTTTTGAGTCATTGTCAATTTCATAGCCAATTCTCCTATATACATTAAATTTATTTCGTTTTGATTTTAAGCAACGCGCAGATTTTTCTCTGCGTTTAATGCTCAAGCCGTCATTTTATGTAAGCCGACTTTTTGTTTTTGGCAACTATAAGTATGACCACCGCCGCTATGATAGCCACGACCACGCAGGGCACCGTTATTGCCAAAGCCAGTTGCCAAGACGTCAGTCCGAAAGCTCTGATATTGGCAGTTCTGACGTATACGGTTTTGCCGTCGTAATAGACAGCCGTCCATTCGCGGTTTTTATCGAATTTTTCTTTGAGATACACCGAAGAGCCTTCGGCGAGCTGCGCTACTTCTATAGCGTTTTCTTCGTTGTCAAAGGGTAGCGCGTAAAGCGAAATATACTGTCCCAATTTTTTAGAAGTCAGTTTGACGGATTTGGAAAGCGACGGAGCGGTCAGTTGAGTATAAGGCGACGCGTTCTCGGCTTTGATATATCCGTATACGGTTTTGCCTTGGCTGTCGACGAATCCTACTTTATACCAACCCCAAGTATAGTCGCCGTCTTGACCGACGTTGTTGATTACGATAAGCTGAAGATAAATAGAAGCGTCGACAAGTTTTTCGCTTCCCGCAAACGGGTATTTATATATTGCGGTATTTTCGTGCAACGGTTGAGCGTACGCGCCTATCGGAGTGTCCTTTTGCGCGGGACAAAGCGTTATTCCCGAATTCTCTTTGATATATCCGTATTGCGTTTTGTTGTCTTTTTCGTTGTGATAATAGACATAGATATATCCGTCCTTTTTGCTGAGCGCAACGAGGTATTCGTCTCTGGGTATTACGCCCATTCTCTGCAAGTGTCTGGGTGAGGAATATAACGTAACTCCCGAAGTGGTTTTGTATAGATTTACAATATCGTATTCGACGGGATGGGTGTAGACGGTGTTGTCAAAACAGCCGTAATATTCGAGCTTTCCGTCTACGTACAAATACATATTGACTGCGTTTTGCGACGATTTGGCATACGCGTAGCAGACGTTGTTTTCCTTGTCGTACGCGCAGCAGACGTTGCTGTTTTGGTCAAGACCTTCTTCGACAAAAGAAGAGAGCGCTCCGCTTGCTATATCATAACCGAAAATTCCGTTTGCGTTCAAAAGCAACACTTTGTCGTCTATGGCGGAGAGCGAAATATAATCTCCGTTCTTTTTTAAGAATTTGGACAAATCGGAATAATTGAAGTTTTGTTCTTTGATTTCATAGAAATCTCCGTCGTCTATGCAATAGAGCACGTTGTTGGACACGGCGAAATCTTTTACGCTTTTATACAGACCGTCGTCGAGACTTGTATTGGAATTGAAATAAGCGGAGTTTGTTTCGTCGGGATTAAGAGACACGGAATTGACTTTGTTGGTTTCCATCACAAAGAATTTGCCGTCGTTGTCAGCATAGACTCCCACGATATAATTTAAAAACAAACCGCTGAATTTGTGGCTGATTTTGGCAATACGTCTGTCGTTGTATTCGTAAGCCCACAGATATTTATCGTCGCCTTTTTTTGCAAGCGCAATAATATGCGTCGAATTTATTGCCACGTCGACAAACTCGTCGAAATCGCTTTTTTCTTCATAACTTAAAAGCTTGTTGTTTTTTGCTACGCATATGGTTTTTCCTTGGGTGTATGCGAACAAGTCGCCGTATGCCGCGAGCAAGCTTGCGTCGTCCAACGATACCAACACGTCTATGTTTTCCGCCGTCGCCGATTGCGGATTGGAAAATACGCTTGCGCAAGAAATTATTGTCGCAAGGCAAATTATAAAAGCAATTCCGAACAATTTCTTTTTCATATGAGTATTATAACATATTAAGTTTGAAAATTAAAGCAAAAAAATATAGCTTAATAAATAAATATAATAAAGAAAGATTGAAAAAGAATACGGAATATGCTAAAATAAATTCGGATAATTATCAACAGATAAGGAACGTATGTCAAAAAACAGGTTTTACTATAATAAAAACAATAATAAAAAAAAGTTCGATGCCGACAGCGCGGCTCAAAGCGTAGTGGCGAATAATAAGGCAAAAAGCCAAGACCTTTTTCGACCGATAGAAGAACTTCAATTGAGCGAAGCTACCTACAACGCGCTTAAAGCGGGAAAGGTAAACAAGCTTGCCGATTTGGCTTGCAGGACATTTCAGCAAATGTACAAGATACAGAATATTGGCAAAAAGAACTGTATCGAGATTTCCAAGGCTATGTCCAAATTCGGAATCGCATTTATGCAAGACGCAAATCAGCCGACGCAGAGAGAGCAAGGCTCCGATAAAAGAGACAGACAGGAGCGCAAAAACAACGTCAACGCTCAACAGGGCGGCGGCAAAGAACGTCAGGATTCTCGCAACAACGACAGCCGTCAGCCCAATAGGAACGATAGCAAAAACAAAAAGTTTAAGAACGAAAACGATAAACTCAACGAGTATTTGACCAAGATGTACGCGGGAATGACCTGGGCTGAAATCCTTATGGGTAAAAGACAGCGTCCCGTTGTGGAAAAGACAGAGCGTCCCGCTCTTACGGAAACAAGTCTTATAAAGTTTTGCCGCAAAGGCAAATGGGGTTATAAGGATTGGAAGGGCAACGTAGTCGTTCCGCCGTCATACGAAGAAGCGTTCGGTTTTTACGAAGAACGCGCTTGCGTCGAAAGAGACGGCAAGTTGGGATATATCGACAGACAAAACAATTTGGTCATAGATTTTAAATATGATTGCGCGACGTCCTTTTCCGAAGGTTTGGCTTCCGTTACGGTGGGAGAAAAAAGCGGATATATTGATGCCGACGGCAATCAAATCGTAGATTTCGTTTACGATATTGCAACGCCATTTTCAGACGGAAAAGCCATTGTCAGACAAAACGACAGATGGGGAGTTTTGAACAGAGAAAATTTGAGCGTATTTTGGAGATAAAACGGAGGTAATTATTATGATGCAAAGACAGAGATTGCTAGAAAACGCGTTGCTTGTTATGAAGAATGCGCACGCTCCTTATTCGGGATATAAGATTGGATGCGCGGTTATGGGCGAAAGCGGCAAAATTTACGTCGGCTGTAATATAGAAAACGTCAGCTACGGCGCCACGATATGCGCGGAGCAAGTCGCAATGGGCACGGCTATTGCAGGTAGCGAACACGGATTTTTGGCTATGGCTATTGTCGGGTCGGGAGACAGTATGCCTTATCCTTGCGGAATAGTAAGGCAGTTTATAAAAGAGTTTTGCAACGACTTGGTTATTTTCGTATCCAACAATAAAGGCGAAGTTGTGACTACCAATATCAGCGAACTTTATCCCGATAGCTTTGATATGAAATAACAATAAAATTGAATAAAAATAAAAGAAGAATATAAATTGTCTTTTGACTTGTAATAAAAAAGACAAAAAAATCGTAAAACTTATTAATTTGTAGAAAATTTAATTGATTATTGGCTAAAACTATGGTATTATACAAACAATAATACTAAATTTACACGAGAGAAGAAAATTATGAAAGCAGAAAAGTTCAATAGACTTCTAGGGAGTATGGAGTCTGATTTTGAGGCATTTGAAAAGATATATTCCTATTATTACAAGAGAGTAGTATACAGACTGTGTCAATTTTACAGGCGAGCTATAGCCGAAGACGCGGCGCAGGAGTTTTTTCAAAAACTGTACAGAATGACGAGGATAGAGTATGTGAAAGACCCGGCGGAATGGTTGTATAGCAGTTGCTCAGTAATAGCTGAGAAGCTGACAGCGGAAGAAGAGCGCAACGTAGAATACGACGAGAAGAACTTGGGCAAAGAGGGAATCACGTATATGAAGACAACGAACGAGTTTGAAGAAATGCTGAAGATATTGCCCAACGAGACAGACAGGCGGATAATGAGATTACATATACTGTACGGATACACGCAGAAGCATATAAGCGAGCAAATGGGGATAAATTACGACGCGGTGAGACAGAGGATAACGAGAGCCAAGCAGAAGATAAAAGAACACGAGGCAAGCGAGGCGCAGAGGAACAAAGGACAGGTATTTGCATACGGGAGAGAAGAGGAATGACAGAGCAGAGAAGAAGGGCAACGAGGATAGGTATAGCCGCAATATTGGCGTTGGCGCTGACGGTGTTGATACTAATGCCTTGCGCAACGGCGTTGGCGGAACATCTGGACGAAAACAACGTGTTTGACAAAGTATTTTTAGAGAATATAGAGGAGTTGGCGAGAGGGGAATACAGCGGCGAATTAGAGATAGAGGCAGAAAAGGAAATATTGTACGATATAAACTTAGACAAGTTGGGATACGTATACGAATTCAAGGTAAACGGAGAAGAGGGATACGCAATAGCGATAAGCGAGAGCGGAGAGATAACGATAACGGAGGTATTTTTCAGAGCGGAAAGTCCGTACAAGGAAATACCGAAGGATACGAAAGGGATATACCACGCGATATCCGTATATAC
>CAJUOK010000016.1 GCA_910588015.1 uncultured Christensenellaceae bacterium | reverse complement strand
GACAAGAGGTGAGTAAAAACAAAAAATCATAAAAACCTGTCATTTCGACTGGAGCGAAGCGAAATGGAGAAATCTAAAACATTGTGACGTCATATTGAGCGTAACGCAGTGCAGTCGAAATATCTCATAGTTTAGATTTCTCCACTTCGGTTGAGGTTACAGAATACTACGCTAGAAATGACATAAATAATAAGTCCTTAAAAGCGTATCGTAGAGGTCTAACTGCGTATAATATGTTTAACGGAGTTATTTTTTTGACCTCATCCACCCGTTGAGCATCTTTTTTATTTCATAAAGCTGTCTTGCGATAATTCCGGTCTGACGAATTGTTATTGCCTGCATACACCTTGCAGTTTCGGAATAAAAATCTATCAGCGACAACGCCGTCTGCGCTTGCTTTTGGAAATCGGCGCGTTTTTCTCCTTGCTCAGCGTTGGCGCGGTAGAGATATTCTATCAACTCCACAGAAGAATTTTGTAAGCGAGTGACTATGCTCCATCTCAACTTCTTGGGAGATTTTTCGGTAACTACAAAAATATACTCCGCAAGCTTTTTCGCAGCCGTAAAAACCGCCATTTCTCTGTCGCGCATAGGGTCAAAATCGTGAATCACAAAAGGCTTGCGCGCAACCTTATTTGCCATAGCATAAATTTGCTCGGAATCGTCAGGCTGATTTAGCTCTTGTCTGATTTCTTCATCAATAAAATCTTTGTCTGTTTTGTCCATAAATTTTTCCTTTGTAAAATAGATATTTTATAATATTAAAGCGCTTTTTATTTTTCGTCCTTTACGGCAAATTCCAATTTGCCGTTTAGCTCTCTCTCAAACTTCTTGCTTCTCGAGTATTTTAAATGTCCGTGAAATGCCGACAAAGACTGCCTTACTCTCTCGCTGTCAATAACTTTGTCGCAATATGCCTTCTTTAGAAGCCTTACCCTCCAACGAAAACGGCGCTTTGTGACCTTCTTAATAGTCTTGATTATTTTACCGTTGGGACCTATGCAAAACCTAAATCCGAGATAAGTTACGCCATTCTTAAACGGGAAAATATGCGTCTTGTCATTAAGCGAAAGCTTAAGCTTGGCAGCCAAATCCTCTATCTGCGTTTTTACATATCTCAAGTACTCTTTATCCTCGTGCGCCATAACAAAATCGTCCATATATCTTGAATATACTTTGAGCTGTAATTTCTCTTTTATCAACCTGTCTATCGGGTCAAGATAATACATTCCGAAAAGCTGGCTCGTCTGATTTCCGATAGGTATTCCGCGGCAAGTTTTATCCCCCTGTCCCAACGAATTTATACCGTATCTGTCGAGAAATTCTTTTCTTGTATGATAACCGTCTATTACGCCTTCGAGCATATTTTTGAGTCTCTCGTCCGTCACTACGGAACATATCTTTTTCTTGAGTTCGTCGTGAGGAACGCTGGGAAAATATTTTAGCACGTCGCACTTGAGAAAATATCCGTTTGCTCCGTGTTTTGCTACAAAAGCGCGCAACATCTTCTCGAATCTATTGAGCGCAAACAGCGCGCCCTTGCCCTTTTGGCATACGCAATTGTCGTAAATTACTTTGTTTTTGAAATAAGGCATTAGCAAGTCGTCGCACAGCACTCTCTGAACAAGTCTGTCCGAATAAAATAGGTTTTGAATCTCTCTGCACTTGGGTTCGTATACCAAAAAAGTGTTGTATTTGCCGAATTTATAAGTTCCGTTGTTGAGTCTGGTGTATAAATCGTAAAGACGTTCCAACATTGACGTTTCGAATTTTACTATTGGCTTTTTGCTTCTGCGCGACGCTCTGCTTGCTCTGTGCGCCGCATATAGCGCTTCGAACGTAAAAAGTTCTTCAAAGGTTTTCTCTATCATATATCCCTCACACTCGCATACCAATCGAGAAATACCTTCGCAATAAATATATTTTAAATCAAAATTATATATAATAACTGAATATTTCCTCAAACTTTCTTAAATTCTAACAGATTTACTATTTTTTTGTCAAGAGACGAAATATCAATATTGATTTTTTGATTAAAAAACGCCCGTTCGTATTCGAACAGGCGTCTTGATAATGCTATGATTTATATGCAAAAATAACAGATTGCGTTGCACAAAAGACAAGTCGCGCAATAAGAGCAAAGTCCGTTGCCCATAGCGCCGCCCGTCTCTCTCGGAGGAGCGTATCCCGCGCGGGCCTGCCTCTGCGATTTTTGCTCGTCGTCAATTTTGTATTGCTGACGTTTGAGTATCTCAAGAGTGTTGAGATACTTGGCGTTGTCGGGGTCCAACGTCAATGCCATTTCTACCTGCATTCTGCTTTCTAAAAACCAATTGCGCTTGTAGAAAATATGCGCTTGCGCAAAGTGCCATTCCCCGTCTCTCGGCTCTGCGTCGTCCAAGATTTCCTGCGCTTCTTTGAGCATTCCTTCCTTGACAAGTTTGTCTACCGCTTCGTAAATAGAACCTTCGCCAATGACGTTTCGCTTTTGAATATCATTGACGCAATCTGCGTATGCCACTCTTATTTTAGACAGCATTTTTGCGGCTAAATTTCCCGTCTCTCCTTCTTGAAAATACTCCTTTTTGTATTTTTCTTTGAGATTTTTGTAAGCCGTCTCTACTTCTTTGATAGTGGCGTTTTCGCTTACTCCCAAAATCAAATACGAATTTTCTTGCATTTTTCACATCTCCTCAACAACTCATTCGTGTTATTTAACATACCATACCAAATAACGTTTGTCAATATACCTTCATATTTTTTTACTTGAATTTTATCAAAACTTTCCAATACTGCATTATATGCGCTCATCAACACATATTCCAAAGTCTGCTTTTTTTCTTGCAAAAACGCGGCTTTGTCTTTGTATTCGTAATTTTGTAAAAACACGTTGTATCCCTTTTTCTTAAAATCGTCGTCAACGTCGTCTATAGCGTCGCAGATATATACCCACTTGCCCACGTTGTACATCATTTTTTCCAGCGTTTCGTCATTTTTTTCGCCGAACACCGTCTCGCCGATTTTGACCATAATTTCGGCAAAAGGATGCGCCGCTCTGTCGGGAGACGCGCATTTCTCGCCCTCTAACGCCGCAAGCTCGGCATACTTTTGACTTATAAAAGCGTCAAGCTCGGGATAAAGCTTTTTTGCCTTTTTGTAATGTCTGCGTATTACCGACGCGTCGGCAAATCTCTTTGACGCCGATTTCTCGTCGCGATAATCGTCCACACATTTATAATGCGCCAATATCGTAGATATATCCACGACTTTGAGCGTTATTTCGTCGTCGGTGCCGATAAGTTTCCTCTGAACTCGGTTGAGAACGCAAGTGCCCATCTTCATTTGCATTTCCACGTCTAATACTGCGTGCGCCAACACATTGAGAAAGGTCATATCGTAGGTCGTGCCTATGCGCATCAACTGTCCGCATCTTCTGCCTATGCTCTTGCAAAGTCCGCAATAAAAACCCCTGTAGCTGTAGAAGTCTTTCATAAACATATTCATCTTGTCGGGGACAACGTATCCGAACATTTGCAGTTTCCTTTTTATCCTTTGGATTGACCTACGCCATCAACGGCTTTGCCAATCTAAATCATATTAATTATATTATATATCCTATCGCAGACTTGAATCTCTTGAGCGTTTTTTCGGCAATTTCCGCCGCTTTTTGCGCGCCTTCTTTCGCGCAAGCTATCAAATAGTCTTTGGAATTTATCAATCTTTCATATTCCTCGCGAAACGGGCGCAACGTCTCAATTACGCTCTCGCCAACGCGTACTTTTAAGTCGCCGTATCTCATTCCCGAGCACTCCGCCACAGTCTGCTCTATGGTTTTGCCTTCCACAACTGCAAGTATACCCAAAAGATTGGATATTCCCGCTTTGTTTTCGGGGTCGTAGGCTATTGTTGCATCGCTGTCTGTAACGGCTCTCTTGAATTTTTTCATTATGACTTCGGGAGCGTCAAGACAGGATATAACCGCGTTGGGATTGGGGTCGGATTTGCTCATCTTGCTTGTCGGGTCTTGCAAACTCATTATCTTTGCGCCGACTTTGGGAATAAATCCTTCGGGTACTTTGAATATATCTCCGTATAAATTGTTGACGCGAAGCGCTATGTCGCGAGTTATCTCTATGTGCTGCAACTGGTCGTAACCGACGGGCACAAGGTCTGTATCGTATAGCAATATGTCCGCCGCCATAAGCACGGGATAATCCATAAGTCCCATATTGATATTGTCCGCGTGCTTTGCCGATTTGTCCTTAAACTGCGTCATTCGGTTCATCTCGCCGACGTAGGTATAACAGTTGAGCAACCAAGCCAATTCACTGTGTTGCGCAACGTGCGATTGAAGATATACAACGCTCTTTTTCACGTCGAGTCCCACTGCAAGCAACAACGCGTAAAAACTCCAACAGTTCTTATTGAATTCCAACGGATTCTGTCTGACCGTTATCGTATGCAAGTCCGCCAAAGCAAATATACACTTGTTGTCTTCGTCGCTCTGCATAGCTCTCCAATTGTTGACCGCCCCTATATAGTTGCCGAGAGTCATTATGCCCGACGGTTGTATTGCGCTGTAAATAGTCTTCATATCTCACCTGTAAATGATTTCAAATTTATTTCTGCGTGTATTCCAACACTTGCTTTTCTATGTCTTCCTTGGCTATTACCTTTGTAAAACGCACTTGCTTTTTGTCAAGGTCGGACAGCGGTTCGGGCACTTCTTCTCCCGTGTAGGAATAAAGCTTTTTGGTTGCCTTCTGCGCGTCTTCGATATAGTCTTGCGCCAATGCGTCGTATACGTCGCACGGGAACTTATATGCGTTTGCCGTCGATACTACCACGGTGGGAGTTTCGTCGCCGCTCTCTTCATAATAGTCGTCGTATACGCTCATAGCTACCGCCGTGTGCGTGTCCATAAGGTAATCGTAAACGTCAAAACAGTTGGATATTACTTCGGCAGTGTCGTCTTCGCTCGCATATCCCACGGCAAATATTCTGTTGAGCTTTTCAAGCTCCTGTTTGCTTACGCTGTATTTGCCGACCTTTTTGAGGGACTCCATACGCTCGGCAATAAGTTTGTCGTCGCGAGAACAAAACTCGAAAAGAAGCCTTTCCAAATTGGAGGATATAAGTATGTCCATAGACGGACTCATTGTCTTGTGGAACTGTCTGTGCGTGTCGTATTCGCCCGTCGTGAAAAAGTCGGTCAGCACGTTGTTGACGTTGGACGCGCAAATAAGTTTGTTGACGCCCACGCCCATAAGCGACGCGTAATATCCGGCAAGTATGTTGCCGAAATTGCCGCTCGGCACACAGAAATTCACCTTGTCTCCGAAATTTATCTTGCCCGACGAAATAAGGTCGCAGTAGCCCGAAACGTAATACGCTATCTGCGGCGCAAGTCTTCCCCAATTGATGGAGTTCGCCGAAGACAGCTTAAAGCCGTTGGAAAGCAGTTTTGCCTGCATTTCCGCGTCGTTGAATATTCTCTTGACCGCAGACTGCGCGTCGTCGAAATTACCCTCTATTGCGCATACAAACACGTTGTCGCCAAGTTGAGTCGTCATCTGCAACTTTTGCATATCCGATACTCCGTCGGAGGGATAGAATACTATTATATCCGTGCCGTCCACATCTCTAAAGCCTTCCAAAGCGGCTTTGCCCGTGTCGCCCGACGTAGCTACCAATATCAATGTCTTGGATGTCTCGCCGGTCTTCTTTCTCGCCGCGGACAAAAGATGCGGCAACATCGTCAGCGCCATATCCTTGAAAGCGCAAGTCGGTCCGTGCCACAATTCAAGCACGTATAATCCGTCGTCGACGTTGACGAGCGGACAAGGGTCTTCGCCGTAAAATCTCGAATAGGCTTTCGTTGCATAATCGAGCAATTCTTCGTATGTGTAATCGTCAAGATAAAGCGAAAGAACCTTTGCAACTCTCTCGGGATAACTCATTTCTATAAGTTTATCAAAATCCTCTTTTGTAAGCTTGGGAAATTCTTCGGGCACAAAAAGTCCGCCGTCTTTGGATATTCCGTTGACAATTGCTTCTGCAGCGCTTACTTTAATAGATTTGTTTCTCGTACTGATGTATTTCATATATTCAACTCCGTAAAGTTTATTTCTTTATTGATTTTTGCATTCTGTTTGGCGGCGCGCCGCCAAAGACGTCTAATCGTCAAGCTTGGAAAGCAACGCGTTTTGATTTGCAAGCTGCAACGCCTCTATCATCTCGAAGATGTCTCCGTCCATAAAACTGTCCAAACTGTAAATCGTCATTCCGATTCTGTGGTCTGTCACGCGATTTTGCGGAAAGTTGTAAGTCCTTATTTTCTCCGACCTGTCTCCGCTTCCCACTTGAGTCTTACGGTTGGCGGCATACTCGCTTTCGGCTTTTGTGCTGTAATAATCGTAAAGTCTCGATTTGAGTACGCTCATAGCTTGCTCTCTGTTCTTAATTTGCGAACGCTCGTCTTGCGAAGCAACGACGATTCCCGTTGGCAAATGCGTGATACGCACCGCGCTTTCCGTCTTGTTGACGTGCTGTCCGCCCGCTCCGCTCGAACGGTAGGTGTCTATCTTGAGGTCCTTTTCGAGTATCTCTATCTGTATGTCCGGCGCTTCTGGAAGTATTGCTACCGTCGCCGTCGACGTGTGAACTCTGCCTTGCGATTCCGTCTCGGGTACGCGCTGAACTCTGTGAACTCCGCTCTCGTATTTGAGCTTGGCGTAAGCTCCTGCGCCGCTTATCATAAACGTCACTTCTTTTGCGCCGCCGAGCTCGGTATAGTTCATATCTATTTCTTTTATCTTCCACCTCATTCTCTCGGCAAAACGCATATACATTCTCACAAGCTCCGCGCCGAAAAGACCTCCCTCCTCGCCGCCTGCGCCCGCTCTTACTTCGACGATGACGTTGTTGTCGTCATTGGGGTCGACGGGAAGCAACGCTATCTTAAGGTCCTGCACCGTCTGCTCTTCGTCCTTTTTTGCTTGATTGAGCTCTTCTTTGGCAAGCGCCGTCATATCGGCGTCGCTTCCGTCGTCAATTATCTCTTTGCATTCCTTTATGCTCTCTTGCAACGCAAGATACTTTTTATAAAGCTCAATAGCGCCGCTCATCTGCGAATGTTCTTTGACTATCTTTTGCCACCTCTCTTGGTCGGCAATCACATCGGGGTCGGCAATGAGCAATGTCAGCTCTTCATATTTTTTCAACATCAACTCTAATTTTTCAAACATATCTCTATTCCTCTGCACCCCTCTTGCGCAATACTACTATGCGGTCTATGCCTTGCAAATCTTTTACAATTTGACTGTCGTACCCGACGAACATTGCCGCCACGTCTTGCGCCTGTCCTATACCCACTTCCAAAAGCACAAGTCCGCTTGGGCTCAAATATCTATTTGCGTTATCTGCGATTATTCTGTAAAAATCAAGCCCGTCTTTTCCGCCGTCCAAAGAAATACGCGGGTCGTAATCTTTGACTTCCCTGTCTAGTTTTTCTATATCGCCGGAAGGTATATAAGGAGGATTTGACACTATAACGTCAAACTCGCCGTCAATATCGCCAAACATATCGCTCTGAACAAACTTTATCTTTTCATTTACGCCGTTGGCTTGGGCATTTTGTTCGGCGACAGCCAAAGCTTCGGAGCTTACGTCGCTTGCGATAACCTCGCAACCTTTTTCCTTTGCCACCGCAATGGCTATGCAACCGCTTCCCGTGCATATATCCAACACCTTGCCGCAAACGTCGACGTTTTCTATAACCTGCTGCGCAAGATATTCGGTCTCGGGTCTCGGACAAAGCACGTCGGGCGTGACGGCAATATCGCAACCGTAAAAATCTACTTTGCCGAATACTCTCCAAAGCGGTTCGCCTTTTTTTCTCTTTTGCGCGAATTCAACGGCTTTTTCGTACTCAAGCTGTCTGATATGCGTAAGGTCATCCAACTGACTGCGCTTGACGTTGCAAGCTTCGCAGAAAATCCAGTCGATATCGCTTTCGTCAACGCCCTTGAGCATATCGGATATCTCTTTTCTTACTTTTTCGTAAGGCTTTTTGGTATCGAATCTCTTCTCGGGAATCGAAGGGTCGGCGTCCATTGCCATTACTGTGTTAAACGCGGTTATAGCGCACTCGACCATAGAATCGTCGGGCTGTTTTGTCGTGAGCTTTTGCAACATAAGTCCCGGCCACTTTAAGATACGCACCAGTATATTGTCGTACTTTGCCATAGTCTTGAGCATCTCGTAACTGATACCCATAACTATCGGCAGCAACACTATTCTCGAAGCGAAAAGTATAACCGTCTTCCACACGCCGAGACTTTGCATATACGGCTCGAATATGCCCACTATCGAAAAGATAACCACGCTAACAAGCATAACTATAAACATAAAAGTCGTGCCGCACCTATCGTGAACCGTCGTCATCTTCTGCGCGTTCTCAACAGTCAGCTCCAATCCGTGTTCATAACAGCTTATTGTCTTATGCTCCGCGCCGTGATACATATAAGTGCGCTTTATCGGTTTCATCAACGTTGTCAGCGCTATATATACCACGAATATTATTATTCTCAACAATCCTTCGAGCAATGCGTAAAGCACCGTCACGTACCAAAGCGAATTTGCCTCTGCCGAAATATATTTCGACACCAACGCTTTGACTCCCGTCAACACGCCCAAAGGCAAAAAGAAAAATAAGCCTATCGCCAATGCAATACCCAAAATAACCGAAAAGACCATCATCACGTCATAGATGTTTATCTTGAGTTTTTTTGCCATCCATTTTTCCACTTTGCCGGGTTGCGCGTCTCCGTCGAATACTTCGCCCGACCTCATAAGCGTCTTCATACCGCTTGCCATAGAATCAAAGAAATTGAATACTCCTCTTATGAAGGGTAAGCGATATACTTTGGAGCGTTGGCTGATTGGAGTGATATATCGGCTTTCGACAACGATATTTCCCTTTTCGTCGCGTACGGCTGTAGCCATAGACTTTTCGCCGCGCATCATTACGCCTTCCAAGACGGCTTGACCGCCTATTTTAGATGTATACTTTTTTGCCATTTTTACCTTTTTACTATTTGCCGAAATAATTTCTTTTTCGTCTGTAAAGAGAAATATAGCATACTTCTCTAAAATAATTATACTATCAAATGCGGCTAATGTCTATCGTTTAAATTTATATTTAATATTATTATTTAATTATAAAGCTATTTTAAACGCTTTTAAGCGACTTATCATTAAAAACTTACGAGTAAAAAACCTATCAACACTCCCGCAAAAAGCGAAAGCGACGGAAGCTTGCTCTTCCACATTAATATAGCTTCGGGAAGCAATTCTCCGAAAACGACGTACAGCATAGCGCCGCTGGCAAATCCCAAAGATAGCACAAGCATAATGGAATTGATACCGCCGAGCGCATAGCCCAACAACGCTCCAAGAACCGTGGGAAAACCGCTCAAAGCTGTCAACATAACGGATTTGGTCTTGCTCATACCGCCCGAAATCAACGGCACCGACACCGCCATACCTTCGGGTATATTGTGAAGTCCTATGACTATAGCCATAATAAATCCGCTGCCCGAAAACAAATTAGCCGTCAGATTTTCTTCCATAGCGTAAGAGGCTCCAATAACCATACCTTCAGGCAGATTGTGAAGCGCAATTGCCATCATCATAACAAGTCCCGCGACAAACAGATTCGAGCGGGAATTAGCTGCGCTCTCTTTGTGGCTTTCGAAGTGGTCTGCGTGAATCAGTTCATCCAAATCGTCTGCCGTCGCAGGGTGATTTTTATCTATATGCTTGACTTCTCTGTTGCTATGCTTGTCAATCAAATGATTGAGCAAATATACTACCGCGTAACCCAATATCACGGCGGCTACGACTATTACGGGAGTATAAGACGGCAGCGCCCCTTCTTTCATCATTTCCAAAGGCTCGCTCATAAGGTCGAAGCACACGACGGCAAGCATTATACCTGCGGCAAATGACAGCAACAAAGAGACGATTTTATTCGACTCTCTGCGCAATACCGCGCCGACCAAGCCGCCCAGTCCCGTGCCCAGCACTCCCGATATCAACGTTATTATGATAATTGCAAAATATTCCATATTTTCTAAATAGTATTATATATCCCGATTTTGCGAAAATCAATCTTTTATCAACTCTAAAAGCTTTGTTTCGTCGATTATTTCAATTGCCAATTTCTGCGCTTTTGCAAGTTTGCTTCCCGCGTCTTCTCCCGCGACGACGAGATTAACGCTCTTCGATATAGAATCCGACACCTCTCCTCCGTGCTGTTCTATAAGTTGTTTTGCCTGCGACCTTTTAAGCGTAGGCAACGAACCCGTCAAAACTATTTTTTTACCCGAAAGCGCTCCGATAACGGCTTGCTTGGTCTCAATATTGACTCCGCTCGAAATAAGGTCGGCTACTTCTTCTCTATGCTTCTCGTCCGCCCAATAATCTATAAGCCCGTTTGCCATAATATCTCCGAAATCGTCAATGGCTTTGAGGTCAAAATAATTTGCCTGCATAACGCCGTCCAAAGTCTTAAAACTGTCGGCAAGCTGTTTTGCCGCCTTTTTGCCTATATTGGGAATTCCCAAAGCGTAAATAAATCTGTCTAAAGCCGCTTTTTTGCTCTTCTCTATCGCGCCGAGCAAGTTGCTTATCTTCTTGTCGGCAAATCCTTCAATACCTATAAAATCTTCGGCTTTGAGCTTGTATATATCGACATAGTGATTAAGCTTGCCTTCATTGTATAAAGTCTCCAACGTTTTGTCGGACAGACCGTCAATATCCATAGCGTCGCGCGACGCAAAATGCGCCATTGCCGATACGATAGCGGGCGCGCAATTTCTCGCGTTGGAACATTTCAAAAATACTCCGTCTTCCACTACAGGCGCTCCGCAAGCGGGACACACCGCGGGTTTTGACACGTCGACAGACTGCGCCGTATGCTCGGCAATACCCAATATCTCGGGAATAACGTCGTTGCTTCGGCGTATAAATACTCTGCTGCCTATCTTTATATCCTTTCTTCGTATTTCGCTTATATTGGACAGCGTAGCCCTGCTCACCGTTACGCCCGCGAGGTCTACCGGCTCCAACACAGCCAAAGGATTTAGCTTCCCCGTACGCGAAACCTGCCATATTACGTCAAGCAAAGTCGTGGTCGCTTCCTGCGCGGGAAACTTGAACGCAACCGCCCACTTGGGGAATTTTTCGGTATAGCCCAGCTCCTCTCTTATAGCCGTATCGTCTACCTTTATTACCGCTCCGTCAATCAAAAAATCAAGACCGTCTCGTTTTTCCTCTATTCCGTCAAGCGCGGCTATCAACGCGTCTTTGCCGTCGAATAAATCAAATTTATCGCTGACTTTGAACTTATTGTCTTTGAGAAACTTTATCATATCGCTTCCCGATAAAAATTCGTCTTCAATATAATTGACGTTGTAACATATAACTTCCAACCTACGCGCCGCCGTCACTTTAGGGTCGAGATTACGTATTGCGCCCGCTACGCCGTTGCGAGCGTTCTTAAGCGGCGTCACGTTGCTCCTTGAATTATATTCCGCCAATGCCGAAAGTCGCATAATACCTTCGCCCTGCACTTCCACAACGCCCTTATAGCTTATAGAAAGCGGTACGCATTTGATTGTCTTGACCTGCTCGGTCACGTCTTCTCCCTCAACTCCGTTTCCTCTTGTAGCAGCCCTTTCGAGTCTGCCGTCGCGATAGAGTAAGTTGATGGTAAGCCCGTCGAACTTATATTCCAACGAACACTTGGGCATATAACCGCACGTCTTTACGAGTTTGTCAATCCAAGTCGAAAGAGCTTCTTTTGTCTGACACTTGTCGAGAGAATAGAGTCTGCCGAGATGCCTTACGCTTTTAAAACCTTTGAGAACGGCGTCGCCCACGCGCCTTGTCGGAGAATTGTCGAGAGAATACCCGAATTCTTTTTCCAATTGCAAAAGCTCGTCGTAAAGTCTGTCGTATTCGGCGTCGGCAACCGTCGGTTCGTCCAAAGTGTAATAACGGTAAGCATATTCGTTGAGAAGCTCAACGAGTTCGCTCATTCTCTCTTTCCTGTCCATATTTTCTCCTATTCTCTATATACTCTTCTTGCAATGTTTGCTTTATCTAAAACGGACATTAAACCGTCAATGCGTTCCTACGCATAAAGAGCGACCTTTTCAGTATGAATTATCGGCAATTTTCGCTTTTATAAATATATTATGACAGTTTTGGCAAAATAATAATTTGCCAAATCAATACTATTTTTTATGATGAA
Organism: uncultured Christensenellaceae bacterium; assembly: GCA_910588015.1. Taxonomy (GTDB): domain Bacteria; phylum Bacillota; class Clostridia; order Christensenellales; family UBA3700; genus RACS-045. The sequence continues at coordinate 21,917 of CAJUOK010000016.1, read as the reverse complement.
AACTTTATAATTACTATTCTACCGGTTTTATCGGAGCAAGTCTCATATTAAAAGTTTTGATTCCCAACACCGGAAATTCTATCTTTGCGTTTTCACCGCTGATGGATATGATTTTTCCTTTGCCAAAACGCGAATGTTCGACTTCCATTCCCACCTTAAATACCGACGTGTCCTTTGACATCGGAGCCTGCGACGCGGCGTTGTTCTTGGCAAAAGCGGGAGTGGATGCGTAACTCTTCATAAGTTTTTTCATCTCTTGCAACCTACCGTATCTATCCGCTTGAGACCTCTGCGGCACAGATTGATAATCTCCGCCGAAACCGCCTCCGAAATCGCGCAGTATATTGCCCACGTCGCTTCGCCTTACCGTATCGGGTTCTTTTATAAATCCGCCCTCTTTTAAAAATCTCGAAGGAATTATATTATAGTCTCTGTGTCCGTATCTGAACCTAGACTGCGCGTTGGTGAGATAGAGTTTTTCGCGCGCTCTCGTCACTGCGACGTACATTATACGGCGTTCTTCTTGGTCGTCGTCTTCTCTCAACGTCGGGAATATTCCCTCTTCGAGCCCCACTATAAAACAGCACTTGTATTCCAAGCCCTTAACGCCGTGCACAGTGGCAAGCGTAATGCAGTTTTCTATAGGTTGGTCGGTGTCGGCGACTAGAGAAACCGACTGAAGATACTCGTCGAGCTTGCTAGAAGAGTTATCTTTGCAATATTCCTTGACGGACGTGATATATTCGTCTATGTTGTCCAATCTATTTTTATCCTCTTCGTCTTTTGGGTCGTACTGACTTGCAAAATTAACGTACGTATTGACAAAATCTATGTATTCCGCAAGAGGCATATCCGCCCTTTCTTTGAGCGCTTTAACGACGTCGGAAAACACTTTTATCTTATTCTTAACAGTCGGCGCCAGCGACAGCGAATCAATGCTCAATATGCCTTCCATAAGCGACACTCTGTTTTGAGCGCACGCCTCGACAAGCTTTTGAACTGCAGTTTCGCCAATTCCGCGTTTCGGCACGTTGATAACTCTCAATATACTCTCGCCGTCATACGGATTGGCTATCAATTTAAGGTAAGCCAAAAAGTCTTTGACTTCTTTTCTTTCGAAGAATTTGTTGCCGCCTATAAGCCTGTAGGGATAATTGTAAAGAGCGAGTTTTTCTTCAAAAGACCGTGTCAATACGCTTGCGCGCACCAAAATAGCAAAGTCTTTATAATCGTAACCGCATCTGTCGATTTGATTGGAGATTTGTTCCAAAACATAATCGGCTTCGCTTTTTTCGTCGTAACAACTCTTGTAAATTACGCTTGCGCCCTTATCTCCATCCGTCCACAACGTCTTGTCCATACGCGACTTATTGTTGGCGATAATTTTATTGGCTACGTCAAGAATATTCTTCGTCGAGCGATAATTCTGCTCGAGTTTATATATCCTGCAATCGGAAAAATGCTGCGTGAATTTGCGAATATTGGACACGTCCGCCCAACGCCAACCGTAAATACTTTGGTCGTCGTCACCCACGGCAAATATGTTGCCGTATTTATTGGCAAGCAATCTGACGAGCGTATACTGTATTTTATTGGTATCTTGAAATTCGTCGACGTGAATATATCTGAACATATTTTGATATTTTTCAAGCACGTCCTTGTGAGTGGCAAAAAGCAAAAGCGTCTTGTATAACAAATCGTCGAAATCCAAGGCGTTGTTTTCCTTGAGCTCCTTTTCGTATCGCTCATAGACTGCGGCGACAAGGTCGCCTTCGGGTTCGTCTTTGAGCCTAGGGGCATATTCTTTTGCGCTCATAGCCATATTTTTTGCATTTGCGATATGCCATTTTATTGTCTTTTTATATTCTTTATTGTCCTCTATCTGCATCGCCTTGAGTATTCTGGCAATTACTTTTTTGCTGTCTTCGTCGTCGTATATCGAAAAATTAGAGTTGTAATCTCCCAGCTTTGCTATATCGTTGCGCAATATCTTGGCACAAAGAGAGTGAAACGTGGCAATTGTCATTCCGCCCCGTCCCGTAACCGAAGTGATACGCTCCCTCATTTCGCCTGCCGCTTTGTTGGTAAATGTAATTGCAAGGATATTGCGAGGCTCCACGCCCTCCTTTTCTATAAGATACGCAATGCGATAAGTCAAGACCCTCGTCTTGCCGCTTCCCGCTCCCGCAAGCACCAATACCGCGCCTTGCGTGTCTTCGACCGGCAGAATCTGCGCGCTATTCAACAACGACCTATAATCCATAAAATAAAAATTTTCCTTACTTAATATATAAAATATTATATATCAGATAAGGAAAAATTTCAACTGTTTTGCGCCTGCGCCGACTATTAAATACGTCTTTTGAAAATCAATCTTACGATAAAAGAAATAAATACGGCAATCAAAGATATAAAAAGCGAAAGCAACATTATACTGACCATTATGCTCCCGGCTCTTACGATATGATACGTACATTCGTCAAGAACTTCCAACTTTATAATACCCAATATGATATTAAATAGAAATGACAGTATCAAAATAAATATCAATCCGCTGAACGCGCTCTTGATATCAGCTCGGCTCAACGTCATATGCAAACAAAGCAAAGACCCTATAAACAAAAAGACCCACCACTGCCAAGTCTTTGCCTCTATAAAAAACGCCTTTAGCACCGCGCCCAAATTTTCGAAAAACCCTCCGAAACTGACAAAAGCTCTGTCCAATGCCGCTTTTTCTTCCAACGTGCTCAACATTTCGGGCATCAATAAATGAGCAAAACCGAAAAGTATCGCCGAAATAACCAATATCGGCGCAATACCTATGAAAAAGTTGCCTATTCTTTGATATAAATTTCGCTTATTATAAGTGTGAGACACGTAACCCAACACGCCGTCTTCGTCGTTTATCTGAAAAAGTCTCATCTCTTCTATTCTGTGACCGAATAAAAGACACATCAACGCGTGCGAACTCTCGTGCACTGGCGTGCCGACAGCGCCTGTGATATAACAAATACCTCTGCCGAATCTGCCGAGATTGTTGTAAAAACAGCGATTGCAAAGCGCTATCAAAAAACCAAACAGCAATATCGCGCCTATCGTCGCAAGATTTTGCAATGCAAAATTTTTTAATATCTCTAAAAACATATCGCCTTTTGTCCTCTATTAATTTTAAGCAGCTTACAAGCTTACAATATAATCATATAGTATACGCAATGATTTATCAAGGCTTTGACTGCGAAAATTTTTTACGCATATCTATTTGCGACAATAAATCAAGAATCGAAACTCTACTTTATTAGTTTTATCCCGATTCTCGATTTTATAGGTATGTATTGTATGATAAGTCTGTTGATTTAACTAAAGTTTATCACACCAAGCGGTGTAATGTCAATATTTTTACACCGATTGGTTTAAAATAAAAATATGAGCAAAGAATATATGATTAATTTTGCAAATAATCTCAAAGAATTATTGGGCGATATGTCGGTCAACGAATTTTCTAAAAAAGTCGGAATTCCTCAACAGACGATTTCCCGTTATCTTTTGCTTCAACGTGAAATTACTCTTGACAATCTTGTCAAAATAGCCGATTTTTTTGATGAAGATATCGACGTGCTGATAGGAAGAAAAAACTATTAAGAAATTTAAACAAAATCAATCGTTAAGACATAGGATATCGGCAGGGTCTAAATCCAACGCCTTGCATATCCTTGCGAACGTATCCAAACCGGGAGTTTTCTGACTGCGCATATAGCACGAAATTTGCTGTTGCCTTACTCCTACCCTTTCTGCAATCTCCACTTGCGTCAGACCGCTCTTCTTGATTGCTTCAGCCAAATTATTGTTAATATTTTCTAAAGTTATCATATTTACCCTTTGTATAAATTCGACGTTACAAATTAGTTTGAAAAGAAAATAAAAAAGAGCCGCATAAAAAGCGACTCGATTTTGTCTCAATTAAGCTTTATACATACGCTTACGCGCAGCTTCCGCCTTTTTCTTGCGCTTTACGCTCGGCTTTTCGTAAGCCTCTCTTTTACGGAGGTCACCGATAATGCCGTCTCTTGCACATTTGCGCTTAAATCTTCTGATTGCACTGTCCAAAGACTCGTTTTCTCCTACTTTGACCGTTGACATTATATCGCCTCCTTTCCCTACGCGGATTAATTACTCACATATTATTGCATAAGATAAAAATCTTGTCAACAAAAAATAATTGACGATTTCAAATTTTATCAAATTTTTAATTCGTCGCATATTGCGGCAAGATTTAATTGCTTTTTATCTTTTAGCGGCCAAATATCTATGCCGTCTTCTTTTTTTCTCGGAATGATGTGAAAATGCAAATGGAACACCGACTGCTGCGCGCTCTCTCCGCTTGCGTTGAGTACGTTGACTCCGTCAAATCCGCAGTCTTCGACGTAATGCCGCGAAATTTTCCGAACGGTATTCATCACTGCGGCAAGATAGTTTTTGTCGCAATCCAACACGTTTACGCAATGCTTTTTGGGAATGACGAGCGTATGACCGTAACTGTCGTTTGCTATGTCCAAAAACGCGTAAGTCATATCGTCCTCATAGATTTTATATGACGGAATTTCTCCTCTTATAATTTTACAAAAAATGCAATCCATAATTAACTCCTTTAGTAAATTTATACTGTTTTGTCCATATTTATTATTCTACAGTAAGCTATGCCGTCTTCCGCCTTTTCGACGACGACGTCGTATAGCTCGCCCGCCTCCGCTTGGGCGACGTAACACTTGATATATTGCTTGGAATATCCGCACATATAGCCTCTTTCCGTATCTTCTATCAATACCTGCAAAGTCTTGCCGACAAAACTCTTGACGTAGCTCTGTCTCATCGCGTCCGCAATCTCCAAAGCTCTGTTTACTCTGTCCTTGATTACGCTTTGCTCAATCCGACCGTATTTTGCGGCTACGGTACCGCCTCTCGGCGAATATCCAAAGACGTGAGTCTGCGCAAATCCAACCTCTTGTATAAACTGCAACGTCTTATCAAAACTCTCTTGACTTTCCGTGGGAAAACCGCATATCAAATCCGTAGTAATTGCGCAATCGGGAAAATATCTTCTTATCAATTTTACCTTATCCAAATAATTCGACGTCGTGTAATGTCTGTTCATTTTCTTAAGCACGCCGTCCTCGCCGCTTTGCAAAGACAAATGAAATTGAGGACAAAAGTTCTTCATTTCAGACAAAGCGTCAAGCAACCTTTCGTCAATTACGCTTACTTCCAAAGAACCCAGCCTTATTCTGCAATCTATGTCCTTTAAAGCATATATAAGCGTTGCCAAATCGGCGCCGATATTTTTACCGTACGACGAAATATCTATACCGGTTATTGTAATTTCCTTGCATTTTTTTTGCAGATTGAGGCATTCTTCGACAACGCTCGATATGCTCCTCGAACGGCTTCTGCCTCTGACGTAAGGTATGAGACAGTAGGAGCAATAATTGTCGCAACCGTCCTGTATTTTAACGTACGCCCTAGTCCTAACCACTTCCGGCGAAAAATCATCTTCGTATACTGTCGGAAGGTCGTCGACGAGTATACCCGTCTCGTTCAGTCTGTCGGCAAGCTTTGCTTTGCCAGCGTTGCCGGACACAAACACTACGTTTTGCTTTTTGATAAACTGTTGCGGGTCGTTTTGCGACGCGCAGCCGCAAACAACGATTTTGGCGTCGGGATTGAGCTTGAGACATCTGCTTACGCACTGTCGCGACTTTCTCTCGGCTTCGTTGGTGACGGCGCAAGTGTTGAGTATATAAAGGTCGGCATAAATCAAATCTTCGCTCACTTCGTGACCTCTCTCTTCAAGCGTCTTAAGCAAACTGTCGCATTCGTATTTATTAACTTTACATCCCAAATTGTATACCGATATTTTCATAATTCATCTTGCTTTAGGCTTTTGCTTAACCTTGCAAATCACCCAATTCGTACATAATAAGCGCAGCTGTTACCACAGCTGCGGTTTCGCATCTCAAGATACGTTTTCCGAGCGAAATCACCTGCCCGCCTACGTCGACGATTCTTTCTACCTCTTCTTCGGCAAATCCGCCTTCGCTGCCTATAACAACTGCTATATTCTTGCCTGCGCTCAATCCGATTACGTCGGAAAGTTTTCCTACTTTGGAATGTTCGTAAGGCAAAATTATGGTATCGTATCCTTTTAATAAAGCGAGCATACCGTCAAAATCCGTCAATCCGCCGACATATGCGCATCTTGCTCTGCCGCACTGCTTGCACGCTTCGAGCGCAATGCGATTAGCCCTTTGAGAATTGAATTTGTTTTCATTCGTATATTTCGACAAAAACGGCGTAATATTTTCCACGCCGAGTTCCACGCACTTTTGCACTATCAAATCAAATCTATCGCCCTTTGGCAATGCTTGAAAAAGCGTAACGCTGGCAGACGATTTGCATTCATTGTCTACAATTTTTCCCACTTCGGCTTTTGCGAAATCTTTGTTCATCTCGCAAATAGAGCAATAATAATCCTTGCCGTCGTCAAGATTGACGATAATTTTATATCCGACTTTATGCCTAAGCACTTTGCTCATATGCAAATATTCTTCGCCGTCTATAATAATATATTTGCCGTCAAAACTGTCTTGATTTGCAAAAAACCTCTTAATTTCCATATTATCTACTCAACTTAAAGGCTATCCATTCGCCCATATTGACGCGTTCTTGAATTTTAAAACCCGCGTCGACAAACGCGTTCTTGACGTCTTCTTCTCTCTTGATTATAATACCCGATATTATTACGGTTCCGTCTTTTTCCATATAATCGCCAAGCGCAGACGAAAGCGAAATCAACACGTCAGCCGTGATATTGGCAAGCACTATATCGAACTTTCCATTCGTCTTATCCAATAGATTTGCGCTGTCGATAAAAAGTTTGTCCAACAGACAGTTGAGTTTTGCGTTGGCTTTGGCAGCCTTGACAGCATCGTCGTCAACGTCGTACGCTTCAACCCGACTTGCGCCTAGTTTAGCCGAAGCCAAAGCCAAAATACCGCTTCCGGTGCCTATATCTATTACGCTTTTCCCCTCAACGCCCATAGCCTGCAAAAGCAATAAGCACATCTTGGTGCTTTCGTGTTCGCCGGTGCCAAACGCCATACCGGGGTCAATCTTGACAATATATTCGCCTTCTCCTCCAACGTAATCTATCCATTCCGGCACAATAGTAACTCTGCCTGCGTGAATCGGCTTGTAGTTTACCTTCCAACTTTCAACCCAATCGCCGTCGTCGACGATAGTTTTGTTAATTACAAGACTTCCCAAATCAAACGGAGAATTATTTTTGAGAAATTCTAATTTTTCATCTATTACAGCTTGCGTTTTTTCATATTCGTCCACGGGAAAGTACCCTTTGACCTGCGCTTTGCCGTCGTCTGATATAAGATGCTCGTCCATATAGTCCCAAATCACCCCGTTGTCGGCAAGCTCCAAAATATCTTTTGGGTCATAGATACCGATGCCGTTGCTGCCCGCTTCGTTGAGTATCTCCGCCACCAATTCGCTTGCCTCGCTCGTCGTGTCTACGGTTATTTCGTAATATTTCATTTATCTTCCTCTTTTCTGTTTTCCGCGGTATTGGTTACGGTATGTTTAACGCAATCGTCCGTATTATTCTCAACGGCGTTTTCGCTTGTTTGGCTTTGCGCCGTTTCGCATTTTGTTTGGTTTTCATCCTTTTGAGTATCAACTTGCTCTTCGACAGAGTCGTTTGTAGCATTATTTTGTTTTTTGTTTTTTACCATCTTTATCGCCGTTCTTACGATAAAGAGCAAAAGCACCAATATAACTATAATAAAGAATACGTCCAAGATTATATTCATATAAGCCGATAGGAAGAAGGCAAGCAAGGTTACTATCGCGCCCGCAGTTAAATTGCCCAGCCATACCATTGCCATAGCTTTCCAAAACGGAATATCTATAAACGTTGCTATTGCGCTGCCCGTCCATACTCCTGTCAAAGGTATCGGGAAAGCAACAAATAGGTATACTCCGAACATTTTTTTACGCTCAAGTCGCTTTAGCTCTTCGCCTGTCAAAGTTCCGTCGCCAGATTTTCCCATTACTTTCATAGCTTTGCTTTTAAATCCGTCTTCTATAGCCCGAGCAAGCGAAGCAAAAAGTTTATATTTTTTCATCCAATTAAGCACAGGACGCAAAATCAACAAAAGTATAGGCGCGACTATTGCCGAGCCAGCCCAAGCAAGAGCAAAAGCCGTCAACGGCTTTATTCCCATAGTAATCGCGGCGGGTATAGCTCCTCTTAACTCAACTATAGGTATCATCGAAATCAATACCGTGGTAAAAAAATCGTTGCCTATCAGTTCTCGCACTGCGTCAATTATCTTTTCTGTCAATTTTTGCTCCTTTCCGTATCGAAGATGAAAATGCGGCTTTTATTATAAAATATTTTATTTATATCTTTTATTAAATATACTATATTTTCTTGCAATCAGTCAATAAAACAGCTAAACTAATTGTATGCAAAAATTATTATCTTTGACGAGAAAAGCAATATCCGATTACGGTATGATAAAAGACGGAGACAAAATAGCCGTAGGTCTCTCGGGAGGCAAAGACAGTATGGCTTTGCTCGCCATATTGGCGGCATATAAAAAATTCGCTCCCGAAAAATTCGATTTGGTGGCTATAAATATCGATTTAGGTCTAAACGTAGACCAAAAAGAAGTGCAAGCAACAATGTCATACTGCCAAAGCATAGGAGTTGAATTTGTCGTCGAAAACACTCAAATATACGATGTGATTTTGGAAAGAGAGGAAAAAAGTCCCTGTTCCCTTTGCTCTAAAATGCGCAGAGGCGCTCTTAACGGCAAAGCAAAGGAGTACGGCTGCAACAAGCTTGCTCTCGGTCACCACGCCGACGACGTTTTGGAAACTTTTTTCTTAAGCTTGATATATGAAGGTAGAATTTCCACGTTTATGCCCGTCAGCCATATGGATAGAAGCAATATCACTCTTATTAGACCCTTTATTTACGTCGAAGAAAAATACCTTTCGGGACTCGCAAGAAGATATGAATTGCCGATAATACACAATCCCTGCCCGCAGGACAAAAATACAAAACGCGAAGATATAAAAAACCTCATTGCCAATCTTGACGAAAAATACGGCTGCAAGCAGCGTATGCTAACCGCTCTATTCAATCCGGACCGCAACAATCTGTGGGATAAAGTAAAGGATATGATTAAATAAATTCAACTGATTTGTCCATATAAAATTTGTATATTAACTCGCCTATTTACGAAAAATATTTTTTTATTAATAGGTATTATAAAAGCTGTCTATTTTTGTTTTCATAGAGTTTCTTTGTGCTTTCGCCGCCTCTCAAATGTCTGACAGAAAGATTGTATTCCAACAACGCTCTCACGTCTTCGTATAAATCCAAATCAATATTTTTCAGCTTGGTATTCAAATAGCTGTGAACGGCGCTCTTGCTTATGCCGAAAGCGCTTGCGCAACTGCGCACTGTACATTTATTTTCCAAAATATAATTAGCTATAGATATTATTAATTGCTCGCAATACTCCCGCATATTCCACCTCGAAAATATCGTATGCGAAAAAATTGCGATATATGACGAAAAAAGTTTTGCGGATTTTGATAATAACGAAATAGGGAAATCCAATTATCGTTTAAATTTTATTTTTAATATCCAAACGCCTTGTAATATGCTCTAATGCTAATATATATTCGTTCTAATCGCTGTGAATATAATCTTCTCTGCACTTGCGCATATATGCATATATACATTTGCGCAAAGTATCTATCATCATTGCCGCGCCCAGCAGTATCAAAAAGCAGGCAAAACCTATTGACAGCGCTTTTGACGAAATCTTTTTGACCAATAACGCAGACAGTACGCTTGTGGCGATTGCAGGCAGCGCAACTAGCAAAACGTTCTTGTAATCTATCCCCTTCCGAATAGCGTTTATCACCGTTACGACTATAGCCATCGGTATAAACGCCGTCAAATTTATAGCTTGCGCATTTTTTTGAGGCACATTGAGAAATATTGTCAATATAGGTATCAGCAACGTGCCACCGCCCATTCCCATACCGCCAATTAATCCGCCTATGATACCCGCTATAATCAACAAAAATATTTGCATTAACAACTCCTTTTAAAAAAATTATATATTAATATTTCTACCGTTTTATCCATATTTATCCCAAGTTTTTTATCAACGTAGAAATTCCCGCGACAATCATAAGCGTGTAGAATACTATCTTCAAAACGTTGTTGGAAAGTTTTTTCATAACAAACGTGCCTATCAAACCGCCTAAAATAACGCCGCCTCCGACCCAAAGTCCGTCGGGCACGGTGAAATTACCGTCGATAATATAAACTATACTGCTGACCAAAGAAAGCGGTAAAATAGTGAGAATCGCGCTGGAATGAGCTAATTTTTCTTCCATACCGAGCAACAACGTGAATATAGGTATTACAAGCATTCCACCGCCGCCGCCGAACAATCCGTTGGCAACTCCGACAAACAGCGACGCCGCAACCGTTAGAATCAGCTTACCCTTTTTGCCGAGCTTGTCCAAACCTTTTTTTTCTTTCCCTATAATTTCCCTTTGCATCGGAAACTTATCTGCGGCGCAGAAATTCTTTTTCCCTCCGTCGGCGACTTTTTCAGCTCTTCTCATTATGCGTTCCTCCCTTAATCGGCATCGTAAGTTATTCTGCGTAAAAATTTCGTTTTAAACCGCAAATAAATATTGCGCGCGCGGCGTTTTTATGCTTAAAGACAAAGTTAGACGCTTCGCTGACGTTTAATAAATTTTTAATTTAGATAAAAATTAGTAAAATATGGTAAATGTAAGACAAAAATAATTGATTTTTTTTTATTATTAATTTATAATAACAAAGACTATTGTAAATAAAATAATAGATTTATTTTTATAATAAAGGTGGTTAAATGAACAAGAAAAGAATTTTCATCTTAACAGCGTTGATTCTGACGGTATGTTTAATCTTCTCAATGTTCGCGGTTGCCTGCAAAGACAAAGACGACGACAAGAAAGAAGAAGACTCAAAATCAACCCTACTCTTTACCAACGGCACTTTTGCCGCAGGTTCGGAAGACTCCGAATTGACAAGCCCGAGCAACTGGAACGGCGCGGCGGGTTCGAGTTCTTCCAGTAGCAGCGCGACATATACTCCGTCGGGCGAAAAAGATTTGACTAAAGGCGTTGTGGGAACTTCGTCTTCTGATTGGAAGGCTTTGCAAAAGAAGTATTCTCATATCACCGTCAGCTCTCCCGGTAAAGGTAAATCTTCAAGAGACGACAACGACGAGCTGAACGATAAAATCAAAGACCAACTCGACGACGATAAAGTCTTGATGATAAACAACAGAACGGCTACGTCGTACAAATTCACATCCGACAGCCATTCTCTCGACGCAAAGAGTTATTACAAATTGAGCGTCGACGTTATGACTATACTCGATTCCGACAACAACGACGACCTCGCCGGCGCTTATATTTACGTCAACGGCGCAGCTTACGCCGCTTGGGAAGCAATCAATACCAACAACGAATGGAGAACCTACACCGCTTATATCGAGACCTCGGAAATTTCTTCGGGCTCTATAACGGTCGTACTCTCTTTGGGTATCGGCAACGGTCAAACGGGTCATTTGACAAAGGGTATCGCTTTCTTTGACAACGTAGTTCTTGAGAAAGTATCCGAAATAGACAAAGACGTAGAAAACGATACGGCTTATACCAAAGCCGATTTCGACGCTCAACAGGTCACAGCTACCGTAGCTAAATATACTATGAAAGTGTCCGACAGCGAATTCGACTATGCTTCGTCCACGACTAGCACGCCCTACTCGGTATCTAAATATACGCAAGTTTCCGGTTTCGGTTCCGGCGACAACGCAAGCACGTCTACCACTTACGTTACCAAAGGTATAATCGACACCTCGAGATTCTCCGAAGAAAGCGTAAAATCGTCTTTGAGCTATCTCGTTTCGTCTTTGGACAAAGCTGGACAAACTCTCGACGACCTTTCTACTCCGCAAGGCTCTATCGGCAACAGAATGCTCTATATCCAAAACAAACTTGCAACAGCATTCGGTTATAGAGCAGAAAGCGCAATGAATTTCGACCTCAACAAGTTCTACAAAGTCACAGTTTACGCAAGAACCTATCTTGAAGAGGGAAAAGCGTCTATAAGACTTACAGACGGCACTAATACCGACAGCAATAACTTTACGATAGAAGTCGACACCGACGGCGAATGGAAACAGTACTCTTTCTACGTTGCCGCAAATCAGTTCCGTTCAAAACAACTTAAACTCGAAATGTGGTTGGGTTACGGCGGTTCTAACGACACCGAAACTCACGCAATCGGCGCAGCTCTTTTCGACTGCACGAAAATCGAAGAGATAACCAAAGCCGATTACGACAAAGCCGCAAACTCTGAAACTGACAAAAAAATAGATTTGCTGACTTCCTACGACAATATGAGTTCCGTAAATCTCGGCGACTTCAAGGTTCAAGACCCCGATTCTCTTAACGATGAGCTTGCAAAGCGTTCTACTTCCCAACTCATCGACACTGATAACTTCGTCGCCGACAGCCACTTCAAGGAAAATCCCGGCAAGCCTGTCGATATCGAAAACACTACGGTGCTCAACTCAAGCGTTTTGGCAATAAACAACTTTGCTCCTACGGCTAACGTTTTGTCAACGCTTACAAAGAAAGACAACGTTATAGACACAAGCAAACTCATAAATATTGCTCCCAACAAGACTTATGCAATATCTATGTATATTAAGACAAAAGACATAGCTTCCAGTCAAGGTATGACGGTTTCGCTGCTCCGTTACAACGAAGATTATAAAGACGGACAAAAATTCGAAGAGGCATTCAGCTCTGTTTCGAGTTTCAGCAACCTCAATACCGAAAATCTTAAGGACGAAAAAGGCTTTAACGATTACACTCTCGTTACCTTCTACGTTCTCGGAGAGCAAATCAAAAACGTCAGACTTGCTATATCCATTACTATGGGTACGGGCGACGGAAGCGATTATTCCACTTTGGTAATGGGTTACGGCTTCGTATCTTCGATGTACGTTGAAGATATTCCCTATAGCCAATACTCGTCGGCAAGCAATTCGACGACCGTAAATACCGTTGCTTTGGCAAACTCCACATCCACCGGACAAATTTCCTCCAACGGATATTTCAAGAATATGGACATAAGCGCAACGAACAACCTGTTCGGAGCAGATATTCTCGACGCCGACGGAAAAATGAAAAGCGCGCTTGCTCTTCCCAACAACTGGACCGTGAGCTCATCTTCCAACATCAGCACAGAGGCTCCTTTCAATAATATGGCGGGCATCCTCAATCTTACCAACGCTTCTCAACTAGACGCTTTGGGTATTGGCGACGCAAGCAATTTCTACAGCGGTCTCGACAGCTCATTTACCATAGACAAACTTCCGACTGTTCTTGCAATCAAAAAGGACGACACTATTTCTAAACTCGGATTTACGTCTAGCAGCATTTCCCTTTCGGCAAATTCGTACTACGCATTTATGGTATACGCAAAAGCTCCTACGGGAAATGAATTCAGCCTTGTGCTCAAGACTGCTACGGCAAACAGCGAAGACTATAAATTTGCGACGGTTAAAGGCGACGGCGAATGGCATCAATATATGATATTCGTTGAAACGGGTATATCAAGTTCGTCCGTAACGCTTTCTCTTAATGCAGGTAGCGACACCTCCGCAAAAGCAAGCAGCACGGTATTCTTCACCGCCGCAACGTATACCACTATCGACGCAGACGTATTCGCAGCAGCTGAAGAACAGACCAAACAAGATTGGCTGACTCAATCGTGGCTTGTAGACTCGTTTGACGATGTCAACAGCGCAGACAGCATTTCTTCCGCAAAGAACTTCACGGGAGCTCTTATCGACAGCGACGCAAGCTCAAGCAGCGACGTGTTGGTGAGCGGCGTTATCGACAAAAACAAGACGGACTACTCCGACCTTGACCTCGATATCGACAAAGAAGAAGACGAAGCAATAGTCAACGCTATATTCAACAACGACAAGACCAACGTCGGAGACAGAGCTTTGGTAATCTACAACAAGGACGCTACAGCTTACGGATATACTTCAAATTCCGCAACTATCACGCCCGGCAAGTACTATAAAATAAGCATATGGGTATTGACCTATAAATTGGCTGTCAACGGCAAAGCGGAAGACATAGATTCCAACTTCAAGCCCACGGCTACAATAACGCTCAAAGCCAACAACAAGACTTATGAATTCGGCAGAAAGCTGACAGACTCCTCTTCCGATTCTGACAAACAAAGAATTGTCAATACGTCGACTTACGACGAAAACGGCAAAGAGACGATAGGCGAATGGACAGAATACTCTTTCTATATATTCGCAGAAGAAGATATTGACAGCACAACCGCAACGTTGACGGTAAGCCTCGGCTTCAAGGGCAGCGATTACAATATGACCGGTTACGTATTCGTAGACAACTTCTCTGTTGAAGAAATCGAAGAAGAAAACTTCATCGCTCGCAAAGAAGTATACAAAGAAGCTGAAGACGGCAAATACTTTATGCAAGACGACAAATATATCGAAATCACCGAATCTACCCCCGCTCCCGAAGGCGCTACTCTTTACAACAAGCTTACGGACAGCGAAGTTGCAGACGAAGATAACGATAAGAACAGCATTCTTGCAGACGAAAGCGCCGTAAAGAATAATTTCCGTATAGTATTCACTTCCGACGACTCCAAAGCAGAACCCGAGCCCGAAGAGGAAGAAGAAACCGAAAAAGAGAAAGACCCGCTTATGTGGCTCTATATCTCGCTCGGCGCAGTCAGCGGTCTTATAGTTGTGATTGTTGTGATTTATCTCATCAAGAAAGCTATACCCAAGAAAAAGAAAAAACTTATCAAGAATAACAAAAACAAGAAGGTCAACGCCAACAATAAGAGCAAGAAAGACCAGTTCGGTAAGTAAAAATCAAAATACGGACGGCAATAAGCCGCCCGTATTTTTTTAACCACTATAATAATATTTTATTTTTACAACGGTATAAAAACTTTTTGCCCGATAAAAACTCTGTCTACGTCGTTGATATCCATAATTTTTTGCGCGCTTACGCCATACTTTTTTGCTATTATATCCAACGTTTCAAAAGGTTGGACCGTGTGGTATTCTCCGCTGTTCTCCTCTATTACAAGTCTCATTCCCACAAAAATATCTTCGTGTAATGCGTTGAGTTTTCTTATTGCGGCAACAGTTGTGTGATATTTATCCGCCAATTCTTCAAGAGTAATTTCTCTGTCTATTCTCACCAAAACTCTTTTCATAACTTCCCTCCGCCGTCAGTTTTGCAATTTTTCTTATTAAATTCTATTTTGATAAAAGTCTCAATATTATATTGTATGAGAAAAATTTTCAAAGCGTTTGCGACAGTGACGGTAATTGCGGCAATCACCAGAGCGCTGTCTTTCGTATTCAAAATATATCTATCGAGAAAACTAGGCGCGGAAATACTCGGTTTGTATCAAATATGCGCTTCTGTATTTATGCTATTCGCTTGCATATGCACGTCGGGAATTCCGGTAACGTTGTCGAGAATTACCGCCGAAAGCGACACTGTAGGCGACAACAAACGCCAATTTGGCGCGCTTACCACCTGTTTGTTCGCGGGCGTGCTTATAACGTTGACTATGATATCTGCGATTCTGATTTTTCCGCAGATATTAGACCTTATTTTTAAAGACGCCAGATGCAAAAAAATATTTTTGATAATGCTGCCTATGTTGTTGACAGCCTGTCTATACGCTATTTTAAGAGGCTGGTTTTGGGGTAAAAAATATTTCGGCATTTACTCCGTGAGCGAACTTGCCGACGAAATACTCAAAATACTTTTTGCGGTGATTTTGCTCGAAGGCGGAATTCTCGCAATTCAAAAAGAATACGCTTACGCTCTTGCAATGCTTGCCGGCGACATTATAGTAATAGTTATTATAGTGATAATGTTCGTTGCAAAAAAAGGAAAACTTTCAAAGCCCACTCAAGGTAAAGAGATTGCCAAAAGCGCAACTCCGCTCACCGTGACGAGAATCGTCGGTTCTCTTATGTCGACGTTTATGTCATTGATTCTCCCCGCTCTGCTTGTCTCTAAACTTGGAATGAGCCAAAGCTCAGCGACCGCCGAATTCGGAAGAGCCAGCGGTATGGTAATGCCTTTGATATTTACTCCTACCTCTATTATAGGTTCGTTGAGCGTAGTGCTTATCCCCGAAATCGCCTCCGTCAAAGCTGGCAAAGGCGTCAAAACTCTATCGGGAAGTCTCGGCAACGCAATATTATTCGGCTGCTTGGTGTCGTGTTTCTTTTTCACGGTATTTTCGGGCTCGGGCGAACAACTCGGCGACTTGCTCTACGACGACAAGCTGAGCGGCGAATATCTTGCCTTCGCTGCCATAATTATGATACCTATGTGTCTGAATAATCTTGTTATCTCTATGCTGAATTCTATGGGCAAGGAATTCAATACTTTTATATCCCACGTAATAGGCTGTATAATCCTTATGATAATCTTGCTTACCACGCCTTCGCTTTTAGGCATAAAATCCTATTTCGTTTCGCTTGGCGCTATGCACTCTACGGCGCTTATAATAAATTTAGCGGTGCTAAATAAAAACGTAAGAATACAGTCGAAGATATTTTTCAAGAGCGGAATTTGCATAATCTTTTCTCTCGGAGTTGCAATAGTGTGCAAACTTGCTTCCGCAGCTTTGTCCGACAGTCCAAAGATAATTGTCGTAATATCGGTATGTATTTTAGCTACAGTCGCCTTTTTGCCTTTTGCCATATTCAGCAAAATGCTAAAAGTCAATTTCGGCAAATTATCGCTTAAAAACAAAACTACTTTCTTATAGACCGCAAATAAATCAATCGCGGTAAAAACTCATTTTACGTCACGACAAGTTGCGATTGACTAAATATAATATATGGTATAATATAAATATATGATTAATATTATTGTTGCGGCGGCGAAAAACAACGTTATCGGAAAAAACGGATATTTACCTTGGAATCTCAAACTCGATATGGCAAGATTCAAGCAGCTTACTATGGACAACGTCGTAATATTCGGAGCCAATACATTCAATGAAATAAATAAACCTCTTGCAGGAAGAATAAATATTGTCCTATCCTCAAAAAAACAATTTATCGACGGAGTCGTAGTATGCCGGTCTATAAACGAAGCGTTGAACTATGCGTCAAAGACCGATAAAGAAATATTCATATGCGGCGGTGAAAGCATATATAGACAAACAATGGAAAAAGCCGACAGAATATACTTGACGCGCATTAACGAAGATTTCGACGGAGATAGATTCTTCCCCGAGATTCCTAAAGCATTCGAATTAAAATTATCCCAAAATATTACGGACGGCTCCACTCTTACTACTTTTTGCATATACGAAAGAAAATAGTATCATATGTCACGTTTTTCTTGCTTTGAATAATCATATTTGCTATAATGAATTTAGAAAGTGTAGAGTTTGCGCGTAAAGTGTCGCAAGGACGGGGAGTGCCTGCGAACGAAAAGCAATTGCTTGCGGTGCAACACTCACTCCCACTTCGGACTCGTTATATCGTTTGACATATCATTAAGTCTTTTTGTGGGGAACTTTCTTGGGAGGTTCTCTTTTGATTTACGAAAAAGCCGTTGAATATGCGCGCAATTTGGAAAAATCGGGAATAAAGCTCGGATTGGAGTGCGTTAAAGCTCTGCTCGCCAGATTTGACAATCCGCAAAATTCGCTGAAATTTTTGCATATTGCAGGAACAAACGGAAAAGGCTCTACAAGCTGTTTTTTGACAAATATACTTATTGCCAACGGTTTTAGCGTAGGCACGTTCAATTCCCCTTCCGTATTCGAATACAACGAAAGATTTTTGCTCGACAACAAACCTATGAGCAACGACGACGTTGCAAAATATATATCAATCGTGGCTCAAGAGCGCGATAAAATGGAAAGTCAAGGCTTGGCTCTTCCGTCGGCTTTTGAGGTGGAATTCGTTGCGGCATTGCTCTATTTTAAAGACCGCAAATGCGATTTCGTGGTATTGGAATGCGGACTCGGAGGCAGACTCGACGCCACCAACGCAATAGACAGTAAAGAGCTTGCGATAATGACGTCCGTTTCTTTGGACCACACTGCGATTTTAGGAGATACGTTATCTCAAATTGCCGAGGAAAAATTACATATCGTAAAAAACTGCCCTCTCATAACTTATCGTCAAAGCGACGAGGTTATGCGCGTTCTCAACAAAGCCCAAGATATTATAATTTGCGATACACCTACTCTTGTCGAAAGCAACGCCGGCGGACAAAAAATGCTCTACAACGGCGAAATTTACTCTATGCGACAAATCGGCAAGTATCAACTTATTAACTGCTCTCTTGCAATTCAAAGCGCGCTTTATCTTGCGTCTAAAGGTTACGACATAACAGTGCAAAACATAAAGATAGGCGTAGAGAGAGCTTTATGGAAAGGACGGTTGCAGCAAATCAAAGTCGGCGACAAAACTTTTTTGCTTGACGGAGCTCATAATCCAGACGGTGCAAAAGCTCTCTGTCAAGAACTGACGACAACCTTTGCTAATATGAGAAAATGCGTTGTAATAGGTATGTTTAAGGATAAGGACATTGACGCAACGCTCGCGCATATAGGCATTGCCGCAGACGAAATAATTGCCGTAAAGCCGCCTACTCCAAGAGGTCTCGACGAAGAAGTCTTATATTCAAAATGTCTGAAATATAATGCAGCGTGTAAAAGTTGCAAAGATATAACAAGCGCGATAATTCAGGCTTACTCCGTAAATTGCCAACTTATCGTAGTATGCGGCTCGTTGAGCATACTCGCGTCTGCTTTAGAAGAAATTAATAAATTAAAACAAAACAATGACTGACACAACCGTTTATGAGGAAAATATGAAATCTATAGATAAAGAAAAAATACAAAAAGCCGTAACAATGATACTTGAAGCTATAGGAGAAGACCCGTCTAGAGAAGGACTCATAGATACTCCAAAACGCGTATCAACTATGTATGAAGAACTGAGCGCAGGTTATCGCGACGACGAAAAAACGCACCTAGCAAAGACTTTTGACGTAGAGTCTTCAGACTGGGTAATAGAAAAAGACGTGACGTTCTCCTCTATGTGCGAACATCATCTTATGCCGTTTTTCGGAAAAATGGCAATAGCTTATATCCCTACGGGCAAAGTTGTCGGTCTGTCAAAACTTGCGCGAACGGTCGAAGTTTTCGCCAGAAGACTTCAACTGCAAGAACGGCTTACAAATAACGTTGCAGACGCCGTTGCTTCCAATCTACAAGCAAAATGCGTCATTGTGCTTTGCGAAGCTGAACACACCTGTATGACCTCGAGAGGCGTAAAAAAAGTCGGCTCCAAAACTATTACCTACTCCGTGCGCGGCGAAGTTGAGGAATCGCAAATAAATTCAATTATCGCTCTTATGAGGTAAATATGAAAATAGGCAACAAAATCTTCGACGGCGGCACACACGTTATGGCAATTATAAATCTTACTCCCGATTCCTTTTACGAACAGTCGAGAGCGACTCAAGCCGACCTTTTGAAACGCGTTGAAAAAGCTATTGCAGACGGCGCAGAAGTAATAGATATAGGAGGTCAATCCACGCGTCCGGGGCATATTCCCGTCGACGAAGAGCAAGAATGGAAAAGACTGTCCCAACCGATAAAAGCTATAAAAAACAATTTTGATATTCCGCTATCCGTAGACACCTATTATCCTCAAGTTGCAAACAAAGCTTTGGAATACGGCGCCGATATGATAAACGATATTTGGGGATTGCAGTACGACAGCGACGGCGAAATGGCAAGAATAATAGCTAAATACAACGCCGCAGTTTGCATAATGCAAAACCAAAACGCAATATCGATTGACAGCAGACTTTGGGAAGATATTTATAACTTCTTGCAAAGGAGTATAAATATTGCCGATAAAGCAGGCATAGACAAAGACAAGATAATCCTTGACGGCGGAATTGGTTTTGGAAAAAACAAAGAGCAAAATCATACCGTGGTAAATAATTACGGCAATCTGCACAAGTTTGGGTATCCCCTTTTGCTCGGCACGTCTCGGAAATCGATGTTCGGCGGCGAGGTTAAAGACAGACTCAATCCAACTTTGGAAACCACTCGTAAGGCAGTAAGACAAAACGTACTCTTCGTGCGCGTACACGACGTAAAAGAAAACTGCGAAGCAATCAGACAAGAAAGTTTGGCAATGGAGAAAATATGAGCAGCATTAATATTCACAACCTTAAGGTATTTGCGCGTCACGGAGTGCTAGAGGAAGAAAAACTCAATACTCAACCATTTTTATTCGACGTAAATATGCAATACGATTTTACCGAAGCAGCAGCGGCTGACGATTTGTCACTGACGTTGAATTATGACGAAGTGATGCATCGCATAAGCGAATTTTGCGAAACAAACTGTTTTGACCTTATAGAAACGCTATGTCATCGCACAGCTACTATGCTTATGCGAAACTATGCTTTAGACAGCGTAAGCGTCACCGTCAAAAAACCGCAAGCTCCCGTATCTCTGCCTTTTGATAACGTGTCTGTAAGTCAATCTTTGAAAAATACTGTTGTTTTGCTCTCTTTGGGAAGCAATATCGGCGATATACAGAAATATCTTGACAATGCAATAAAAGCTTTGGAAGAACATCCCGACATTAGCGTAATAAAGGTCTCTTCTTCTTACGAAAACCCGCCGTATGGAGGCGTAGCGCAATTGCCGTTTATAAATATGGCTGTCAAAATTACCACTCATCTTTTGCCATATGAGTTGCTTGACTTTATTCACTCGATAGAAGCAAAAGCCAACAGAGACAGAAGCGTACGCTGGGGCGACAGAACTCTTGATATTGACATTGTTTTTTACGGAGACAGCATAATTTCAGACGACGGTTTGGTCATACCTCATTCTGATTATAAAAACAGAGACTTCGTACTGAATCCTCTAAAAGAAATAGCTCCCGATTTTGTCTGTCCACTTTGCCGACAGAGAATCAAGGATATTAACGTAATTAAATAACATAATTTCAATAACAACAGCGGCTTACAATTAAGCCGCCGTTGCTTTATGTCTATTAAATCTATTATACCAAATCTGTTTGAGATATTTCGACTCCACCGCGTTCCGCTCAATATGACATAGCAAGGTGTTTTCACCTCAGTCGTTATTAATTGTCATCTTACGCATTGATGATTATCACCTTGAGCATTTGTAAATGTCAACTCAATTATTATCAATATGTCACCTCGACCGCAGTGAAAATGTCATTTCGACTGAAACGAAGTGTAACGGAGAAATCTAATATTTAAGACAATGTCATTTCGACCAAGCGCAGCGCGTGGAGAAATCTAATCTGATTGAGATATTTCGACTCCACTTCGTTCCGCTCAATATGACATATTAAAATTATCTCATTGCTTTTTGCTCTTTGAGATACTCCGCATATCTCTCTATCTGGTCCTCTCTCAAGTCCATCATTTCTTTTGCCGCTTTGTATGCCTGCGCGTCGCCTATTGCTATTTCCGTCTCTTTGACTTTTATCTTGGCTCCGTCATTGCTTGCATTGCGTCTTATATCCTTAAGATACTCGTCTTCCATCTTGAATAACGCTACCGTCGTGTCTTTCTTTACCGTCAACTTTATCAACGGATTTACTGATGACTGTCCCAATACTATGAAATACGTCGACTTC
>CAJUOK010000015.1 GCA_910588015.1 uncultured Christensenellaceae bacterium | reverse complement strand
AGTCAGTAAAAGTATACTTTTTTTGGAAATTTCTTTTTTTGTATATATTATTTATTAAAAAAGAATATTTGAGAGTATAAATATACCGACGCAATTTAACTTGCGTCGGCAATTGGTTTATAGGTATATATATTATCGTAAACGAATTATGTTGCGCGAAATACGTTATTAATATTTTGTAAGCTTGCCGATTTCGTTGAGTCCTTTGTAATCGTGCTGACGGTGATACTCGTATATTATAATTGCAACGCTGTTGGCGAGATTGAGCGAACGCGCTTCCGCCCGCATAGGTATGCGTATGCAGTCCTGATAATTTTCGTGCAGTAGTTCTTCGTCAAGCCCTTTGGTTTCTCTTCCGAAAAATACCCAACAGGTTTCATTATAATCAACGTCGGTGTGATTGTGGTCCGCTTTGGTGGAGGCAAAGAAAAACTGCTGCTTGCTGAACTCTTTTGCCTTTTTTACCGCAATTGCGTCGCTGTCGCCGCAATCTGCTATATCTGTGAAATTAGCGGACAAAAAAGCCTGCATACTTTCATATCTGTTGACGTCGGATATCTCCCAATAGTCAAGCCCGCTACGCTTGAGATATTTATCCTCCCAACTGAAGCCGCACGGCTCAATAATATGTAATTTCGCACCCGTCACCGCGCAAGTACGGACTATATTGCCGGTATTGTTGGGAATTTCGGGATTGACCAATACTACGTTTATCATATATCGCTCCTATTATGTTTTTTCATTATTTCGTATTTCATTAATACGCCCGACTTTATTTCTATTTTTTCTTCGCCTATCGCGACGTATCCCATTGCCGTATAAAATTCTTTTGCGGGTGTCGACGTATCCAAGACGCATTCTTCGTATTCTTCAAAAGCCCTGCTCTCGACATAATTTAGCATCTCTCTGCCGTATCCCTTTCTCAAATGAGCTTTGTCTACAAACAATCTCAAGATATGATTGCCCTCTAAAGTGCAGGTAGCTAAAATGCATTTACCGTCTGTCAAAACGTATACTTTTTCCTCTTTTATATCTTTTTCGATAGCGGCTTCATTATGCAAATCAAGAAAGAATTTCACCTCGTCAGCGCTATAAAATTCACCGTATATCGCCAGTATTGTATCTTGAATCAAAGTATATACGTTGTGAGCGTCATTGATATTCGCAAGCCTAATCATTATGTCAAGTCTCCGTGTACTAGAAATATCTGTTGATTACCAGTCTTATATCGTCGATAGTCTTGCAAGCGTAAGCGTCGAGTTTTATCTGTTTTTGGCCGCGTATACCTCTGCAATAATATGCAAGCTGTTTTTTGAAATTACAAGCGACGAAATTAGGATTGTGAAAAGCAAGCATAGTGTCGAGATGCGTCAATATATCTTGCTTAAGGGAGTAATCTTGCAACTCTATTCCCTTCAAAACACTGAAAATCTTGGGGTTGCCAAGCGCGCCTCTGGCTATCATCGCGCCATCGCAACCTGTCGTCTGCATTGCTTCTCGATAACTCGTCTTGTCTACTATATCGCCATTGACAAATACGGGTATGTCAACCGCGTTTTTGACCTTTGCTATCTCCTGCCAATCCGCCTTGCCCGAATACATCTGTTCCCGCGTGCGACCGTGAACCGTGATAGCGGCGGCGCCTGCGTCTTGCATTGCTTTGCCGAAATCTACGGCGATTATCCTATCGGCTCTCACGCCGATTCTATATTTCACCGTGACGGGCTTGCTTACGACTTTCGCTGCTTTGACAACTTCTTGCGCAAGAGATATATTTTCCAACAATGCGCTTCCCTCGCCGTTTTTAACTATCTTGGGCACGGGACATCCCATATTTATATCTATTACGTCGAATTTCTCAAGAACTTTATGCTCGACTGCCTTAGATATATAATAAGGTTCGCTGCCGAAAATCTGAACGCATTTTACTTTCTCGCTGTCTGTGGTACGCAATAGGTCTTCCGTCTTATCGCTGCCGAACACCAACCCTTTTGCGCTTACCATCTCCGTATAAGTCATATCCGCGCCGCGCATAGCGCTCACCTTACGCGCGCCCACGTCGCTATATCCTGCAATGGGAGCGAAAACTATGCCTTTAAACTCAATCTTTCGCAACAACTTTCGCCTCCTCCCAAAGCGCGTTCAGCTCCTCGGGACTTTTGCTCTGCAAATCGCCGTTGCATTTGCCGTCGACGTATTTAAATCTCTTAACGAATTTGTCAATAGCTCTCGAAAGCGCAATTTCCGGCTCGACGTTTTTCCATCTCAAAGCGTTGACTGCCGCAATGAGAATATCTCCGCCCTCGTCTTCCAATTCGTCTGCCGTCTTTGCTTTGCAAAACTCTTCTATCTCTTCTTTTATTTTGCCTATTACCTGCTCAAAATCATCGAACTCAAAGCCTACTTTTCCGACTGCCTTTTGCACTTTATAAGCCCTCATCAGCGCAGGCAAAGCCCCTGCAATCTTATCTATTTTATCGCTTGCCGAGACATAATGTTTTTCCTTGGCTTTTGCATTGTCCCAAGCCTTGAGAGCCTCTTCGGGCGTGTTGGCGACGACGTCGCCGAATATATGCGTATGTCTGTCGATAAGCTTTCGGCATATGCCGCTCAAGCAGTCCTCCAAACTAAACTCGCCGCAGTCTTCTGCTATCACGCAATGAAAAATGCTTTGCAAAAACAAATCTCCGCTTTCTTCGATAATATTGTCTACATCGTCGCTATTTATCGCCTCCACAAGTTCGTAAGCCTCTTCTACGGCGTTTTGTCTGATACTTTGATGCGTTTGCGCCTTATCCCACTGACAGCCGTTATCTCCGCGGAGAATACGCATAATTTGATATAAATCGGCAAAATTAAATCTTTGCTTCTCAACAAGATTTTTGGGAGGTATATACAATGTCGTCGCATAATCGTACGCAGTTTGTCTGTCGAGTTCATAGATAAATATTTTATTGCCGTTGAAATACGCGGTTTCTTCGTCGCCCAAGATGTTTTGCAAGACAAGTTTGACCTCGGCTGCAATATACGCATTGTCTATATCGCTGACGCACAGCGCGACGCGGGTATCGTAATTAAATCCTCTGAGCGCGACAAGTTCATACGCACTGATTAGCGTATTAGCGACGCCCGCTTTGCCGCCGCACAGCGCAAAAGAAGCCGACGGCAATATCTTTATATCGGTTTTTTCTTGCAATAGGCTTACCGACCTGTCCTCATAACCGCTTCCGTTGACGCAATACGCAACGTCTCCTTGTTGAGACAAAATATATTGCGCAATAGTATTGTCTAGTTCGTCAAAATCTTTGGATTGCTCGTAAATGAAATCAAGGGAAACGCAGTCTATCCCCTTATTCTTAAAATAATCGTATGTATCCGTCAAAGCCGTTTTGACAAAGACTTTGTCAGCTTTGTCAATAGCTTCTGCGCCTGCCAGCGTCAACTGACCTGCCGCGCACCCAAGCGCCACTACAGTTATCATATATCTCTCCTTTTGAGAATCTTTATTCAATCAAAGACTCTTGTAATAACCCGACTTTGTCAAAAGCCGCGCAAGTCTGTTGCCGAGCGGCAACATCTGCATTTCTTTTTGCTCGACCGCTCTCATCAAGAGCAAACAAGCCGTGTAAACAATTGCGCCCACGCATACGGCGTATACCAATGCCCATATGTCGTTGCGAATAAACGCGCTCGGCAAAATCGCCAAGGACATTATAGCACCCGAAAGAGCTATTTTACTAATACTTTTGAAGAGTTTTGCATTTTTGCCCACAAGTTTATTGTAATAAGCGCCGTTGAGGACAAACGCCGTCAGATAAAGCGCCACGGACGATATCGCGCTCGCCGCAATTCCCCACTTGGGCACAAATATCAATTCTATCAATATTTTCAACGCTCCGCCTACGCCTATATTGATAAGCACGGGACGAAGCCTTCCCAATCCTTGTAAAATCGCGTCCACAGCCTCAAGCAATGACAGTAGCAAAACGTTTATCGCAGTCAGCGAGAGAAGAAACGCCGTAAGGTCTCTGTGTCCTTCGTTCAACGTCGGATAAAGTACGCCTACGACCTGTCTTGCCATAATAGCTCCGCCCAAGAAAAAAGGCATTGCAATCATCATACACATTTTGAGAGTAGTCGCCGTCTTTTGTTTGATAGAAACCACGTCGTAACCCGCCATTGCACTCGCCACGGCAGGAACTATTGCCACGGATATAGACATAGCCAACACTATCGGCATATTTATGACGGACGCCACCGGTCCTGTCAATATTCCGTATTGACTTACCGCGTCGCTCACGCCGCCTCTCATCAACAAGTTGACGACCATTACGCTGTCGATAAACGCCACCGTAGGGAATATAAGTCCGCTTGCGGCAATAGGCGCAAACGCAGAAAAAAACTTGAACTGCGTGGGAAGTTTGGGCAGTGAAATTTCGTTTCTCGCCGAAATAAGATACCATATAAACAGTATTGCCAACGAAATAAACTCGCTAACGCTTACGGCAATCAACGCGCCCGCAACGGCTTGCATAATACCTCGCGGCATCAAAGCCCACGCAAAATATAGTCCCAAACCGAATTTGACGACTACCTCTATAATTTGACTAACGCCCGAAGGAGTCGTATCGCCGTGTCCCAAAAACCAGCCTTTGAACACTCCTGCCAAGGCTACGAAAATTATTGCGGGAGCTATGGATATATAGCATATATATACGTCTGCTCTAGATTGCGCGCCCGCCATAGTTTTTGAAAGCGCCACCGTGACTATTGAGCCTATAGCGCCTGCAAACGCCGCATACAACAAGGCTTTTTTTATTATTCTGCCAACAGCGCCCTGTCTGTCGCTAGCGATTTCCGCTGATATCTGTCTGGAAAGCGTAAGCGGCAACGCGTTGCTTGTAATCGCCAACAACAGCGCAAAAAAAGGAAAAACAAGTTGATAATAACCTATTCCCTCCGCTCCAAAAACATAGGTAAGGGCGATGCGGTATGCGCCGCCGAGCAATTTAGCCGCAATGGAACATACCGCAAGCAGTATTGCGCCCTGCGCTATCGTCCTGCTTTTCATATCAGCCTATATTATAGGACAGATAACCTGCCATTGCGTCGCAAAGAGCCATATCCACCGCGCCCAACTTTTCTGCGGACAATATAATTCCGCCGTACAAGTCACCGCTGCTAACCAACGGCACGATATATTGCTCGCAACTCTTGCAAGAGTCCATTTCGTCAACAAGACGTACGCTTCTGTCTTTGATAAGTTTAGAGCGGCGATTGTCAAGCACGCCGTAAAGCTCGTCGCTTATATTTTCGCCCTGTAAGCCCTCTTTGCCGCCGACGTGCGCCAAAATGTTGCTAGTGTCGCAAATCGCGACTTCTTTGCCGGTATTTTTATAAAGTACCTTGCTTATAGCGTCAAGTTGTTCGGGCGTTGCGCCGACTTCGTTGTATTTTTTGAAAACGAGTTCGCCGTTGTCGTTTGTAAAAATTTCCAACAACTCGCCCTCTTTAAGTTTGAGAACTTTTCTCAATTCTTTGGGTATTACTACTCTGCCCAGTTCGTCAATTCTTCTTACTATACCTGTCTCTTTCATATCGACCTCCGAGCATAGTATAGGCAATGCAAAACGTTTTATGTATGACAAAAAAAATACGCTTCGACAAAGAAGCGTATCTATATATTGAGTTCTTAATTATTATTGCAAAGTGCCGTTGTATGTTCTTGCCTCTATTCCGAATTCGCCGAGAGTCTGCAAAAACTCCTCAACGCCCGCAGCCGTACTAAGCAAAAGCACTTCGACGTCCGGGTCTTTTTCGGCAACCTTGCTGAATGAATATTTCGTAAGTTTCCAGCCGACGGCGGAGGTGTAAGAAACCGCTATTTTGCTTCCCATAAACAAATAGTCTCCGACTTCCGTTATCGTTGTGGGAAGTAGAATATATTCAAAATCAACTCCTGCAAAAGCATAGGATTTAATCGTCTTTATGCTTGTAATATAATTACCTTCGGCATCCAAAAATCTGAAAGTTCTGCCCATAGAATTGGTCGACGACGCGTCGTATGAACCGTAATAAGCATACACTGTTTCGCCATCGACGTCAGTCAAAAGTCCTTGTTGATAAGTAGAAGTCGTATTGCCGTCTCTTCTGTTGTCCTCAAGTCTGGTAATAATAAAGTTTTCGTTTTCTTCGTGAACTTTCAGCACGTGTCTGGAATACGTCGTCACGCTTGTACTCGAACCTCTTCCCGTATAAATCGCAAAAGCTCCGTCGCCGATAGTCTCGACGTCTTTGCCTATTACGAAGTCGTTGTTGTAAAGCAATCTATAGCATCCCATAAAGGTCTTTGCGGGAATCTCTTTTATGCCGGAAGGCAACGTTACGCTTGTAAGTTGAGAGCAGTTTTCGAAAACGCCTTCTTCCATCTTCTCTATTTTCATATCCTCCGCCATAACGATTTTGTTGAGCGAGGTGCAATCGGCAAACGCGTTGGCGCCGACGCTCTTAAGCGAAGACGGCAATGCAAAGTATGAAAAATTGGTTCTGACGTTTTTAAATGCATTGGCTCCTATGGACACAAGATTTGGGAAAGAAAGCGGGTCGGACTCCAAAGAACGAAGCAGCGTGTTGTAAAATGCCCACTCGCCTATACTCGTCAATTCGCAGTTTTCTTCCACTTCCAAATCGCTGAGTCTAGAACAGGAATTGAATGCGTAATCGCCTATTTTCTCCAAACTTTTAGCAAAGTACATTTCGACGATATCCGTGCATCCGTCAAATGCGTGAGCTCCTATTTCCAACAAACCGCTTGGCATATACACCGCGTTGTCTTTAATTGCCGAGCTACCTTCGGTAGAATAATTTTCGCTTTTATAAATAAAATCCAAAGACGTACATTCTCTAAAAGCGTTTTCTCCGATTTTGGTCACGCTGTCGGGAATAATAACGCTCTCCAAGGCTTTGCAACCTCTGAACGCTTCGGTAGGAATTTCTTTAAGATTTGACGGTAAAACGACCTTTTTAAGCGCGGTCATTTCCTTAAACACCTCGCTTGCAAATGCAAACGCAGACGAAGTGCAATTGAATTTAATAGACGTTATCGACGACGCGCCCGACTTGAATGCGTCCTTACTTACTCCGACGACTCTATTTCCTCTAACTTTATCGGGGACAACAACCTCTGTGTCGCTGCCTTCATATGCCGTGATAGTGGCTCTCGAACCGTTGAGCTCGTATCTGAACCCGTCGGAATACTCCGACATTTGTCCCGTATTGAACAAAAGTCCTATTATAGTTCCTATAGACGCTATCGCAATTGCGAACACTGCGACTACAACGATTATCTGTCTTGTTTTATTTGTCATATTTACCTCAAAAACTTTCAGCCTAACATAGCGAAGACACTCTATTTATTGTTTCCGTATCTCCGTTTTTCTATTATAGCATAACGAAAATCAAATTACAATAATTTAAATATACTATTTATTTAATTAAGAGAGCAAAAGCTTTGAGACGTATTTAAGCGCGATATTAATCCCGTCCACGCTTGCCGAAGTTATTCCTCCCGCATATCCCGCGCCCTCTCCGCACGGCATAAGTCCTTCTATAGAACTATCTCCCTTTTCGTTGCGAAGTATTCTTACGGGACTTGAAGAACGGCTCTCCACTCCCGTCAAAAGAGCGTCCCTGTCGGCAAAACCCTTGAGCTTTTTGTCAAAGACGTTGGCGGCTTGAATAATACTGTCGGCAACGTAATCGGGCAAGCAGGCTCTTAAATCGGCAGGCGTAACGCCTATAGGATACGTCGGCTTAACCTCTCCGAAACCGTCGCTTGCTCTGCCGAGTTGCAAGTCTTCCAATCTCTGACACGGAGCCTTATAAGACTGCGAAATTCCATACGCCAATCTCTCGTATTTGCGCTGAAATTCCACGCCTGCCAACGGATTGGAACTCTTAAAATCCTGCGGCGTAACGCCCACCAATAACGCGCTGTTTGCATTGATTCCGTCGCGCGCAAAATAGCTCATACCGTTGGTTACAACGGCGTACTCTTCAGAAGTTGCCGGCATAACGTAACCTCCCGGACACATACAAAAAGTATAACAAGAACGTCCGTTGTCCAAATGACAAGACAGCGAATAGTTTGCGGCGGGAAGTCCTTTTACGTCCCCGTATTGCGCCCTATCGATTGATTTCTGAAGATGCTCTATGCGCACTCCAACGGAAAACGGCTTTTGTTCCATAAGCGTTTTTTGCGCAAGCATTTCAAAGGTGTCGCGCGCGCTGTGTCCGATTGCTAAAATACAGCAGTCGCAATCTATGCTCCAAAGTCCCCTATCCTTTGTCGAAATATCCAAACCTATAATTTTTGACGAAGCCGTTCTTATATTCGTGACTTGGCTGTCAAAATAGACTTCGCCGCCCAAAGCGACGATTTCCTCGCGCATTTTTTTGACGACGACTCGCAGTTTATCCGTGCCTATATGCGGCTTTGAATCATAAAGTATTTGTTGAGGAGCGCCAAATTCAACGAATTCGCCGAACACCGCGGAAATGAGCGAAGAATTGGTTCCCGTATTCAACTTGCCGTCGGAAAACGTGCCTGCTCCGCCCTCTCCGAATTGCAGATTGCTTTGCGTATCAAGCGCGTGCGTTTCAATAAAATTCGCAACGCTTTTTTCGCGCTCGTCCACGCTCTTACCTCTCTCAAAAATTATAGGGCGTAATCCCGCTTTGGCAAGAGTAAGCGCGGCAAACAGCCCCGCAGGTCCCAATCCCACCACAACGGGTCTTTTAGACGGCATAGGGATATTGTCCGGCAAAATGCCGTTGATGCTCCTAATCGGAGCTTCGTATACTTTTGCGTTGGAATGTTTGGCTAAATATCTTTTCTCGTCGTTCAATTGGACGGCGAAAGACATAACGTATTTTATCTGTCTTTTATCTCTGCTGTCTATTGATTTCTTTATTATGCAATAATCTTTGACTTGGTCCAATCTTACGCCCAATGCTTTCGTCAACGCCTTTTGCATATCGTCTTGAGAATATCCGACCGCCAACTTTATTTGCTCTACTCTTATCATTTGGTTATTATATCCTTATACGCCGCCGCCGCGCTTGCCCAAGCCCAATGCAAGTTAAAACCTCCGCAAAGTCCGTCCACGTCAACGCATTCGCCGACGCAATACAATCCTTCGCGCAACTTGGACTGCATAGTCTTCATATCCAATTCGTCGACAGACACTCCTCCGCAAGCAACCTGCGCGTGATTTTTGGATTCTACCCCCAGTATATCTACTTGAAAATTCTTGCACGCTTTCGCCAAATCGGCAGCCTTTTTGCGAGACATTATAAGCGACCTGTCCATTGGCGTTGTAGCGACAACGTTAAACGCCAACGCCTTATGAAGTATTCCCTCCAAAGGCGACATCGCCGAGCAATTCCGATATATAAATTGGCTCAATTGCGATTCGTCCAAATCGGGAACGAAATCTATGACGACTTTGCAATCTTTTGTATCTTGATTTCTAGCAATCGCCGAAGACAGTCTGAATGCCAAAATACCGGATAGAGCGTTGTCTTTAAAAAGCAATTCGCCTCTTTCTCCCATAACGGCTTGTCCGTTGATATACACCGTCGCATAGACTTTTGCCCTAACGCCCGACGCGCCTTTGACGCAATCGCACTTAAGCGGCGCGATAGCGTATGAGAACGCTTTGACTTTGTGACCTAAATCTTTTAATATCTTGAGACTGTCGTATCCCGTCGTCGCATTGCTTCCGCAAGCAAATATTACCTTATCGGCAGAGAACTCGCCTTTGGACGTAACTGCAATCCACTTATTATTTTTATAATTAAGAGCGGTTACGGCGCAGTCGCATACTGTTTGCGCTCCGTATTCTCTAAGTCGCGAAATCAACACGTTGAGCACGGTGTTAGCGCTTTCGCTATAAGGATAAACTCTGCCCTCTCCGTCAGTCTTTGTGAGAAGTCCCATCTTGTTAAATAATTCCGCGACTTTTTGCGGCGAAAATTCCTCTATAACGTCGCGCGCCGCATTCGTATTGTAATCGTTTACGGACAAATTGACGTTGGTAAGATTGCATTTGCCGTTGCCCGTCGCGAGCAGCTTTTTGCCCACTCTGTCATTTTTCTCCAAAACGGTGACCTTACGACCGCTTTCGGCAAGCAACACGGCGCACATAAGTCCGCTTGCTCCTCCGCCTATTATCAAAACTTCTTCCACGACTTTTCCTCCGAAAATTATGTTTATATTATAAATCAAAGCGCGATTGATTGCAACAAAAAGAGAAGCAAACGCATTGCCGCTTGCTTCCCTTCATTGCTGTTTTTGATATTAATAAACTACGTTGACGGCTATCGTCACGTTGTACGTCGCAACGGGCGTAACTACGTCGTAACTTACGTCAATACTCAATAATTTCTTTTCTTGAGAATCGACCACTACGGATACTTTTCCGTTATCAGCGTTTGCAACTCCCAAAAACGCAAGCGTTTCTCTTATATCGGCGCTAAACGTAGCTTTGCCTTCGCTATCTTCAAACTTGGAGTTGACGAAATACAAATCGTCGAAAATAAATCCCGCGCTGTCTTCTCCCAATTCCAAACTCGATACGTCAAGCCTGTCGTCTACGGTTTCTTTGCCGTTTTCGTATTTATACAGCGTAACGTTGCTCGACTTAACCTCAATCGTAAGATTTCTCTTGCCTTCGCTTTGGTCAGCTTGGAAAGAAGCTATCTTATAAAGGTCTTCGCGTTTGAATCCTTGGTCGTCCTCGTTGTTTTGGCAGCCCGTCAATACGGTTACGCAAACAATCATAATCGCAACAACGGCGACAATAATTTTACCAAACTTGCGCGCGTTGACGCGACGCGTTTTCTTTTCGATAATTTCGTCTTCTTCTTTTTTCTTTTTCAATGCCATAAGTCCTGCCGCAAGCGCGATACTTACTCCTCCCGTCGAAAGCGCAACCGCCATTCCGTTTGCCTTATCCTTTGATTTTCCGACTGCGGTAGCTCCCGCTTGCTGCGCGCCGGCTATGATAGACTCCGCGCCGCTCAAGAGCTGTTCATAAGAAGCAAGGAGTTTTGCATATTTAGCTTGGTCGATAAGCGACTTATCGCTTTCGGAAATACTGTTCATATATACCAACACTTTGCTTTCAAACTCGTCTATGTTGGAAAAATCTATTTTGTCGAATTTATTGATTGTAGCGACAAGAGCGGAGATGTCTATTCCCGTACGCACTTTGAATTCCAATTCTTCCGACTGCAAATAGTTAGTCGATTCCGCGAATCTCACTTTGATAGTATATTCCGTATCGGATTTGAGGTCGACAAAAGTATTTCTATTGACGTAGCCCGCTCCGTTGAAGCTTACTTCCATTCCCGAAATAGCGCTCGAAACTGTAATTCTATTGTAGTGCACTGTTATCTTGACGTCTCTTTGAGACACTTCGCGCATAGCTTTCGTGATATAGAAATCCAATATGAACTCGCCTTGGAATATATCGGAGCCTTTCTTGGGCGTGATATGCTTGAAGTACTGTCCTGCGTCGACAAGTTTATCGTCGACAGAGTCTCCGTTCTCTATTCTGCGCAAATACTGTCTTACAAAGGTTCCTTCGGCGTCGTTGCGCTCATACACAAACTTGCCGTCGACTTCTTTTTGAGTATATTTACCGTAAGCGCTTGCAAGAGCATTGGCTTCAGAGCTCGAAAGAGCTGACATCGCAACGTATTTAAATACTCTGAAATCCAACGCGTTGTAGATGTTTTCGTTTGACGTCAATACTCTGAAATCTTCGTATCTGTCAGAACCGTTGTATTCTTCTTGAGAATTACGCAAGTTGACGTACTGTCCTACGTCTTTAAGGTCGGCGCCGAGTACGTGCAAGTCGCCGGGGGCGAGAATAATATTGTAGTTGCGATAGCCAAGTATTTTGACTCCTTCGCCCTCGTAAGTTTCGTCTTCCACAGGCGTCCATACCCCGTTGACTATGTAAGCAGGGTCGGGTACAAGTCCATTGAAGACAAGTTTTACAACGTCGTTCTTTCTTCCGAGTTCTTTATAATATTCGTCGATATACATCGTTGCCTGCAACTGTTCTTCGTTCTGAATAAACATATCGACTGAATCGCTTGCATATCTATACGGCTTGTAGAAATCTTCTCCGTATATTGCTTCGGCTTCTTCTTTTGTATAATAGTGCCAACCCGGTTCCAAATGTATACCGCCGCCCTCGCTTTCAGGTCTCATAATAGGAGTGAGCGAACCTTCGACGGAATAAATTCTGTATGCCGGCAAAACTTCCAACTTGACGTCGCGTTTTGTAATAGACATAATTACCTTTCCGCGCTCGTAATTATCGCCGAATACTATTCTGTAATTAGGATTGGACGCGTCGGCAATAAAAGCTCTGTACTGTCCGACGTACTGCGGATTTTCGGTAGCTTCGGTGGACATAACTCCGTTGATTATCTCAAAGTAATTGTACTCAAAGGTGATTATATCGCCGGCAATGACTTCTTCTTCAAATTCGGCGACTACGTTTGGAGTCTGCACCGTTCCGTTAAACTTGAAGTTGACGTCGCCTTCGACGTGTACGCCGACAATTGTAAGAGTTCTCGGCGTAATATTGAATTCAGCCTCTTCTATATCAAGCGAGTAATTGTCGTTAGCGACTCTCATCTTTGCCGAAACGTAATATGTATCAACCGAACTGCCGACTTTGACGTCGCCCCAATCCGCGTCGACATAAACGTTGTCGTGCGCAAAGAAATCGTTCTCTCCAACGACTTGAGCCTCGACAAACTCCGGCAAAGCGTCTCCGTAAATAACGCTATCGGTATCGAGAATTACTTTAACCTTAACTTTTCTCGGAACAACGGTGTAACTACCGTCGGCAACCGTAACTATATAGTTGTCGATTTTGTTATAATATCTATCTTCCAACGCGGCTCCGTCTACGTCATACAACTGAACGAGGTCGCCCGTTCTGTGCTCTTCGTCGTTCAAAACTTTATAAGAGCCAACCGAGACAAATCTGTCGGCTTCGTCAAAATACGGGGTGATGACAATATTGTCTCCCGGGAAGAATGTTTTGGAACCTTCTTCGTATCTCCAAGCTCTGACGCTGTCTGGTTGGTTTGCCTCGCCTCTGAATTCTTTCATTTCGTCGCCGTAGCTTCTCTCCACGTCGTTGAGAATTACGCTGACTTCTCTCGGCGTTACCGTAACCGTAAAGAATACGTTGTCGTCATAAATAACTTCGTAATTATACTTGGTATTTTCGTTGACGCTCCAACCGTTCAGATGTTTAGATTCATCGAAATCTATACCGACCGTAACCTTGTAATTGCCAACGTCGATTATTTTATTACACCACACGTCCGTAGGCTTAAGTTGCTCGTCAAGCTTGTTGAACTTGAAGGTAGCGAAATGCGCGTCGTATTCATAATTGAATATTCCGTCGTTTCCGCTCTGTCTGCCGAGAGAAACTCCCACAGCCTCAACGTTTGTGCCGTATTCGACTTGCTTCCAAGTGTTTTCCGTATACGTAGCCATAACTTTGCGCTTATTAATCGTTATGTTTACTGTGATAGAATGGTCCTTATAGTTGACGTACGACGAGTTTAAGAAATCGTACTGTATTTTATAAACGCCGGCGTCAAAAGGTTCTGTTTCGATTTTAACAAATTCCCCGTCGACTTCCATAAAATATGTAATTTCGTCAAAAGTCAACGCCGTTCCGTCCACGCCCTTAACAGTGACAAACGGGTCTACCGCATTTACTACCAAGTTGCCGTATGCGTATTCGAATTGCGTTTGCTCGCTGAAATCCGCGTCGGCTTCTACTATTTCCACAAGATACTTTGTGATGTCGGGAAGAATATAGTTGCCAGAACTTATTCCTCCGAGAAGGCTTATTTCCATCTCAAACATACCGACGTTGCGCATATTAAGTTCGCCATCGCCGTGAGCGTTGTATTCAAAATTAAGAATTTTTTCATCCTTTTTGAGCACGTTATACAATATAATTCTTGCGCTTGACGCGTTGGCGTCGCTTTGAGTTTCAAATACGGCAATCTCATCGGCAAGCTTTATATCCCGCGCTTCATAAGGCAATTTTATATGATAAGTGTCGTTGCCCTCTACTTCGGCGTCTATTTTATTGATAAAGCCGATTTGTCGCTTTTTGATAACAAAATCTATGCAATAATCCAGGCCTTGAGGAATAGTATAGTTCTTATTGAGCAGACTTGTTACGACAACTTTATAGGTACCTGCATTTACGCAGCTGTCAGTCTTAACGTATTCTCCCGTATAGGTATCGAGAACTCTGTATTCATACTCGGCAGCGCAAGTCTCGTCAAACAACAATCCCTCCGTAATGCCCAAATTAAACGTCACAGGTTCTCCGTCATAGGTAGTCTCATATCTGCCGTAAGTCGTGATGTTGCCAACTTGGTCTTCTTCGTAATCGCCTACTTTAACCATATCGCTAGGATGTCCCCAATCGACGTTGACGATTTTCGGACTGACTTTTTGAACTGCTCTTTGCTGCCAATCTATCTGCTTTTCGCGAGTATTTCCTTCAATTCTAACGGGCTCGTATCCCGGATGCGCTTCTTTGTATGCGATAAAATTGGGGTCGTCGTAAATATAAGACACATATCTAAAGACGTTGTTGACAAAATGGATATAGCTGTAATCCATATCGACGGTATTATCGATAAACAAGAACGATTCGTAAGTATCGGGAGACATTATTTTGTCAGACATACGCACGGGCACGTTATTGCTAGAACTTATCGACACCCAATAATCTTTATCGTTAAGAACCGTTATTTTCTGCGTGTATCCCTTATCGGCATAAAGTTCCAACGACGGAGCGCTCAATCCCTGACCGTATCTAATTTCTGGCAATATTACCCTGTTGGGATTGGTTTGGTCTGACCCCAAAGTATATAGTTTCTTGAAATATACCGCTTTTCCGTGAGCATACTTGATTTCGTATGCTCTGTCCTGTCCTCTTGGAATTTCGGTATATGTTACGTCGAATTTTTTAGCGTCTTCAATTGAATTTGCAAGGTTAAAATAATTCTCCTTAGTATTTATAGGACCGCTAACTTCTTTTGACCACAAAATCACATCCACGTCGGAGATATCATAAACCGCCCATACCGGACTGGATATTGCCGTACCAGAAAAAGTAAGATATGCGTGATTTTCCGAAGCCGGCTTATAGTCTTCAGAACCGTCTTGCTTGTCAAGCACGTCTTTTATAAAAATATTTGTCGAATAATATCTTCCTTGATATTTCCCGTTGGTACCCGGTGTCACGCTGAAATCATAAGCTATAGAAAACTCGGTGCCTTTATATACGTCTTTGGT
Source organism: uncultured Christensenellaceae bacterium (assembly GCA_910588015.1). GTDB lineage: Bacteria > Bacillota > Clostridia > Christensenellales > UBA3700 > RACS-045. The sequence goes on along the minus strand of CAJUOK010000015.1, from coordinate 20,847 downwards.
CATATATATATTGGATATGTTGGAATTGGAATCGTCTTTTGTTCCCGCAACGCCGACAACAAGATACCTTACGGAATTTTCCCTTGTGCCGTTAGGCGAATAGCTGTTGCTTGTCACCAAAAATTTGGCATATCCCGTCCAATTGTTGATAACGCCGTTGATTCTTCCTCCGTTTTGACAATATCCCGTAAGAGAACCCTCTTGATTTGATTTTTCGGAAGCTGCCGCGCCTGCGACTATACCCGAAAAACATCTTGCTCTGTTCTGGTCGTCGTTTACAGCTTTTGCTTCGAGATTACCGCTACCTTGGGTAACAACGTTGAATATACTCGAATCGTTGCCCGACCAACCGACGAAGCCGCCAACCCAAGCTCTGGAATATCCGTCTCTCCAACCTGTTCCTCCGCTCATTTTTCCGTTAACTGTCACAGAAAAGTTGCCGTTGTGAACTACTTTGCTGTTCTTAACAACTCCGTTGTGAGTAAGCGTGCCTACAAAACCGCCCATTGCAAAACTATGCTTTGACATCTGTTCGTTAGAATCATTGGCAAAAGCGACTCCTCCGCGGCTTGTATTTTTCTTTATGGTAATAGAACTTGACGAACCTATAGTCAAACTGCAATTATCTATCGTTCCTACGCTATATGCTGCAATCAAACCCAACGTACAACTGTTGTTGGTACTGAAATCTACGTTAAAAGATTTGTTATATTCAAAGTTGATATCTCTTATCGTCTGATTCTGACGCAAATAACCTATAAATCCTCCGAAAAGGTCGAGATATACCGAATACTTATCCGTTGTTGTAACATATGTACTCTCAGCCCAGTCTAAAAGCTCTGTAACGTGCACGTCGCGGGCGGAATCGAGAATTCCCGAAGCCGTAAGAATTATCTTGTGTCCGTTGCCGCTTAATTCGGTTGCATTCTCGGACATAGCTTGCTTCGTAAACTTACCGTCCCAAGAAAAATCAAGTATATCATTGGTCAAATATGCTTTGCCATATCCCGATTGCAAAAAAGTGCGAAGTTCGCCGGCAGTGCTAATCGGCGTTCCTTCATTTTTCAATACCGACGGAGTTTTGCCGTTGGAAAGCACGCTGTCAATAGCTTCCTGCACGTCGACGACTGCATTTGCCTCGGCAGCGCTTGCCTGCTGACCGGCGCTCTGTCCCATAATTGAAATAACAAAGAATAAAAGTAATACCGTTATTCCCAAAAATAGTAACGTTTTCTTCTTTGTCTGCGTCATAATTTTTCCTCCAATTCAACAATTCGAATAGCTATGTATATTCAATTTTCTCTTCCTAAAAAAGCCAAACTTTTTTTCGGTTGGCAGGCATTATACAATGCCTGCTTTCTTTCTCTTTCTTACCACCACGATTGCCGTAATCGCCGCAGCCACCATAAGCGCGGCAACTACACCGATAGCTACAAATCCGTAAGCGGATATTTCTTTGCTGTTTATTTCGCCGATTTCGAAATCCCAATATTCATCCAAATAGAAGTTGTCGTTTGGAATAACTATCTCGACTCTGTAACGTCCGTCTGCAAGAGTACCTTGCTCGTTGAGCTCGACTACATTGCCCTCCGCGTCGCGGAATATCAATGCACAATTGACTTGCTTACCTGCGGTGTCAATAAAATAACCTCTGTATGCTCTTAAATCTATTCCGCTCGGAAGCTTCTTGGGCAAATCTTTGCCGATTTCCTTATAAGGAAGCTTTGTCTGTCTTATATTGATATAGGTATTGAGTTCCAAAGGCTCGTAATTGGCAACGTGCAAAGTAACTTTGCCGGAGTAGTAAGACGGTTCTCCCAATTCGGGGTCTATCAACACGTTGGTTGCAAAAGCATTCCCTTCCGTATTTCCTTCCATTCTTACCAAAGTGCCTTTATAATAGTAGGCTCCGTCTTTCAACTCCAATCCCTTGAAATTAACGGTATGCTTGCGACCGTCGTATTCAACGTCGAGAGGGTCTGCACTGACGTCGTCGATTTTAGCTCTATTTATTTTTACGGTTGCCGTGAGCACGAGGTCTTGATAGCCGTCCTTCTTTATTTTCATAATGATATTATAAGGCGTATCGCTGGCGTTGACTATGCTCAACTCATTCAAATCATTTACAATTTTCGTACCGTATTGATAGGTTATATTCAATCCTGTGTAATTAAGCAAACCCGTCACCGTAGGAAGATGAGATTTGCCGTCGTAGACAACACCTTCCACAGATTTAAACGTAATGCCTTTGAGTTCGGCTTTGTTTATTACGAGTACGACGTCTGTTTCGCTTGACTCATAATTGTCGTCGCCCATATATTTTATCCTATAATTGTACGTTCCTACTTCGGAATACCAACCTCCGCCATCTTTAGGAGTGGGCGCAACGTCGATATAAGTCTTGTTTGCGGGGTCTTGATACATAACTTTAATTATACCGTTCGCATTATTTCCTGCCGCCCATAATTGCTTGTTGCTCGACGACCTTACTTCTGCAACTGCGTCTTGCAAATCAAAGGTGAATTTTTCTGCCGTAAAGCTGTATTCCAACACGGTTTTTTCTACGTTGACCTGCGTACCCGCCTTGACTATTACCAAGTCTCCGCCGCTGTATTTGTTCTTAAAGAAATTGGGGTGATTCGCCGTGATAAATTCAACCTCGACGTGATACAAGCCTCTTTCGGTAGGCGCGCCTTCCAAAGGATTGACGCGGTCCCAAGTTCCCGTTATCTCATTGGTCACTTCGTTAAACGTCGCGCCGTCGAGGTATTTGTAATACGTAACTTGCAAATCGCTGTCCTCATAAAGGTCTCTCGATTGCTCGGGAATTATCAAATTGTAATCAACTGCGCTGCTCGTATAATCCTTCTTTCTCAATCCTGTTGTGACGTCAAGGAAAGCCTTTGCGACCTTGAATCTAAAGCTCGTCTGTCCGCTGATAACGTAATTCTTGTTTGTCAGCGATATCTGACATATATACTCGCCTACGGCGCCAATTGTCTGCACTTCTTCGCCGTTGAGAATATACTTAATTTCAGCAGATTGAGTATCGTCGTTGACATCTTGATAGGTGCCTGTAATCGTGTGCGTCACGCCTGCGTTCACACCGGTCGGGATATTGCCGATTTCACCGTCGTCAAATCTCAAATCGACGGCAACTGGTCTTTGTTGAATCGTTATATCCGTCGGATTGACGACGTATTCGATATTGGCGTATCCGTTGGGCGCAATACCGGCAACGGCATATATGCCTATACCTGCCGTAGACGACGCGTTCGTTTTGAGTTGAATTTCAATTATTTCACCTATGGCTTCAACGAAGAACTCAACTGATTTGGGTATATCGTCGCCGTAATAATACGTTGAGACGTTTTCATTCAACGTTTCGTGTTCTGACAATTGTATTTCAATCCTTCTCTTGTTTATCTTGGTATCGATTTCGCCCGTACTCCAATAAGTGTCTTCCTCCAAGTAAACTGTTTCTTGGAAGTTTATTTGAGATAAATCGGTGAAATGTATCTGATAATTAAATTGGTCTGTATTATATAGCGGAACGCTGAAATAAAGTTTTACAGCGCCGGAATTGGATTGCGAATACCTCAGCTCTACCGTAACTCTTCCGCCATTGCCCAAATCGATACGCGGTCTCGACATTCCCGCAGGGGTGTATATAACGCCCAATTTCTCTTCTGCGCTACCGTAAAAACCGTTGACGTTCAACTTGGACAAATCCGTATAGAACGAATATTCTTTCTTTCCTTTGTAAATATCGGTTCCGTCATATTCTTTGGCAAAATAAGTGTCGCCTTCTCCGCTTGCCAATATATCGGCAACGCTTCTGTCTTCGCCTTCGACAAAGACGTTGTCAAGACTGCTGTCGAGATAAATATCGGCGATTTTCAACCAAATTATATAATTACCGATAGCGTCGTTGGGCAATCTGTTGCCTTGCGAATCGAGCGGGAAAACTTCGTCTTCATAAAGTCCTGCGACGTTGACCATTTTCATCTTGAAATCATCGCCGATACCCGCGTTGACGTTGCCCATATTCCAATCTATGGTAAATTGTTTGATTGCGCCGCTGTCGGTCATCAAATCGGGACATTCCACCCAAATATCGTTGCCTTGCGCGTCTCTTTGATAACTGTAACACAGTTTCCATCCCGAAGTTCCGAACGTTGCGTTATAACGCACTATTACGTTTTTGGTGCTATAGTTAAATCTTCCTTCCGGTCTGTATGAATCGCCGCCTATTGAAAGTCTTCCTTGCACTCTGTCCACGTTAGCCTGTACGCGCACGGTCGTGGAATTACCTTTTGCGTCGACGTAGACCAAATCTTTAGGCAAAGAATCGTTTACCTGCACGACAACGTTTCTATCGCCTTTTGAATTAAGCACCGTTTCGGTTATATAATTACCTCTCGCCGCGATATCTATGCCCGACTTATCGTTGTCGGTAACAAAGAATTTGGCGATGATTTGATTTTTGGTCCAATTCTTTTGGATATTTTCCATATCCTCTTCGGAAAGAAGTTGTTCCTCCCCGTCGACTACCATATAATACTCTACTTCGGTTGCTTCGGGACCGTCCAAATCTATTCTGACAGTCCTGCTTTCGCTTACTGCTACGACTACGTTGTTACCCGACACCGCGTCTCTCTTATAGGCATAGAAAGTATAAGCCGTTCCGTTCTTACCCGTACCCGCGGATACCGTATAGAAAGCGCTGCCGTCTCTGTAATCAAAGCCTTCCGCAGAATCGCTCGGAAACGCTCCGTTGCGTTGGAACTCTATGGTATCAAAGTCGTTTGCGCCGCTCATTTTCAATTCAAACGTAACTTCTGTCTGCCATCCGTCGGTAGACGTGGTTCCCGCGCCGAAACTGAGATTTCCTTGCAATATAGTAAACAGATAATCCTGCTTGGGTTGCCAAGCGAGAATTCTATTTTCGGCATTATAATAGCCGTATACTCTCTCTCCCAACTTAGTCTCGAGCTTCATTTTATAAGTTCCCGGCATATAAGTCTGCGACAGGCTTATACCCGACGCGCTGTCTCTTGATATCTGCCAAAGGCTTTCGTTGGCAAATACGCTTGTGTCAAACGCACTATTGCTTGTCATTACTACCGTAGGAAGTTTTAGCGGAGCGCCTGAACCTGTATAAGGCTTTACGAGCTTTCCGTCGACTCCGTTGGTGTCAACGTACGACAAAGCGCCCATTTGACCGAATTCATATGTATATTTACCTGTATTCGTAGATTTTATTAGATAAATTTCCGCATATATCGGGTCATCGAGGAGCAAATTGATATGATTTGACGAATCGTTTGTAGTCACGATATTTCCCGACCAAATAAATCCGCCGCCCTCGCCGTTATTCATTTTGTATTGATATACTCTTTCCTTGCCGCCCAAAACGACTTTATCCATAGCGCCGCTTGCCACAAATTCGTCGTGTCCGTCTGCAACTATATGCACTCTTATGTCGTATAGCACATTGTCAACGTCGAATTTTACGGTGATTTTGCCGCCGTCGGTGGTAGCGTTAATCTCACTCCAATCCTTGACGTTACCCGATTTATCCAACGTGTATTTGCCGTCTTCCGCTTGCGGTCTGACGTAAGTCGGAAAACGCAAAGCATATGCGTCGAGATTATAGAGCAATGAGATACTTGTTACTACGTCGTCCGTACCAACTGCGCCGAATAGCATACCGGCAACCGTTTGAGGAGAATTGTTGAAATTATCGTAAGTTGAGCCTTGCCAAGAAGATATAGCGCCTCTTATCTGTCCCGCATTGACGGATACTCCGGAATTGCAGTCTGCAACAGACTTACACTCCCATTTATCATTTCCAACCATCTGGACGCATCCGCCTATTATTCCGCCCGCATAAGCTTTAAACCTATCCTCAGCCGACGCTCTGTTGGCAAATGCCTTTACCTGTCCGACGCCCGTAAGAGCGCAATAAGTGACTTCTGCGTTACCCGAATCTATATTTCCTACAAATCCGCCCGCTATTGCCATAGCAAAATGGTCGTCCAAACTTCCCCAAGCAGCAGGTTTTCCTTCCGTACCTGCAAATATACCGCCGTTTATGATATCAATCCAACAGTTGTTAATTTTACTGTTTTCCTCTGCTCTACCTGCAATACCCCCCGAATATGAGGAATTTTCATTATAGTATCCTGTATTATTGGATGCCTTTTTTATAGCAGTAAAAGCATTGTGAACATTGAGTCTGATATTATCTATTTTGCCATTGTAGCCGTTGAGACCGGCAACTATTCCCGCAACAAACGTTCCTTCTCTGCTAGACATAATTCTATTGGAAGTGCTCAATCCCAAAGGACCTGTTCCGTTAGTGACGCCTTTGTCAGCCGTTATCGTTGTATGCGGCGACGAATACTCAATGGTCAAGTTGGCTATTGTACCGTAGTTCTGCGCCACCAAAAAACCGGTATACTCATACCAAATTTCGGCGTTGGCGTTGCCGTATTTATCAAGATTGTTTCGTCTTGTTTTTCTATAATCTTGGTCGTCTCTGATTTCTTCAGTTGAATTTGCATAACCGGCTCCGCCGTAAATACTTACAGTATAGCCGTTGCCCTCCAATACTCTGTCAAAAATAGCGTTGGAGCTGTTTTGGTCTATTTTATAGTGACCGTCTTTGACCGTGTTGTAAGAAATACCCACGTCGGCTGTCAAATAGCCTACGGGACAGGTTTCGTATGCTCCGTTGAGGAAATTATACAAGGTCGCGCCATTGTCGATAGCCAACAAAAAGCTTTGTCCGACGTTATATTTTTGAGCAACCTGTTCGGCGGTATAATGTCCGTCGGGAACGCCTTCGAGCGTTCCGTTATTTCCTTTATATTCGGAGAAATATACGTCTCCCGCCGCGGCGTGCGCCTCGTTATTAGGCGCTCGCATTACGGCGACCATAGCCAAAGACAATGCCAAAGCAATTACTATGACTATAGCCGAAATCAAACTTAGCTTTTTTACAGTTTTTAATCTCATATTTTATCCCCCGTCAACCCACCTGATTATCGAGAACGTGAACTTTCATCGTGCTCTTTTGAGCGATATCGCCGCTGCAAACGGTAACTTCTATGTCCATTGCGCAATCTGCCACTTCCTCGTCAGTTTTAATCACATTGCCTATATTCTTACGCAAATCGGTAATTATAAGATTTCCGTTGCTGTCGGAGCTCCATCTGAGCGTAGCCGACGTCGTTTTGTCGTAAGAGAACTTGGTGAGGTCAAGCGTTACTTCATAGCTGCCGCTTGTGCCGTCGTCAAACAGTATCAACTTTGTAAAGGTAAGTTTTTGAGTCAATTTTGCGGTTTCGCTCAAGTTGGTGCCTCCGACCATAACGTATTGAACTCCGCCTACAACTTCCACTACCTTCTTTGCCTTCACGTCGACTTTTATCTTATATTCTTTATTATATTTAGCGTCAATTGCCTGAACGATAGCCTTTACGGTATATATATCGGCAACAACGTAATTAATTTCCGTAAGGTCCCAAGCGATAGGCACGTTGAAATATTCGAATACTTCGGCAGACAGTATCTCTATATCGGTATTGGAACTCAAGAAGTCTCTTATATAATCCAACTCCTTTTCGCTATAAGTGAGAGTCTCTCCGTCTTTGATATAAGTTAACACATATTTCAAGAACGTTTTGCCGTCTTCGGGCGTACCGTAGGTAGCCTGCTTTCTTCCTTCGACCTCAAAAGTCTCCGTATTTATCGTGCCGACCTTTTGATACAAATTCATATTGTCGGCAAAGTTATTGTAAATTCTGTTGCCCTTCTCGTCGGTAGTATAGACGTATGGGTCGACTTCAATCGTGTCTACTTCGGGCTTGAGATTGCTTCTGTCGATTATCTCGACGTTGAAATCAAACGCATAGCTGCCCAAATTGACAGAAGCTTTAAGTCCCTTTGCTCCCTTCATCGTAATCGCGAAATCTCTTATCCAAAGTTCGTCTCTTACTTCTATGACCGAAGTTTTTCCGCTCATATATCTGACTGTGATAGTGTCAGGGAACGGAGAGCTTCCGTAATACAGCACGTTGATTGGGTCGATATAATACGTTCCGCCGACAAGTTCGCTACCTTGGAGTTCTATACCCTTTGGCACTCTGTTTTCAACTTGCACATTGACAAACATATGCTGCAAAAGCGTGCCGTTGATACGAGTATAATCGACAATATCTCCGCTGTTGTTGTAAACTTCGGGGTCAAAACCAATCGCTACTTCAAACTGTCTGAACTGAGCGGGACGGTTGGGGTCGATGACGAAGTCTTCCAGTCCCATCCAAGCTATAGGCATATAATATACCGCGCCGTTGGTGAACTGAACGTATGCGTGGTCGGGGAAGTTTTTGGTTCCCTTGCCGTTGATAAGATATTGGAACGGGTCGATAAACAAAGTAGCTTGCGTCAATTCTTCGTCAAAATAAATTGCTTCAACCTCGTTACGCAATACCGAAACTTGCGTCTTGAATTCCCAAGCGAACGAACCGTTGGGATATGCGGCATTGTCCAATACCACGTCGACTTTATTGACAACGTCGTTATTGTTGTTCCAATTGAATACGATATTCTCCAAGTTCTTCCAAGTGACGTTTACCTCTTCTTTATAGGTATCAATCTTGTCTACGCCCTTGTAATCTTGATAAGCGTCATAATACTGCGCCTCTACGACGTCGGGGAATGGATTTTCCTCGCTTTCGCCTATCATATACATAAAGAACTTATACGGGTCTATGCTTATCGTATTTACCTCTCCGTTGATAGTCAACTGCTCGACTTTCTTGGTTCTTACAATGAATACCAACTCGACTTGTTGCGGAGCGCATCCGTCATAAGCCGCTATGGATGTGGTAATAGAGAATTCGCAACCTGTTACGTCAGTCGAATATTCGCCGTTTTTATCAAGCGGTCTGTTAAAGAGTTTATCCGTTGCATTGCCTACGTCCCATCCGTTGAGAATGTCGAGTCCCACAGCTTTGCCGTCGGCGTACTTGAAGTATAATGTCTGCGGCGTAAAATCTTCTATCTTGGACGTCAACAAATCAAATTCGTATAGGTTGACGTTGACGTTCTTACCTTCGACTCCTCCGATTATCATCTTGTCGACGCTGCTGTCGAGGTAGTGTATTTTCAAATCCAACACTTCGCCGCTACGGAAAGCAACCTTTGCGTCAACGTCGTGAGCTTTGTATTCGTTAGGTCTCCAATTGCTTATCGACAGATATTCCGTATTAATCTTTCTCGACTTGCCGTCCTTGGTATGTACGGTCAAGAAGTCGGGCAACGAGTCGTCGTATGCGTGCATCTCGATGTCTTCGATATAATCAAGACCACCGCCGTAATCTCTGGCTTCCAAATCAATATTAAGCGTACGCGTGATTCCTCTCGAGAATCTAGCCGTCGCAATAATACGGTAGTTGCCCGCCGTACCCAATATAGCGGCAAGATTATCCTTATTCATAGCATTCTTAAAGCTGCCGTCGACGATTTCGAAAGTCACGCTTGCTCTCATTATCTTCGTACCTTTCTGATAAAGAGCCTCTTTGCCAGTGAAATGCTGTTTTAGAATCTCAGTAACGCCTGCGTTAAAGTCTGTATAGATATATGGCATAAAGGTTATGCTTGTGGGAATATCTGCCCAAGTCACGATACCGTTGTTGGTTCCGTCTGCAGTAGATTCTCCCACGCTCTTTGACGAGTTGTAAATGAATATCTCCGTAAAGTAGTTTTCTCCGTTATATCCGCCTCTTGCGTCTTCATCCTTGCTATACGCCACCGGCTTGTTGGGGTCGTTGTCGATATGTATATCTTGACCGTTATCCTGTCCTCTGAAGTGTATATTCGATATTGTCGCGTCGACTATATTTACCTCCAAAGTCGCCGTGTTCCATACGGCAAACGGCACCAAAGCGCTTATTATCTGTCTTACCTGATAATATACTCCGCCGAGCGACGGACCTAATAAATCAACTGCGCCTACCAAACCTCCGTATCCGAGACCGGATATAAGACTCTTGAGCAATGGCGGCACTACTTCTTTCAAATCGCCCCAGAAAGTATTGGCTTTTCCGTTAGCGCCGTATCTCTCTCTCGTCCAAGTTATCTGACTGAGATAATCTTGGTCAAACATATCGGGAGCCATTTCCTTAAGATTAAGCATCGAACCGTGTCCGGTACCTTTTGAGAAAATTTGACTCAAAATATCGTCTATGAGTTTGTTTATAAGATATGGGTCGAATTCTATCGTAAGGTTAAACGTACCGTTGGCTCTCAAGTTTGCCATAATGCCGTTTTTGCCCAACAACTTGATAATATCGAGGTCGGCAAACACTTTGTCGAGTCCCGTGGGCTCGTCTTCCTGCGCCGTCGAGTCTGCCGCCAACGCCATAGCCGAACCGCCTTCATTTCCGTTTGTATTTTGACCGAGACCGTCCAAAGCGCCGTCTATGCTCTTAAGCAAATCGTCGAATACAGGACCAAGCATACCGATAATGTCGAGGTTTATATATTGTATACCTACGGTTTCTCCTACGTCGACTATAAAGTTTACCAATCCGCTGCATATTGCCAATCCAAGCTGTCCCGAAGGCTTTCTATGGTCTAACCATACATAGACCAACGGTCTCATCGAAGCGTCGGAAGACTGATTGTCGTTGTACATAGCTTTGTTGATATGCGCCAAAGTTACCACAAAAGAGCCCTGCGGAACAGTAGGCGTACCTTTTACTCCAACGAGCTTTTTACCGGAAGAAGACTGCACCTTCTCGATAATTACTCTCGTATACATTGTGTAGTTATCGGCAACCGTATCCTTATCCATACCTTCGAGGTCGACTACGTCGCCCGTGTGGTTGGCTAAATCGATAGTAAAGCCTATGTCAACGGTATTGAGCAAAGTTTCGGCAAATCTTGTGCCGCTTGACGCGTCCCAGTCGGGCACGTCGTCGAAGTCTATCGGTATGATAACGTCTTTACCAAGCGACAAACTGAGCGAAGCGTCCATTGTTATGTCTTCTACAGTAATTCCCAAATCGAGACTGTCGCCGAAAAGGTCCAAATTGCCGTTGACTCCCAAATTAATTCCAAGATTCAGTCCTACCAAATCTTCGAGCATTCCGTTGATAAGCGCCGACGTAAAGTTGATTACGATAGCCGTATTCTCGAGGTGTATTGCCTGTGTGAGATAAGCTATAAAGTCTTTTACTTCAAGACCTTCGCCCAATGTCGCTACGTCGCCGTCTTTTGCAATCTCGTCGCTCAATGCAAGTTTGTCGGAGCCGCCTTCGGGTTTAGTACCGACGGTCGGCAAACCGTTGTTTTTGAGCAAATCGTTGATTATCTTGTTGAGGTCGAAATCTCCGACTTGCTTTATAAGTCCGTCTACCATACCGAATACTTTGGATACGATGGACGAATTGACTATTTCGCCGCTGAACAATCCCAGTCCGGTAAGGTCAACAATTACGCTGTTACGGTTGATATAAACGCCGAAAATTACTTTTTCTTCGTATCTTAACTCAACCATTATCTTGCTGTTGGAGAATCTCGTCAAATCAAGGTCCCAAGCAAGAGCAAGCTGAACGTGCGCGTTCCAATCGTCAAGGTCAAGCGATATCGGCAGGTCAAGTTTTTTACCCATATTCGCCAAAACCATATTGATAAGGCGAGTTAAGTTCATAGTATTGTCAAGAGTGTGTAAATCGATATCGAGGTTTACAGACGCTTTGCCGACTGTGTCGACAATAGCTTGGATTAAGTCGGATTTATATCCGTCGAATTCCTCGGCTTTATTCTCGATAGGATACTTATACTCTCCCAAATTACCGACAATAACTTTATGTTGTTCGGTTCCTGCGGCAAAGACTACTTTCATATTGCTGCCGTAATTATACTTCTTGGAATGATAATATACTACGTTGGCATTTTCGTCTTCTTCGTTTTCGGGTTTGAATTTGATATGTTTGAATATCTGTCCTTCTTTCTTTGTCAGTTTATTTCCGCTTGCGTCGTAATAATATACGCCTTCGCCGTTTTCGTCAAGCTTGGGAATAAACTCTCCGCTCATATTAAAGGTGAACCCGTCTTTTCTACCCATTTCGACGGAAAGGTCCAATTCCATAAGACTGAGGGCTTCCGTCAAAGTGCTTCCGATGTCGGTGTTTGTCGCTTCGAGAATAGCTAGTATAGTTGCCAAAGATATTGACGGAAGAATTTGTTCGGTATTGAAAAGCAATACCAAAGCGGCGCTTGGGTCTACTGCGTAAGCCTGCGCATAATTGCCGCCCGTCGATACCGACTGTTGATTGTCTTCCGGATTCGTAGCGACCGAGCCCGACTGTCCAAACAAATCTTTGAAATTGAGTTCGAATTTAAGGTCGCCGCCCTGTACGTTGATTTGCGTAAGCAATTTGCTTACAACGTCGTCCAACAAAGTATATACTAGGTCGGTAAAGTTGAGCGAAAAACTCAATTTAGGCAAGACTATGCCCGCTATATTAAAGTTGGATATATCTATATAAATACTGTTATTATATCCGTATATACCCAGTAAGACTTTGCCTGCTTCGATAATTTGACTGTCCCCGACGCTGATACCCGATTCAGTCTTTAATTCAAGTACAATCATAGATTTTGCAGTGTCCGTTCTGTTGAGAGCAATCTGTAAATTAAGCGAAGCGTCAAGTACGAAATCGTTTGTGAACGTCCACAAAATCTGCGAATTTTCCACTTCGGGAACGCCGAAACCTGCTATAAACGGCGCAAGGTCGTAAGTGCCTGCGTCAAAGTTCATCGTAAAGCCGCTGCTGAATCTTATACCGCCCAACATATGCTCGATAACGCCGTTGAGCGAAGATAGATAATTGGTGTTTTCTTTATCTACTCTGCTGTCGATATAGCTTGCCAAAGTCGTATCTTTTTCGCCTATCAAGAACTTGCCTATAGTAATACCTATAGAAAGCGCAGGGTCGACTTGGATACTTGTCTTTTTGTCTTCGCCTACTATCGTGGTTGTATTGTTGATAACGGTGTTGACCGACACGCTGTCAAGTCCGACTTCGGAAGTATTGATAGACAAAACTATATCGCCTATTTCGGGAGGCAACGTAACTCCTTGCAATTGAGTTATCAATCCGCCGAGCGCTTGGAAAAATCTGTTGTTGACAACAACTTTGATTTGAGAACCGTCTACGAAGATATTGGGTTCTTGCGTTACGACGCCGTTTTCTTCTTTCTTACCCAAGCCCAAGAGATTTGCGACTGCTTCGACAAAATTACCTACGCCCGCAGAAAGCTTGAAGCTTCCGTCGTCTTCTGCAGCCAAAGCGACTACTTGAGCGTTGGAAGAGCTCAATACTTTCTTTACCGCCGACATATTTGACAAAGTCAAAGTGCCGTTGTCGTTGACTTGTCTCTCATTTTTGCGCAATTGAGCGAAGTCAAGACCGAATACGTCGTCTATTGCGTCGGTAACGAGGTCTACAAGCATACTTACCAAGTCATTGAGACTTGCGTCCAATTTGAGATTGAGTCCGTTGAGATAATCGGGCAGCATATTGTCTGTGTTGAGATAAAAACTGCCTTCTGTATAATATATACCTAATTGAGGGAGAAGTTCTGCAAGAGTGCCGTCCGGATGGATAAGGAACAGCTCTATGGCTACCTTATTGTTGTCCACGGGCAACTTGTCGTAATTGAGGTCCAAGTCTAATTTAAATGTAAGTCTGATTCCCGTTCCGCCGTTAATCAAAAGCAGCCCTTCGGGAATTTTTACGCTTGACGAAGCGCCGAGGAAACCGTTGATAAGCTTTCCTACGTCGAGATTTTTATTCGTACCGTCTTCGTTTTTTACCGATTCGGCAACAAGGTCGATAGAAAACTGTATATTCGTAAAACTGAATTCAGCTATTGCCATATCGCCGATATCGTCCGGCAAACCTATATCGCTCTCGGCAACGTCGCGAATTTCAAACGAAACGTTGAAATCAAAATGCATTTCGGAGGTATCTTTGTCCATACCGACAACGCCTACTTCATCAAGGAAACCGTCGCTGTCAAAGTCGGCTTTGATATACAAACCGTAGTCGGGCAATACGCTAGCTAAATAATTAATTATCGGCGCAAGGTCTATTGGAATATCTATAGGAAGTACGCCCAACAAATCGGCAATACCGCCGCCCAAAATCTCCTTGAGCTTGATTTCCATAAGAACCGATTGGGAACCGTCTTCCGCAACTTCGATTTCAGGCGAACCGAAAAGCACGATTACAACGAGGTCGATAATATCTTTTACGCTTCCGGTAATCACATTGGGAAGCAACTCGCCCGCGCCTTTTACAATTTGCAAAACGTAGTTAAAGTCAAAATCCGAAAGATATATGAGCGGAGAACCGTCCGCCATATCCAAATAAATCTTATCACTTATTATGTAAATCGCGAAAACCAACTGCTTTTGCGCGTCAGTCTCGGTCTTTTTTTGCTGATAAACGCTAAAACAAAGCTCATTGCGAACGTCGTCGTAGAAATTGCCTTTGAGACTCAACGTCGTCAGCATATCTCCCGTCTCGACTTTGCCGCTCAAATCTATATTGAGCGCCTTATCGGGAGCTTCGACAGAACCGATAATTTTATCGAAAAACTCGCTCGAAGACATCATCGGTGGCGGCTCTGGTTCATCGGGGTCCTCCGTGTCAACCGGTGGCGGCTCCCATCCGCCGTCCGGAGGAGTTACATTTCCGCTATCGGGAGGATTAACGCCGCTCGGAATTTCGCCACTGTTATTGCCACTGTCGGATTCGTTGCCATTATTGGGCTGACAAGCAACCAATGTCGTCAACAATAAAGTTGCCAACACCAAAATTACAATAGCTATAGTAATAAACTTGGTCTTTCTCATAATTCCCTCTCTTACTTGCTTTTAATGCACGTTTATTTTAAAATATACACCTTAAATAAACCTTAAAGCTTTTAAAGATATAATATATATGCGCGCTATATAACATAAGCGGCGTTTATAAATTTATGGTTTAGCTCACAATATATTGTGTTTGAAAGATTGTTTAATACTAAAATTTACAATAAATAAGTATTTGAAATTTACAAAAATTTTACATTTGTGTTACTTAAAATAAACTTAAATTAGCGAAACAATTGCTTATTAATCACCTATATTTATTTTCTTGATTTGAATTTTTAATATTGTTTTAAAGGTTAAATCAGCCTTTATCTAGCGTCGAAGCGTCTTTATCCAACCACATATATCCAAGATTTTTGACTGTCTTCAGGTATTCGCCGTAACCGTAATTTTCCAATATTTTGCGTAGTTTTGACACGTAGACTTCCACTACGGTTACTACCGTTTCGCTGTCGAGTCCCCATATTCTGTTGAAAAGTTGGTCTTTAGAAACTATCATATTACGGCTTCTGATAAGACATTCTAAAATGTCATATATTTTTCCCGATAATTTGATATATTCGCCGCGTATGCTAAACATTTTGTTGCTGTAATCGAGTTGCAATTCGCCGTTAACGTATTTGTTTTGAAAATTATTGTTAAAACGTCGCAAAAGAGCTTCTGTTCTTGCCAAAAGCTCATCTTTATCAAAAGGTTTCGTCATATAATCGTCCGCGCCTAACCTAAGACCTTCGATTTTTTTATCAACCGAATTGAGCGCGGAAACTATCATTATCGGGCAATTACCCGTTTTTCTCAATGTCTTTATTATTTCGAAGCCGCTTTTTTTAGGCAAAAGCACTTCGGTGATTATCAAATCGTATGCTTTTGCGTCTGCCATATATAAGCCGTCTGCGCCGTCGTACGCGCTGTCGCAACTTCCGAGTTTGCCGAGACAGTCTACTATACTTTGATTTATTCTGTTGTTATCGTCTATTACCAAAAATCTCATTTCCCACCGTCATATATCTAATAAAACTATTATATCACAGCTTTTAGTAATAAATCAATAACTATTTATCGCTACTGATTTTTTAATTTGCAGAAAAATCCCTTTTGCGAAGCGCATAGGGGACAGCTTTCGGGCGCTTCCGCGCCTTGAGAAGTAAATCCGCACTTAAGACATTGCCATTTCAATATCTTGCAGTCGCGATAAAGCTTGCCCGCTTTCAAATCGGACATAATAGTCTTGAACTCCTCTTCGGTATTTGAGTCGACTTTTGATATTTCGTCCATAATTTTGCAGATATACTCAAAGCCCTCTTCCCGAGCCGTGACCGCAAAGCTATCTTTTAGCCTTTGCGCGCTGGCGTGCAATTGACCTGCGCAATAAATAAGATTGGCAAGAGTATCTATATCCTCGCCGTCCTGCATTATTCTGTAAAGCACTCGGCAATGCTCTCTTTCCTGTCTCGCAACGGCGTCGAGCTTTTGCGCAACCGTAAAATATCCCTGTTCCCTCGCCCTTTCGGCAAAGACGTTGAGAATCGCCATATTTTTACCTCTGCTCTCTATTTCTTTTATTACGTTTTCATAAGTTTTGCTCTTATTGATATTGTTCATAAAAAATCCTCCCCGTATCAAGCATAACCATAAAAATTAACTTTATACGGGGAGTAAAACTTTCGGCAGATAATTTACTGATTTTTGGAGACAGTTTTATTTATTATGGCAATTTACAAGACTGCCGAAAGCAAAATTTATATACTGTTTTGTCTATATTATATTTCTAGCGCAAGCATACGTTTTTTCTTAATTAACGATGATAGTATGCGTTTAAGCTGTCATATTGATATTAACATTTTATCGTCAACTGCACGCTTGCGCTATTTTGTCCATACTTATACAAAGCGTTTTGCGACTATAAAGTAACTGTGTCTCTTATCGCTTATCGGCTCTATTACCGCGTGGTCCGAAGCGGTGTGAAGTATATAGTTGTCGCCCAAATACAACGCAACGTGTCCGACTCTTTCAACGCCTGTTTTGTCATATCTGCTGTCATTGGTGAAGAACATTACGTCGCCCCTTTTCAAATCGGATTTTTCAACCGTTTTGCCTTGCAATACCTGCGTTCTGGTATTGAGTTCCATCAACACGCCGGCGCCCTTGTAAAATATGTATTGCATAAGCGCCGAACAGTCGTATTCTCCCTGAACGAAATTAGGATTAAGCACGCCGTTACCCCAATGATAACGCTGACTTCCCCAAACGTAAGGATATCCCAGCAACTCTTCGCCGACGGCGATTATACGCTCGATTTCTTCGCTTCCCTGCTTCATATAAACGATACTTGCATAATTATTGCCTGCATAAATATAAGCAGTCTGCTGTTTATATACCGTTTTATACCAACCGTTTTGCAAGCCTTCGTATCTCACCATATCGTTTTTGTCCATACTTCCGACAACCCTACCGCTTGTAGACGGCGCAGACCTTATATTGAGGTTTGACGTATCGCTTCTTATCATTGCGGTATAAGTTACGGGCTTATCCACAGGTTTGGTTATATCCGGCGGCACGCTGTCGCCGTCGCTGTTTCCTCCGTCGTCGTTAGGGGGTTGTTCGCCGTCGCCGTTCTGCGGCGGTTTTACGTTCGGACGGTAGCCGTCCCAATCAACACCCCAAGAACCGTATTCGTCGTTTTTCTCGGGTAAGCTTTGACAAGCGACTGCCGCTCCTACGACAAATACTCCCATTAAAATCATTACCATTGTCAATTTTGATAGTTTTTTTATCATAGTTGACCTCCTTTGTGTTTCTGTAGCTTAATTTTATCATTATATATTCGCCCTTTCAACACACAAAATTTGGAAATGGAAAATATAATTGGGTCATTAATCCTTGCATAGCTCAATAATCGGGTATATAATTATTAAAAAGGAAGTATTTATGAAAAAACACACGCAACATCTCAAACTTTACGACATACGCAACTCTCTTTTGGAAGACTTTGCGAATCACCCCGAAAACAATGCCAACGGCGTGGATTTGATAGGAAAATTGCTGTCTTTTTCCGAAAGACACGCAGTGTCGGGCAACTGTTGGCAATATTACGTCGCGTATTTTATAGCAAACAACGTCAATGCTTTTTCTTTGTCGTGTGAACGCAAACCAAATTTCCAAGGCTCTTTGGCGGAATTTGCCTACGAAGAATGTCGCCACCTTATGGATATATTCAACTATCCGCTGTCGTCGTTGCCTACCGTCGATAACAGCGCCAACTTGCTTAAAAATTTCAAAAGCGCGACAACCGAATCTCAATTGCCGTACGCGAGAATTATTGCGGATTTCACCGATAAACTTAAGAAATGCAATACCACAAAAGCTTTTTTGGAATGCGTGGAAAACTTTTATTGCGATTACGGCGTGGGAGAACTGGGACTTAACAAAGCGTTCAGAGTGGTCGACAGAGATGGAAGCGCAAAGCTTGTACCCATTTCCTGTATGGATAAAAAACGTCTCGACGACCTAGTAGGCTATCAATTGCAAAAAGATAAAGTCTTGCAGAATACAAATGCTTTTCTCGAAGGTAAAAAAGCCAACAACGTCTTGCTTTACGGCGATATGGGAACAGGAAAATCCTCTACGATAAAAGCGCTTATCAACGAATATTATGACAAAGGCTTGAGAGTAATAGAGCTTTATAAACACCAATTTATGCATATCAGCGATTTGATAAGCAAAATATCGTCGCGCAACTATAAATATATACTTTATCTTGACGACCTGTCCTTTGACGACTTTGAAGTGGAATACAAATACTTTAAGGCAATCATAGACGGAGGGTTGGAAGTAAAACCCGACAATGTGCTTATTTACGCAACCTCCAACCGCAGACATTTGATAAAAGAACATTACAGCGACGGCAACGACATCGACCCAATGGACGAACTTCATAAATCCGATACCAAAAACGAAAAGCTGTCCTTGGTCGCTCGATTCGGACTTTCGATTTATTACCCGTCTCCCGACCAACAGGAATTCCTCAATATCGTACACGAATTGGCAAAACGTATGAATTTGGACATCGAAGACTGCGTTCTCGACAAAAAGGCTCTTACTTGGGCGATACGCAACGGCGTAAAGTCGGGACGAATGGCAGAGCAATTCGTAAATTCTCTTTTGCATTAAAATTAATATGCAAGCAACGAATCTAAATCGCATATAATATGGAGATAATTAGATTGCCCGCCATCTAAAAATATGATATAATCATAATATAGAAGTCGCGCGTTTGCAAAACAAAGCAATACGCACAAGTAAAAATAAACAGAGGTGTAATATGACCACATTGATGCAACAAGAAATTTTCAGCGAACCTACTATGATGAAGCGCACCGTAGCCGCTTGCAAACCGGTACTTCCCGCAATCTATAAGGCTTTTAAGGACAAAGGCATAACAAATATAATTACTATGGCAAGAGGTACTTCCGACAATGCCGCAACTGTATTTTCTTTCGTTTGTCCGCTTTTGACAGGCATTAAAGTAGGAAAATATCATCCTTCGCTTACTACCGTATACGACTGCGACGCAGATATGAAAAACACCTGTATGGTCATCATCTCCCAAAGCGGAATGTCCAAAGACACCGTTGCCGTTATGGAAAAAGCAATCAAAAACGGCGCAATGACTATTGCCGTCACCAATAACGCCGACAGTCCTGTTGCAAAGCAATGCGATTTCCACCTTTTTATGGACGTAGAAGAAGAAAAGAGCGTTGCAGCCACGAAGACTTATATTGGCGAGCTGTTTGCGCTGTATATGCTCACAGACGCGCTCAAAGGCGACTTCTCGGCGAATTACGAAGCTTTGGCTGACAGAATTAAAGAAATTCTCGACCTCAACGGCAAAATAGCAGACGTGGCAAAGAATTTGCACAAACTCAACAATTTTATCGTACTTTCTCGCGGAACTATGCTAGGCACCGGCGACGAATGCGCGCTCAAACTGACGGAGTGCTGTTATTTGTTTAACCGTTCTTATTCTTCCGCCAACTTTATGCACGGTCCGCTTTCTTTGCTAGACGACAAAGCAAACGTGATAATGCTTGCTCCAAAAGGCAACTTTGACGCGGAATTTATATCTATGGCTCAAAGAATTAAAGGACTCGGGGCAAATTTGACGGTATTCGGAAATATCCCCGAAGTGCTTGACTGCGCTCAAAACGCAATCGTTATGCCCGACGCCGACACGCTCGAAGCTCCCGTGCTTTACGGAACTGCCGTAAGCTTGCTTGCGCTCAATATAGGACTTGCAAAAGGACTCAACGTAGACACTCCCCGCAACCTCAATAAAGTTACGATAACGCTTTAAAACAAGACAAGATACAATAAACGAACCGATAGCAAATTACTATCGGTTCGTATTTTTTCAAACTTATAAGTAGGAGCAAAAAAGCGACGTTGAATAACGTCGCTTGATTTTAATATCGATAGCTTTTTATTTATCGTCCTCTTCTTCATAAATAGCTTCGGCAAATTTCTGCGCATCGTCTTGAGTCATAAACTTAGGTATCTGATAATACTTAACGCCTTCTTCGTTTGCATCGTCGGCTACATAAGTGATAACTATTTTATCCTCGTCGTCTTTTGCAAGCGTAGCTTTGCGTGTTCCGCTAACAACTTCTCCCTTTGCAAAGACGTAATTGTTATCTTCGCCTACAAACGACTTCAAATCGACTCTGTACATATAGTTGTAGGTATTGTCTATATAATATAGATAATTACCCAACACCGAACGCGTAAGCCAAGAAGTAGAAATAGCGTCCTCGCTCAACTTCTGCGCAACAGCTTTCTTGTTTGTATAATCTATCTTGTAAAGCGTATTGCTCAAAATGTAATACATATCG
>CAJUOK010000014.1:34283-45932 GCA_910588015.1 uncultured Christensenellaceae bacterium | reverse complement strand
TCTGTTGTGTGATATGTCCCCTCGTCGGCAAAGCAGTATTGACAGCGAAGATTGCAATCGTTGCATATATGAAGACAAAGCGCTTTGATTTCCCCGGTTCTTTTCTTTTTTGCAAAAGTAACGCAAGGAGTATTTATAGCCCCCGCGTTTTCCAATTCGTCAAACTCTTGTTGCAATTCTTGCAATTGGATTTGCGGTATTGACAAAAATTCTTTTTCTTCTTCGTCTATCAAGGCTTGTCCGTATCTTTTTTTTGCATACAAAAAAGCGACTCGGTCCACGTTGTGCAGACTGCCGCTTTCATTGTCCCATAAAAAATGATACGTATTGCCGTGATAATCGAATCTAAAAGCGTGTACCATTATCGGCGATTATATCAACGGCTTTCTTGTTGCGTTGATTTTTTCATCGCGGTTTTTACAGCTTTGATTGCCTACGGTGCAAGATGTCTTGCAAGCCGATTGACAGCTCGACTGACATTCGCCGCAACCGATATTGCCTTGCTTTTTCATAGAATTTGTTACGATACTGTTAATATGTTTCATATACTCTCCATTATAGCGTAAAATTTTGTTACTTATATAATATTATAAACTCAATTTTTTTGCAAGTATTTGTTTAGATTCTTTTTTATATTTTATCAATATTATATAGTAAATTAAATATTTAATGAACTTTTGATAAAGTCAAGTTCATTTTCCAAACACTTTTTCAATAATTTATCTTCCAATTTAGCAATTCTTTTTTCAAAGCAATTAACTAGTTCATTTGAGCGAAAGTGATTTGTTAAATCTATAATAAGTATGGATAACAAAGATAATTCATCCGCGTTACATTGATTATAATAATCGATAGTATCGTTAAGATTTATAGAAAATTCCGCCAAAATCTTTTTATCGTTTTCTCTAAATTTCGCGATATCTTCTTCGCTAGCCTTCTTTTCTTTGATTTCATTACATAATGCTAGTTGATTATTTATTAGTTCTTTAAAATCTTCTTTATACATTTATTTGCTTCCTTTAGTAATAAAAATTTACGCCGTAAGGTAACAATATAACTATACAATATCTCGCAAATTATGTCAAATTATTTTTCCCGTCTAATATTTACCGCAAAAACTCCGCTCAACAGTCCGGCTATCAGACAGCCCAATATATCGAACGCCGTCAACGGATTTAATACGAACGAACCGTTGATTAGAGAAAATATCAAATAAGAAGCCAAGGCAAAAAACAATCCGACGATACAGCCTTTGAACAGTCCCCTTTTTCCCGATTTAAAAGCAATCAACGTGCCGAAAAATATACTGAATATTTTGAGAAATATATTAGTGATTTGCACAGCTTTGGTTGAAAGATTGGCGTATTTTACTATAATCGCAAAAATGATAACAGCCAAAAGCGAAAGAATCACCGAAAACAGCGTTCCCAAAAACATCTCCAAAAAATCTCTTTTATTTATCTTTATAGCCATATACTATCCTCCTATTGAATAATATATGGCGCGACAAATAAGTTTATGAGCCTAAGATACTTTAGTTTTTTAACGGTCGCATTTACCGCATTGAGAACAGCCACCGCAAACCGGACGGTTTCCGCAATCGGCGCAGCAATTTTTAAATATCGGCGCATAACAGCTTTCGTCAATTTCAAGTCCAAGTCTATCCGTCAACTTAAATTTTATAGGTTTCCCCACATAAGACAGCTTTAAATCAAAAGCAGCTTTGGCTTTTTCGGTTACGTCGTTACGGCGCAAGACTTTGCCGTCTTTGACAAAATTATTGCCTGTGCCGACAAAAGCAAACGACACGTCGGCTTCGACGCATTCGTCGCGCAAACGCTTTACCCATTCATAGCGGCATTCTCTTGCCCCTCGATAATTTTCTCCACCGCAAATGACCTGCTCTATCTGCCCTTCTTTGAGATATTCGGCAATGGATATTTCTCCCAACAGCGGCGCAGTCATAATGCCTTTGTGCTTAAACGGAAGCGAATGCATTATCGGAATACGCTCGTCGGCGCGAAGTTGATTTTCGCAAGTAACGTTGAAAAATACGTTTTCCCAGCCGTCTCCCCAATCGTCGGGCAAACATTCGGCAACGCGTTGCGGTCGCTTGGTCAAAAGAAAAAACTTGACGTCGGGTCTTTGATATATAACGTCCCACGCCTCGTCTCGCCAAGCGTCGGCTTCTTCTATAAAAAAGTCAGACGTCATACACACTCTCAACATCTCGCCGCTATGCACGGCAAAACCGCCTTGCCTATTGCGCGAAAGCGGATAATACATATTGCCCGTCTTGACAATTTCAGAACTTTTATAATTGCCGTGTATCGAATCAAGATAATACATATAACAGTTTTGACAGCCCTCGCTGCACTTTCTGCAACCGTGCCAAGGATTCCATATATCTCGCATACTCGCTCCTTATGTTTATTATACCATATATTATCTTAAATAAGCAAACATTTGTTCATATAATAATGTAAAAAATAAACGCCGTTTTATCGGCGTCTATCTAATTTTATTAATCTTTGAGAAGCGTGTTATTATCGGTCTTCTCCAAACTATCGCCCAAATTTTCAGACGGTTGAGCGTCGCTCTTTTTTCCTTTTTTCTCCGCTTTCTTTTGCGCAGCTTCTGCGTCAGCCTCTATATCGTCCATAGCGACAACTTCGGGAGCGCTTTTCTCGTGAAGCGTTGTTTCGCCCGTTGGCGTTTGTACTGCTTGCAATACGGTATAGATTGCCGACTTATCAATAAGAACGGTCATACTTCCGTCGCCGTTTGCGCTGATGTCGAGGGTAAAAGTACCCGCTACGTTGTCAACTTTCTTAATTTCTCCCACAAAACCGCCTATGGTCTTTACCTTTGTACCTACGGTGATGCTATTCATCATTTCCTGCGCTTTTTTCTGACGCTTTTTTTGCGGGATAATAGATACTGCAAACATAACGACCATCAATACGATGAGCACTACTATCATAACCCAACTGGAACCGCCGAACAATCCTCCGCCGTTTTCGTCTGCGCTCAATAAACTAAATAAATTCATAATTGCTCCTTAACTATTTTTTTCACTGCCGACCGTTAACGAGCCAACAATTTAATATCTAATTAATTTTACCTTATTTACTATACAATTACAAGCGATTTGTTGGGTAATTTTGATATTTTATATACATTTTACAGTTATTTAATCAAAAATCCCAACTATTTAATTCGCGCGCTTGATTTAGACGGTTTTTCTCCGCCGTGTCCCCACGTATATTGAGAAGTGAATTCTTTATAAAAATCTCCAAACCTGTCTTCCATTATTGCGTTTCTCATATCTTCCATAAGTTTCGTCAAAAATCTTATATTGTGAATAGAAAGAAGCTTTCCTCCCAATATTTCTCCGGAATTGATAAGATGCCGTATATAAGCGCGCGAAAAATTGCGGCAGCAATAACAGTCGCACTCGCTGTCGACAGGCGAAAAATCTTCTTTAAAAGCCGCGTTGCGCACAGTAAGATTTCCGTATTTTGTAAAGGCAGAACCGTTGCGCGCCATTCTTGTAGGCAATACGCAATCAAACATATCAATTCCTCTCATCACGCCCTCGACCAAACAGTCGGGAGACCCCACTCCCATAAGATACCTAGGCTGATTTTCGGGATAATATTCTCTCAAAATATCAAGCATTTCGTACATAACCGGTTTAGGTTCGCCCACCGAAAGCCCGCCGATTGAAAATCCGCATTTGGCAAATTCGATAGTTCTCTTTGCGCTTTCAACGCGCAAGTCGGCATACATATTTCCTTGAATTATAGGAAATAGCATTTGATTTGGGTTTTTGTGAGCCTTGACAGACCTTGCAAGCCAGTCCAACGTTCTATTCATAGCGCTCTTTGCATACTTATAATCGGTCTCGCCGTCGGTACACTCGTCGAAAGCCATTATTATATCTCCCCCAAGTTTGTTTTGTACGACGATAGATTCTTCCGGTCCCATAAAATGCTTTGAACCGTCGATATATGAAGAAAAAGTTACGCCTTCAGACGTTATCTTGCGCATTTTAGAAAGAGAAAAGACTTGAAATCCGCCGCTGTCCGTCAAAATAGGCTTATGCCAATTCATAAAATCGTGAAGACCGCCCGCCTTTTCCACCAAGTCAGCGCCCGGACGTAAATACAAATGATAAGTATTTGCCAACACTATCTGAGCCTTGGCGTCTTCGACGTCCTTCGGCGTGAGAGCCTTGACCGTAGCGTTGGTACCGACAGGCATAAATACGGGCGTATCTATTACGCCGTGCGGCGTAGTAAATCTCCCAACTCTCGCTCCCGATTGCTTGCATACTTTTATCACTTCGTATTTAAAATTTTCCATATATATCCTTTTATAATTAAATTATATTCATTCGTTTCGCTTTTACAAAGAGCAAGACTGCTCGTCTAGAAACCAAAATATCAATGAGGCGTGAGCATTACGCACCTTATAGACAAGATTACAATCCCGCAGTTTTACGGGAGAAAGAATGATGATTGGAGAATCAAGCAAGACAAGGAGAATGCGGATTTGACCGCAGGGAGTGTACATTGACGTACACGACCAAGGCAAAATGCAAGTTCGACATAGTATTGCGCCGTTTATACAATCATCATCGCATCTCCGAATGAAAAAAATCTATACCTCTCCTCAACAGCCGTCTTATACAAATTCAACGTTTCTTGCCTACCGATAAATGCGCTGACAAGCATTATCAACGTAGACTCGGGCAAATGGAAGTTTGTTATCAAGCCTTTGACAACTTTGAATTTATATCCTGGGTAAATAAAAATCGAAGTATTTCCCTTTTGCGCTTTTACAAATCCGCTGTCGTCCGAAGCGCTTTCCACAACTCTCACAGAGGTTGTACCCACGCAGATAACGCGTCTTCCGTCTTGCAAAGCGTCGTTTATTATCTTGGCGTTAATGTCGTCAATTTCGTAATACTCGCTGTGCATTTTGTGATTGAGCAAATCGTCTTCTTTTACGGGACGAAATGTGCCGAGACCGACGTGTAAAAGCACTTTTGCGATTTTTACGCCCATACTTTCTATTTTTTCCAACAATTGCGGCGTAAAATGCAATCCCGCAGTGGGAGCGGCAGCAGAGCCGTCGATTTTTCCGTATACCGTCTGATATCTGCTTTTATCCTCAAGTTTTTGAGTTATATAAGGCGGCAGCGGCATATTTCCAATCTCTTCGAGAATATTTTCGAAAACGCCTTCGAATTGAAATTTAATATACCTTATTCCCTCTTCTCCAAAACCTACGACTTCGCCCGTCATAGCCTGAAAATCAAGCTTTGTTCCTATCTTGAGTTTTTTTGCAGGACGGGTAATACATTCCCAAACGTCATATTCTTTTCTTTTGAGCAACAAAACTTCGGTATTTTTCTCGACAGTCTTATCTGTACGCGGCAATCTGGTGGCAAAAATTCTCGCGGGTATGACCTTGGTATTATTGATTACCAACACATCTCCGCTTTTTAGATAATCAATTATATCAAAAAAATGTCTATGCTCGATTTTACCGCTCTCTTTGCAATACGCCAACATACGCGACGAATCTCTCGGTTCGATTGGCGTTTGCGCGATAAGCTCTTGAGGCAAGTCGTAATAAAAGTCGCTTGTCTTCATTTATTTATCTCCGTTAACGTCAAGCATAGACAGCTGTTCGTATGCCGACTGATTGACTTTTCTTCCAAAATGCGCATAAGCGTCGGGCAAACATATACGTCCTCTCGGCGTACGGGCAATAAATGTAATTTGCATTAGATAGGGTTCGTACACATCTTCTATCGTCCCCGAATCCTCTCCTATCGAAGCCGCCAAAGTATCAAGTCCTACCGGACCTCCGTTGAACTTGTCGATTATCGTCATAATTATTTTACGGTCGATATTGTCAAGTCCGAGTTTGTCGATTTCCATTTTTCCGAGAGCTATATCCGCGACTTTAGCGTCTATAACGCCTTCGGCAAGCACTTCGCTGTAATCCCTAACCCTCTTGAGAATTCTGTTGGCGATTCTCGGAGTGCCTCTGCTTCGTCTCGCGATTTCGTACGCCCCGTCCTCCGTTATTTCTACATTGAGCAATCCTGCGCTTCTTTTAACTATGCTAGCAAGCTCTTTAGGCGTATACATTTCCAATCTGCAATTCACGCCGAATCTGTCTCTGAGCGGCGAAGTAAGCATACCCGCCCTTGTCGTAGCTCCTATCAATGTAAACTTGGGAAGAGAAAGTCTTATGCTTCGCGCGCTAGGACCTTTTCCCACCATAAAATCAAGCGCATAATCTTCCATAGCGGGATAAAGCACTTCTTCTACGTTGCGGTTAAGGCGATGGATTTCGTCTATAAACAACACGTCTTTTTCATTGAGATTTGTCAATATGGCTGCAAGGTCCGCCGCTTTTTCTATTGCAGGTCCCGACGTGATTCTTATTTGAGAACCCATTTCTCCGGCTATTATATGCGCCAACGTCGTTTTACCGAGTCCCGGAGGTCCGTACAATAAAACGTGGTCCAATGCTTCGTCTCTGGCTACCGCAGCTTTGATATAAATCTCGAGATTTTCTTTGATTTTATCTTGACCGACGTAATCGGACATACTTTTTGGTCTGAGCGAATTTTCGCTATCGCTTTCGTTCGCCCCCTGCATAGAGGACATAAACCTCTCTTCGTCGTCAAAAAATTCCATTACCTATCAAAGCTCCTTAATGCCAACGTTATGATATTTTCTAATTTATCTGTTTTGCTTCTTGCTACGGCAACTGCTTTCACTGCATCTGTCTTGGGAATTCCCAATGATACCAAAGCCAATACCGCGTCGTTGACAACCTCGTCTTTTGAATTGTCTTCGCCGCCTAGCAATCCAAAGAAGCTGTCGCCGTCGTCTCCGCCGCCCACTTGAGCTATCTTTTCTTTAAGTTCTAGGATAATTCGCTCGGCAGTCTTTTTGCCAAGCCCTTTGACTTTGGAAAGCGTCTTGGAATCTCCGTTGACAATGGCAATCGCAAGTCTTTGCAAATCAATACCCGAAAGTATCTGCAACGCCGTCTTCGGACCCACTCCGCTTACGCTTATCAAATTGATAAACATAGCCTTTTCTTCTTTGCTGTAAAAACCGTAAAGACTCATTTCGTCTTCTGCAACTTTCAAATACGTATACGCCGTGACAATTTCGCCTTTTTTCGCAAAAACCGACAGCGTATTTGCCGACACTCCCAGTTCGTAAGCAATGCCGTTGTTTTCCAACACAACTTTGCCTTCTTCATAAAAAATCACTTTGCCGGTAATCGAATAATACATATTGTTCCTTATATTGATACGTCGTTGTCGTACTTTCTCTTAATCGTATTCTTGTTTGTCGATAAATCGCATACTTGCTATCTTATTCCGAAAAGACCGCCCATTCTCGCAGTCTGTCCGTGCGTAAGCGCCACGGCAAGACCGTCTGCGGCGTCGTCCGGCTTTGGAACAGCCTTTAAGTTGAGAAGTCTCGTGACCATAAACTGAATTTGTTTCTTCTCGGCTTTTCCGTATCCTGTCAGCGCCTGCTTTATTTGCAACGGCGTATATTCATACATCTTAAGCGCCTTTTGCTGACACGCCAACAGAATTACGCCTCTGGCTTGCGCGACGTTTATACCCGTAGTAATATTGGTGTTGAAAAACAGTTCTTCTATAGCTATACAGTCGGGCTTGAATTTCTCAATAAGCGATATCATACCGTCGTATATCTTGGTCAATCTCACTGGCACTTTATCTTCTTTGGGAGTGTTGATAACTCCGCAGTCTATAGGACGAAAAGCTCCCTTCTGCGCTTCAATCACTCCGTAACCGACAATAGCAAGCCCGGGGTCTATGCCTAAAATTATCATTTGCGGATTTCGCCGTGTCCCGTAACAACGTACTTTTCGCTTGTAAGCTGTTCCAATCCCAACGGTCCTCTCGCGTGTAATTTTTGAGTTGATATACCGATTTCCGCTCCGAATCCAAACTCAAATCCGTCCGTAAATCTTGTCGAAGCATTGGTATATACGCATCCTGCGTCAACCGCCGTCGTAAAAATCTTCATAACGGTTTCGTCTTTTGACACTATAGCTTCGCTATGCTTTGTGCCGTTGGCATTGATTCTTTCAATAGCTTCTTTATAATCTTTGACGACTTTTACAGTAAGGTAATAATCTTCTCTCTCCGTCTTATAATCGTCTTCGGTTGCGGGAATTACGTCGGTCGCATATTGTTGAACAACGCTATCGCCTATAATCTTGCAACCGCCGTCTTGCAAAGTCTTGAGCATATCGGGCAAAAATTTCTCCGCAATAGCTTCGTCGACCAACAACTGCTCCTGCGCGTTGCATACCGACACTCTCTGCATTTTGGCATTGTATACAATTCTCTTTGCCATATCGAGGTCCGCCGTCTTTTCGATATAGACGTGACAGTTGCCTCCCGAAGACGCTATAACAGGAATCTGCGAATTAGTCAAAACGAATTTTTTGAGATTATCGCTGCCTCTGGGAATTATTACGTCTATATATTTAGCCTGCTGCAACATTTCATATGTCGCCTGCCTGTCCACGTTGTCGACAAATCCTACTATATCTTTATCGAGTCCAAGACTTCCGATAGCCTCTTGAATTATCTCAAATAAAACTCTGTTGGTATTGATAGCCTCTTTTCCGCCTTTTAAAATTACTCCGTTGCCCGACTTAATACAAAGACTTGCCACGTCTACCGTAACGTTGGGTCGCGACTCGTAGATAACGCCTATAACGCCGAGAGGCGCTCTGACCTTTTTGATTTCCAAACCGCTTTCGACTTTCCACTCTCTGACAACCTTTCCAACGGGGTCGTCGAGCGCCGCAACCTGTCTTACGCCTTCCGCCATAAGCGCAATGCGGGCGTCCGTCAAAGTAAGTCTGTCTATCATTGCTTCTGACAACTTTCCTTTGGAGTTTTGGATATCTATAGCGTTTATCTTTTTTATATTCTCTTTATTTTGCTCTATCTTATCTGCGACAGCCATAAGTATGTCGTTTTTCGCGGCTGCGTCGTATAGAGACAGTTTATATGTAGCGTTCCTTACCTTGGAACAAACCTGTTGCATATTTTCCATAATTGACCTCTTTTATCAGTCTTCATCCTCTTCTTCGTCGAGTTCTGCATTGTGATAGACGTTCTGAACGTCGTCGTTGTCTTCCAACATATCCAAAAGTTTGAGCACTTTCGCTTCAGCGTCCTTATCGGGTTTGACAGTGTTGCTAGGTATTCTGTCAACTTGCGCGGACAAAATTTTGAGACTGCCTTCTTTCTCCAAAGCCTCTCTGACTTCGCCCAAAGAATTTGGGTCGGTATATATTTCGAATACTTCTTCGTCGCTCTGTATGTCGTTGGCTCCGCAATCCAGCGCAATCATCATAACGGTATCTTCGTCTACTCCCTCGCCGTCGACGACAATAACGCCTTTTGTCTCAAACATATAAGACACGCAACCGCTCGTACCCATAGCGCCGCCGCATTTATCGAAATGGTGACGTATGTCTCCTGCGGTACGGTTCTTATTGTCGGTCAAAGTTTCCACAATGACAGCCACGCCGCCTGCCGCATAGCCTTCGTAAATATTTTCTTCGTAATTGACGGCGTTAAGCTCGCCGCTAGCTTTTTTAATACCTCTTTCTATATTATCGTTGGGCATATTATTTGCTTTCGCCTTGGCGATGACGTCTCTCAATCTTGCGTTGGAATTGGGGTCGGGACCGCCTTGCTTAACCGCAACGGCAATCTCTCTGCCAATCTTGGTAAATACGCTAGCTCTTTTCGCGTCGCTTTTGCCCTTTTTATTCTTAATATTCGCCCATTTGCTATGTCCTGACATAACTACCTCCGAAATGTGTTGTATTACATAATAATATTATATTATTTATTTTTATTTTGCAAGGAAATCGCCGCACATAAAATTCGATAAAACAAAATTTAACAGGCAACCCGTATGAGTTGCCTGTATTTTAAAGTCTGTTGAGATAATCTTGCAATATTATCGTAGCGGCTATTTTATCTATTACCTTCTTTCGCTTATCACGCCGCACTCCTCCTTCGATAAGCATTTCTTCGGCAGTTACAGAGGTAAGTCTTTCGTCCTCGTAATCTATCCTAGCTTTTATAAGCGGCTGCAATTTTTCTGCAAAAGCCTTGGTCTTTTCCGCTCTGTCGCCGAAAGTGCCGTCCATATTCAAAGGTAAACCGAAAACCACGACGTCTATTTTATAATTATTCGCCAAGTCCGCAATATATTGCAAATCCTTCTGAAGCCCTACTCTTTTATACGTCTCCAAACCGTTGGCTATAATGCCGCTTTCGCTTATCGCTATGCCCGTGCGAGCGTCGCCTAAATCTATCGCTAAATACTTCATACACAGATTATTGCACAATCGTTTGCTTTTGTCAATCGAATGGTTATTCTATCCTATCCCACAATTCTTCGACGTTGTTTTTGGTTGTCAACTTGACTATTGCATAATATACTCCGCTTATCAATAAGGTTGTCGCGATATATATAGCGCCGATTGCATAAGTATTGAGATTAGACAGGACAAGCCCGAAAACCATTGTCGGTCCCATTACCAAAAGTCCCGGAATAAACGCCAATAACATAGGTATTACGCTTGAAAAATTATTTTTGATAATTTCTTGGATATTTTTCCAATGCACTCTGGGTTTTTTAAGGTCGCGATAGACGCAAAATCTGTTGACCGCCCAAGCGTAAAGAATATTGGAAAGGAAAAATCCCAACACTTGCAACACGTTTACTCCGCCGACGAACGCAAGCGCCACCGTAGAAAGAGTCACCGTTATAGCAGAAAATACAAAACCGACGAAAATTTTCGACCAAAGTATTTGTTCGGCGCTTATAGGCATTGTCTTTGCTATCAACGCCCCCTCGCCGTCTCTTGACACTGCAAGTATACTTATGGTATTAGAACTTGTCATAAGCTTGATAATCAACTCGGCTACCGCAATCGCAACGAACGAATTGGTTGCCTTGACCTGTATCGTACCCAAGAAAAATATGAGTATAGGAGGCAGAATAACCATCATTCCGCTTTGTATTAGCAAATTACTAGACCTCAGTATGCTTGAAAACTCCTTTCTGATAAGCGCTTTTTTGAGCGAGGCTTGCTTGACTTCGCCTTGTTTCTTCGATGATGCGGTTGAGCCGTTGTTCTCGTATACGCCTTGCGATATACGCTTGAACTGCCACATTGCAAGCAAAGTGCCCAACGCCGCCAATACCGCAACGATACCAATAAACGCCATTGCGTATCCAAAGGCTTTTACTCCACCGACAGTCATAGACTGAGCAAGCAAGTAAGTGTGATAAAAACATCTGCCTATAGGCGCGATAGACGGCAACATTGTCGCATACAAATCCCCTGCGGAAGTATTTTCGCCTCCGCCGTCCACGGCTCCGCTTCCCATCTCCGAGCCATTTATATCAGGCATATTGAGCGCCATCGGAAGATATATAGCTATATAAATACCTGCGACTAACAGCACTGTGATTATCGCTCCGAAAATAGGACGCTTTTTAAAAAACTGAACTATTTTCATTATAGGGAACG